>MWCD01000169.1 GCA_002069885.1 bacterium ADurb.Bin236 | reverse complement strand
GGCTCCCGAAGAGAAGGCGCGCCTCGAAGGCCAGTTGAAGGCGGCGAAAGAGTTTCGGCGGTCGCTGATTTACGGAGGAGAGCCGTTCGAGGGTGGGCGCAGTTCAGGCGGCTGGCGCGGTTCGCGCGGCTCCGGTGTCCAGCAACAGGCGCAGACCGGCGCGGTTGAACTCTCCAAGGCCGGAGAAAGGCTTTTGAATATCAGACTTGGCCGGATTGAAAGAGAACGTTCCGATATTCTGAAGAAGCTGAAGAAGGATGACGCGGAAGTGTTGCTTGGCGATAAGGAGTATCAGAAACTGAAAGACCGGCTCATGCAACTTGACAATGACGAGAATGCAGCCGTCTATTCTGCGTATGGCGAGAACATTCCCGCACCTTCCGGCGCACAGGTCGGTTATACCGAACAGCAGATAAATGAGCTTGGAGGGTTAAAGGGACAGGCGTTGCGTGAAGCCAACGGAGATAACGCAAAGGCGCTTGACATTTTCAGGCAGAAAAAGAAGCAGTGGGAGTTATCGCAGGTGAACCAGGACGGTCCGGCAGTAACGCCGACCGCGATAGCAAAGGTCGAGGCATTGAACGCGAATGGAGAGTTCGACACGAAACTTGCTCCGAGCGAAGAGGCCGAGTTTAAGGTGTGGAAACAGAAATATGCCCCCAAAGATTCGGGCATGGACTACGACCTTCGCGGCGCGTTCAAGGCCGGTGAGAAGCCGGGAGCGGATGGGCATTGGACGGACAAGTTCAAGAAACCAAATCATCCGACGTTCTCCGATCAGTCGCAGTATGCGCAGGGGGAGTTTAAGAGTCTCGCGGGCACATGGAATGGCGACAAATTTACGCCAGCGGGTCAATCTCCAAAGGTCGCGGCTGTCGGCGCGGCTGGCGGCGCGGCTGGAGAAAGAACGGCGGCGCAGAAAGCGGCGGCGTTGAAAACCCTGAAGAAAAGAAGAAGAAGAAAAAGGACGGTGAATCGGGCGGAGGAGAAGGCGGCGGCGG
>MWCD01000168.1 GCA_002069885.1 bacterium ADurb.Bin236 | reverse complement strand
CGCATTGGACGTAAAAATTCACTATCAGCTCTATTCCGCGTCCGGATACGTCTATATCGATCCGGCGATTGAGCTCGCTACCTCCGCAGGATAAACATGGGAGATCATATGAACCGTCTCAAGGAAATAAAGGAGCTGAAGCGCCGCGCCGAAGAGTTTCAGCTGGAGAACCGCGAAATCATCGGCAAATACACGATGGCGGAACTCTGCGCCATCTACAACGGCATCGGACCGGACTCGTTCCCGGAGTGGCTTCGCGACGTCATCAGTTCGCTTCATCCGAGCCTCGCGGTCGTCGCCTTCATCCACGACATAGAGTGGCACGAAAGCGACGGCTCGAAGGAGAAGTTCGCCGAATCAAACAACCGCTTCAAGGTCAACGGATACAGAGTCGCCAAAGCCGGATACGGCTGGTGGAATCCGCTGCGCTACATCGTCATGAACCAGGCGCGGCGCTTCGGAAACCTCTGTCAACTCTTCGGCTGGTCGGCATGGACGAGTCCGTGCGAATGCGCCGTCTGCCGCCAAAAAAAGGAAATGGAAAATGCTTAAAATCATCGTCGCAATCGGCGCGCTTGCCCTGCTCGCCGGATGCTCCCACAACGCTTCGACCTATTCGGACGGAGTAGGCCTGGAAACCACCTTCCGTCCGGATTCCGGCAACTTCGGGCTGGTTCTGCGCTACGGCAAAATCTGGAATTTTGTCGCCCGCGAAAACACCGAGGCCGAAATGAACGGCTCGAACGATATCGACGCCCAGCAGGGAAGCAGCGGCAATCCGCTGAAGAACAAGACCGACGGCAGCGTCAAAATCAAAATCGGGACGCAGACCACCGGGTATGAGAAAGACATCATCCTCGGCTTGAAGGACAATCCCGAGGCCATCAAGGCCTTTTACGAAGCCAAAAACAAGATCAACGAAAAGTCCAAGTCCGCCGAATAATCGCGGCTCTTGCGCCCCGTTCAGGCATATCGCCCCGGACGGGGCTTTTTTATGTCGAAATATAAGCATAACTCGTTGATTATGAACTGGCTATATTAAAAATA
>MWCD01000167.1 GCA_002069885.1 bacterium ADurb.Bin236 | reverse complement strand
GAAAAACTATCGCCGGTTTATCGTCAACTGGTTGGCTAGGTCTCAGGAGCGCGGCGGCGGGATGAAATCAAACCCGCCAGCCAGGCAGCCGCCGGGCCGGGACATCTACTCCGGATTCCGGGCTTTCGCTCAACGAAATCAAATCAACACCGAGGAGAAACCATGAACCGCAAGCATGACCATCGGGCGTTTTTGACGTTAATGCTGATCCTCCAAACGCTGTTCGACAAGGAGTCGGTATCAGAACAGAAGCTTGATCTCTATTTCGAGTATTTGTCGGACCTGTCACTATCAGAAATCAAACAGGCGGTTGACGCGATTGTGTCCACCCGTCGGTATTCGACGTTCCCCTCCATTGCTGAGATACGCGAGTCCGCGTTGGGACTCCGAGACGCACAGGTTGATGAGGCCGCGTTGGCCGCGTGGAACTGGGCTAATGCCGCCCTCGTTGCCGGACGTCCGGTGACCGACGATCCGGTGCTTTGTGAGGCTATCCGGCTGGCATTCGGCGGATGGGGCGGGTTCGGGGGGACCGAGCCGAATAATGATTTCGTCAAAAAACGGTTTTTGGACTGCTACAAAATCGCCGCGTCAAAGCGTTTGGAAGCGAAGCCGATGCTGACCGACGGTGACGTCGGCGGCGGCGGCAATGGCGGCGGTGGAGCGTTGACGGAATAAGGAGGAAACCATGCGAACAATCTATGGTTGAAAAGTAAAATTTTTCCCTTGTGAGGAGAAGACCATGCGAACCATCAACATCAACGACATCGGGCCGTTCTTCGAGAGCGGGCGGCTCCGGGGAACGCCGCCGGACGATGACTGCCGGGAGGTGCTCCGGTGTGACGAATGCCTAGGGATTTTTCCGTCTGAGGTCGTTAGCAAATATTGTGGGAAATGGTTGTGCGACAAATGCTGCTTCGCCGCAATGGCTATGGATACGGCGGACAAGACGGACGATGAGTGACTTAACATCCGCCCTCGTCGTGGGGGCGATAATTTTTTTCCTTGGCGCGCTCTACGAATGGGCCAGCCGGGGGAGGAGGGGGAAGTGAAAATCGTTTCG
>MWCD01000166.1 GCA_002069885.1 bacterium ADurb.Bin236 | reverse complement strand
GCTTCTTTATGAACGCGTCGGATTTGAAGAACGCGCCGATGGTGGCCGGAGTGAGTTTTCCGAGCGGCTTGTCCGAGCCGAAGTAATCGACAGCCGTCTGAAGGCAACGGCCGTAAACTTCGATGGTGCGCTCGTTCTTGCCCTCGTCTTTCAGAAATTGCAGGAATGCGGGCGCCGCCTTTTCAAACGTGATTTCTTTCGCTTTTTTCGTTGCCATGTTCATGGCCTCCTTTTTTGAGTGGTTCAAATGTTCCGGGGATTGACCCGTTTGCTCAACTGCTCGCCGCCCTCCTTTCTATGATGGTTTATGCTTCAGTCCACGAACTCGAGGTCGCGCAGTAGCGGATCGCTAGTGACCCAGCTTCGGCGTCCGTCCGGCAGAATAGGTTGCACTTCCACCCGGTCGGTGGGCTTCACGCCGCCCGCGGCCTCTATGTCTGCGTCGTTGTCCAGATAAAGATGGTTGTCCACATCATCCGTGTCTTGGGCGATGAACGCCCGGATCACAACAACTTCGGACAGATAAGGGTGTTCCTTTCCTTTGTATCTGGCTCTGCGTCCGATGATTCTTTTCATGTTCGCGCCTCCGTGTTCGTTGCAATGCAGGTGACATCTTTGAGCCGGGTTCAAATTTTGCCAAGCCGATTTTGAAAAAAGATATCAGGCGCGCGGGAACGTATTTTTCAAAGCGAAACAGGTTAAGTCGAGCTGAGCCGTTAAAGCCATTTTCCACTCTCCACGCAGGCAGCGTCATCGCCGTTAGCGGTCGGCTCTTGACTCAGGGAAGATGTGGAGCGAATCTCTGCATGTGAAAGAAATATGCGGAGGGTGTTGCTCTGTGAAGATACGTATTAAGTTTGGAAAGAATCCTTATTCCAACCTGTTCACCTGCTCGTTCTGTCGGCGGGAATTTGATGCGGGCGGCTTCTTTTTGAGGCTCGAACACGACGGTAATATAATCGACGCGCCGGTATGCCGGGACTGCTTTGATACGGGGGGGTCTTACGAGGCGATGATCGATCTGACGGCGCACAACACGGCGCATCCGATCAGGCGCGCATAATTTCAGAAAATGGAGAATAGATGAAAAAGAAAAAGCAGCCGAGCGGCAAGTCCGC
>MWCD01000165.1 GCA_002069885.1 bacterium ADurb.Bin236 | reverse complement strand
GACGCGCCCGCCTTGAAAGGCGGCTCCGTCGGCGAAGCCGAAGAGCTTGCCGATGAGCTTTTGCAGCACACTTCCGGCTATCGACTTCGCGATATTTCGAAGCGCGTCTCCCAAGTCCTGAGCGTTGACTATCGCCTGCGCAAGTCCTTGTGAGAGTTCGTTCGCCCAGAGCTTTGCACTGATGCCGAACTCGTCAGAGGTTTTCTTTGTGTTCTTTTGCGCGTTGTTCACCTGCGCCACGACAGCGGGAAGCGCGGAGTATTTGTCGAGTAATTCCTGTACCGCAGCATTCCATTCCTTCTGAGAAAGAACGCCTTTTTCCAACTGCTCGTTGAGCGTGGTCATTTGTGTTGAGGCTATTTGGGAGGCTACAGACTGCATGGAGGCGAACGTGGTTTTCATTTCCTCCGTCCAGTTCGCCCAATTTGAGAGGTCGAGGAACCCGCCGGAATCCGCAGCGAGTTTCGCTTTCAGACTGTCGAAGCTCCGGGAGAGCATGTCGAAGTAGTTTTCATCCGTCATTAAGCCCTGCTGATTCGCCCACGACATTTCAGACCAGAACTTCTGAACGCCGGCCCTCGCCGCTTCCAAGGCTTCCGCCTGTTGGCGCTCCTTCTCCGCAAGGCGCTCCATCGCGGCAATAGCATCGTCGGCGGCCTTCTTCGATTCGTCGGAACGGATGTCCCGTTGCAGGTCGACGATTTTCTTCCAGTCCTCGGAGAGCGGCTTCAGCTTCGCCGCCCACTGGTCAAGCACGGGAAGGAAACTCTTGCCGTCCGCGTAGAGGTATTTCATCTGGTCGCGGATGGAGGATACGAGGCGTTCGGCAGCGGAGGGACCGGAGGAGTCGCCTCGTGATACGGAATCAGGCTCCGGCGTTTTCATCGGTGTAGGCAATACTCCCTTGCCAGCTATCACGCTCCCCGATTGACGGAGAACCGCAGCGGCGTCGTATGCCGCCAGTTTCGCGGCGGCCCGAAGCCCCTCAAGGTCTTCCGTCACAAGCTGCAATTCCCGCCGAATTCCAGACGCAACAGCCTCGTTCCCCATCGAAAGCGCGTCTCGAAGGGCAATCCCAAGGGAATTCGAACGCTCTTCCAGTTGCTTCACTTGCTCTTCC
>MWCD01000164.1 GCA_002069885.1 bacterium ADurb.Bin236 | reverse complement strand
CTTCCCGGAACCGCCATTCCTGAAGCTTACGAGTATTCATGGAACGACGCGGTCATAGGGCTGAACACTTCCGCGTCCATACTGACGGCGGCGGCAGGCCCTGCAGCTATGATGCTGGACACCGACGTTCAGGGAGAGCCGGTAATTGTGTTCAACCCGTTGAGCGCGGAGCGTGAAGACTTGGTCAGAGCCAAGGTAGGCTTCGGAGCATCGGCTCCCGCAGCCGCAAGGGTGTTCGGCCCGGACGGCGCGGAGGTTCCATCCCAGATAGTCGGCAGGTCGGGCGCCGAAATCGAAGTGATGTTCCTCGCGAAAGTTCCGTCCGTCGGATACGCTGTTTTCGATGTTCGCGCGGCGGAAGCTCCATCGGCGATTCAAACGGGATTGTCAGTCACGAACAACACACTTGAAAACAAGCGGTTCAAAGCCACGCTGGACGCCAATGGCGACATTGCAAGCCTGTTTGACAAAGCGAACGGGCGCGAAGTCCTGTCCGCTCCGGCAAGGCTTGAAATGATGGAGGACACGCCGAGGGAATGGCCGGCGTGGAATATCGACTGGAGCGACTGGTCGAAACCGCCGAAGGACGCTGTGAAAGGCCCTGCGGAAATAAAGATTATAGAGGCAGGCCCGGCGCGCGTCGCGCTCGAAGTCACAAGACATCACGGTTTCTCAACTTTCAAACAAGTGATAAGCCTCGCAGCCGGAAGCCCCGGCGACAGGCTCGAATTCGACACAACTCTCGATTGGCGCGAAAAGGAAACCACCCTGAAAGCGGCGTTCCCGATCACGGCGGCGCGCGACTCCGCGAGCTATAACCTGAAACTCGGAGTCGTAGACCGCTCGAACAACAACGAGAAAAAATACGAAGTCCCCCACCACGAATGGTTCGATCTCACGGACGCATCCGGCGACTATGGAATGGCGGTCCTCGAAGACAGCAAATACGCTTCGGATAAACCGGCTGACAATGTGATAAGGCTGACGCTGGTCCGCACGCCCGGATGTTTTTCGTACTGCGATCAGGCGACGCAGGACATGGGTCGCCACCGTTTCACGTACGCGATGGCTCCGCACAAGGGAGACTGGCGAGAAGGCGGCGTCCACTGGCAGGCGGCGCGGCTCAAC
>MWCD01000163.1 GCA_002069885.1 bacterium ADurb.Bin236 | reverse complement strand
GGGACAATCGGTCACATAGACCACGGCAAGACGTGCCTGACGTCAGCGATCACAAAGGTGAGCGCGGAGAAAGGCTTAGGTGAATATGTATCCTACGATCAGGTAGCGAAAGCGAGCATCTCACAGGGACGCCGTGACGAGACAAAGATATTGACGATAGCGACATCCCACGTTGAATATGAGACGAAGGAGCGTCACTATGCGCATGTAGATTGCCCGGGTCATGCCGATTACATAAAGAACATGATAACGGGCGCGGCTCAGATGGATGGCGCGATATTGGTCGTAAGCGCGGTTGACGGCCCCATGCCCCAGACGCGCGAGCACGTTTTATTGGCGCGCCAAGTCAACGTCCCCTATCTGGTCGTATTCTTAAATAAAG
This sequence comes from bacterium ADurb.Bin236, assembly GCA_002069885.1. Classification (GTDB taxonomy): domain Bacteria; phylum UBP15; class UBA6099; order UBA6099; family UBA6099; genus UBA6099. The sequence goes on along the minus strand of MWCD01000163.1, from coordinate 779 downwards.
TTGATCTTGTGGACGACGCCGAGCTTTTGGACTTGGTAGAGATTGAGGTTCGCGATCTGTTGAAGAAATACGAATTCCCCGGCGATGACGTTCCAGTCATCCGCGGAAGCGCGTTAAAGGCGATGCAGGGCGAAAAATCGGAAATCGCCTCCGGCTCCATTGAGCGTCTTCTTGAGGCGCTGGACAAATATATTCCGATCCCCGAGCGCGCTGTTGACCAACCGTTTTTGATGCCGGTCGAAGACGTTTTCTCCATCTCCGGGCGCGGAACGGTTGCCACCGGTCGCGTGGAGCGCGGGAAACTGAACCGCATGAGCGAGGTTGAGATTGTCGGAATGCGCGACACGAAAAAGACGGTCTGCACGGATATTGAAATGTTCCGCAAACTTCTTGATGAGGCTTTTGCTGGCGACAATGTCGGCTTGCTGCTGCGCGGAATTGATAAAGAGCAAGTAGAGCGCGGACAGGTTATAGCGGCTCCGGGCTCCATCAAACCGCATCGAAAATTCAAATCACAGATATACGTTTTATCAAAGGAAGAAGGCGGGCGCCACACGCCCTTTTTCAAAGGGTATCGTCCGCAGTTTTACTTCCGCACGACGGATGTTACGGGTCAGATGATTTTGCCGGAAGGCGTTGAGATGGTAATGCCGGGTGACAACGTTGCGCTTCAGGGCGAGTTGATTGTGCCCATCGCCATGGAAAAAGGACTGCGCTTTGCCATCCGCGAAGGCGGACGCACCGTCGGCGCCGGCGTTGTCACAGAAATTATTGAATAG
>MWCD01000162.1 GCA_002069885.1 bacterium ADurb.Bin236 | reverse complement strand
TGGTTCCTCGGTGGCATGAACTCGTGGGCGGTGTATTTCATCCCGCTGCTGGCGGTGTCGGCCGTGTACAGGTTCTCTGCCGACCAGTCGCTTGCGGTGTCTGTGGCCCTCGCGGCGGGCATCGTCGCGTTTGCGAGTTTCAATCGGCAGGGGACGCTGTATCAAGCTTTCATGTGGGCGGCGATTGTGATGGCGGTGTGGGCGGTGTCGGTGCAGAGGTTCCGGGTGTCTCAGGAAGAAAAGTATAGAATGATGTACCTCGATCAGGAGAAGGCGGCCTCGGAGCTTGAGAAGAAGATCAGGGAACTAGAAGAGAAGCTCCAGTCGCACACCATAACGGACACTGTGACGGGGCTGAAGAATTTCAGGTATTTCCGGGCGAGGCTGGAGGAAGAAGTCGCGCGGGCGCAACGGAAGAATCAGGTGTTCTCGCTTGCGTTGATGGAGATAGAGGACATGCCTGATTTTTCAAAGGTGTACGGGGAGCAGGAGACCCGCAAGGCGCTCGCCCGCCTTGCCGCCAAGCTCAAGGATGCGTTCAGAAACACCGACCTGCTGTGCAGGTACAGCGACACGCAGTTCATGATGCTGCTAACCGAGGCGGACGCGAAGAACTCGCTCGTGCCCATAATGAGGATGCGAAAGAATCTTGAGAAAACAAGTTTCGGACCGGACAACCGGTTCCAGTTCAGCTATAGTTTCGGCATATCGTGCTATCCGTACGACGCGCGGGAAGCGGGCGGGCTGCTGAGCCTCGCGTCCGCCTCGCTTCGCAGGTCGCGCCAGAAGGGATCGGGAATGATAACTCTGGCGTCTTCCCTGTTCAAGAAAGGACCGGTCTCCTGAGGGATGCTTAGAATAAATGGCGCGAAGAAGGACGCCGCGTTCGCGGCGCTCCTGTTTGTGTCCTGTTTCGCGCTTTATCTGGCGACGATGGCGCCGACAGTGACGTTCGGCAATTCCGGAGCGTTCGCGCTTGCGGCGGCGGGCGCAGGGGCGGCGCATCCGCCGGGGTTTCCTCTGTACGCGCAGTTGGGGACGCTGTTCCAGCTTTTGCCGTTCGGGGACGCCGCGTTCAAACTGAACGCTATGTCAGCGTTCTTCGGCGCAGCAGGGGCAGCCGCGCTGTTCATGGCGGCGCGCGGCTTCAAGGCGTCGCGGTTGACCGCCGCATTC
>MWCD01000161.1 GCA_002069885.1 bacterium ADurb.Bin236 | reverse complement strand
AATCGGAAGAATAATCGCGCCGATAGCGGCCCTAGCAATGATGGCTGCGTTGGCGACAGGCTGCGGGGGCGGCGGGGGCGGAAGCGCCGCGCAGTCTTCGAGCAACCTTAAACTCAGGATCGAACTGCCCAGAGAAGCTCTTTCTGAGGGAGAGGGCGAGGAATCCTACGACTACACATTTGACGCTCTGATCAACGTGACGAGCTACGACGAGGACGGAGCGCCGACGACGGTGGCTAGCACGACGTCCACCCTGACGTACAACGAAACGACGAAAAAAGTCACCGGGACGTTCTTCATCACGCAGATACCGGTCGGCTCCAACTATGTTGTGGCGGCGCATGTGACGGAAAACAGCAACCACGCAGGACGCGCTGCGGCTGAAGGCGATGTCGAAGGTCCGGCATTAACGTTGCATATAGGCGGGCTGGTGGATTCTATCAGAGACGGAGTTACCTCTGATGTGACTTTGAATTTCGAATCTCACATTAAAACCCTCGCCCTGATGTATTACGCAAAGAGCCAAAGCGCGGCCTTGTCGAATACGAGCGTGATCACAAACGAAGTGAAAGCAGCTATAGCTTCATCTATCGATGAAATGTTCGCAGAAGTTCCCCCCGAAGAGTTAATGATGATGATGTATTTTCTCATGATGGAAGAATTTGTCGGAGGCGATCCGTATGATCCGCCGAGTTGGAGCGGAGAGTTTCAGCAATTTTTGGCAGGCATAGTCGCGGAAGCCGGACTGGACACGCATCCCAGCGGACCCGGCTTCGTAAGCGGCAGAATATATGACGCAGTGACCAGCGAACCCGTTGCAGACGGGCAAATTTATATCAATGGTGAATCAGCGTATTCCGATCAAGAGGGATACTTTTCCGCTCAACCCGGATCGGGCGAGCATTTTTACACAATCAGCAAAGACGGCTACATAACCGCTGAAGCTAGGATAGTTGCCAACAGTCAGTCAGGAGCTTCGGCCGGCACAATTTTTATCGTTCCCAGTTCTTATAGCGGCAATGGAAGCGTTTGCGGAACTGTGGTCAACGCGTTGGACATGGCTATCCACAATCGCCGCCCCGCCGCCGGAGGGGTCTGCCCCCGGTCTGGTTGACGCTCGGGGTGTGCAGTGATTAGGCCGCTTGTGTGGCCGGGTAGATCATCTCAAACTCGACCGGGGTGAGGCGGCCGAGGGCTCGTTGGCGGCGTCGGCGGTTGTATTTGGTCTCG
>MWCD01000160.1 GCA_002069885.1 bacterium ADurb.Bin236 | reverse complement strand
CAGCCGGGGTGGGTGCTCTCGTGTATCTCAAAGACCAGGTAGACAGCGCGACCTACGGAATCAAGGAAATGACCGCCGAAGCGGAAAACCTTAGAAGGGCGATTAAGGACTTGGAGACAAGTCAATGGGTTATCGACCCTTCGCGAATGACGGCGATGAAAGACCAGCTCGCGCTTTTGGAAGGTCAAATCCTCCATTTGAAAGAGATGGATCGCCCTACAGCAAAAGCAAGCGGGGCTATGGTTGCTCCCGTCGTCCCCGACGATGACGGGAAAGGGGGCGGCAAATCTACCGCCTCCGGTCCCTCCGCCGCCGAACGTCTCGTGGAGTCCATCCGCGACAAAATGCAGTATCTCTATGCGGACGGCAAGAGTTTCCTTCCCGTGCTTGACCAGTGGGCGGCGAAGCTGAAACCACTCTCCGAGGACTGGAAAAAGATCGTTGACCTGCAACGGGATATTCGTTCGGAAGAATCGAAGAAGGCGGCTGACGATGCCATTGCCGCGATGGAGCGGCTTGCGGAGAAAGAACGTCAACAGGCCGAAGCATTGGAAGCTGCTCGCGCTGGAGTTCAAAAGTTCTGGACTGAAATGTCGTGGGCGAATCAGCAGGGGCTTATGACGGACGAGAACTACTTCGACATGCTCTCAAAAAGCTTCGACAGCATGAAAGCAAAGCTCGCTGCGGATTCCGGTGGATTTCTTGACCTCTCAAATTGGGCGAACTGGACGGAGGAAATGAAAACCACGTTCGCGTCCATGCAGTCGGTCGCCTCACAGATAGCCTCAACACAAATGACCACGCTCAACGAGCAGTTGGAAAAAGGCGTTCTTTCTCAGAAGGAATGGAATGCTGCGGTACAGGAATTACTCGACAAATACTCCGCGCTTCCCGCTGTCGTGGCGCAGGTGAACAACGCGCAAAAGAACACAAAGAAAACCTCTGACGAGTTCGGCATCAGTGCAAAGCTCTGGGCGAACGACCTCTCACAAGGACTTGCACAAGCCATTGTCAACGCTCAGGACCTCGGAGACGCTCTGAGGAATGTTCTCAAAGCTATTGCCGGGAGCTTCCTGCAAAAAATCATCGGCAAAATACTCCCATTCGCCGACGGCGCGGCCTTCCAGGGTGGGCATGTTATCCCGTTCGCCAAGGGCGGCATTGTCACCAAGCCCACTATATTCCCGTTGGCTCGCGGCATTGGATTGATGGGCGAAGCCGGACCGGAAGCGGTAATGCCGCTGAAACGAGGCTCGGACGGAAAGCTCGGCGTCGAGGGCGGCGGCGGA
>MWCD01000159.1 GCA_002069885.1 bacterium ADurb.Bin236 | reverse complement strand
GCGGGTGCGCTACGTAGATTGTCTTCATCTTTTGTCCTCCCACCAAAGGATTGTTCCCATGCAAAAAACGAAGCCGGCGAGGAAAATAACGGCGTAGAGCAGCGCGTCCTTCACTTCACCAGCCCCCAAGCCAGCACGATCGCCAGGCATGAAAAGAATCCAAGCGCGAACATCACGCGGCCTCCTTCTTTTTCTTTGCCAGCGCTGAGCGAACCTTAACCTCCGGAAGCGCTGGTTCTCCGGTCTTTTTCGCCCACTCGCGGTCGATATAAGAGAAAATGCGCTTTACAGCGTCGTCCGAACACGGAACCTTACACTCCTTGCGAATTTTAATAGCCAACTTACTCCAACCATGACCGGCAAGACGATACGATCTTATTTCTGTGTAGCACTGACGAATCAAACTCTCCAGGATCTCCGTGTTTGCCGTTGACCGAATGGGAGCAGAAGCTGTGTTTATCAGCCACGTTTTGAGCGTAGCGGCTCCGGGTATGTGCAGTTCGTCTTTTTCTCTCATATTCTGCTTACCCTCTCTTTCAAAGATTCAATTTCCACCCGCATCAGTTCGAGAACGAATGAGTACCGAAGCCTGCACATGTTTACAATGTCTCTGTCGAGTGTTCGCTTGTCCGATTTGAAGCTTATGCTCATGTTCATGCCGTCCTCTCCTTCCATTGGGCTTCCGTAAACGTCTCCCGCCATCCGCACTTGTGGCGGAAAATATAAAGCCGCGCCTTGCCGTGGACGATCTTTTCAAATATCAGACTGCCGTACTTCTTGCCTGGTACGAGAGTTCCGGCCTCGGCGAGCGCTTTCTTCTGGTCGTACTCCCGCAGGACCGTTGTTATGGTGCTGGGGTCCGTCACGTATCTCTTCGCGATGTCCTTCTGCGTCCATCCGGCGTCTCTCAGCGCGACGAGGCCGCGAACGTTCGCCCGCAAGGAGTGAATCTTTCCGGTCCTCACGCCGCCGTTGCTTTGCTGCTGCTTCGTCGCCGGTTTCGCGTAGTCCTTCGGCTTCTGCTTCCACTGCTTCAAAAGCCGCTCGACCACGGCGGGGTACGTTGAAAAGTGGTACGCGATATCCATCACGGACGCGCCCTTGTCTACCATCGCAAGCACCGTCTCGCGTTCGAGCATCAGGTATGCAGGCGCGCTTATCGCCATGTCACTCCACCCCCGCGAACAGCCCGAAGAGGACGGAGCGCCTGACCGGGCGCGGCGGCTCCTCCATGCGCTCGATCGCTTCAAGTTCTCGCCGCGTCCTGTAGCGTACCCAGAGCGGGAGCGGTCCCGGCTCCGTCAACAGCCGAGCAACCCTCGGGAGTTGCCGCGTC
>MWCD01000158.1 GCA_002069885.1 bacterium ADurb.Bin236 | reverse complement strand
GGAGTGTGTAAAAGCCGCCTCCGCCCGTCTTTTAGAGGCTCAAATTGAAAATCGCCCCGCCGTGGAAGTGATAGAAGCTCATAACGGGCCGGAGGTTTTAATCTATGCAGACCCGCCCTATATCAAGACTACGCGAAACACTCACGGCGACGCATACACTCACGAAATGACAGACAGCGACCACGAAAAATTACTTTCAGCCTTAACGAAACACGAGGGAGTCGTCCTTTTATCCGGGTATGAGAACGAGCTATATAACGACCTCCTCCGTGATTGGGAAAAAATAACGGAGCAAACACAGGCGGAGCGGGGCGCAAAGCGGATTGAATGTCTTTGGATAAATCCAACCGGCCAGAAGAAAACGCTTTTTATGGGAGGTTAGGTATTTGTGATATACGCGATAGACTTTGACGGTACGCTATGCCGCGACCGTTTCCCGGAGATAGGAGAACCCCGGACGGCGGTTATCCATTTCGTGAAGCGGCTCCGGGCGCAGGGCGACAAGCTCATTTTATGGACTTGCCGGAGCGGGGACGATCTCGAGGCGGCGGTCGCATGGTGCGAGGCTCTCGGGCTCACGTTCGACGCGGTCAACGATAATCTCCCGGAGAATATCGCTCGGTATAACAATAATTGCCGCAAGGTCAACGCGGACTATTACATAGACGACCGCAACTTTCCTTTACAGCTTAGAGAGGAGCGGGACTTTGAACAAAAGACGACAACTCAACCGCCGCGAGCGGGAGTCAGTATTTAGGAAATGCGGCGGGCGGTGCGCTTATTGCGGGTGTGAGCTCTCTTATAAGGAAATGACGGTCGACCACGTCGAGCCGCTTCATCAAGGCGGAAAAGACGAGCTCGAGAATATGCTCCCCGCTTGCCGCTCGTGCAATCATAGGAAAAGCTCGTCGACGGTGGAGAGCTATCGGAGACAAGTCGAGAGTTTCCTCAAGGTCTTAGAGCGGGACTCGGTTACATACCGAAACGCCGTCCGCTTCGGGCTCATTATCCCGAACCCGCATAGAGTCAAATTTTACTTTGAGGAGCAAAACGAGGAGGGCTCGAAATGAAAAGAGCAACGGAGAACGCGAGAGGGTATCACCCGCAGACGAGCGGGACGCTGAAACTCTATCTCGTAAAGCACAAGGAACACGGCGAGATAACCGTCAACGGCGTTACTCGCTATGACGCGGTCACGGAGGCGACTCATAAATGGGGCGTACCGTGGAGCAAAATCGCCCGCGAGTGCGAGTTTATCGTCCTCGCCGAGCGGGAGGCGGATTGTGAGACGCGCTAAAATCCTCCCCGCGCTTGCCCTTGTCGCGGTATTGCTATCTATCGTGGCGGCTCGTATGGAGGCAGAC
>MWCD01000157.1 GCA_002069885.1 bacterium ADurb.Bin236 | reverse complement strand
CCGGAACATGCGACGCCTCGTGCGCTCAAACCGAAGTCGTTCCAGAGCCGGAAGAGCCGGCGCAATTGACGTTGAAAATAGTCGCGCCTGTAAATGGACATATCACGAATTCACTCGCGCTTACGGTAAATGGCGAGGCGACAATCGGAGCGACAGTTAGCGTGAACGGAATGTCGGCTGCGGTTGGAGAAGATGGCGCGTTCAGCGCGGTCTTAAACCTAGAAGAGGGCGCGAACACAATCATCGCGTCCGCGACTCTCGCGGATGAAACAATAACGCAAGAAGTTGAAATAACGGCGGACACGACGTCCCCATCCGTCATCAGCGTAGCCCCCGACGACGGCGCATTGTTCGAGATATCTCCCGACCGCATAGCCGTTAGAGTTGAAGACAACCCCGGCGGGGTCGGCCTCGATTCCGCGTCTGTGCGGCTGTTCCTAGACGGCGAAGAACTGATCTCGCAATACGTCGCGACCTCCGGCGCGTACGAAGCGTCGCCGGGAGCTATGCCTTCAGGCAGACGGATAGTCACAATGACAGCGTTCGACCTTGCGGGCAACTCGATTGAGTGGGCAGGTTCATTTGTGGTGGCGGGCAGAGGCCCGAAGATCACAATTAAAAAACTTCCCGGCTGGGTTGACGGAGCAAGAGGTGTCGCCGTTGCGCCAGTCCAATATTCCGAAGATGAGACCGTTCTTTCCGACGAACAGCAGGAGCCTGTCGAAGCGTTGGCGATGATGCAAAGTCTTGCTTCTCCATCTTCGCCGTTCTCCGCCATTGCTTCTTCTTCCAGCGTAAACATCGAAACGATGCTCGCTCTTCTGAAAGCAAGAAAGCAGGAGGGCGGGATGCCGTGGAAGTTCCCTGAAGTCGCCGACGCGATTGCGGACTCGTACGAGCAAAGAAGCGCTCTCCCAAGCGAATTACCCGCCGCGCCAGCTTTGAAGGGGACTATGGAGGCGCTTGTCGAAGAAACTGACGCGCCGCTGGATATCGAATCCATAGAAGCAATAGTGGACGGAAGGCCCGTAGAGAGCGAGTACGACGCGCAAACGAAAACGCTGACTGCCTCTCTTGATGGTTTCGCGCCGGGAGAATATGAAGCGACATTCACGGCGTCCGACATCGACGGCAATGAAACAATGACAATGGAGACGTTCAACTTAACGTATAGCGTGGACGCGTTGATGTTAGAGAACGTGACCTCGCCCGGCGACCAAATAAGTTTTGGCGACACGTTCAGGATACGACTTGATTCGAGTTATGACGGGTTGTACACTCCGTGGGCCACGCTATATAACGCCGACAATACGACCGTTTATCCCGGCGGTGTCGGCCCTTGTTACGGTTCTCACTTCGTGACCTCAGGC
>MWCD01000156.1 GCA_002069885.1 bacterium ADurb.Bin236 | reverse complement strand
CCACTCGCTTGACGCACTGACCGAGCGCGCCGCCCACCTACTAAATAGAACGCTTGACTATATCCGCGAGTACCGCCATGCCATGAGCGCGTGAGCGCATAGAGAGAGGAACCCCCGACCATGAGCAGAAAGATATATTGCAGAGAATGCGAAGGCGAAATAACAGAGGGAATCCCCACAGATATTGACGACGTTGAAAAATACCCCGCGGAGAAAATACGCTGTAAACGATGCTGGATAATAGCCACATTGAAAGAAGCGGCCGCTTTTGAGCGCGCAGAGAAAGACTTCATATTGTCAGGAAGGCGGCGACCATGAGCAGAGCCACCACCAGACGCCCGGACACCACCACAGCCACCCTGCCCCTTGAGTACATGAGCGGCAGGAGCGCGACCATACCGCCCCGGCAACTAAGCATAATAACGGAACTGAGCGCGGCGGAAATCGTGAGAACGTGCCAGATTGAACTATTGAGAACGTCAGAAACGGCCCCGGCGACGGGAAGCCGATAAAAAGAAAGAGAGGAAACAGAACCATGACAGAGCAGAACACAAACGACAGGAACGCCGCCCCGGAGAGAAGCCCGGAAGCAGCGACGGCCAAAGCAGCCGCGGCCTTGATGGGCGCGACGTTTAAAGCGCTTGAGCCGACACCGCCCCCGGCCCCGACTGAGAACGCCGGAACATACGCCGACCCCATACGCTATGAAGAAATCAAACGCGACGACCCCAACCGGCAGGCGAAGCTAGCAGCGCAGCGGGAGCAATTCGAGGCGGACGCGCGGAGCGGGAAAATCCTTTGTTTGAGTGATTTACTTTGCAACCACGGACTATAAAACGACTGAGCCAGACGGCGACCGAGGCGCGCCGGAACCGCCCGGGAAAAAACCAGCCGCGGGAGCGGCAGAAAAGAGCGAAGAAATGAAAACAGCAGAACTGAAAAAAGTTATTGAGAACTTGACCAACGAAATCAACAACGCGAAGGCAACCGCCGCCGAACTGGAGCGGGAGAGAGACGCCGCCCGGAGAGAGGCGGAGAACAACCGTCAAGCGCTATCAAACACGGCAGCCGCCGCCGCCGAAATCCGCACCAATATCGAGGCTACAAAAACAACCGCCCTTGCAACAATCAACAGGCTTTACGCTGAGCGCGACGAAGCCCGCGAAAAATACGCCGATGCTTGCAATGACCGAGACGACGCCAGACGCGCAACCAAAGAAATCACCAGACAACTAGAAGCCGAGCGAGAGCGCCGCCGGAGCGCGGAAACGGCACTAGAGGGAGCCGCGCGGGAAATCAGAGAAATGAGCGAAGCGAACCGGGAGACGCGGCGAGAACTGAGGCGCGCGCAGGAAGCAGCCCTGCGCCAGCGCCT
>MWCD01000155.1 GCA_002069885.1 bacterium ADurb.Bin236 | reverse complement strand
CGGACTGCCTCGGCGCGCCGTCCGCAAGTTGCTTTTTAATGACATCCGAGCCGGTGTAGTCCTTTGACGCCGAGACGGCGAACCTCAACCCCGCCTCTACGGGGGATATGTCGTCGGAAAGCTCGTGCCCGTAGAGGGAGTAGGCGGCTTCGAGCCGGAGCGTGTCCCGCGCGCCAAGTCCGCACGGGAGCAGCCCGAGGGGCGTTCCCGCTTCGATAACCGCGCGCCACAGGGCGACAGCGCTCCCGGATTCGCAGTACAGCTCGAACCCGTCTTCGCCTGTGTATCCCGTCCGGGAGACCAGCGTTTTTACCCCCGCCACATCAGAGGAAATGAACCCGAATCGGGAGGGAAGTTCGGCGGAGCAGAGCGCGCGCATTATCGCGGCCGATTGCGGGCCTTGCAGGTCGAGTTTTGCGGTGTCCGCGCTGCGGTCGGCTAGAGAGACGGCGCGCCCTTGCGCGGCAGACTTCAGCCAGTCAAAATCCTTCTTTATGTTCGCCGCGTTCAACACTAGCATGAAGTTTTCAGGGTCTTTCATGTAGACGAAAAGGTCGTCCACGCAGCCGCCGCGCTCGTTGAGCATGGTGGAGTACATGCAGCGGCCGGGTTTGAGAGGGGAAAGGTCGCGGGAAAGGGCGCTCTGAAGGAAGTCGAAAGCGCCGGGGCCGGAGACGTCGAACTCTCCCATGTGGCAGATGTCGAACAGGCCCGCGCGCTCCCGCGTCGCCTCGTGTTCCTCAATGAGTCTGGTGTACTGGACGGGCAATTCCCATCCGGCGAAATCGACTATCGTTCCATTTAGTTTTACGTGTTCGTCGTATAGCGGAGTCCTATTCGGCATGGCTTCCTCCGGAGCGGTGTGGAATTGCTGCGCGGCCGCGACATAAATCTTACAACCGTCCGTTCGGACATTAAATAATAATCTGAAAAAAGAGGAATGCCAACGGAAGCCGCAAACCGGATTGATTAGGAATTAAGCGCGCTTAGGCAAGGGCTGTGGTTCATCTTTTTTTCTAATAAGTAATTTAATAAAATAATAGCTATGTTACAATATATGTGAACGGAGCGGCTATATGCGATTAGGGCATCGCGTTGCAATTGCTGTGGCAACGGCTATAGCTATGGCATTTGTGTGCCCTACGGCGCGGGCTGCGACGACATGGACGTTCGAGCAGGGTTGGAGGCTGGTGTCGTTGCCGATGGCGATGGAAGGCCGCAACCTATGCGATTATATGCCGGGGTTGTCGGTCGCTAGGGTGAACGGCGGCGGATACGCGAACTGTCTCGACGGAGCATCGGCGACGGTCGAAACTGGCAAGGGCTACTGGGTTTATTTTCCTGAAAAAACACAAATTGTGTTCCCGTCCGCGATAAGAACTGGCGGTTCGCATAAGGCGTCCCTGAAAAGAGGGTG
>MWCD01000154.1 GCA_002069885.1 bacterium ADurb.Bin236 | reverse complement strand
CCCGCCCCTACGGCAAAATGACGGGTGGCGCTCACAAACTTAATTTGTGCGTGAAAAGCAGTTCGCCGCTATGAAAATCGCACCGGGTCGCCTGCTCTATCGGCGAACCCGGGTTTAATTGAACAGACGAAAAATTAAGATAAATAATGATTTGTTCATTTATATCAGAAGTTTGAAGACTGTGATAATAAGTATAAATCAGGCGCGCAGGTCGGAGTTCTTTTCACAATCCAGCATTTTTGATATTCGAGAGCAAAGGTCGGAGGGCAACTCTGCTTTGCAACACTTCTTCACCATTTCGCGAAGACCCTGTTCGAAACTGAATTTGCCGTTGCACATGGGACACGAGTTCAGATGAGCCTGTATCTTCAGCCTGCCGTCCTCGCACATGTCGCAATCAAGATACTCATGCAACAGCAACTCGGCTTCTTTGCAGTCCATGTCCCAAGCCTCTCATTCGTTTCTCAATCAGATAATAAGTATTGATATAAAAAGTGTCAACTTCTCTTTTTTCGAGGGAAAGCAAGCGCCAGAGCCGTGGCCGAGAAGGCGGCGCAGAGCCATGCGAACAAATCGCCGCACATCATATAGAAAGTCTTTTCCCGGTTCGAGCGCATCTCGCCGTAAAGGATGCTCTTTGTAAGGGGTCGAACGGTCGCCGAGAGGCGTCCCGAAGGGTCGTAAATTGCCGATACTCCCGTGTTGGACGCCTGCGCCACGTATCTTCTCGTTTCGATAGCCCGGAGCGCGGACATCGAAGCGTGCTGGTGTATCGCCGCCGTGCCTAGAAACCAAGCGTCGTTCGTCAGAACGAACAGAAACTCGGCTCCCTCGTTTGCAAGTTTTCTCGTAAGCCCCGGAAACACCGACTCGAAGCACACCATCGCGCCGAATTTGCCGCTAGGGGAATCAAAGACGGTATAGTTTTTTCCCGGCGTGGTGTCGTATGAGAGGGCCTGATCTGTTATCCATGCGCCGGCCGCCGGGCTTATCTTCTCTATTGTCTTCCGGTAGGGAAACATCTCTCCGAACGGCACTATCTGAATCTTGTCATATTTTCCTATCAATCCTTTTTTAGGATCGATTGCGATTACCGAGTTGTAATTCTCGCTCTCGTCCTTCCAGTCGTAAACCCCCGCGACGAGCGTTATTCCAAGCGAGGAGAGCGCATTTTTCACGCTTTCAATATTCCTTTCACCGGCGAGCCATGACAAGAATGTGATGCTCTCGCTCCAAACCACTATATCCGGCTCTTTCTCGCGGACGGCTTCGTCGGTCATGTCGAAATGCGTCGAGTACATATCAGTAAAAATACTTTGGTCCTCTTTTTCCTCCTGCTCCTCGAAGTTCGCTTGAATGAGAGCGACGGAGACAGGCTCGGCTGTTGTGTGCGAGGCCGTCAGGCCGTAGATTCCGTAAACTATCGACGCCGCGGCGAGAACG
>MWCD01000153.1 GCA_002069885.1 bacterium ADurb.Bin236 | reverse complement strand
GGCGGTGGCGGCGCGGGAGGGGCCGAGCGGATATTCCACTGAGGCGGGGACGGCGAGCGCGGCGGCTTCGGGTTCGGAGACAGCGGGGGCTGGAATGGCGATGTCGGCCTCGGACGATTCGACGCCGGGAGAGAGGGCCACCTCGAAAGTGTCTATATCTTTTGCCATGTCAGATTTTTTCCGCGACGAGAGCTTTCAGGGCTTCCTGAACGCGGGACAGAGGTTCGAGCACGTCCATGGTGCGGGTCACGTCGGTCAGGATGGATTTGATGGCTGGCAAGGTGGGCGCGTTTTTGCGGTCGACGCGCACGCGCAACGGCTCGCGGTGTGAAAGGGCTTGAAGGTGTATCTCGCTTTCGCTGACTTCGGCGTAGTCGCCGTGTTTTTCCATTGGCTCGCGGGCGGCTTTGCCGAGCTGGACGAAGGGGAAGTTGAACATGCGGGTGAGCGGGTAGTAGTCCGCGTCGGCGACCACCAGCAGGTCGGGTTTGTTTTTGAGGTCGCCGAGGAGGCATTTGGCGAGCGTTTCGGTTTTGACGAATTTTTCGAGCGCGCGGCCGTAGAGTATCTGCTGAACTTTGGTGGGAGAGACGGGTTCGGTGTGCCTGAACTCGATGGGGATGCCGAGTCTGTCTGTGATGAGGGCGCCGCCCATGAACTCGCCGGCTCCGGATTTGTATATATCGATGTATCCCATTTTGTATTCTGACATTGCGTCCTCCTTGAGTTGACAATCATATCATAATAGAAAACCGGGCGGAGGCAAACCGGAGCGTCAGCGGGCGCGGCCCGTCCCCGATTCCTGAAGTTCGGCGGTCTTGATGACGCTGCCCGCGATTATGGCGGCAAGGGCGAGAACGAGGGCGGGAAACCCGCCGCCTGAGAACATCCCCGCGCCGGCCTTTGAGAGAAGCTCGTTGCGCAATGACAATGATATCAGGAATGTGACGGAGCACATCAGTAGCGCGGCGGCGGAGTAAGGCTCGTAAAGGTCTAGCCGCGCCCGCATCCGTTTGCCCGCGAACGAAACGGCCAAGACGGCGATTACCGCGAAGATTGTTCCCGACGAACCGGTGTACAGCCCTTTGAGAAAGAGGAATATGAACAGCAGCCAGAAGATGACGAATCCGCGTCTGAAGAATTTTCCTTGAATGCCGCCGGGGAAAACGAAGTTCAAAACTGATAGAGGAATCATCGCGGCGATGACGATGAGCGGGATGAGAAGCTCTGCGGGGAACGGGACGGGCCATTGCGGTTTCAAGCCGAGCATGGTTCTTTGTTCCGGGACGACGCCGAAGGGCAGTTGGGTGGAGGCGAGGGCGAGGAAGACGCCGGCGGCCCAGAGGATATTGCCGATGGACAATTTGACTTCGGCGGGTTTATTGAATAGATGAGAGGAAGACCATTTCCAGTCGATGCGGTCTATGGAGGGGGCGGGTTTCGTGGCGGGTGGG
>MWCD01000152.1 GCA_002069885.1 bacterium ADurb.Bin236 | reverse complement strand
TGAAGAATGACTTCACCGAGGTTTTTACCTTGTTGACGGAACCTTGAGCTTTCGGTGCGCCGTCCGACATGTGGGCGACCAGCGGAGACGCGAAGAACTCGTTGAGCATGTCCGCCGTCACGCGCGCCGCCTCTGGGCATTGGAAGCGGTCCGCAAAGAACTGCTCCAATTGCCCGAGGTCGCGCAGATAGGAAGCGACGGTGTGCGGCGAGCGAGCGTCGGCGAGAAGCTTTGTCTCGAAGAGTTCAATCGCCTTGCGGAGCGTCAGGAGCTGGTTCTGTGTCGCTGGGGTCGTTTCCATTCGGAGCGCGTCCTTTCTTCATTTCCGCTTTCGGAAGCGGGATGTCGGCGAGATAGCCCTTCTCGTGCGCCCAGACGAGCATCATTCTGAGTACGCGGCGGTTCTGAGTCAGGGTAATTTCGCTTTTTAAGTTGCCGTTCGGCTTCTTGAGAAACGCGTCGGATTTGAAGAACGCGCCGATGGTGGCCGGAGTGAGTTTTCCGAGCGGCTTGTCCGCGCCGAAGTATTCGACGGCGTTTTCAAGGCAGCGGCCGTAGACCTCGACCGTGCGCTCGTTCTTGCCCTCGTCCGTCAGATTTTTCAGATACGCGGGGACTGCTTTTTCAAACGTGATTTCTTTTGCTTTGTTCGCCATGATGGATGGCCTCCTTTTTTTGAGTGGTTCAAATGTTCCGGGCGTTGACCCGTTTGCTCAACTGCTCGCGACCCTCCTTTCCTTTGTACTTGGCTCTGCGTCCGATGATTCTTTTCATGTTCACGCCTCCGTGTTCGTTGCAATGCAGGTGACATCTTTGAGCCGGGTTCAAATATTGCCAAGCCAATTTTGAAAAAAGATATCAGCCGCGCGAGGGCGCATATTTCAAAGCGAAACAGGTCAAACCGGGCTTTGCGGGAAAAGCCGTTTTTCCCGCGCCGGGAGTTCGGATTTCAGGAGAAGTCAACAAACGATGCGAATAGCACGACAATCATCAAGCTGAAGCGCGTGTTAACTTATTAGATATTGAAGCACAACATTTGGACGGACAGTTTATATCTACACCGGTCAAATATTCTTGCGACCAGCTTATTTTAACGACCGCGCGCGTGGTGTGACCGCAGCGTTCGTTTGCGATTAATTCAGTTTGTGTTCAATCCGAAGGCTCGCGTTCCGAGTTTGTTCTTGAACAGACGCTCCCAATCAAGCGCCTCGTCTTTCGTGCTGCTTTTCGGCAATGTGTGAAGCACGCTGAACGTGAAGCTGCCGGGATAGTCGTCGCTTGAATTGACTTTCTTGATCAACTGTTTGTTCCCGCCGTGACCTGTTTCGGCGTATGATCTCCATCTGCCGAGAATGCCGTCCGCGCCGTACGCTGAGCCTACATATTGCTTACCCGTCTTCCTGTCGAGAATCAGATAGACGCCTGCCACGGACTTGAGCAGTATGTGCCACTCCCGATTGGCTACGGGGTTTCGTACCATTGTTTTCAGGTCCGCATAACTGAGCGAAAGCTCTAGAAAACCGGGAAAATGTTTGACGAAGCCCGCCGGCCTTATTTCAACGATCTCCTTGGGTT
>MWCD01000151.1 GCA_002069885.1 bacterium ADurb.Bin236 | reverse complement strand
ATTCGCCTTGAAAGGCAGCCTGCCCCCGTTCTGTTTGTATGCATGGTACAGGGCGCGCGCCGTGTTCTTGTTTTTCCCGAAGTAGTAAAGGTGAACGCCGTCGCCGAGCAGGTCGATACAGTAACTGAAGAAGTTAAAAAACGAGTCGTAGTTCAGGACTTTCGGTTTAACGGAATTGCCCCGCACATCCCCGGCCATGTAGGCGGCTCCCAGCGCGCTGTTGTGCAGCACGAGCGCGCACTTGTCATGCATTTTCACAGGAGCGGTGTAATAACGGATTCGTGATTCTTTCAGCAGAAGCGCGGCGGCGGCCATGCGAAGATTCATGAATGTGCCCGACATGAAGGCCGTGCGGCATAGCATGAGGCGAAACATCAGAAGGTCAAAATAGAAGTCGTCAATATAGCTCAGGACGATCTTGCACGCGGATTCCGTCACTGCGCATCGGGGCGCATGGCGAAGCAGAGCGCCGCCGGGCGCGTTTTCGCAGAATTCGGCGAATTTTAGAAAAATGTTGACGCAGTTGCGATACGCCGGATCGCCGTCTTTGTAATAGGAGTAGGTTTCCCTGTCCGTGTAAATGCTGGACACCGCAAACCTGAAAGCTGAAAGCGAATCGCGATCCAGCGGCTCCTCGTCGCGCTGAATTTCACCCGACTCTTTCAGAACCTTCTCAAATTTCACAAACGGAAATTTCGTTATCTCCCCCTCTGCGCCGAACACAGGTCCCGTGTCGACGACTTCATGAGTCGCGCCGGGGGATGCTACGAGCGCCGCATTTTCACGCGCTAGATGCTCCGCCACCGTTATGTCGGTCTCTCCGGAGCGAAGATAATGCGACTTCGGCTTGAGAACGGCGCGCAGGTTTCCGATGTTTCTCTCGACGGCGTCGAGATCGAAAATGTCGCGTCGGACGACGCCCCTGCCTATTTCCCGCCGCACGGCGTTCAGCGCGTCTTCGAGCGCGTCAATGAAATCAGCCGGATCGCCGAACGCCGCTGAATCAGACGCTCGAGCGCGAGGCTCCATGTCGCCGCCCACATAAACCGAACTGTAGGACAATTTGCAATGATTACATCGCGGCTTGCGGCAGGTGTGAATGCAGCCGGAATTCGTCACGCGTGGCAGCGCGACGGTGATCGACCTGCGGTAATAATCCGCCAGTTGATCCGCGAACGTGTCCCCTTCGTCTATAAAGATATGATCCGGCAGTTCGCCCAAAATGACCGACAGATTAT
Source organism: bacterium ADurb.Bin236 (assembly GCA_002069885.1). Lineage (GTDB taxonomy): Bacteria > UBP15 > UBA6099 > UBA6099 > UBA6099 > UBA6099. The sequence continues at coordinate 388 of MWCD01000151.1, read as the reverse complement.
GGTCGATGAGAAACACGAACGGAGCTGCTACTATGTCGGCTCGTGGCGCTATCAGCATTGATAGAGTCCGCAGGCACATCCGGGGCGCTCCCGGCTCCTTGTCAAGTTCCGCGAGCATCTCTTTCATACGGGTCAAGCTGTAGATTCCATTGAGCGACGACAAAAGCTCCTCCACGAATTCGGGGGCTTTCTTCAGCGTCGCTTTCACTCCGAATTTGCATGACGAACACGGGCCGACCATGGCGGCGATATCCGCGCACGAGTTTTCGTTTTTGCCTACAAGATGAACGAGCGCGCGGCCGTCTGGTTTTTCCATTCCTTCGGCCATGCCCACCGCCTCTGCGCAGACGGTGTGATCCGGCGCGAGAATCAATGATCGCCGTTTCTT
>MWCD01000150.1 GCA_002069885.1 bacterium ADurb.Bin236 | reverse complement strand
AAAAGAACGACCGGGAGCACGATGCTTTTTTTTCTGCGCTTTACCGTTTTTTTCCCCGGGGTTTCCGGAATCGCCGAAACCGACGGGAGAAGACCCGAGATTTTCTTCCTTTTGCAAAAGAACATTGAAACACACTCCTTTCGATGATGTGACTCCTTAAAAGGATGTCTGAAAAGGGAGTATGCAAACAGGAAAAGCTCGACGGGCGGATATTTTTCTCCGAACAGGTCATGTACATGACGGGCTGAAAACTGTAATGTTGTTTAGCATCATGCTTTTCTCTGTTTGCTTTTCTGTTGACATATCCGTTTCCGGAGAGTAATGTCAATTACCCACGACTGAAGTCGCGGGCTTGTGATTGCAACTGCCAGGCACGGAGCGGACAATCTCCGTACCCTCTCGCGATGGGACCGTCTTCTTATCGAGACGGCGGCGTTGCACTGCGGGTACATTGACAGGTACCCAGTAATGGCCCCTCTCGGTCGCCTTCTCAGGCTCCCGGATAAGGAGCATGCCGCAAGCGCTGATGTTCATGGCCGCGATATGGTCCGCCTCGCCATGGCATCCGCACTTGCAACACTTGAATTCGTCCCGCGTCGGGCGGTTCTTCTTGGACGTGTGTCCGCATCGCGGACACGTCTGCGAGGTGTACGCCGGGTTGACGTAAATCACTCCAACTCCGGCCAGTCTTGCTTTGTATTCTATAAACTGGCCGAGCTGGGCGAAACTCCAGCCGAATCGTCGCGCGCGATAGCTTTTAGCAACCGTGGTCGATGCGTTGATGCCCGAGAGGTCTTCGAGGGCGATGGCGCATCCCGTGTCTTTCGCGTGCTGTACGATTTGCTTGGAGATACAGTGATTTTCGTCCCGGCGGAACCGCGCCTCGCGGGACCCTATCTTTTTAAGGCGTTTTCTTGAGCTCGGAGTGCTTCGCGCCTGAAGCTCGCGCCGCACCCTCAACCTTTTCCTACGCATCGTCTCAAGGCGTTCCGACGTATACGTCGTTCCATCGGAGAGAACGGCGATGTTCACGACTCCGAGGTCGATGCCGAGCACGCCGCCGTTCTTGTCCGGTTCGGGTTCGACGATGTCGACGGAGAAAATCATGTAGAACTCGCCGCTCCGCTCGCGGTACTCCAGAAGCGCGCTCGAGCACAACTTGCCGCGCGCGAGAGAACGGACGGCGTTGTCGTCGAGCAGTACGCCGACCTTCTCTCTCTTTCTGATTCTATGCGTGGCGAGCGAGATTTCGTGAAGCTTCTCCGTCCCGTACCGGGACGAAGGTTCGAAGGTCGGCGCCGTGAACATGCCGGAAACGTCGAGCGTGCAGCCGTCGTACTGTATCGCGGCGTGCTTCCTGAACGACGCCGGCTTGTGCAGCGAAGCCTTTTTCCGGCGCCGCACCTTCTTCGACTTGAGTTGCGATTTGCGCGTTTTGTTGGCCGCCGCGACGCGTCGTTGCGCCTGACATACGAATTGCGCGGGTACGTCTGGCGACAAACTCCGCGTCTTCTTGTAGCACAGCTTGTGCAGAACTTCTTTCGACGTAACGTCCGGGTAACGCTCGGAGATGCTGTTGCACGTGTCGTTGAACATCTCCATGGAGGTCAGGAGAATGTTCTTCTGTTCGTCGCTCATGGCAAGCATTGCTCGAACCGACACGTTCACG
>MWCD01000149.1 GCA_002069885.1 bacterium ADurb.Bin236 | reverse complement strand
CCACCCGGTGTTCGACGCGTAGCAGAACGGCCCGGCGTGGTTTATTACATCTTCAGCAAGCTCCCTGAGCGTCGGCTCGTCCGGCTCGTCGTATTCGCCGCCGGGCGCGCCCTTCTCTTTCAACTGGCGCATCGTCGTCCGCAGCGCCGTCTTCGATATCTTTGTTGTGAAATGCTCCCTAATCGCTTCAAGATGCGTGTCCTGTTCAAGCGTGGTGCGACGCGCCATCCTTCGCAGAATCGGCTCCAGCGCGCTGTTGCGCTCGCTCTCCGGCGCGTCGGGCGGAATCGCATTGATGGCGTACTGGATCGGCGTCATCGCTTTCCGCAGCAGCGCGCGGAAGTCGTCCGCTGTGTGGGCGAGAAAGTATTCATTGACGTCGATCTTGCAGGCGGGCCGGAGTTCATCGATGGTCTTCTTCGGCGCGTCGGGGGGCAGCGCGGCCATCCGCGCGCGCGCCTCTTTGTGTTTCTCTTCCAGTGGAAGGCTCGACACGTAAACCTTCAGCCCGCGCGACTCCAGATAGTGCGCCGTCTTCATCGCGCCCTTGAATCCGGCCTCGCTCGGCTCGTTGTCCTGACAGATGTATATGCGCTCGAACTTGCGCGTCAGATTAAACAGCTTGTCGAGGTCGCTGTCGGAAAACTTGTTCGTCACGGGCGAGAACGCCGTGAAACCGCGCTCCATGAGGGAGACGCAGTCCGTGACGCCTTCCGTGATGACGACGAAGTCCGATTTCGCCAACAGCGCGTCCTCGTTGAAGAAATAGCGGTTGTTCACGCACGAGGCGATGTGCCGCCGCTGCTCGTTCGGCAGTTGCAGTTTTTTGTACTTCGCCCTCTCGTATTCGTTCTTTTCCGTCCACGGGGATTGCCGGGCGATGAGATAGACGACGCGGCCCTGTTTCCAGTACGGGAACACATACCTGTTTTTGAATACGGGCAGCAGATTCTCCTGAAAGTCGTAATTGAAGCAGCCCGTCTTCGCTATGTCCGCCGGCGTGTGTTTCTTTTCTTTGAGATGCGCGAGCAGCCCGTCGTTATCTGAAAAACCTATCTTGAGCGATTTGATTGTGTCGGCGGATATGCCGTATTGAGCGGCGAATGCTTCCAGCGCGTCTTTTCTTGCGAGGAATTTGACGTGATAGAAATCCGCGATGTCTTCGAGTATGCCGAACACTAGTTCCTCTTCGGAGCGGCGAGCCTCGACTTCCTTGACCTGCTCCGGGGACAGATTCCATTGTGAGAGAGGCGGCATGCCCGCTTTTTTCGCCAGCCAGTCCCGCGCGGCGCGGTGCGTGTCCGGCATCGTGCCTGAGCCGTTTTTCGTCACCGCGCCCGATTGTATGAACTCCACAAGCTGAAGAACGTCGCCGTTCACGCAACAGCCGTAACACCGCCAGAGTTGTTTTTTAGTGTCGATGGTGAACGAGCGGCGCGAAACGCTGTCATGGCGCGGGCAGTCAACATAAATGACGCCGCCCGACTCGTCCGTGATCCTGCCCCCGACAAGCTCTCTGGCGACATCGCCGATGTCTATGTTGGTAACAAGCGAGTAATATTCTTTCGGATTGTTCAAAATATCTCCGCTGCCTTTCATAGTGTCGCTTCAAACAATCATTTCTTGGAGCATTACAGTGTTTGCCGTGTCTCTATCATCCATTCAAAACATCTTTTGATAAAATCCCGAAAAGTGTGTAAATAGCAAAAAAGGTCATGGTCTTCCTGATTGTAAGGTTAGGAGACAAAACA
>MWCD01000148.1 GCA_002069885.1 bacterium ADurb.Bin236 | reverse complement strand
GTCGCTGCCCTCGATCACCGGCAACTCGCTTTCGTCGATATAGTACGGCCCCAAAGGATTGCCGTCGGACGCCTTCGAATCCAAGATCGAAAAGAGCGTCCGCGCATGTCTTCCAAGCTCGCGCTGTTTGGCGCCCACGCTCTGCGCCGCCTCGAATTCCACAGTTGTGCTTTTTCCGAACGACGCCATTCCGTCTATCCCCATCAATTGATGGGCAAGCTCTCTTCTTTGCGCCACGCCGTCAATCATCCTGTGCTCCACCACCTCGTCGGACAGATATGACACGCCCCACTTGTCGACAGAAAATTTCCAAAGGCCGAATGTGCCCGGAGCTCGCGCGCCTGAGTCTGTTTCGGAATTCAAATCCTCAGTCGAATCCGTATCTGTGGAATTTTTAGTATTGTTTGGATTTCCTAGAACACCTTCCGTCTCAGAATTGTTTTTGTTGCCGGGAATGACTTTGATGGATTCGTCGTTCTGCGATTCCGAAATAGTCTGAAGCCTGAATCCGGTAAACTTGCCCGGCTCGCCGCCGCTTCCGCCGGGCGTCTCATATTCCACCACAACCCGCTCGTTTACGCCAAGCGATCTATCGAAGGTAATCTCGCCTTTGCTGTAGAGAATCGAGTATCCTGCGCCGCGCGTCAGTTCGCTTCCACCCACGCGCACCTTCTCAGTGCCCGGCAGAATGTTCGTCGATTTTATCTTGTAAGGACCCGGCGTGTCGCTTCCGAAAAAAACGACCTTTTTCAGTTTCGGCGGCTTGCTGTAATTGAGCGCGCTCAACTCAAGCCCCGCAACGTCGAACGAGAACCCCAGCCCCGCTATCTGATAATCCTTGGTCTTTTCTTCTTCGCCGAAAAGGTCTTTGAACCGTTCGTAATTCTGCGTTCCATAGAACGAAGCGCTCCCCGAACCTGAAAAGGAACCTCGCATGTCTGCGTCCTGTTCGACCTCCTCAACATCCTCCGAGTCGGAATCCAACATCAACTTTAATTTAATATCGCCCGAATCTGAGAAATCAAGGCCCTGAGAGGACATGTTGAACGCCGTCAGCTTGCCCCCGCCTAGCCCCACGCTGACGTTGCCCGGCTCCTTCTTGTCGTCCTTTCCGGCAGCTTTGCCGACCTCAGCAGCCGCAGGCTCGACCACGACAGGAAAAGCCGCGCCGGTTCCCTCGGTCGAAACCGATCCGGCTCTGCTCAAAACCCTCGCCGAAAGCGGGGAATTGGTCTCGCTTGACCTAGATTCCAACTGCCGCTCCATAGCCCGCAACCTGCTTCTTAACTCAGCAAGTTCAGCCGCTCCCTCATCATCCTCGCTACAGAAAGCTGTTTCTGAATACAGTAATAATGATGCGGTTAAAACCAAAGCGGCTAAAACCGAAACAGCTTTAATTGCTGATATATAAGGCATTAAACGCACATTTTGAATACCGAAATTGAATGAATGGATGCCATGCGCGCACCCTCTTGCTACAAATGCAAAACCATACGCTTGCGCGTTGTCATTAATGCCGACTCTGTAAATTGAATCTGCCGTCTTGCGATACATTGCTATTTAACCGAAAAGGCTTTCGTCCCGCGCGGAGCAACTTATCAAAGCGTTCCGCAAAAACAAAAGCCGAGTAATTTCTAAAGTGACGCGGGGAGCGCTATCTTCTTATATTGTTCACGCCTGACAACTTTTCCCCGCCATGCTCCTGATTGAGAATAACATCCAATACGCCAAGAGTTTTCGTGTTACAAGAAACA
>MWCD01000147.1 GCA_002069885.1 bacterium ADurb.Bin236 | reverse complement strand
CATAAGTTCATTGATAGGAATGAACAATCTCAGGCTAACGAATCTGGGATTGCAGACGTCGCTCGCGAGACTGTCGTCCGGCTTGAGAATCAACTGGGCGGCAGACGATCCGAGCGGGCTTGCCATCGCCAAGGGGATGGAAGCGCAGATAGGCGGAATCAGGACGGCAGTGCAGAACGCCGAAGACGGGATCAACCTGATCCGCACGGCGGACGGCTCTCTGGCCGCCACGCACGATATCCTGATGAGGATGCGCGACCTCGCGGTCCGCGCTTCCAACGAAGCGACTCTGACCTCGTCGGATTTGCAACGTTTGAACAACGAGTTCAGCAGTCTAGCGGACGAAATCGACCGCAAATCAACAGCGGTAACATTCAACACGAAAGCATTGTTTGACGGAACCTTCGACGGCGGTCTCGTGTTGCAGGTCGGAGCGGACAACGCGGCGACCTACAGGCTCTCGATAACGATAACAGCTCTCGCCGACACGGATCTCGGTATTGATCAGGGCACAGTGACATTGTCGACGGCAGCGGACGCGAACGCGGCTATCAGCGCGGTTCAGGACGCGATCAATTTGATATCCGACGTTCGCTCGAATCTGGGCATACAGGAGCGCAGGCTCAACTACATCATCGACGATCTTAAGGCCGCCGACATCAATATTTCGGCAGCGAAGAGCAGGATTATGGACGCCGATATGGCGGTGGAGATAAGCGAGTTCACCCGCCTTCAGATTCTCCAGCAGAGCGGAACGGCGATCCTCGCTCAGGCCAACGCCCAGCCGCAGAGCATTCTGCAGCTATTGAAGTAGTCAGCCGTGCGGGATTACTGCGCGGTGGTTTTTCGCTTCCCGCGACGGGGAGCGATAGGAGGAAGAATGACTGATTTGCCGAAATGACCGGCAATCGGAAACAGAGGCGGAAAGACCAAACGCTGGAAAGCCCGTTGGAACAGGGCGGTTTCCGGATCAACAGCCGGAAGGAAGGCAGCGGTCATAACGGCTGACGAAACCTGAGTCGGAAACCCGATAGGGCCGGCTCGGGGGCAAGGCCCGGGTATGGAGACCCGGCAACATCACTTCCAAATGGATGGAGGATTGAAGAATGACGGTAATCAACACCAACATAAGTTCATTGATAGGAATGAACAATCTCAGGCTCACGAATCTGGGATTGCAGACATCGCTCGCGAGACTGTCGTCCGGCCTGAGAATCAACTGGGCGGCGGATGATCCGAGCGGGCTTGCCATCGCCAAGGGGATGGAAGCGCAGATAGGCGGAATCAGGACGGCAGTGCAGAACGCGGAAGACGGGATCAACCTGATCCGCACGGCGGACGGCTCTCTTGCCGCCACGCATGATATTCTTCTCCGGATGCGCGACCTCGCGGTCCGCGCCGCCAATGAAGCTACACTGACGACCTCGGACCTAAACAGGCTGGAGAATGAATTCCAGAGCCTGATTTCCGAGATCGACCGCAAATCCGACGCGGTGACTTTCAACACAAAGGTTTTGTTCGACGGCTCATACGCCGGCGGCGGACTGGTTCTTCAGATTGGGGCCGATAACAACAGCACCTTCCAGTTGGCGATATCGATACCCGATCTGGACACGACAGGTTTGGGCACAAACGCGGCGCACCTTTCAGGCACGACCGCGGCTTCGGCAATAGATCTGGTTCAAAGCGCAATCAACCAGCTATCCGACGTTCGCGCGAATCTGGGCATACAGGAGCGCAGGCTCAACTACATCATCGACGACCTTAAGGCCGCCG
>MWCD01000146.1 GCA_002069885.1 bacterium ADurb.Bin236 | reverse complement strand
GTAAACTTCGATGGTGCGCTCGTTCTTGCCCTCGTCGGCCAGATTCTTCAGATACGCGGGGACTGCTTTCTCGAACGTTATTTCCTTTGTTTTCTTTGTCGCCATTGTCATGGCCTCCTTTGTTTGAGTGGTTCAAATGTTCCGGGGGTTGACCCGTTTGCTCAACTGCTCGCGCCGCCCTCCTTTCTATGATGGTTTTTGTTTCAGTCCACGAAATCAAGGTCGCGCAGTAGAGGATCGCTAGTGACAAAGCTCAGGCGTCCGTCCGGCAGGAGGGGTTGCACTTCCACCCTATCAGTGGGTTTCACGCCGCCCGCGGCCTCGATGTCCGCGTCGTTGTCCAGATAAAGATGGTTGTCCACGTCGTCCGTGTCTTGGGCGATGAACGCCCGGATCACAACCACTTCGGACAGATAAGGGCGCTCCTTTCCTTTGTATCTGGCTCTGCGTCCGATGACTCTTTTCATGTTCGCGCCTCCGTGTTTGTTGTAATTGCAGGTGACATCTTTGAGCCGGGTTCAAATTTTGCCAAGCCGATTTTGAAAAAATATATCAGGCGCGCGGGGAGTGCCATGTCAAAGCGAAACAGGTTAAGCCGGGTGGAGCCGTTAAAGCCATTTTCCGTTCTCAACGCGGGCAGCGTCACCGCCGTTAGCGGTCGGCTCTTGACTCAGGGAAGATGTGGAGCGAATCTCTGCGTGTGGAAGAATTTTGCGGAGGGTGTTGCTCTGTGAAGATACGTCTTAAGTTCGGAAAGAATCCTTATTCCAACCTGTTTACCTGCTCGTTCTGTCAGCGGGAATTTGACGCGGGCGGCTTCTTTTTGAGGCTCGAACACGACGGGAATATAATCGACGCGCCGGTATGCCGGGATTGCTTCGAGACGGGGGATTCTTACGAGGCGATGATCGATCTGTCGGCGCATAACGCGGCGCATCCGATCAGGCGCGCATAATTTCAGAAAATGGAGAATAGATGAAAAAGAAAAAGCAGCCGAGCGGCAAGTCCGCTCGCGACATCGAGAAATGTAATGCCCTCATAACAATCAATGAGCCGGGCGAATGCCTGTTTGCCATCGTTGATTTTTCGCTTCCCGGCACAAACCGCGTCAGGCGCGTCATTTCGAAGCGAACGAAATCAACGGGACTGATTACCGCCGTAATGTATGAGGGCGAAGTCGGGCCTGACAACACATGCTCGCAAAAAACAAACATAATGGAGATGAAAGAAGCGGCGCCGGACAAGTTCTGGAAGGGCATCAACCTATTGAGGAAACTATATGAGGCGGCTGGCGGAATATCCGACGTCAGACTCTACGATGGCAAAACCATGAAAGAAGCGGCGGAACTGATGTCGCGCTTCAATCACGCGCGAGTGTGGATGGGTGGAGCCATGCCGGGAGATGAAAGCGGGGGGGCAAGATAATTTCGAAGCGCCGGTTGAAACTAGCGTATAAAATAGTTATCATTTATTTATAAATGGATATGTTTATATAAAAGGATTGTGTTATGGCCGTGGATCAAAAAACATATAAAAAACAAGCTGCGGCCTTCCGAAAAGAGGGCGGCGTGCTGAGGACGACCGAGGCCATCCGCGCCGGAATATCTCCTCGCGACCTGTACTCGATGAGGGATGAAGGCGTTGTTGACTCCCTCAGCCGGGGCATTTACCGGCTGGCCTCCATGCCGCCGCTTTCAAATCCCGATCTTGTTTCAGTGTCTCTGAGAGCGCCGCATGGGGTTATATGTCTGATTTCCGCGCTCGCTTTTCATGAACTCACAACGCAGATACCCCACGAGGTTTACGTTGCAATT
>MWCD01000145.1 GCA_002069885.1 bacterium ADurb.Bin236 | reverse complement strand
GGGAGGGGGGGGCGGGTCCGGTTCGACCGCCAGAGCGGCGGCTGCCGTGAAAATGAACGCCGCGAGCGCGGCGAAGATGGAAAGTCGGATTTTCATAATAGTTTCCTCCTTATGAAACGCCCAGCGGCAGGGCGGATTGACCTTGATTGTCGTCCAGCAGATCGTAGATTTCCTCGGCTTCTTCCTCGGTGAGCGAGATGATTTCAAGGAACAAATCATCGGCTTGGCCGCCCCACATGGAAGACATCTGGTTGTCAACGGCGTCCATGTCGGCGTCCAGCGCGCGGAAGGCCGGTTCGGAGGGAAGCGCCGACGCGGCCTGAGAGTCTGACGATGCCGGAGTGTCCGGCATGCTCGACACCGGGCTGATTTCGCCGGGGAAGTCCCCAAGAGCGGTCAGAACGACGTCTTCCGGCTGACTTGGCGTAGAAAGGGAATCGGAGACGGCTTGGATAACGGCTTCTGAAGGAGCGCTCCGGAAGGGGATGCCGCTGTCGCGCCGGAACAGGTATGCGGCGGAGAGGACGGCGAGGACGAGAGAAGCGGCAAGCGCGGCGGATGCGAAGCGTTTGAATAAGAGAGTCCTGCCGGATGCGCGTCCGCGCCGTGCCGTAGCGTCGCGGAAGGCGCGGTCGGCGATGTCGCGGGCGAGGCCGGGCCGAGGTTCGGGGAGCGCGGGGGCGGAGGCGAGCGCGGCTAGCGCGGCGCGGGTCTCTTCATAGGCTGCCCGGCAGGCGGCGCACTCTCTTAGGTGACGCTCCGCGCGCTCCGCATCGGAGGCTTCAAGGGCTTCGTCCGCCAGCAGAGTTATCAGTTCCGCAAGTTCTTCACAGCGTTCCATTTTGTTTCATCTTCTTTCTCAGATTTTCCATTCCGTAATGAAAGTTGACCTTGGCGGTCTGTTCGGAGCACCCGATGATTTCGCCGATCTCCCTGTAGCTCAACTCGTTGAAGACGCGGAGGGAGACGGCGAGGCGTTGTTTTTCGGGCAGAGACTCGACCGCCGCGGACGCCGCGGAAGCGGCTTCCTGTTTGATGATTCCGGCGGAGGGAGAGTCGTCTTGCGAGCGCTCGTCCCGCGTATTTTCGTTAAGTTCAGCCGTTTCCTTCCTGCTTCTCAGGCGAGTGTTGCAGAGGTTCACCGTCACCCTGTACAGCCAAGTGTTGAAAGCGGCATCGCCCCTGAACGAGTCGATTTTCTCGAATGCCCGCAAGAAAGCCTGCTGAGTTATGTCCTCGGCGTCCTCGGCGTTTTTCATAAACCGGAGCGCGAGGAAATAAATCTCGCGGTGATATCTATCGACCAGAGAGTCGAACGCAGTCCGGTCTCCGGCTTTCACGCGTTGTAGCAGCAGCGTTTCGTCGATCATAGTGTCGCCGGCTCTCGATATATTTGACGATGAGGGCGGCTCCTGAGTTAAATGATAATACAAATTAACCGTGTTTTGACGGCGGGCGCGTAATCTGCGGGGAAGCGGACAAGGGAAGACTGGAGAAATCAGGGTTTGGAGGCGACGAGGAATAACAGGGAGCGTCCGGGCGGCCATAGCCAAGTGGCGCAGTAATAAAGCGACCTGAGGGCGTATTGCAGAGGGGAAAGACCGGCTTGGCCGATGTTGGCCAGCCCGGCGCGTTCCACCTTAAGCCCGGCCCGCGCCGCCAGTTCCCGGACTTCGTTGAGCGTGTATTCTCTGTTGTGGCATTTGTACGGGCTGACATTTATCGCGACATCCAGAGCGGTGTAGATGTTTCTGCCGAAAAGGAAAGAGAGCCTGTTTCTGAGGGAGGCGACGTTGGGGGTGGTGAGGGCGAGTCTGCCGCCGGGTTTGAGAATGCGGGCGAACTCCTTCATGGCGGGCA
>MWCD01000144.1 GCA_002069885.1 bacterium ADurb.Bin236 | reverse complement strand
CGTTCCCGCCGCCACTGCCAGAGACCCGGTGCAGAGCGTTCTCGCAGCGGATGTCGAACTGGCCGCAGGGAACTCCGAGACGTTGCGCGCCGCCCGCGCTTCCGGCATCATCGCCGCGGCGGTGAACTGCGAACGCCCTCCCATGTGCTTCAGGGATGAATACGGCGTCGCGCGCGGCTTCGAACCCGACCTGCTAAAATTCATCGCGTCCGCTCTCGGAGCAAAAATCAATATCGTGTCCCCCGGCGACCCGGCAGCGGTCATATCCGCCCCCTCCGTACCGAACGACTCCCAATCATCAGTCGTCTATTACTATTCCGCAGCAACCGGCCCGCTAGCGTTCTCTATATCTGGAGACGCCGGATTCAAAAACGCCGTCGCCCTTGTCATCGCCCACCTCTACGATACCGGCGCTTACGGCGGCATTTACAAAAACTGGCACAACCCGCAGAAAAACTCATCTAACCGCAAATGAAATCGGAATATCTTCATGTTTACCAACATTGACAATCAATATGTAATTTTGCTCTATACAAACGATTAATCTTTTCTATGGACATTCGTGTCACAGGCGCTATCATTATGACACTCGGCGGGCGCGCATCCGCAGTCAGCGTCCCCGGCGGAGACGAGGTTACACAATGAAATTACTGCTTACATCGGTATTCAGGCCGTTCGGCGTAGACGACGCCTATGGCCGCAAGGAAAATAAACTCGAACTTTTCCACAATCAGGTGACCCGCGAGCAGGGCATCTTCTCGCTCAGGTACAACCACAGGAGTTTCGGCCTCTATTTCATCGCGGAAAACCTGTCCACTCCCACCACTGTGCTCGACTTCCCCTCGATAAAACAGTTTCGCAAGGAGCTAGCCAAAGGTTACGACTACGTGGGCATTTCCTTCATCGCTCCGAACTTCGTGAAAGCGCGAAGGATGGCGGAGATAATCAGAGAGGTTTCGCCACAGACGAAGATTATCCTTGGCGGCCACGGTTCGAGAATCCCCGACATCGAGACTTTGATCGACTGCGACCATGTTCTGCCCGGAGAAGGAATCAGCAAGCTGAGGAAGCTTCTGGGAGAGGACATGAACGCGCCGATTAAGCATCCGGCGATGCCCGCTGCGGACCACAAAAGAATTCTCGGGCTTCCGTTCACGCAGCAGGGCGCGGTGCTAGTGCCCGGAGTGGGATGCCCGAACGCCTGCCGATTCTGCTGCACGTCCCACTTCTACGACAAAGAGTACACCCCGTTCCTGAAAACGGGCAAAGACATATTCGACGTGTGCGTGCGGCTCGCGGACGAGCTTAAGACAAATGACTTCTTCGTGATGGACGAGAACTTCCTGCTTCACAAGGACAGGGCGATGGAGCTGCTGGCGCTCATGCGCGAACACAACCGGCCGTTCAACTTCAGCGTGTTCTCGTCCGCAGAGGCGATAACGGCGTTCGGCGTGGACAACATGATGGCGCTGGGCGTCAACTACGTGTGGATCGGCGTCGAATCCAAACAAAGCCTTTTCGACAAAACCAAAGGAATAGATGTCCGGGCGCTCATCGCGGAACTCCGCGCGAATGGGATATTCGTGCTCGCCTCGTCCATCCTCTTCCTCGAACACCACGACAAAGAAAGCATCAACGAGGACATAGATTTTGCGATAAGCCTGAAGCCGGACTTTACGCAGTTCATGCAGCTCGGCCCTCTGCCGCAGACTAGGCTCTACCTCGAATACAAGGAACAGGGACTGTTGCTGGATGATGTTCCGTACGAGGAATGGCACGGCCAGCACATGCTGTGGTTCAAACACCCGCACTTCACGCGGGAGGAAAGCGCGGTGGCTACCAAAGAGGCGTTCGCGCGCGAGTTCCGCGAGCTTGGCCCCTCTATTCTCAGGGTCGGCGAGGCTATGATTCAGGGGCTGGATTCCCCTCATTACAAGAGCGGAGACCCGTTTATGGCGGCGAGATACGAAACCGCCG
>MWCD01000143.1 GCA_002069885.1 bacterium ADurb.Bin236 | reverse complement strand
GCGACCGCCGATTGTCGTCGGCGGGCCGCACCCGACTTTCGTGCCGGAGGACATCAGCGCGGTGTCCGCCGATTTCGCCATCCGGGGCGAGGCGGACGAGGCTTTGCCCGAACTTGCCTCCTCCCTCGACGCTCCGTGCGACTTCCTGAAAAACATCAATAATCTCTGCTTCGATGACGGCGGCGCTCTGCACATTTCTCCCCAGCGCCCTCTCGTGGAAGACCTCGATTCGCTGCCGTTTCAGGACGTCTCTCTTTACGCGCGATTCCACCGGCTCGCGACAATCATCTCCGAACTGTATCCGGGGATGTGCTCTCGCGGTTGCCCGAACAGTTGCTCGTACTGCTTCAACAAGAAATTCAGGGACATGCACAAAGGGCTGGGTGCTTACACGCGGAGGCGAAGCCCGGCGAACGTCGTCGAGGAACTGGTCAGGGCGAAAAAGGACTTATCCATCAAAAGGGTGGTTTTCGAGGACGACTCATTCATAACATCGAAACGGTGGCTGGAGGAGTTCGCGGAGCTTTACGCGCGGGAGGTCGCCCTTCCGTTCGTGTGCCAGACGCCCGCGACAACGCTGGACGCGGAAACCGCCGGGATGCTGGCGCGAATGGGCTGCGTGTCGGCCCGCGTCGGGGTCGAGACCGCCGACGAGGGAAACCGCAGGAAGATCCTCAGAAAGAATGTCTCAGACCAACAGATAACAGAAGCCGTCGCCCGACTCAAGGAGCGCGGCATAATGGCGCAGACATACAACATGGTCGGCATCCCCGGAGAAGGGTTCGACGACGCCCTCAAGACGATGCTTTTCAACAGGCGGATGAAGACGGATTTTACTTGGGTGTCATTCTACAGGCATTATCCGGGGACGGAGTTGCGGGAAGAGTTCGAGACGACGACAGAGGCGGCAGAGGCCGCCCCGGCGGCGTCAGTCCCGGACAGTTTTTTCACCCCGTCCGCAGTGACCGCCGCCGACATCAGGATGTCAAACCTCGGAATGCTGATGCAGTTCTTCAACGTGGTCCGCGCGCCTGTTACGGTGGTCAGATTGCTGTGCGCGCTACCGCTGTCGCCTCTGTACGCGCTGATTCACAAGGCCGTCTACGCTCTGTCCTTGAAGAAAATCAACCGCTTGGGATGGCTCCCGTTCATCAGGATATCCCTCGGTTTAAAGAGGTTTTTCTAAAGGCGCGCGCCGCGTCGTTCGTTCAGAGTTCCAGCAGGTCGCGGGCGATTATCTGGCGCAGGATGTCGTTCGTGCCGCCGGCGATTTCCATCAGCCGCGCGTCCCGGTATATCCTCTGCGCCGGGCTGTCCGCAGACAACCCCGCCGACGCCAGAACCTTCATGCACCTGTCCGAATTCTTTATCGCGGTGTCGGACGCCGACACTTTGGCGAGCGCGACGAACGGCGCGCATTTCTCGCCGTTCTGCTTTTTCCACGCCGCGTTGTACATCAGCATCCGAGACACGTCCGCGTCCACATGCATGTCCGTCACCCTGAACGCCACTATCTGATGCGCCGCCAGCGGTTTGCCGAACGACTCTCTTGTCTCCGCGTGGCTCTTCGCCACATTGTACGCGGCGACTGCTATGCCATTGGCCACCGCGCACACGTTCAGCCTGACGTAGTCGAATATGTCGGCGATGACCGCCAGCCCGTTGCCGTATCCGCCGAGTATGTTGTTGTCTCCGAGGTTGACGTCGTTGAAGGAAATATTCGCGGCGACCGCGCCCCTCATGCCGAGCGTTCGCGCGGGCTCTCCTACGCAGATTCCGGCGGCAAATTTGGGAGCCGCGAACACCGTGAACGAATCCCCGGTCTTTGTCAGCGTCACTATCCCGTCCGCCACCTTCGCGTTGGTGACGTATGCCTTCTCGCCTTTCAAAATATATTCTTCGCCGCATTTTTCGGCTGTCGTTTTTATGGCTGAAACATCTGAACCCGCTCCCGGTTCGGAAACCGCCAGCGCCCCGATCTCGCATCCCTTCGCCAGCTCAGGAAGAATCCTTCCCTTCAACTGCTCCGAGCCGTAAATCTCAATGGCCTTGCCCGCGCACAGCATGCTCGTGGCGACAACCTCGGCGGTGGACGCGCAATGCTCGGCTATCACGCTGATGGCCGTCAGCGCGGTGGCGAGGTCTTT
>MWCD01000142.1 GCA_002069885.1 bacterium ADurb.Bin236 | reverse complement strand
AACCATGCATGGCAAACGAAGTCCGGGCACCGCATCGAACTTGATGACACCGACGGCCAGACGAAAATCAAGATTACCGACCGCAAGGGGCAGCACATCATGATACGGTCGGAGGACGGTAAAGAAAAAATATATATGAAAGACGCCGCGGACAACCGGTTCCTGCTCGACGCCACATCCGGCAAGCGCCGCATCCTGATGCAGGACGGCGCGGGAAGCGCGGTTCTCTTGGATTCGGAAAAAGGCGACGTTTACATCGCGTCCGCTAAAGACCTGTCTCTTCTCGCCGGTGAAAATCTTTACATAGGTTGCAAGAGCAACCGTGAGGAAACGGTCGGCGGCAATCACAACGTCTCGGTCATGGGAAGTGGCGATTGGGATGTCGCCGGCGCGTTGAAACTGGCGAAGTCTTCCGGCGATGTGAATATCGCAAGCGGCAGCAAGGCGGCGGCGCGAACGGATGACCCGCTCGCGGCCGCGACGGAAACGGCTGGCGGTTCCGCTCCGCATTCGCACGGTCTGTCGTCCGGCAAAGTCGGCCAGGGTTCATCAAAAGTGAAAATCGGGTGATCGCATGAGTTCTTGCACCGACAACTTGAAAGATTTCCTCGGCGACGAGTTGAAATCCAAACTCGGCGATGTCCTCAAAGACGCGACCGACAGTTCGCCTCTGGGCCTCGCGCAGAAAGCCCTCGGGCAGGCGCAGAAACTTCAGGACACAAAATCCGTTGTGTCTCAGGGCATACAGTCATTCAAGCAACGGGTAGGATTGCCCGCTGGACGTCTGGATGGTCTCGGCGGCCTCAATCTCGGTGAAATAAAACAGAAAGCCGATGCGCTCAAAGCCAAGGCGCAGGAAGTGCAGAATAAAATCGCAGACTTTCAGTCGCAGTTTCCCGGATGCGCGCTCGATCCCGACATTATGCAGACGATTAACACAGTCGCGTCCATCGATACCAATCTCGATCCCATGAGCATGATCGACACTTCGAAGCTCGACGGGGAAATTGCAGAGGCGCAATCAAAAATCGAGGAAGCCACGGACATGCAGGCGCAGTCGTCGCGGCTTCAGGATATGTTCGGGGTGTCATTATGAATCTTGGATATCGGGGCATTTCGTTTCCGTTCCGTTTCAACGGCCTTGGGTCGGTAGCTTCCAGCACGGTTGAGACAGGCAACCCGGCGCACATCCTTGAGAGCATTCGCCAGATTATCGGCACGCGACGGGGCGAGCGCGTAATGCGCCCGGAGTTCGGAGCAGACGCGGACAATCTGGTCTTTTCTCCGCAGTCCAACTCCGGCATCCGCATCGCCACGCACAATATCGGCCAGCAGATACTCCGGTGGGAAAAGCGCGTCGATCTTCAGAAGGTTGAAATCACCCGCATCGAAGACCTCGAAGCCGAGATCAATATCGATGTCAAAATAAAGGTCACTCGCGAGACAGAGGAAATGAAAATACCGATGAAGAAGGAAGACTGATCATGCCAGAACTCGATGTCAGCCGACTCGTAAATTTCTCAAAGCAGATAGACTACACCAGTCTGGACTGGCTTTCCTTCTTGTCCGATATGGTGGATAAGATTCCGCAGCTTACCCCTGAATGGACGGATTACTCCCCGTCTGATCAGGGCATGGTGGTTCTCGAACTGGTGTCTTTCATCCTCGATGCTCTTTCTTACCGGTGCGACGTGATCGCAAACGAGGCATACATTCAAACAGCCGTTCTGCGGAAGTCCGTTCTGAACCTTGCCAAGATGATCGATTACACCCCGGCGCCCGCTGTTTCGGCGATTACCGATCTGATGTTCACGATAACGCCGCAGTCGATTGATTTTGTGATCCCCGCGGGAACGCAGGTTACCACACAGCCGACCGGCGTTGAGGAAAGTTATGCGTTTGAGACGTTGGACGACCTCACGATTCCTGCCGGACAGACAACCGGAACTGTCGCCGCAATCGAGGGAGAAACCAAGCGAGAAACACTCGGAAGCAGCACGGGGCTCCCGGCGCAGTTCTTTGAATTGAGTTTCAAACCGCTTTCTTATTCGCCGGACGGAACTTGCTCGCTCGAGGTCTATGTCACGGAAAATGGCATTGAAGAACGATGGCCTCTGGTGCAGTCGCTTCTCGACAGCAAGCCGTCTGAAAAACATTGTGAAATCGAGACGGACGAG
>MWCD01000141.1 GCA_002069885.1 bacterium ADurb.Bin236 | reverse complement strand
GCGGATATTCAGCATAGACTGGACGGACCCGACTGTGACGCTCAACGCTCCGGCGGCAAGTTCGTGGCAAGGCTCGGACTTCACATTTGATGTGACAAACGCGGACACGGGTTCGGGAGTCGGCGTGTGTGAATACATGGTCGAGAGCGATGGGATAGAAACGCTTGCATGGACGGTGTACGGATGCGGCACGGACCCGACGATCACGGTGGGCGTAGGAGACGACTGCGATGTCGAGGGCGCGGACAAATGCGAAGTATCAGTCCGCGTCACAGACGTTGCAGGGAACGGGCCGACATCAGCTTCACGAACGTTCAGCATAGACTGGGCCCCCCCGACGGTGACGATCAACGCGCCTGCGGCCAGTTCATGGCATGGTCCTGATTTTACACTTGATGTGACAAATGCCGACACTGGTTCCGGCGTGGATGTTTGCGAATACAGGGTTGTGAGCGACAGCGTGGAAACGCTTGCGTGGACTGTGTATGTTTGCGCTACCGATCCGACGATAACTGTCGGCGTAGGGAACGACTGCGATGTTGAAGGCGCGGACAAGTGCGAAGTGTTCGTAAGAGTGACGGACGTTGCCGGGAACGGGCCGGTGAGCGCGTCTAGGATATTCAGCATAGACTGGACGCCTCCGGTAATATTGACCGGAGGTTTCGCCGAAGCGAACGACTATCTATGGATTTCGCCTTCAAACAACAGGCTTTATTTTGGAAACGGCATGGCCGCCGCGCAGGAGTTCCAAGTTGAGGGAACCGCATCAGACGCTCTCTCGGGAATGTATCGCGCGGCATTCTCTGCCGCTTTCTCGGACAATCCGGCTGACGATATGTCAGCAGAGGATTGGAGCGGGACATACGACATAGACAGCGCCGACGCCGTCGCGGACAGCGTGACTGTTACGGTGTACGACCTCGCGGGCAACAGCGCGTCGGCCACATATAACACCGTTCGCAATAATAGTATGAGCGTGGAGTTTCTTGACCTTTCTCCCACCGGCCCCCCGGCGTTCACGCAGTTCAAGCTGTACTATCCCGACGGGGTCACTGAGATGACCTCGACCGGAGCGGACGGCCTGTCAACCACCGTCACGGGCGGATATGACTTGTCGAAATTTATAAGGCTGTACGACAAGAACGGCGTCGCTGAAGTTGTCCTTGACGACCCGGACGACGGAGTGGACGGGGATTTCGTGATACAAACGCTGGCATATCAGAACGGCTGCGGAACAGCTTCCGGAGACGCGTGGTGTCTGGAGCTTTACACCATCGGTTGCGCGAGTTGCCACAACACGCCGCACTATATCGGCGTGTTTACCGCAGTCGGGGTCGAGATTAGGACGAACGCTTTTTATTCGAATATCCCCGAAGACCATACCATAAACGGAGACCTCGGCGGGCCTCCCGTCGGGCCTCCTTTCACAATAGGCGACCCCGGAACCGTCGAAATCGGATCCGGCCCCGACTACCTGCTGTTGACCGCGCTTGGAGAAAGGATTGTAACTACGGACTTTACGATAAGCGCGTGGTGCGCCGGAGGCGCGTGTTCGCCCGCCTGCGCGCTAGGCAGCTACTGCTCGGACACATCTTCGATTGTGACTAAACCTGATTATGTGAAGATTGATACGGGGAGCGGCCCTGTGCTTGCGTCCAATATCGCCGACGACTCCACCCCGGCTGCCGGAGAATGGTCGTGGGATACAGCAAACAAGAGAGTGGTTTTATTTGACAATCCGGGCGCGCCCGGAACGACGATAACAGCTACTCCTAACGGTGGCAGCGAGACTGTTTGTGTGACGTTGATAGACGGATGCGGCATACTTGTGGATGAAGGCGGATGGAGCGACGACATAGTTGAACTTACTCTTTCTCAAGCTCCGGATTCAGGCATGGATATCACCGAAAACTTGGCTGATATCAATCAAGGATTTGCGAATGTAACTGCTCCAGCCGCTGCAATCACTGAGCCGAACCAAACTGTCATCAAAGGCAATCTGGTCAAAGGAAAAGCATGTTTCTCAGTGTCGGCCGAACAGTTGCCCTCTGATGATCCGCAGACTCCCATAATGATATCCTCCGCATATTTCGGAGCGACGCCGCTTTCGCACAAGGTCGGGGAAAATTCGCCTCTTTATCTGTTGATTAGACCCCACACAGGGATTCCGGAGTCCGACAGTTTCACAGGAATCGTGGATGTTGAAGATGTGTTTGTTCCCACGCCGGACACCACAGCTCAAGCGATTGTGCTGTCGCCGATG
>MWCD01000140.1 GCA_002069885.1 bacterium ADurb.Bin236 | reverse complement strand
TGAGCTAAGAAGCAGGTTGCGGGCTATGGAGCGGCAGTTGGAATCTAGGTCAAGCGAGGCCAATTCCCCGCTTTCAGCGAGAGTTTTGAGCCGAGCCGGTTCGGTCTCGACCGAGGGAACCGGATCGGCTTTTCCTGTCGTGGTCGAGCCTGCTGCTGCTGAGGTCGGCAAAACTGCCGGAAAGGACGACAAGAAGGAGCCGGGGAGCGTCAGCGTGGGGCTAGGCGGCGGCAAGCTGACGGCATTCAACATGTCCTCTCAGGGCCTTGATTTCTCAGATTCAGGCGATGTTAAATTGAAGTTGATGTTGGATTCCGACTCGGAGGATGTTGAGGAGGTCGAACAGGACGCAGACATGCGCGGTTCCTTTTCCGGTTCGGGGAGCGCTTCGTTCTATGGAACGCAGAACTACGAGCGGTTCAAAGACCTTTTCGGCGAAGAAGAAAAGACCAAGGATTATCAGATCGCGGGGCTGGGGTTTTCGTTTGACGTTGCGGGGCTTGAGTTGAGCGCGCTCAATTACAGCAAGCCGCCGAAGCTCAAAAAGATTGTGTTTTTCGGAAGCGACACGCCGGGGCCGTACAAAATAAAATCGACGAACATTCTGCCGGGCACTGAGAAGGTGCGCGTAGGTGGAAGCGAGCTGACGCGCGGCGCCGGTTACACGATTCTCTACAGCAAAGGCGAGATTACATTCGATAGATCGCTTGGCGTAAACGAGCGGGTTGTGGTGGAATATGAGACGCCCGGCGGAAGCGGCGGCGCCCCGGGCAAGTTTACCGGATTCAGGCTTCAGACTATTTCGGAATCGCGCGATAAAGAATCCTCCGACGCTGTTTCCGACAACCACAACGAGGCTCAACAAGAAAACATTTCAAGAGATGATGCCGCTTCTACACGTTCCGTCATTACGGATTCGCCGGGTGATTTGAATTCCGAAACAACCGCTTCATCTCGCGCGCCGGGGACATTCGGTCTTTGGAAATTTTCTGTCGACAAGTGGGGCGTGTCATATCTGTCCGACGAGGTGGTGGAGCACAGGATGACGGACGGCGTGGCGCAAAGAAGAGAGCTTGCCCATCAATTGATGGGGATAGACGGAATGGCGTCTTTCGGAAAAAGCACGACAGTGGAATTCGAGGCGGCGCAGAGCGTGGGCGCCAAACAGCGCGAGCTTGGAAGGCATGCGCGGACGCTCTTTTCGATCTCGGATTCCAAAGCGTCCGACGGCAATCCTTTGGGACCGTACTATATCGACGAAAGCGAGTTGCCGGTGATCGAGGGCAGCGACGAGGTCAGAGTCAACGGCGAGGAGCTAACGCGGGACACGGACTACACGCTCGACCTCGACTACGGCGCGTTAAGGATAAGAAAACAGGCTTTGAATTTGTCAGACCTCGATGTGATCGAATTGACGCACAGATATCTAACCGAGGAAGACAAGGTGTCCGGAGAAAGCGAATCTAAGACGGATGTCGCTGGGCTTGTGACAGTGAAGAACACGTGGGGCGGATTGACGCACAACTACACTGTTGAAAGCCGAGGGGCCGATTTCACGCAGGTCGAAGGAAGATCGGGCAATCAGCTCGATAGCGAGAAACAGGACATCGCGTGGAAAGGCGACGGCGGTCTTGCGCTCGCGTGGGGGCGTTCAAGATCAAGCGCGCTTCAGGACGCGGCCACTGGGCTTACGCGAACGAACGAGGCAAACAATATCGGCGCAGATTACGCCAAGGGTGCGGTCAAGGTGTCGCTAAAAAAGGACTCAACAGAGCAGTACGACAACGCGGAGACGGGAAGCGTTGACTCGACTAAAGACAACATCGGCGCGAACGCATCTTATGACATCTCGGACAAGTACAGCGTGTCGTTCAACGGCAAACGCTCGGATGGCCGCGACTTGCGCGCAGACGCTGTGTCTGTTACATCTTCGAGCGAGCGCGGATATCAACTGAAAGCGAATCCGACGAAGACGCTCGGAGTAAACTTGAAGTACGGCGAAGGCGAGAGCGCTACCGAAGCATCAGGCAAATCCCGATTGACCGGCAAACAGTCGCGAGACATATCTTTGAACTACAAGCCGAACAAAAGGCTGCGTCTGAACTTCGACGCGAACAGGAGCGATTTTGAAAACGAGGAATACGCTGTCGGCGGCGATAGCGCGGCGGAGCCGGTTGTTTCGCCCCCCACAGGCAATTCAGAGATAAAAATCCGGGCGACGCATCAGCCCATGCGCAACATGAATGTGATTATCCAAAGAAAAACAAGCACAAGCAGGCAGGTCACCG
>MWCD01000139.1 GCA_002069885.1 bacterium ADurb.Bin236 | reverse complement strand
CGGTGACCTGCCTGCTTGTGCTTGTTTTTCTTTGGATAATCACATTCATGTTGCGCATGGGCTGATGCGTCGCCCTGATTTTTATCTCTGAATTGCCTGTGGGTGGCGAAACAACCGGCTCAGCCGCGCTATCGCCGCCGACAGCGTATTCCTCGTTTTCAAAATCGCTCCTGCTCGCGTCGAAGTTCAGCCGCAGCCTTTTGTTCGGCTTGTAGTTCAAAGATATGTCTTGCGACTGTTTGCCGGTCAATCGGGATTTGCCTGATGCTTCGGTGGCGCTCTCGCCTTCGCCATACTTCAAGTTTACTCCGAGCGTCTTCGTCGGATTCGCTTTGAGTTGATACCCGCGTTCGCTCGACGATGTAACTGACACGGCGTCTGCGCGCAAGTCGCGGCCATCCGAGCGTTTGCCGTTGAACGACACGCTGTACTTGTCCGAGATGTCATAAGAAGCGGTTGCGCCGATGTTGTCTTTAGTCGAGTCAACGCCTCCCGTCTCCGCGTTGTCGAACTGCTCTGTCGTGTCCTTTTTTAGCGACACCTTGACCGCGCCTTTGGCGTAATCAGCGCCGATGTTGTTTGCCTCGTTCGTTCGCGTAAGCCCAGTGGCCGCGTCCTGAAGAGCGCTTGATCTTGAACGTTCCCACGTGAGCGCCATCCCGCCGTCGCCTTTCCACGCGATGCCCTGTTTCTCGCTGTCGAGCTGATTGCCTGAGCTTCCTCCGACCTGCGTGAAATCGGCCCCGCGACTTTCAACGGTATAGTTGTGGGTCAATCCGCCCCACGTGTTCTTCACCGTAACCAGCCCCGCGACATCCGTCTTTGATTCGCTTTCTCCGGACACCTTGTCTTCCTCGGTCAGATATCTGTGCGTCAATTCGATCACATCGAGGTCTGACAAATTCAAGCCTTGTTTTCTTATCCTTAACGCGCCGTAGTCGAGGTCGAGCGTGTAGTCCGTGTCCCGCGTAAGCGCCTCGCCATTGACCCTGACCTCGTCGCTGCCCTCGATCACCGGCAACTCGCTTTCGTCGATATAGTACGGCCCCAAAGGATTGCCGTCGGACGCCTTGGAATCCGAGATCGAAAAGAGCGTCCGCGCATGCCTTCCAAGCTCGCGCTGTTTGGCGCCCACGCTCTGCGCCGCCTCAAATTCCACAGTCGTGCTTTTCCCGAACGACGCCATCCCGTCTATCCCCATCAACTGATGCGCAAGCTCTCTTTTTATTGCCACTCCGTCAGCCATCCGGTAATCCACCGCCTCGTCGGACAGATAAGACACTCCCCACTTGTCGATGGAAAATTTACCTATGCCGAATGTTCCCGGCGCTCGCGCGTCAGCGTCTGTTTCGGAATTCAAATCTCCCGACGAATCTTTTATGGCAGATTGTTCTTGGGCGGCCGCGTCGCGCAAATCGCCGTTTTGTTCCAATTTGTTTTGGTTGTCAGAAATAGCGTCGCCGGCTTTGCTGTCGCGCGATTCCGAAATAGTCTGAAGTCTGAATCCGGTAAACTTGCCCGGTTCGCCGCCGCTTCCGCCGGGCGTCTCATATTCCACCACAACCCGCTCGTTTACGCCAAGCGATCTATCGAATGTAATCTCGCCTTTGCTGTAGAGAATCGTGTAACCGGCGCCGCGCGTCAGCTCGCTTCCACCTACGCGCACCTTCTCAGTGCCCGGCAGAATGTTCGTCGATTTTATTTTGTACGGCCCCGGCGTGTCGCTTCCGAAAAACACAATCTTTTTGAGCTTCGGCGGCTTGCTGTAATTGAGCGCGCTCAACTCAAGCCCCGCAACGTCAAACGAAAACCCAAGCCCCGCGATCTGATAATCCTTGGTCTTTTCTTCTTCGCCGAAAAGGTCTTTGAACCGCTCGTAATTCTGCGTTCCATAGAACGAAGCGCTCCCCGAACCAGAAAAGGAACCGCGCATGTCTGCGTCCTGTTCGACCGCCTCAACATCCTCCGAATCGGAATCCAACATCAACTTCAATTTAACATCGCCTGAATCTGAGAAATCAAGGCCTTGAGAGGACATGTTGAACGCCGTCAGCTTGCCGCCGCCTAGCCCCATGCTGACGCTGCCCGGCTCTTTCTTGTCGTCCTTTCCGGCAGCTTTTCCGACCTCAGCCGCCGCAGGCTCGACCACGACAGGAAAAGCAGATCCGGCTCCCTCGGCCGAGACCGAACCGGCTCTGCTCAAAACTCTCGCCGAAAGCGGGGAATTGGCCTCGCTTGACCTAGATTCCAACTGCCGCTCCATAGCCCGCAACCTGCTTCTTAGCTCA
>MWCD01000138.1 GCA_002069885.1 bacterium ADurb.Bin236 | reverse complement strand
CTCGGCAAAGCCGGCGCGCGCGGATGGTTGGACGCCGCGATTGGTACAGGCGTGGTTTTTTTCGCGCTCATCGTGACGTTGACAGCGGTATTAGGATTCGCGGGCGCGGCGGGGAAATGGCCTTTCATGACGGGCGCGGCGATTGTATGGGCTGTTGTCATGTTTGCTGTCAAACCCGTTCCTGTGAAATTTCCTAGCATCCCCATAAAAGTTTTACCTGTTTCAATAATGTGCGCTATTTCCATCCTAGCCATAGCTGGGATTTTTATTTGGGACGTTGTGACTCCGCCTCCCGCCGGAGGCGACCCTTTTATTTATAATCTCACGTTCCCGGCGACATGGCTGAAGGCCGGCCGAATTGAATATGTGGCGCTTCCGTACGGCGCTCAAGCCGCAACTTACTATCCGCTGAATATGGAACTCTTCAACATGTGGCTACTGGCAGGGGCAGGAGGAGATATGGCCGCCAATCTGGCCCAGCTTCCCACTCTGATCCTGTGCGGGCTTGCTGTCGCGGGAATCGCCAGAGCGGCAGGGGTCGCGAAACCCGGCGCGCTGATAGGCGCTGCATCTGCTATGCTTTCTCCGGGTCTTGTTCAACAGGCAACCGTCGCCAGAGTCGATGTCGCTTTCGCAGCTTGGTTTGTGACAGCAATTTATTTTGCTTATATTTGGGGCTCAAGCCGCTCGAATCGTCATCTGGCTCTTTTCGGCGTCTCATTGGGACTGCTCATCGGAACAAAATCCCTCGGAGCGGTTTATGCGATTATTCCCGGCGCGCTTTTTTTATCCCAACTTAGGGGGGGCGCATCGAGATTCTTTTCCGATTTAGTCAGAGTATCGATTCTTGCCGTCGTTTTCGGCGGTTTCTGGCACCTGAGAAACTGGCTCTCGACTGGAAATCCTTTTTTCCCTTTGAACGTGTCATTATTCGGAATCAATATCTTTTCGGGCGCATACGACGGAAGCGCGATGAGGGCTTTCCACACTTCGGACACAGCCGAACTCGCTAAAATCGGAGGCCTTTTTATTGGGTTCTGGTTGCAACAATATCTATTGCTGGGCGCGGTAGTCGCTGGTTTTGCGGTCCTGTTAAAAAACCGTCTATCTCGCAAGAAACTCGCCTATCTGCTATTGACTCCATGGGCGACTCTTGCGCTTTTCTGGTTTGTTAACCCGCACAACAATCTGACTAACGGCAGGTTCATTTTTCCAGCCGTTCTGATGCTCGGATTCTGTGTCGCAGTCGCAATCAACGACGCCAAAGGAATTGTTGGCAAAGCAATGGCATGGTTAGCCCCGGCGGCTGTCGTCGCGACCAGCTTCATCAAAGATTGCGATCACTTGCCGAGGCTGTTGAGGGATGTCGGCTCAGCGGCGGTCGGTATCGGCGGCGGCCTTCTAATTCCCGCTTCTGTAGCTATTGCGCTTTTATTAGGGGCGGTCGCCGCGGCGGCTCTAGCCCTCATCGCGCGGCGCAAAAGATTTTTTGCTTTTGCATCATGTTTCGCCGCGTTAGTTTTGCTCGTTTCAGGAATGACCGCCGCTTTAGATTACCACAAAGAGCACAAATACGATTGGCACGCTTTCTTCCCGGAGGGGAGGGCGTGGGCGCAACTTGAGATGATGACCAAAGGCAGAAGTTTAAGGATAGCTTCGGCGGGCGGCGAAAGGGCATACGGTCTTTTCGGCGCGGATATGCGGCATAATGTGACGACTGTTAACATTGACGAACACCTTGACTGGCAGTTTCATGACTATTGGAAACAGGCTCTCATCGACGGCAAAGCCGACCCTAAGACTGCCGGAGAGAGACCTCAATGGCACAGAGAAGCCGGCGATCCGAGACGGTGGCTGAATAATCTTCAAGAACAAAAGATCGATATTGTTTTTGCATCTGTTTTAGACCCGATATCGCGTTCTTTTATGCGGCATGACGACGCAGGGTTTCCCGTCGAGGTCGCGTGGGCGGATTCTATGCCTGATGATTTCAGAATGCTGTTTGCAAATTCCGTTACGCGGATTTACGCTGTCAGGCCTGCGCCGGGCATCGCGGACAATTGACCGGCGCCAATGACATTAAATATACTTTAACTTGTTGCTATCACTTGTTTGATAGACATGCGCGCGCCGCGCGCAAATGAGGCGGCATACGAATGGAAAGATATAAAAGAGAGTTGGCAAGGCTGCTAAAAGCGCGTTTCCCCTATATTCTCATACCCACGCCGGAGGAGCAGCGCGCTCTGGACATGATTTACGATGTGGCGGAAAACGAGGAACTGGTCAGGACGACTCGCGTCGTATATAAGTGGACTGCGACGCGCGGAA
>MWCD01000137.1 GCA_002069885.1 bacterium ADurb.Bin236 | reverse complement strand
AGGGGCATAACCTTTTCGGAATGATATTGCCTGTCCTTAACAAGAAATTCGTCAGGCATGGCATTTCATTTCGGGCGGGCCGCGGCTGGAAAGCCGTCGAAAGTTACTCGGCCTCGCGGATGAAGGATGACAGGAGCGTCCCATATACCAACTACGTCGCGCCCGGGAGGCACGTTATAGACACCATGTTTCTGGCGCAAAAGAGCGCGCCGGAATGTCTTCTGGACTGCGATGCGGGAGATGTGACCGCCGTAGCCGCCGCAATCTGCGGAAACGCCCAAGGCGCGGATGGCGACGATGCGCCGGCGCGCGCCGCCGCGACGGCCCGCATCTCGGACGCGCTGCTTCCCGCCGAATTCTTTCAGGCGCAGATGATTCCCATTCCGCTGGGAAAACTCTGTATGACAGGCTCGGCGAAAAAGATAGATTATCTCATGATGCGGGCGTATCTTAACGCCGGACAGTCAATCCCGAAGCCGCCGAAGCCTGAAACATTTGAGGGCGGGTTGTGCGAGCAGTTCATCGCCGGCCGGTGCGAAAACGTCGTGAAGCTCGACGTGGAATCGCAGTATCCGTCGCTGATGATCGGCGAAGACATAAAGCCGGAATCCGATTCCCTTGACGTGTTCCTGCCGATGCTGAAAAAGCTTACATGGCTCAGGCTGGAAGCGAAAATGAAGCGGGACTCGGCTTCCGGCCCCGAGCGCGACCGCCACGACCACCTTCAGAAAGCGTTAAAACTGCTCATCAACTCGTTTTACGGCTACCTCGGCTACCGCAATGCGAATTTCGCGGATTTTTCCGCCGCAGCGCGTGTCACCGCGCTAGGGCGCGCCGTGATGAAAAAGATGATCGAGACGCTTGAGGGCGTGGGCTGCAACTTGATCCAGTGCGACACTGACGGCATATTCTTCATGCCCCCGTTCGATGCGGCCGCAGACCGCGAGCGTCTGGCGGGCATGGTTGAAGCCGTGAGTAAATCGCTGCCGCAGTATCTGAACATCGCCGTCGAGGGCGTCTGGCCCGCGATGCTGAGTTTGAAAAAGAAGAATTACGCTCTTCTCAACGCGGATGGCGCGGTCTCGATCACCGGCGGCGTTCTGAAATCAAGCGCGGACGAGATGTTTGTCAGGAAAGCGCTCGCCGCAGCGACGGAAAGCATCCTGAAAAACGATCTTTCAGATCTGCGCTCAAACATCTCCTTGATGCGGAAAGACGTTTCAGAGGGAAGCCTTTTATTCCCCGACATTTGTTTGACGGAAACCATCCGCATGAACAGCGATGAGTACCGGGAACATGTTGCCGGGGGCGGCGGAAGAAAGCCCGTCTATGAGGCAATGCTTAAGCACAAAAAGGAACAAGGAGATCGCATTTTTTCGGTTGGAGGGGATGTGCGACATTACAACCGCGACAGTCAGGAGCGCCCCGGTTCTTTGCCGTCATTCTCGTTTGAGTTTGATTCCGAACATCCTGACTATGACAGATCGCATTATCTTAATCGTCTCGACCGCGCCCTTCGGCGGCTCCAGGCGCTTTTTACGCCTGAGCAGTATGAAGTTCTTTTTGAAAAACCGTTGAGCGAAACAGCGAGCCGGGCGGCGAGAATAATCCCGGTCAAAGCGGCGGTCATCGTCAGAAAAACAACTGGCGGTCTCGACAGGCATATAGAGCTGTCCGCGGGATACAAGAAAGGGAAATGGATCACAAGAAACGTCTACGTGAAAGCGGACGACGCGGAGGCGGTGCGAGAGTTCCGTGAAAGATATTCAGACACGGACGTTTACCGCTCCACCTACGAATATCTATGCGACCGGACGCCTGAAAAAGGAGTCACGCGGTTCTGTCCGAAGCGGGGCGACCTTGTCATTGAGCTTGAATGTGAAACGGGCGAGCATCACGAAAACGTCGCCTGCGCGCTTAAAGCAGCGCGGCATTGTGCTAAGGTCATTGAGGGGGCGCTTGCCGTTCCTCGCGACGCGACTTCATACCTCTACAATGGCGGCAAGAGTTTTTATCTGATAATACCCCAACGGACTCTAGGCCTCCCCGACTGCGTTGAGCTGAACGTCATCTACGAACGCGTCGCGCGGCATATCCGCGACAACATGGATGAAAGATATCGCGGGATGGTGGACATGAGTTTATACAACCATGACCGCCCGCTTCGCATTCCCGGCACTACGCACCCGAAACACGGCCTGTACAACACCCGGCTTACAACGGAAGAGTTTTTTAATCTCGCCGCGCAGGACATCATCCGTCTTGCCCGCCTGCCGCGCGAGGCGGCGAACTGCGAGTTGCGTTTTGAAGATTCCGCCGCATCCGCCTCTATCGTTCATGAACTGACTAAAGACATTCCTCGGACGGAGTGTTTCGACCCAACGCGCAAGCCGCTTCGCATCAACATGGCAAAAAAGAACTGGCATGTGAAAACCATAAGCTACCTGCGCGAGCGTGGCTTGCCGGCGCGCATCCCCTGCGCTGAAACTCTGACCGCGCTGATACATTCCGGCGGACACACCGGGTTCGAGGGCCGCGTGAA
>MWCD01000136.1 GCA_002069885.1 bacterium ADurb.Bin236 | reverse complement strand
AGGGGCATAACCTTTTCGGAATGATATTGCCTGTCCTTAACAAGAAATTCGTCAGGCATGGCATTTCATTTCGGGTAGGCCGTGGATGGAAAACCGTCGAAAGTTACTCGACCTCGCGGATGAAGGATGACAGGAGCGTCCCATACACCAACTACGTCGCGCCCGGGCGGCATATCATAGACACCATGTTTCTGGCACAAAAGTCCGCGCCGGAATGTCTTATGGATTGCGATGCGGGAGATGTTGCCGCCGTAGCCGCCGCAATCTGCGGGAACGCCCATGGCGCGAATGGCGACGATGCGCTGGCGCGCGCCGCGGCGACGGCCCGCATCTCGGACGCGCTCCTGCCCGCAGAGTTCTTTCAGGCGCAGATGGTTCCCATACCGCTCGGTAAACTCTGTATGACAGGCTCGGCGAAAAAGATTGATTATCTCATGATGCGGGCGTACCTGAGCGCCGGACAATCAATTCCAAAACCGCCGAAATCTGAAACATTCGAGGGAGGGCTGTGCGAGCAGTTCATGGCCGGGCGGTGCGAAAACGTTGTGAAAATAGACGTGGAATCGCAGTATCCATCGCTGATGATAGGCGAAGACATAAAGCCGGAATCCGATTCCCTTGACGTGTTCCTGCCGATGCTGAAAAAGCTTACATGGCTCAGGCTGGAAGCGAAAATGAAGCGGGACTCGGCTTCCGGCCCCGAGCGCGACCGCCACGACCACCTTCAGAAAGCGTTAAAACTGCTCATCAACTCGTTTTACGGCTACCTCGGCTACCGCAATGCGAATTTTGCGGATTTTTCCGCCGCCGCGCGTGTCACCGCGCTGGGGCGCGCCGTGATGAAAAAGATGATAGAGACGTTGGAGGCAGAGGGATGCAACCTGATTCAGTGCGACACGGACGGCATATTCTTCACGCCCCCATTCGATGCCGCCGCGGACCGCGAGCGTCTGGCGGGCGTGGTCGAGGCTGTGGGTAAATCGCTGCCGCAGTATCTGAACATCGCCGTCGAGGGCGTCTGGCCCGCGATGCTGAGTTTGAAAAAGAAGAATTACGCTCTTCTCAACGCGGATGGCGCGGTCTCGATCACCGGCGGCGTTCTGAAATCAAGCGCGGACGAGATGTTTGTCAGGAAAGCGCTCGCCGCAGCGACGGAAAGCATCCTGAAAAACGATCTTTCAGATCTGCGCTCAAACATCTCCTTGATGCGGAAAGACGTTTCAGAGGGAAGCCTTTTATTCCCCGACATTTGTTTGACGGAAACCATCCGCATGAACAGAGATGAGTACCGGGAACATGTTGCCGGGGGCGGCGGAAGAAAACCCGTCTATGAAGCAATGCTTAAGCACAAAAAGGAACAAGGAGATCGCATTTTTTTGGTCGGAGAGGATGTGCGTCATTACAACCGCGACAATCAAGGGCAATCCGGCTCTTTGCCGACATTCTCGTTTGAGTTTGACTCCGAACATCCTAACTATGATCAGTCGCATTATCTTAATCGTCTCGACCGCGCCCTTCGGCGGCTCCAGACGCTTTTTACGCCTGAGCAGTATGAAGTTCTTTTTGAAAAACCGTTAAACGAAACAGCGAGCCGGGCGGCGAGAAAAATCCCGGTCAACGCGGCTGTCGTCGTCAGAAAAACAACCGGCGGTCTCGACAGACATATCGAGCTGTCCGCGGGATACAAGAAAGGAAAATGGATCAAAAGAAACGTCTTCGTGAAAGCGGACGACGCGGAGGCGGTGCGAGAGTTCCGTGAAAGATATTCGGACACGGACGTTTACCGTTCCACCTACGAATATCTCTGCGACCGGACGCCTGAAAAAGGAGTAACGCGGTTCTGTCCGAAGCGGGGAGACTTTGTCATTGAGCTTGAAAGTGAAACGGGCGAACATCACGAAAATGTCGCCTGCGCGCTTAAAGCAGCGCGGCATTGTGCTAAGGTCATTGAGGGGGCACTCGTCGTTCCTCGCGACGCGATTTCCTACCTCTACAATGGCGGCAAGAGTTTTTATCTGATAATACCCCAACGGACTCTAGGTCTCCCCGACTGCGTTGAGCTGAACGTCATCTACGAGCGCGTCGCGCGGCATATCCGCGACAACATGGATGAAAAATATCGTGGCATGGTGGACATGAGTTTATACAACCATGACCGCCCGCTTCGCATTCCCGGCACGACGCACCCGAAACATGGCCTGTACAACACCCGGCTTACAACGGATGAGTTTTTCAATCTCGCCGCGCAGGACATCATCCGTCTTGCCCGCCTGCCGCGCGAGACGGCGAACTGCGAGTTGCATTTTGAAGATTCAGCCGCATCCGCCTCTATTGTCCATGAACTGACAAAAGACATTCCCCGGACGGAGAGTTTCGACTCAACGCGCAAGCCGCTTCGCATCAACATGGCAAAAAAGAACTGGCATGTGAAAACCATAAGCTACTTGCGCGAGCGTGGCTTGCCGGTGCGCATCCCCTGCGCTGAAACTCTGACCGCGCTGATACATTCCGGCGGACACACCGGGTTCGAGGGCCGCGTGAA
>MWCD01000135.1 GCA_002069885.1 bacterium ADurb.Bin236 | reverse complement strand
GAAGACGCGCTGAACGCCGTGCGGCGGGAAATAGGCAGGGGCGTCGTCCGACGCGACATTTTCGATCTCGACGCCTTCGAGAGAAATATCGGAAACCTGCGCGCCGTTCTCAAGCCGAAGTCGCATTATCTTCGCTCTGGAGAGACCGACATAAAGGTGGCGGAGCATCTATCGCGTGAGAATGCGGAGCTTGTCGCGTCCCCCGGCGCGACTCATGAAGTTGTCGACACAGGCCCTGTGTTCGGTTCCGAGGGAGAGATAACGAAATTCCCGTTTGTGAAATTTGAGAAGGTTCTGAAAGAGTCGGGTGAAATTCAGCGCGACGAAGAGCCGCTGGACCGCGATTCGCTTCCCGCTTTCAGGTTTGCGGTGTCCAGCATTTATACGGACAGGGAAACCTACTCCTATTACAAAGACGGCGATCCGGCGTATCGCAACTGCGTCAACATTTTTCTAAAATTCGCCGAATTCTGCGAAAACGCGCCCGGCGGCGCTCTGCTTCGCCATGCGCCCCGATGCGCAGTGACGGAATCCGCGTGCAAGATCGTCCTGAGCTATATTGACGACTTCTATTTTGACCTTCTGATGTTTCGCCTCATGCTTTGCCGCACGGCTTTCATGTCGGGCACATTCATGAATCTTCGCATGGCCGCCGCCGCGCTTCTGCTGAAAGAATCGCGAATCCGCTATTACACCGCTCCTGTGAAAATGCATGACAAGTGCGCGCTCGTGCTGCACAACAGCGCGCTGGGAGCCGCTTACATGGCCGGGGATGTGCGCGGCAACTCGGCCAAACCGAAAGTCCTGAACTACGACTCGTTTTTTAACTTCTTCAGTTACTGTATCGACCTGCTCGGCGACGGCGTCCACCTTTACTACTTTGGTAAAAACAAGAACACGGCGCGCGCCCTGTACCATGCATACAAACAGAACGGGGGCAGGCTGCCTTTCAAGGCGAATCTCGTGAATTCAAACGGCGATATCGTTTTCAGCGGGAGCGATGAGCCGTTGTTTCAGGCCAACGCGCCGCCGGAAGTGAAAAAGTATCTCGAACGCGAAAGCCGCATGTTTATCGACAACTACCGCTCGTCCCGCTCGCGCGGAAAGAACCTGCCGGACTTCCAACTGTCTATAGCCGACGGCAACGGGCGGGCGAATTTCGACCGTTTTTTTGACTATGTGGCGGCCATAAACCGCTCCACGAGGCAGAAGATCACGATGGGCGAATTGCTCGACTACAACCGCGCGCGCGCCGTCAGCCAAGCCATGCTGCGAACTCCCCGCGACGACAGGCATAAACACCTTATCGTTTACAACGGCGACATGTCCATGTTCGATGCGCCGGAATATCTTCGCAACAGGGTGGTTCTGGCGGAAGACATTTACCGCGACTATTTTGAAGGCACACGCAAAAAGAGGTTCGAGGAACTGAAGGAAAGGTTCAAGCCCGAAAGCTGCGAAGCCGCGCAAATGGTCGCGCTGGCCGGCTACTTTGAGGAAATGGCAAATGGGCTTGCGCAGCCTGCGCTCTCGGCTTTGCCTGAAGCGGATATTTCTGCCGCCACGGACCCGTGCGCGGACGAATTTGCAGCGTTCAGGGATGCCGCGCTGCTCATCCCCTCAATATCCGCTGAAACCGCCGACCACATTCAAAGCGCGCTACGCGACAAAGGCGCTGTGACTTATGGCGACCGTATAGGACGCAAGACTGTATGGCTTGCGCAGCTAAATGCGCTGGTTCAGGCTGGGCTTCTGGCGAAATCCCGAAAAGGGCATGAAACCGTTTTCATGCTTCCTGCTGAAGCGCCCGTCAAACCGGTTCCCGAAAGTATGGTTAACTCCAATGTTTGAGCTTTTTCAATATTTCCGGAACCACTTCTATTCGCTTTCAGCTACACTCGCTAACTGGTTCCCGAAAGTGCGATTATTCCAATATATTAATGGGATAACTGACGTTTTGGGAACCACCTTACGTTTACTTTTAAATATAATAGCGCACTTTTACGACACGACTTCCCTGACGGCAAATTCGTTACACGCTCATTGCAGCTGTGGTGGGCTGCCCGCCAATATTGCCATGGCATAGCCCTCAGGCATTTTGGAAACTCCTGCTATAGCGTTTGGAACAGTCACAACAAAATCGAAAGGAGGTGTCAGCCATGGAGTACGCAAATGCGGCGAAAATCTTCCCAAAGCCGCTGCTTGATGAAATGCGGAAGCATTTTCCAGCCGGGATGCTGTGGATGCCACGGCAGGAGTTCGACCGCGCAGAACGCGCCGAACTGGTTGCCCGGCTGATCAGGAACGGTGTGCCCGTCAAAGAAGTGGCAGCTCTCGCGGAACTCTCCCCTCGCCATGTCTACCGGCTGGCAGAAACGCGCGGACAGACTCTGCATGCTGATAACCCGGAAACCGGGGCCGCCCCGGCAATGAGTTCGATAAGGGATAAGAAAGGAGATGAAACGCAATGAAACTGAAAACCGCATGGCATGGAAAGAAATGCGGCGCGAAGACCCGCGACGGCGATCCCTGCAAGAACTGGGCGATGCCT
>MWCD01000134.1 GCA_002069885.1 bacterium ADurb.Bin236 | reverse complement strand
GCGCGGCTGTGTTTTGCCACGAACAATTTTCCGAAGTTCAACGACACGTCGCAGGGCGTGTTCCGCAGGCTGCTGATTCTGAACTTCAAGCAATCGTTCGAGGGGCGGGAAGACACCGGGCTTATCGACAATCTGCTGGAGGAGTTGCCCGCCATATTCCAGTGGGCGCTTGCCGGCTACAAACGCTTGCAGGCGAGAGGGCGGTTTCAAATTCCGCTCGATATGCTCGAAGCAATCGAAGACCTGAAGCGGCACAGCAGCTCGGTGGCGTCGTTCGTGTCCGAGTGTGTCGAGCGGGTGGAAGCGGGGGGCGACGGAGAGACGCCTTATGAGATGAATCACAGGATTTATGAAGCATACAAGGAATACTGTCGCGAGAACAATTTCAGAGCGTTCGCATCGGTCACATTCTTTAAAGAGCTGAGGCGGGCGTTGACGGACTTCCAGTCGGAGTATCGATGGAACAATGGAAAGTCGGTGCGTGTGATACTGGGGATTAAGCTGAAATGACGCAGAAAATCCTCACAGTTGCCTCACGGAAGGCGTCAACAACCGTGAGGATTATTATGCCTTTAACAAAGCCGATATTTGGCTGTTTGGCTAAATTCCTCACGGACTCACGGTTGTCTTGTAATTACGTCTCGCGAGGGGAAAAAAAATAAAAAAATAAAATATGTTTTTTTACATGTATAGGCGTAAATAGGAATCAACCGTGAGGCCGTGAGGATTCAGTCATCAGCTTCAAATATTAAGTCAACAAAGCGCATATTTGTCCTCACGGGTACATTCGGCCAACCGTGAGGAACTGTGAGGAATATACCAATTCAGAAAGGAACGCCATGAAAACAATCGTTTATGCCGCATCTGACATTACGTTCATCGAGATTGACGCCGCAAGATTCTGGAATCCGCCGGCCACGTTCACGCAGGGAGGCAAGGTCTATCGCCGCCTGACGCCTGAATACTGGGCATGGTTCTATCGAAAATACCATGTCGTGGAAAAGGCGCTCGTCAACGGGAAAATCTCTGAGACCGCGTTTGTGGAGATTCTCGACAGGTTTTCCGCGCTCTACAACCATGCGGTCGCGGCATACGGGAAAGAAACGCTGCGCGAGGCTGTGCGCCTGACAGACATCAGCCACATCGACGAAGCGGTGAAGCGGGACAACGCCGTCGGGAACGTGGAACCATCGGTCGTCCGCGAATCGAGACGCCGCGCGCCGAGCATTGTCGCTGAGAGGGGCAGATGAATCATGGAATACGCCAACGCGTCAAAGGTATTGCCGAAGGAGCTTGTCGCTGAAATCAAATGTTACTTTCCCGGCGGGATGCTTTTTGTTTCAAAGGAGGATTTTGACAGGAATGAGCGGGCGAGTCTGGTGGTGAAACTTGTTGAAAAGAATGTGCCTGTTGATGAAATCGCCCAGCTTGCGGAAGTGACGCCGCGACATGTGCGCAGATTGAAACAGACGCGAGGAGGCGTTTGCGGGGGCGGCGCGGACGGGATTTAAAAAATGTCCATGAGAAAAAACGTCATTTTTGCCCATATATAAGCAGGAGAGTTTGTCGCGGCCAGCAGGGAAACGCGCAAAAAACTTCTATTTCGCAAACTTCCGGAGATTCCAGATGCCTGACATCAAAGCAATGAATGGAAAAGCAAAAAAAGGTCTCGCGCCAATAGAGTGGCATGAAAACATCAGGCAGTGCACCGCGACGGCTAAGAGCACAGGCGAGAGATGCAGATGTCCGGCGGTGACGGGATTTAACGTGTGTAAAGTCCACGGCGCGCACAAGAAGAGATCGCCGAACGATCCGCCCAAGAAGACCAAGAGCGGGCGGCATTCGAATGTGCTGCAGAAATACAAGAACAAGTTGAACAAGACAGCGGAGGAACTCGACGTCGATCTGTCGGTAGGCCTCAAGCACGGGTTTCTGGCGTTCGAGGTTCTGAACGAAGCGGAACGGCAGGATTTTCTGTCCGTCGTAAAACAGATGCACGACGACTTCCAGTTGAACCGGTCTTCGGATTTCTACGCCACGGAGCTTGTCGCCACGAACCTTGTTCTGTTCCGGCGCGCCGTGAAGAACGACGATGTGAAGTCCGCCGAGGCTTACGACCGGATGGTGCGGATGCATCTTTCGGATTTGAAGGCCACGAAGAGCGCGCGCGAGGGCGACACCGTAAACATCAAGACAACGCCTGCGGAATGGGCGGCTTCCATTCTGGAGCGGTTCGAATCGGAAGAGGCGCGCGATCAGGCGGTTCATCACTCCAGCGGCGTCGATACTTCTGATGAATGCGAAACTTCCGTCGCATTTGATAGCGGCGGTGAGTCAAAAAAGCCGGATGAAACCAAGAGCAATTTTTCCAGACAGTCGCATTTGACAACAAATACGACGCTTCCGAACGTGGATAACGATACGGATAACGTTGTCGAAGAAACACACATAACAGAATAGTCAGTACAGTCCGACCGCGCCGGACGGGAGTGGCGGACACTGAACCTTGAAAACTGAATCATCGGAACAACGCGGCTTGCGCCCTGCGGCGGCCACGTTCGCGCCTGTCGC
>MWCD01000133.1 GCA_002069885.1 bacterium ADurb.Bin236 | reverse complement strand
TTCGGCTCTGAGAGTTTTTCCGCCGCCGCTCCGATGGACACCGGCCCTTCCAAGTCCGCCGCCGCGTCGAACGCGGGACGCGCCGTCTTCAGGTCGGTTTCTCCCCAACCCTTCGAGGTGGTTTTCAATAAAGATGCCACCTCTACGCCGTCCCGCGTGGAACCGATGGGCGAAACGCTTCTTGCCCCTTGAAGAGTGACTGTCAATTTAGATTCGAGCAGTTTCGAGGTTATTTCGTGCGGCGCGAGTTCCGGAATAGGCGCGAGCGGGTCTTCTCCGAAGAACCTGCCGGGGTCGATTACCACGTCGTTGCCGACGGAGATGCCCCACTCGGCAAGCATCTGCTCAAGTCCGGTTTCGACCGCTGGTTCTAGAAGAAAAAGCGCGCGCCCGCCGTTTGTGAGATATTCCTTTATCGCTTCAATTTCCAGATGCGGGAACATCTTCCGTGGCCCTAGAACGCCTATCGCCGCGCATTCGCCGGGAACCTTCTTGTCCACCGCCATATTTATCGTCTTGACTACGAAATTTTCGCCTTCCAGCATCCCTCCGACCGCGCCGTAGTCGCCGCCCCCGGAGCCGTCTATGCCACCTTCTCCGTGCCCTTCGACGAAACAAATCGTCTTCTGCTCATTTGATGTCAGCGCTATGACCGCGTTCGTGAACGCCTGTTCGCCGGAAAACTCTGGCGGCGTCTCGCCTCCGTAAGGGTCGTAGCTGAACTTGAATATATCCTGCATGCCGACATTCTTTTTCTTGTCGCCCGCGATGAACACCACGCCGTAGTCCGACACATTCAGTTTTCTGGCCTCCGCAGGCCGCGCGGCTGGGTCTATCATCTCGAACTTAAACTTTGGCGATATCCTCGCATACTCTTTCAAAATGTCCTCTATCATCGATGCGGGTATCGAACCTGTCTCAAAAAACGCCTTCGCCTCGACATCCGTTTCGAGCGTGCGAAGAACCGCCGTCGTCTTGTCCGAAAGCGTGTTCAGCCCCATCTCGGAGAAATCTTTCCTGACGGAATTGCGGGCCGCCACGTAATAAGCCATAAAAGCGATGCCCACCGCCAGAAAAGTCAGAACCGCGGAATTTATTCTATTCAGAGACCTTTTTTTCACTGTATCGGCCCTCCTAAAATCTCTTCGAATCAAGCCTTCTCGCCGTGAAGAAAAGGAAGAGAAGGATGAACGCGACGTAATAGACGACGTGGGTAGAGTCGATGACGCCCTTTTCGAAATCGAAATAATGGTCGAGAACGCCCGCCGCTTCGAGAACGGAAGAGAGAGCCTTGGCGACCGCCTCCGCCGCTGCGGAGCCTGTGAAGCTGGCGGCCAATGCGTCCACCGCGCTCTGGGCGGCCCTGATGACAATCAGCAGCAGAGCCAGCCCGAAGGCCGACACCGCCGCCGCCGGCTGGCTTCGCGTCAGCGACGAGCAGTAAACCCCAAGCGACGCCAGCGCCCCGGACAACAGTAAAAGCCCCGCATACCCCGTCAGCGCTGGTCCCCAGTCCGGATCGCCGTATATCCCGATTATCAGCGCGTACTGTCCTGACAGCGCGATTATCGCACCCGCCAGAGCCATGACCGCCATGAACTTCCCCGCCACCAACTGCCCGGACGTCACCGGCGACGTCATCAGAAGCTCGTCCGTGCCGGACGCGAATTCCTCCGCGAACGACCTCATAGTCAGAAACGGCATGATTAAGATAAGCATTGTGGCTATCAGCCCGAACGCGCCTCTCATGCTCGCCTCTTCCATGCCTGCCACGAGCAGGAACGACGATACGCAGAAAAACACAGCCATGACGACGTACGCGAGCGGCGACATGAAAAGCGATTTGACATCTTTTTTAAAAATGTAGTAAGCGTTACGCATCGCTTGCTGCCTCCTCGTCGGCGGTCAGTTTGATGAAGACGTCTTCCAAAGAAATGGAGTCGCGGGACAGTTCGAGCAGAGTCCATCCGGAAGCTGCGGTCTTGTGAAAAACAGGTCCGCGAGCGTCGAACCCCGCGCGGCAGGAGACGGTGAAACGCTCCGAACCCGGAGCGACCTCCGACGCCGGCTCCACCCCCTCCACCCCGTCGATGGACAGGAACGCTTGCGCGGCCTCGCCGGGCTTGGCCCCGGCCACCTCCACCTTCAGCGCGTCGCCGCCCCGCAGCCGCCGCGCGAGGCCCTCCTGCGTGTCCACCGCCGCCACCCTGCCCTCGTTCAATATCACCACCCTGTCGCACGTCGCGCTAACTTCCGTCAATATGTGCGAGCTTAACAGTATCGTGTTCGTCTCGCTCAGTTCCTTAATCAGGTTTCGTATCTCGATTATCTGGTTCGGGTCCAGCCCGACCGTCGGCTCGTCCAATATGAGAACATCCGGGTTGTGAATCATCGCCTGAGCCAGCCCGACCCTCTGCCGGTAGCCCTTTGAAATGTTCCTTATCAGCCTCCCAGCCACATCCGCGACGCCTGTGCGCTCCATAACTTCCTCAGACCGGGATGCGCGCGCCTGTTTGGGAACTCCTTTTATCTCCGCGGCGAACAAAAGGTACGACTTGACTGTCATATCGTTATAGAGAGGGGGGATTTCAGGAAGATAACCAATGCGGCGTTTCACTGCGACGGGAGATTCGGCGATATCCAATCCGTCCAGCAGAACGCTCCCGCCGTCGGCGGGCAGATAGCCCGCCATGATCCGCATCAGGGTGGTCTTTCCGGCGGCATTGGGGCCGAGC
>MWCD01000132.1 GCA_002069885.1 bacterium ADurb.Bin236 | reverse complement strand
CTTCGCCCAACTCTACGCGGCGCTCGACCAGACCACCCGCA
The DNA here is from genome assembly GCA_002069885.1 of bacterium ADurb.Bin236. Lineage (GTDB taxonomy): Bacteria > UBP15 > UBA6099 > UBA6099 > UBA6099 > UBA6099. The sequence continues at coordinate 2,808 of MWCD01000132.1, read as the reverse complement.
CTAACGACAAAATAGCCGCGCTCGAGCGCTACTTCTCGACCACCCCGCCCGAGGACGCCGTGTGGGCGCTGCATTTTCTGATCGGGCGCCGCCCGCGCCGCCTGATCGAATCGCGCAAACTCGCCGAGTGGGCCATCGAAGAAGCCGGCGTCCCGGAATCGCAGTTGGACATCATGATAAAAGCGTCCAAAAACCCGCAGTTGAAAATGAAGCTCCAGAACATGCCAGCCCCGCTCAACGTAGAGCGCGGCGAAGTCGAATCGAAGATGGGCCCCACCCTGAGGGCGGCTTTCACCGGAGACCTCACGCTGATACCGTGACGCCTCCGGGAGCGGCTTTTTTTATCGCTTAAACGCAACGGGCGGGAGCCGGCCTCCCGCCCGTTCTTCGTTCTCTGCGTTTTTTCAGGTTGTCGCGGTCAGCCCGCGTCTTTCATGCGCGTTAGTTTTTCGCGGAGCTGGGACTCCTCGTGGTTGAGGCTGAGGTGCCCGGTGAGGGTGTCGCCACCGCAGTGGGCGCTCATCCAGTTGAGGATTATTTCGATGTCTCTGGCAGTAACGCGGGGGCGTCCGCCATGCGCGATATCGTTAATCTTTTCAAGGGCTCGGGCCTCGTCTGGGAATAGGACATCGCCGTCGCCCCAATGTCCGCCTCTGAGCGTCTGCTCCGACCACATAAGCATTATCCGCGCTTCGTTCGTTGTGAAAACAATTTCTTCGGGAGAGTCATTCCTGCTCATCGTCATCCCCGCCGCGCCGCTATGCGCCCCCGCGCCGCGTAAAAACCGCTTTGCCGTCTTCATGATTATACAGCAAAATAACGGACAACCGAAAACTGCCGCATTTATTGTTTACCAATCCGCGATGAACGACATAAGCGAAAAGAAGTTTCAGTTAATAAACAATACCCGAATATTAACGATACTAACGTTCACCGCCTGACGTTTTTCGACATCGCCTGATAGCCCAAGTGGGCGATGAGGTTGTCGAGCAGAACGAGGGCGGTATAGTTTTCCGCGATGGGCCATATTCTGCCGACGATGGTGGGGTCGCGGCGCGTGATGGCGGCAAGCTCGGTCGTTTCAAGCGTGTATTTGTCGATAGTGGTCTGGCGTTTGTCGATTGTGGGAGTGGGTTTGACGGCGAGGCGCGCGACGATAGGTTGTCCTGTGGCCAGCCCGCCTGTGATGCCGCCCGCGTTGTTGCTCTCGAAAACCACCTTGCCGTTTTCCGAGCGCATCTGGTCGTTGCTCTCGAACCCCGTCATATTTTTGACGGCGAACCCGGCTCCGATTTCAACGCCTTTGACGGCTCCGATGCCTAGCATTCGGCCAAGTTCGGCGTCCAGTTTTTTGAACACCGGCTCGCCGAGTCCAGCGGGAACTCCGAGCGCGACCACTTCCACCACTCCGCCGGAGGAATCTCCCGTCGCGGTTATCCTGTTTGCGGCGGCGAGCATCTCTTCTGCGGCTTCGAAATCCGGGCAGTTGAGAACGTGGTGCACGCCGTATTTTTCGAGTATTTCTTGAGCGTCGTACGCCGGGGCCTTCGCGCGTATGTCGTCTATCTCATTTTCAATCTGGGCAAACACGCTCATTTTTTCAAGGAAGCGCATCTCCATCGTGACGCGTTTTTTGACATATATTTCCTGATAGAAGGGGTCGTAGTCGCGGCGCATCCTTTTGTACTCGTCGGAGAGCGCGAGGGCTTTTTCGTGGGGGACATCCGGGCTTTTAACGCCCGCAAGCTCTTTGATGGCGGAGAACACAAATATGCCGTTGTCGCGAAGTATCTTTTTGGCAATATATCCGGCGGCCACTATGGTGGAGGTGTACCTGCCGCTGAATATTCCCGCGCCGACGGCGTCGTCGTCCGGGCCGTATTTGACGAAGGACGCGTAGGACGCGTGGCCGGGACGCGGCGTGCGGTTGGTGTCCTGATACTGTTTGACGTGGATGAAATGACGGTCGAGGTTGGGTATGAGTATGGATATTGGAGTGCCGTTGGTGAGATTGCGGTTGGCCGCGCCCTCGATGGTTTCGTCCGGGTTGACGCCGGTGAAGATGACGGGCAGGTCCGGTTCTTTGCGGGGAGATGAAAGCTCGTCCGCGCCGGGTTTTCTCAAGAGGAGGTCGGCGTAGATTTCCTGTTCGGAGAGCGACATGCCCGGAGGCGCGCCCTGAATTGTCGCGGTCAGGCCCTCCTGATACGAGCCTCCCGACACCGTTACCTGAAATAGGTTTCCTAAATGACAACCGAACATGATCGTTCTCCCGAAAAGATATTGAGGCCGGAAAGGAATTCGGAGGGCGCGCTTCGCGCGGCTGTGAAATGCCCGCGAAAATGGCGCCGGATTCGGCGTCGCCCGGCCTTGCGTCCCGAATTTCCGCCGCCGCCCGAATTGCTTCGCGCCGCGCGCGTCGATAACTTCAGATTATAGCATGTTTCATCCTATCGACAAATACGCGCGTTAAGAGTAAATTGACATAAAAGTCTGCCGCTCGCAAGTCGGAATCCGCCGCTAGATGCCAGCTTCAGCGGTTTGACGCGGGGGGAGCCTCTACGGCGGGCGAAAACGCGGGGGGTGTTCTCATGAGACGCGAAAACTCGGACATCTTCGAGACGAAGAGCGGAGGCGGCGGCCTAGCGCTGTTCGGCTCAGCGTTCCTCGCCGCAGGCATTTTTATAATGTCCACCGCCTTCGGAGCCGACAATGAAGCGCCGTGGTATTTCGTGCTTCCTTTCGGTTTGATTTTCGCGACAGTCGGGGCGGGGCTGGTATTCGGACGTTCCGGCGTGAGGATAGACA
>MWCD01000131.1 GCA_002069885.1 bacterium ADurb.Bin236 | reverse complement strand
ACCTCACTCGCACCCCTTCATACTCGGCTGCTTCAGTTATTATTTCTCCCTTCACGCTGTTCTGCTCAAAAACAAACCCGTCAGGTTCGACGTTTTGAGCGCAGATTTCTTTTATCGCGCCGATTATTTTTTCCACATCATTTTCAAGACGACCGAGCAGATCAATGTCCATCGTAGGGCGCGATATGGGCGTGTCCCACACAGCAAGCATCATCGCGCCTTTCAAAACAAATTTCTTAGAGTATGCCGATTTGGACAAACGGTAAAGGAATCGTTCCATTGCATAGTATTGGAGGGTTTCGCCGAAAGGTCTTCCGGTCTCCCTCGCGATGTTCTGAAGCCGCTGCCTGACGGACGCCGCCACATCTTTGATTTCGCGCTTCGTCACAGCAACGCCTCCAAATAGGGGCTAATTGTCTTGTCAACCCTGCATATTCTCGCATATCGCATCAGAGCGTCAATGTCATTGCGTTTTCTTTTGCAGTAGAATTTCAGAGCTTCGATTGCCGTGTCGTTCCCGATTTTATTTCGGAACTTAAAGCAGTCCGCAACTGTCTTTTCCGGGCTGTATATCTTTGCCTTATAACCGTCGATTCTGTGTATTTCCACGCCCTCGGTGAAAGCTTCGCCTGAGAATTTAAAAACGCGCACCGGCGGATAATCCACACGCGGGGGGCGTGTGAACCTGTCAATTGCAACGTAAACCTCGTGGGGTATCTGCGTTGTGAGTTCATGAAAAGCGAGCGCGGAAATCAGACATATAACACCATTCGGCGCTCTCAGAGACACTGAAACAAGATCGGGATTTGAAAGCGGCGGCATGGAGGCAAGCCGGTAAATGCCCCGACTGAGGGAGTCAACAACGCCTTCATCCCTCATCGAGTACAGGTCGCGAGGGGATATTCCGGCGCGGATGGCATCTGTCGTCCTCAGCACGCCGCCCTCTTTTTGGAAGACCGCCGCCTGTTTTTTATATGTTTTTTGATCCACGGCCATAACATAACCCTTTATAGAAACGTAACTACTTATGAATAAATGATAACTATTTTATACGCTAGTTTCAACCGGCGCTTCGAAATTATCCCGCTCCCCCGCTTTCATCTCCCGGCATGGCTCCATTTAATCCGCTCTAAAAAATCGCTCCCGAATCCTGATAATGGATTCGGGTTGAAATTTGGAGTTTTGCGAAAAACCTGAAACCACCTCGAGAAGCGGCAAGTTTTTTCAGACGTATTTCGCGCTGGAATTAAGTGAAATGGTTGAAATCTTTGGTTCAAACCGGCCAATTGCCTTGCAAATTAGAAGCGCTGCTGCTATATTGATAGGCAAAAGCGATTGGCGGCTATATTATGACCGAGTACAAAACCCGTCAGATTGAAACCCGTTTGCGCTCTTTTGCGTCACATTTCAAGGCGGTTCTCGTCGCGGGAGCGCGGCAAGTCGGCAAAAGCACTCTGCTAACGCATGTGTTTCCTGATATGAAAGCGGTCACCTTCGACCCGGTTCAGGATATTTATGGAGCGAGAAAAGACCCGGACCTTTTTCTCGATAACTTTCCGCCGCCGCTCATACTTGATGAAATACAGTACGCGCCGGAGCTCATGCCCGCGCTGAAGCGGCGCATGGATCAGAATCAGGACATGGGACAGTATTTTCTTTCCGGCTCCCAGCAGCTTTCCGTGCTGCGGGATGTGGCGGAAAGCATGGCGGGGCGCGTCGGCGTCCTTCGTCTTGGTCCGATGACTCCGCATGAGTTGCTCGGCGCGGGGGATGAGCAGCCTTGGATAGAGCGATACCTGCAAAACCCGGAAGATCCCGCATCCTTATCGCAGGGACTGCTGCCCGTCAACGGCGGATTCGCCCGGCTTCTCTGGCGCGGAGCGATGCCGGGAGCGCTTCATCTGCCCGATGAGCTTGTTTCCGATTACTACAGGTCGTATGTTGAAACTTATGTGGAGCGGGACATCCGACGACAGGGAGAGATTCGGGAACTGATGGAATTCGGCCGTTTTATCGGTCTAGCCGGGGCGATGACAGCCAGAGAAATCAACGTGTCGCAATTCGGACGAGAGATAGGCGTCGCGCCGCGCACCGCGCGACACTGGCTCGACATGCTCGCCGCCTGCTACCAGTGGCGGGAACTGCCCGCATATTCCGGGAATGTGGTCAAACGCGTGTCCGGCAAGCGCAAAGGTTACGTGCTTGACAGCGGTCTTGTGTGCTGGTTGCAGCGCATATCTTCTTCTGACGCGCTCTCGGCCAACCCTCTTCTCGGAGCAATATTTGAAACCTTCACGACATCTTTTCTTCTGCGCCAAGCCGAGATTATGCCGATGCCGCCTCAAGCGTGGCATTGGCGGGCGGCGGGCGGCGCCGAGGTCGATCTGGTTTTGGAGCGTGACGGAAAACTGTATCCCATTGAGGTGAAATGCAAGCATTCTCTGTCCGGCCACGACGCGCGCGGGTTGCACTCGTTCCGCGCTACATATCCGGACAAAGCGATGCCCGGCGTAATCGTGTATGCCGGAGCGGAAACATATCGCCTGTCCGAGCATGTCATCGCCATCCCGTGGAATGCTCGGTAATTCATCCATATCATTTTCAATCGCACCGGCTGTCTATCCACACTCGCGCGTGATTGAATCGCGACATCAGTTCCGCCGCCTCTTTCATGGTTTTGCCATCGTAGAGTCTGACGTCGGATATTCCGCCAGCCACCTCATATAGTTTCCTCAATAGGTTGATGCCCTTCCAGAACTTGTCCGGCGCCGCTTCTTTCATCTCCATTATGTTTGTTTTTTGCGAGCATGTGTTGTCAGGCCCGACTTCGCCCTCATACATTACGGCGGTAATCAGTCCCGTTGATTTCGTTCGCTTCGAAATGACGCGCCTGACGCGGTTTGTGCCGGGAAGCGAAAAATCAACGATGGCAAACAGGCATTCGCCCGGCTCATTGATTGTTATGAGGGCATTACATTTCTCGATGTCGCGAGCGGACTTGCCGCTCGGCTGCTTTTTCTTTTTCATCTATTCTCCATTTTCTGAAATTATGCGCGCCTGATCGGAT
>MWCD01000130.1 GCA_002069885.1 bacterium ADurb.Bin236 | reverse complement strand
CCCGGCTCAGCATGCCACTGAGGGTTCACCATGCAAGCCGTCTCGTTGCACTTTGTGTCGTTCACACCGCAAACATCGTGTTTAAAGGTTTTCATTTTCATTGCTAAAAACATTCGCTCTTCCTCACGGCCCGGGGTGGTAGTCGATGTTGGTTCCCCAGATGCCGAGGTTGAGAACCGCGCTTCCGTCCGCGTACATTACGTGTATCTTGTCGTTCTGCGTGAAATAGATGAACCGCCCGTCGTCAGTCATCACCGGGTTCCATGGGTCGCTCACTCCCGCCGCAACAGGCCACGTCTGCGCTCCCGTCCCGTCAGCATTCATCACTTTCAATGTTTGGGTGCATCCGATACAGTCAGCGTCCGTGTATAGTATCCTTCCTTCAGGTGTCCAACTCATGTATGCGCTCGTCCTGTTTTCGCTTGTCAAATGTCTATAATCGCTTCCGTCCCGATTCATCCTTCCTATAACCACTCCGTCATAGCTGACCCAGTTTTCAAATATAATCTTTGTGCCGTCTTGCGAATATCTACTAAACAATTTATTCCCCGGCGTTGTCGTAAGCAGAACGGGGTTATTTCCGTTCGTATCCGATTGATAAATCTGTTCTGTTAAATTGTATTTCTTTGTAAACAATATATTATTGCCGTCAGGCGACCAGTCTCTGGATATCCCCTCCACAGGCAACGCGACCTTTCCCGTCCCATCCGCGTTCATCATCGTCACATAATGGGTTGTTTCCGCCCCTCCGGGCTGTGTCGTAAACACTATCCTCTCCCCATCCGGCGACCAATGCGGTTGTGCGTTGGAATAGCTTTCGTGCGCTAAAACTGTTAAACTCGTCCCGTCCGCGTTTGCCTTGCTAATCTTCGTACTGCTTGACGATGAAAACACTATTTTTCCAGCAATCTTTTCTGCGTAAACATTCACATAATCAGGCGCGCTGTCGACATAACCGTCGTTCACTGTCAACTTAAAAACATACGTTCCTGTCTGCCTTGGAACAAATGTAGGTTTGCTGCCGCTTGAAACTGACAGCGAAACTGTCGGCCCAGACTCCTGTTCCCATCTGTATGTTATACTGTCTCCGTCAGCGTCAGAACTCCCGCTTCCGTCCAGCGTGTAATAGTGATCGCTCGGCGTATAGATATTGTTTGAATATGCGTAAACAGTCGCAACAAACGTTTTTGCGTCAGTTCCCGCATTGGCCACAGGCGCGCGATTCCCGGAAGGCGCAAGCGTAAAATCAACATTTGCCGCCACTCCAGCCGTAACGCTCACTTGCTTTTCAGCAGACGCATATCCCGCCTTGCTCACTCCAACCGTATGCGTTCCCGGCGATATGTACGGAAGCGTATAGTATAAATTTTCGGGAATCGTCACGTTCGTGTTCTCGCCGTTAAGCGTTATCCCCGCCCCCGCCACATTCGCCGCCACCCTTATCGACCCGTGCGTCACTGGCGTTATCACCACTCCCTGCGTCCCGCCCACCACCGTCTTCTGGTTCGCGCTCACCCTCACGCTCTCGCTCCATGCAGCGTATCCGCTCATGCTCACTTCCACTTCGCATGTTCCCGTCGGCATGTTTTTAAACTCGAAATATCCCTCCGCGTTCGTATTCCCTATCTTTCCTATGTCTCCGCATGTGGCTCTGACACTCGCCCCCTGCGCTGGCTTGTTTCCCGCTTGCCCAGTCGCTTCCGCCACTCTAGCGGCCGAACTCCCATACGGCACATACACATATCCCTCTATGATTCCTTCTCCCGTCGTCTGCTGCGGACTCAGCCCCCCAACTCCGCCTCCGCCCCCGCCGCCGCAACCCGCGCACGCTATCATCATTCCCAACATGCCCGCAACGTATATGTATGATTTAATTTTCTTCATCTTCTGTGCCTCCTTTGCTTGCGGCCCGCCAATTTATGACCGCCTTAATACTCCGCTTTTAACGGTGTTAATAACAATCATCATATGGTTCATCATTTCCATCATCATCGCACACGGTGCATAATCCAGTTAGGTGATTTTGCAACCACTCACATCTGGTTTTACCTTGGAAAGAAGCGTATTCGGGGCTGTCCAGTCTCATGAAGTATTCCCACAGTTCCACTTCTTTGTTTTGGTCGTAGTCCACAAGTTCATACCCCGCCCGATACGACGCCCCGAACCCTTTGTCCAAGAACTTCCCTATCGGCTGCAAGTCCGCCGCGTTCACCTTCCCGTCCCGGTTCGCGTCCGCGTGATCGAACATCCTCAAAGCCAGATACGGCCTCTCTTCATCTATGTATCTTGTCATCAGACATTTTTCTATACATTCAAACTTCGGGTCGGACGCCTCTAAGATTTCTCCCCCGGCTCCTCTCGACACATTCCCATACGGGAAGCACATATCAGATGGCATTCCGGACGTTGTTACGCAATAATCCTTGCAAGACACGCTATTATCGGCTCCATCTTTTCCGCACTCTTCATCGCGGGTTTTTCCATAAAACTGCTTTATACCGCGAAGGTCCTTCGCCGTCACTTCCGCGTCCCCGTCGATGTCCGCCATCTCGTTAGTGAAATTCACCATGTCTATCCCCGTCGTCCACGCCGCGTCTCGCAACAAATCCGACGATGTAAACTCCGTGTAATCCTCAACACCCACAGCGCCGTCCCCGTTGATGTCCGCCGCGCGCCACGTCAGAACCTTTTCCGTCGCCGGGTCTGTCCGGCACACAGACTCCGCGCAAGAGTCGTTCACCCCGCACAACCCCGCGTCGGCGCTCTTCGGCAAACACAACTCCCCGCACACTGTCCCATCGCAGCCGACGGCCTTCGCAAACCTTCCGAAATCCTGCATTTCAACCATTCCGCTGCCGTCAAGGTCTTTGCTCTCGCAATTCGCGTTTGCTCCGCTGAAGTCGCTTATCTCGAAGCAGGCGTTGAACGCCTCAAGGTCGGCGTTGTCCACAAGTCCGTCGCCGTTGAAGTCCGCCGCCTTCCATGACATATACGCCCCCGGCTCAGCATGCCACTGAGGGTTCACCATGCAAGCCGTCTCGTTGCACTTTGTGTCGTTCACACCGCAAACA
>MWCD01000129.1 GCA_002069885.1 bacterium ADurb.Bin236 | reverse complement strand
AACTCCCTCCATCGCCCCTTCGCCGCTGCGAAGTATCGCCGTCAGAACAGGCGCCGTGTTGTCCACCGTCACCGATACGACTTCCGACTCCTTCGAATTGCCGGCCATGTCCCATGCTTTCGCTTTAATCTCATATGTCCCGTCCGGGTACAGCCTCTCGTTCTGCCCGTCAACCTGCGCGGTGTTCCAACTAAAAGTGTGCGTCCACTCGTTCTGCGCCGCGCCTATGACCGCCCATTCGCTCTGTTCGTCACCTTTAAGCAACAACTGAATATTCGCTGCCGCAGCCGTGCTGTCTATTCTCACATAAACGCTTTTCGTTCCGCTAAGGACTTTTCCTTCCTCGGGTTCTATCACAGCCACGCTCCTGATTCCCTGCGTGTCAACGTTAATCGTCCTTTGCAGAACCGTCTCGTTCCCAAGCAGGTCCTTCGCCTCTATTTGAAGCGCGTGTCCGTTTCCGGTCAACGCCGCCTGAAACATCAACATCCCTGTTTCCGCGTTCCAATCCATTGACTCCGCTGGCAATAGCGCTCCGTCTAGAAACACAGCGATCGAACTATCATCAAGACCCGCGCCGCCCGGATTGTCCCTCAACAGCGCCATAATCACAGGAGCCAGCGTTCCCGCTTCTTCTCCGCTTCGCGGGGATATCATCTCAATTTCAGGCCCTGTAGCGTCCACAACCACAAACACACTTCTCGTCGCGACATTTCCCGCTTCGTCCGTCACTTCAGTCTCAATATTGTACGTCCCGCTCGGCGCCGCCGCGCCCCATAAGGTTCCGTTCCACTCAATCTGCCTTATTTCGCCTCGCGGCATTCTAGTTTCTTCAAAGATTTTCGCGACATCTTCTCCTGAAACCGCATCGCGCGCGCGCGCAACCGCATCCCCAAACGCCGAATAATTGTCGTCGTAACTGAAGTTGAAGCTGGCTTTTGACGGCGTCGGTTCCTCCGCTCCCGGCCTGATAAACGCCATCTCCTCCGCCGGCTCTATATCTGTTATCGATATCGCCGGCGGCGTCATATCTGCGTTGAAAAGCCTTTCTTCACTCAACAAGGCCGGGGCCCACCTATACCAAAATCTCCCCTTATACGCGCATTCGTGCGCCTTGTTGTCCATTCCTTGCGCGTTCCATTTCCCATCCCATTCTATCGTCGTCGCGCCGCCGGGATTTATTGTATAAAAAGCCCCTTGCGACACCCTCGTGTTCCCGCAATACACCGCAAAACCCATATCAAGCGTTTTATTCCATTTGTTTTTCAGCGAGAACCTTACTGTGTCCTTATTGGGATTGAATGGATCAGGATATCCTCCAAGTATTTCCACTTCGGGATTTCTTGCCACTTCAAAATCCCATTGAGCGGACGCGTAATTCCCGGCCATATCGCTCACACTTGCGGTCACTTCATGAATTCCATGTCCCAAATTTCTTTGCGTTAAATATGTGATTGCATTCCCGCTAAATCCTGCCTGAAAGCTGTCTCCGCCGTCAATTCTCACTCTTGCCGAGCCGGTATCTATTGCGGACGACTCCATCCCGGCTTCAACCGTTGCTTTAATCGCAGGCTTCATCGACAACGTCCATTCAGTAGGGCTATTAGGCTTTATCACTGGCGCCACTGTGTCAACCACTATCTGTTCTATCGTTGTTTCTTTTACATTTCCCGCCGCGTCCTCTGCCGTGATTTTCATCCTATACGCGCCGTCAGTCGCTTTCTCTCCCGCGCTGTTTTTTCCGTCCCACACAAATCGCTTCTCTTCTCCAGCCTCAACCTCTCCGTAGTCTGCTTCTTTTATCTTGTTTCCGCTTAAAGAGTCGTATATCGCCGCTTTCAGCTTTCCCTTTTTCGACATCTTTATCTGCGCAGAATACTCGTCTTTCACATAGTCGCCGTTCGGCGATAACGCTCTCCCTGTTTCTTCGCTCACCATTATTTCCGGCGCGTTCCTCTCCACTCTTATCGGCGCTTCCCCTTCGCCTCTTCCCATGTTTCCACTTTCGTCCACAGCTTCCACAACCACATAATAATTTCCAGAACCGCATGCCGCTCCAGTGTCGCTTTTGCCATTCCATACTATGCTCTTCACGGGGTTTTCTGCGACATCTGACACCGTTAAGCCCGTTATCAGCGTTCGTACAACCTGCCTGCCTCCCCCTACATTCTCTTTTTCAATTTTTATTGTTACTCGCGCATTCTCTGATAATGAGTATTTAACTTTCGCTTCTCTTTTGCTGCCGTCTGCTGAAACAGGATTTATCGTTCCCGGTTCGGGCGACATCACGGATATTTGCGGCGACTGCTCGTCAGGCTCGTCCTCGTTGCCGGAATAAAAAAATAAATCGCGCCTTTCCGGCTCCACCTTTCTCATCACCCCGCCTTGTTCCAAATAAACATAATCGTTCAGATATTTCTGCTTTGACCTTCGAAAATTAATCGGCGACACTCCGTTGCCTATCACCCTGAACTTTATATTCGCGATTTCTATTGCTCCGTTTATTGCCACAGGAACCACGTTCACGCAGTTGTATTTAATCTGCCCTTGCCCCAGTCCGTATCCTATGCTTTCGTCGAGAACATCCTCGTTAACAGCTTCGTTTATCCATTCTTCCCAGCATTCATACTTCTTCTCAAGGTTCACCCCCGGCAATTCTTCGTCTCCGTCTTCAACCTTCAACACGGCGGAATTATACGCAATTCCTATGTCCACTCCATGCAGCGTTCCTGACCCATCAACGACTATCGTCGCCGTAAACGTGTCCCCGGGAACTCCTTTAGCCGGTATTCCTTTTATATATAACATCACATTGTCCCCGGCTCTTGCCCCGCTCCCCGCCGCCGCCGATATCGCGACAATAGCCGCGCATAACCATGCCGCCATGTTTCTTCTCATTTCCTCATTCCTCTCTGTGCTATTGTTTTCCTATGTAGTAATTCCGCGATTCTTTCAATTCGCTAGTTCCGCTTTTAGCGTTTCTCCCTTTTCCGTTGCCGGGTCTGTCCGACACACAGTCTCCGCGCAAGACGCGTCGTTCACCCCGCACAACCCCGCTTCCTCGCTCTTCGGCAAACACAACTCCCCGCACACTGTCGCTTTGCACTTAGCGTCGTTCACACCGCAAACATCGTGTTTAAAGGTTTTCATTTTCATTGCTAAAAACATTCGCTCTTCCTCACGGCC
>MWCD01000128.1 GCA_002069885.1 bacterium ADurb.Bin236 | reverse complement strand
CGGCGCGGGTTATGTTTTGAAGGCCGGCGGCGAGTTCATCGGGCTTGGGCCAGCCGTAGCCGATTCTCATGTGGCGGCGGTCCATTCCGAACCAGTGTCCGGGGCCTACGTATGTTCCGTATTCTTCATTGAGAATCCTGTAGAACTCGTCGATGTCGATGTCGAGCGCGGGCTTGATTCTGGGGAAACAGACCACGCCGCCGCATGGCTCCACCCATTCGAGGTTGTTCTGCGAAGCCATCCAGTCGCGGGTGGCGCCGAAGGCGGTTTTGATGTGTGCGAGGGCGTCGGCCTGAAACTCTTTTTTGCGGCGCATAAGAGCGACGGCGGCGCGCTCGTCTAGCGCGGAGCCGCAGATGACCATCTGCTCTTTTGCGGCGAGGAATGTCTCCATTAGGGCGGCGTTTTTCGAGATTATCCAGCCGACGCGGATGCCGGGCAGCCCGTAGGTTTTCGACAGGGAGGAGACGCTGATGGCGGAAGGCGAGATAGAGGCCGCGAGCGGGGCGGGGCCGTCGAACGCCATGTCCCTGTAAGTTTCGTCGACGAGGAGCAGGCAGCCGGAGCGCTCGGCGATTTCGGCGGCTTCTCTTATCTGCTTTTCGCTCAGCGCTGTTCCGGTCGGATTGTGCGGGGTGGTGAGGCTGATGAGTTTTGTCTGCGGGGTTATCATCGAGCGGAGCCTGCTGATGTCGAGGCTGAAGCCGTCCTCGAAGCGCAGTTCGAGGAGATCGACGCCGCAGCCGATGGCGCGCGGAGTTTCGATGTTGGTCGCGTAATTGGGATGCGCGACGAGAATCCTGTCGTTAGCGCCCAGCATGGAAGTGGCGATGATGAAAAGGGCGGCGGCGGCTCCGGGGGTGGCGAGGACGTCTTCGGCGCGCAGTCCTTCGCCCTCTGCGGCGATCATCTTCCGCAGTTCCGGGTCTCCCGCGTGGTCGGTGTAAGCCAGAGTCAGGCCGGAGAAATCCAATCCGAGAGCGTCGAACTTCATGTCGGGCATCGAGCTTTCAGTAAGGTTGCATTTTATTCTGTCATAACCCAACTGCTCGGGAGATTCGATTTCGATGGGCATTCTGCGGTAGTCCACGGCGCGGCCTCCAGTGGCGTGAAGTATTTCCGATAGATTATTTAATCCCGGTTTTTTTAAGGGCTTCGGCGGCCAACGCGAGGTCGGGACTGCGTTTCAGTTCGAGTTTGAACTGTTCGGCTGCCTCTTTTTTCTTTCCCGCTTTTAGGAGAGCCTGACCGTATTCAAAGCGCAAAAGCTCGGTGTCAGGTTTTGCGGCTATCGCCTTCTTGAACAGTTCCAAAGCCTCGCGGTTCCGTTTCGTTTTCGAAAGAACGACTGCGCGGTTGCGCATGTACACCGGGTCGTTCGGGTCCATCTCAAGCGCCTTGGCGGTGTAAGCGTCAGCTTCGCGGGATTTGCTGTTGTTGAGGGCATAGAGGTAGCCGATCTGCGACATCGAATCCGGGTCGGCCCGGCCGATTTTTACAACGCGGTCGATTACTTTCGCGCTTTCTTTGAATTTTCCCGCGCGGTTCAGGAAGTGTGCTGCGGAAAGCAGCGCCGGAATCTTGAACTCTGATTCGGCCTTAATCTCCGCGATGTGTCTTCCGGCGAATTTCGGGTGTATTCCGGCGTCTTTGTAGATGTCGGTTTTGTCTTGAGCCGCAGAGCGGTCGGACTCCAACTTTTCCTGAAACTCGATAAGCTTTTGGACCTGTTCCGGGGATGGAAGGGCGTCCGCGTACGCCAGCAGAATTTCAGCCGCAGAGGCGTAGTTTCCCGCGAAGCCGGAGGCGTTGCCGTGGAAAAAGTCCGAGCCTGCGGCCAGAAGCCGGGGATAGATTGAGGCGTCGCCGGAGCGGGAAGGGGAGGGAGCTTTTTTGAAAGCGGCTGCGGCCTCTTTGTGCTTGCCTTCCGCGCTGAGGATTTTTCCTTTGAGCTGGAAAGCGACATCCGAGTCGGGGAACATCTTTATCACTCTGTCGGCGAAAGCCAGAGTGTCTTCGCGCCTGCCGGACATGAAATAAGCGCCGAGCAGGAGGTCGTGCAGGCCGCGCCCGAAGAAAGCTCCTCGGTACGCCGCCATCAGCGTTTTTACCGCCATTTCAGGCTGCCTGCCGTTCATGTAAAGCTCCGCCAACCCGATATATGGCATCTGGAAATCCGGCCTCGCCGCAATCGCCAGATTGTAAAGCTCGACAATTCTGTCCGCATCCTTGTCCGGATCGAGCGAGTACAGCTTAATCATGTAGTTGCCGACGAGGTTGTAGGCGATATCCGGGTTGTCAGGCTCGATTTCAATTGCATGTTCGAGTTCGGAGATGGCATCATCGAAATACCCTCCCGAAGAAAAAGCCATTCCGAGGAACAGTCGGGAGGCGGCCGAATCCGGCCAGCCGACAGCTATATCTCTAAGCAGTTGGACTGCTTTTGTGAAGTTTCTTCCGTCCCATTCGCCGATGGCGCGCTCAAGCGCCTGCTCCATCGTGTTTTCGGGTCGCGTCGTTTTCGTCTCTCCCGCGATGGTTAGCTCTCCCGGGAACGTTTTCAGGTTGATGCGCGAGATGGCAGACGGGCCGACCACGAAGAGATGTCCTCCCCCGGAAAACAACGCGGCCTCGGCGTAGTTGTTGATCGCAGACGGTTTCTCGTCCCAGAACCTCATGTCGATTATTTCCGAAAGCGAGCCGGTTCTGATGACTGCGCCGTTTGCCGGGTTGAGAGCGGTCCATCCGCCTTTCGCGTCCACGACGAACAGTCGGGAGCCGACCACGGCCGCCGATTTCGCCATATCCGTGTCGAAACACCTGTGCCAGCCTTTTTCCAGAAGGTCGGCCATGGCGAAAGAAACGCAGCCGTTCCTTATTATAAGTTCGGAGCCGGGGCCGAGAATCTCCGGGTTGAACTTCATGTTGCCGGAACGCGATAGTTTTGCGATGTCTGCGGAGATGGAAATTATATCGGCGGATTTTATTGAGGATACGGAGCCGTCGGGACTGATTTTTTCAGCCGAGCCGTCTTTGTAAACGATCGCCGCCGCGCCGGTTTCCTGCGAAAAATAAAGATCAGTGAAATCGGAGCTTTTCATAGGCGCGGACCACATTCTGCGGCTCTCGACGGCGCTCAGGCAATGAAGCAGCCTTCCGGACGCGGCGAGCGCGACTCCCCTGCCGGCGGGATAAAGCGCGGCGGGCGCGCCCAGACCGTAGCTCCATATCTTCTTGCCGGTTATGGCGGATATGAAATGAA
>MWCD01000127.1 GCA_002069885.1 bacterium ADurb.Bin236 | reverse complement strand
GTTCGATTACCGGATCGGGAACCATACGGTGAAAAGCTTCTCGCCCCGATACGCGAGTGACGAGACCGGCAAGGATGTTGAGGGCGCTTCGATAAACAACAAATCAAAAAAAACGGTCAAAACAAAAAGCAAAACGAGCGTTGCCAAGCCGCAAGGAACAAAGGACAGCGGCACGGTGAACCGGGGCAAGTCAGAAACGATCTTCCCGTCCGAAAAGGCAAACGCGAGGAAATCCTGAAATGCTGCCAGTCGAACCACATGGCATTTCAAATAAAGACACTATTCCGAAAGCTCCCAAGGGCGGCGCTATTTCCGGCGTGGGCACTGGCGGCGGCAAAAATGAAGTCGAGACCACGCATTATTTAAAGGACAACGAGATCGGCGGCGCGCTGCCGGACACACAGGAAGGACTCGATTCCGCTTCAGGCGCGAAACATTACAAGAATGAAAAGGCAATGGAAGGCTCGCTCACTCTCGTTCGGGGATTCCCGCAGATTAATGCCGGGGACAAAATCACAATCCTCGGCGTCGGGCCTGTATTCTCCGGCGCTTGGATTGTGAAAACACATACGCTGAAAGTCTCGCAGGACGGATGCCAGAGTACGCTCGAACTCACACGCAACGCGGTCGGAAATTCCGGCGGCGGGTCTGAAACAAGTGGCGGGTTCGAGACGGACAAGAAGAAAACGCAGAACACGCCGCTCAAAGGCGATAACTTTTCGGAGATGTGATATGCCGTCGTTTGTCGGGAAATATCGCGGGATCGTCGAGGACAACAAGGACCCGGAACACCGGGGACGCTTGAAGTGCAAGTGCCCGCAGGTGTTCGGCGATGAAGTCCTGGACTGGGCGCTCCCGTGCGTGCCTTACGGCGGGGATTCCGGCACCGGGTTCTTTTCCATCCCAAAGAAGGGATCTTCCGTATGGCTCGAATTCGAGCAAGGTGACGCAAACAGACCGGTCTGGGTCGGCGTGTGGTGGGCGGCCCCGGAGGATAAGACCGAGGCGGCGGACGTAACGCACAAAAAGGAAAAGCAATCGTCTGGTCCGTGGGATGAGGCCGAGACCGGTGATGCGAAGCGGGATGTTCCAGACAACCACGCATGGCAGACGAAATCCGGCCACCGTATCGAACTCGACGACACCGATGGCCAGACGAAAATAAAAATCACCGACCGCAAGGGACAGCACATCATGATCCGGTCGGAGGACGGCAAAGAGAAAATCTATATGAAGGACGCCGCGGACAACCGGTTCCTGCTCGACGCCACATCCGGCAAGCGGCGCATTCTCATGCAGGACGGCGCGGGAAGCGCGGTTCTCTTGGACTCGGAAAAAGGCGACGTTTATATCGCATCCGCGAAAGACCTGTCCCTTCTCGCCGGTGAAAACCTTTATATCGGATGCAAAAGCAACCGTGAGGAAACGGTCGGCGGCAATCACAATGTCTCGGTCATGGGAAGCGGCGACTGGGATGTCGCCGGCGCGTTGAAGTTGGCGAAGTCTTCCGGCGATGTAAATATCGCAAGCGGAAGCAAAGCGGCGGCGCGAACGGACGACCCGCTCGCGGTCGCGACGGAAACCGCTGGCGGTTCCGCGCCACATTCACACGGCCTGTCTTCCGGCAAAGTCGGCCAGGGTTCATCAAAAGTGAAAATCGGGTGATCGAATGAGTGCATGCACAGACAACTTAAAAGATTTTCTCGGCGACGAGTTGAAATCAAAACTCGGCGATGTCCTCAAAGACGCGACCGACAGTTCGCCTCTTGGACTCGCGCAGAAAGCCCTCGGGCAGGCGCAGAAGCTCCAGGATACAAAATCCGTCGTGTCTCAGGGCATACAGTCTTTCAAACAACGGGTAGGATTGCCCGCTGGCCGGATGGATGGTCTCGGCGGTCTCAATCTCGGCGCAATCAAACAGAAAGCCGACGCGCTAAAAGCCAAGGCGCAGGAAGTGCAAAACAAGATCGCGGACTTTCAATCTCAGTTTCCCGGATGCGCGCTCGACCCGGATATTATGCAGACGATCAACACGGTCGCGTCCATCGACACGAACCTTGATCCCATGAGTATGATCGATACGTCGAAACTCGATGGGGAAATAGCCGATGCGCAGTCGAAGATCGAGGAAGCCACGGACATGCAGGCGCAGTCGGCGCGGCTTCAGGATATGTTCGGGGTGTCATTATGAATCTTGGATATCGGGGCATTTCATTTCCGTTTCGTTTCAACGGCCTTGGGTCGGTAGCTTCAAGCACTGTTGAGACGGGCAACCCGGCGCACATCCTTGAGAGTATCCGCCAGATCATCGGCACGCGCCGGGGTGAGCGCGTCATGCGACCGGAGTTCGGAGCCGACGCGGACAATCTGGTTTTTTCGCCGCAGTCCAATTCAGGTATCCGTATCGCAACGCACAATATCGGCCAGCAGATACTCCGGTGGGAAAAGCGCGTCGATCTTCAGAAGGTTGAAATCACCCGTATCGAAGATCTCGAAGCCGAGATAAATCTCGATGTCAAAATCAAAGTCACACGCGAGACAGAAGAAATGAAAATACCGATGAAGAAGGAAGACTGATCATGCCGGAACTCGATGTCAGCCGTCTCGTAAATTTCTCGAAGCAGATAGACTACACCAGTCTGGACTGGCTTTCCTTCTTGTCCGACATGGTGGATAAGATTCCACAGCTTACCCCGGAATGGACGGATTACACCCCGTCTGATCAGGGCATGGTGGTTCTCGAACTGGTGTCTTTCATCTTCGACGCTCTTTCTTACCGGTGTGACGTGATCGCCAATGAGGCGTTCATCCAGACCGCCGTTCTGCGGAAGTCCGTTCTGAACCTTGCCAAGATGATCGATTACACCCCGGCGCCCGCGGTATCGGCTGTCACCGATTTAATGTTTACGATAACGCCACAGACGATTGATTTTGTGATTCCCGCTGGAACACAGGTTTCAACCCAACCGACTGGCGTCGAGGAAAGTTATGCGTTTGAGACGTTGGACGACCTCACGATTCCTGCCGGACAGACATACGGAACTGTCGCCGCGATTGAGGGAGAAACAAAACGTGAAATCCTCGGCAGCAGCACGGGGCTCCCGGCGCAGTTCTTTGAGTTGAGTTTCAAACCGCTTTCTTATTCGCCGGACGGCACATGTTCTCTTGAGGTTTATGTCACGGAGAACGGCATTGAGGAACGATGGCCTCTGGTGCAGTCGCTTCTCGACAGCAAGCCGTCTGAAAAACATTGTGAAATCGAGACGGACGAG
>MWCD01000126.1 GCA_002069885.1 bacterium ADurb.Bin236 | reverse complement strand
GGCGGCGGCGGTTGGAGCGCTGAGAAATCCACCGCCAGCACTTCCATCACCCTGTCGACGGCTATCCCCACCTTCATGTTGTCGAGTTCAAGGACGACAATCATCTCCGTCTCCACATCGTCCAGCGGCATCTGGAACAACTCCTTGAGGTCCACCACCGGAACGATGACGCCGCGAAGGTTGATGACTCCCTTGACGAACTTCGGCGTGTTCGGCACCGGGGTAAGCGAGAACTCGTCCAGCACCGTCTGCACGCTGTCCACCTTTATTGCGTAGTCTTCCGAGCCGAGCTTGAACCAGAGCACGCTCTGAAGGTCGAACTGCTCTTCTATCTGAATTTCTCTATCGCCGTTCAATCTGGCGAAAATTCTGTTGTCCATGCGGGTCACCCCGTCCGGCGTCTCTCGGCGCCTCGTTTCAGTATGGCCTCATGTGTTTCTCTATGGCGATTTTTAAATCGTCCTCCGAGAACGGCTTGGCTAGAAAATCGTCTATGCCGACATCGTACGCTTTCTGCCTGTCGGCGCTTTTGATGTCGGATGTCACCATTATGATAGGAATCCTGTGGATGTCCGGCGACGAACGCACTTTCTGGGTGAACTCGTATCCGTCCATCCGGGGCATGTTGATATCGGTCACTATCATGTCGTATCTGCGCTCGGCCAGCCTTGCAAGCGCCTGCATCCCGGATGACGCCACTTCCACAGTGTACCCCATCCGCTCTATCATCTCGCGCTGCGCGATCCTGCCTGAAAGAGAATCGTCCACGAGGAGTATGTGTTTCCTGCTCTTTTCGTCCGCGCCAGCCGAAGCTCTTTCAAGCCTCTTCGACAGCCGGGGAATGGACTGCACTATCCCCGGAACGTCAATAATCAGCGCCATTGAGCCGTCACCGAATATGGTGGTTCCGGAAATGTTTTTGACGTCTCCGAGGAACTCGCCCAAGCTCTTTATGACCACTTGCTGCTTCTCTATGACTTCGTCCACGATGAGACCGATTTTCTTGTCCCCGTGAGTCATTATCACTACAGGGAACTGGGCGGGGCGCGTCCCTTCCTCGTCGCCGAGGCTGAAGACGTCCCGCAGCCGCATCAACGGTATCACCATGTCGTGGAACTTGTAGACTTCCCTGCCCTCCACGCTGCGGACTTCGCTGCTCTTCACCTGCTCGGCTGACTCTATCGGATCCATAGGGATAACGAACTTGCGGCCGGCGCACTTGACGATCATCGCCTGTATTATCGCAAGAGTCAAAGGCAGTTTCAGTTTTATCATCGTGCCGTTGCCCGGCTCGGTGTTCACGTCCACGCTGCCCTTGAGCTTGGAGATGCCGGTCTTCACGACATCCATCCCCACGCCTCTGCCCGACAGATCGCTGACTTGATCCTTAGAACTGAAACCGGGAATGAATATGAGGTTCACGGCCTCCTTGTCGTCCATCTGCGCCGCCTGCTCCGGAGTTATAAGCCTTTTCTCGACGCATTTCTTCTTGAGAACCTTGCCGTCCATCCCCTTGCCGTCGTCTTCGATGTCGATTACGACAGAGTTTCCCTCGTGGGAGGCCTTCACCCTTATGATGCCGGTGTCCGGCTTTCCTGCAGCCTGCCTGTTCGCCGTCGTCTCAATCCCGTGGTCAATCGCGTTCCTGATGATGTGTAGCAGAGGGTCTTCAAGCTCCTCGATGAGGTTCTTGTCCAGTTCGGTGTCCTCGCCCTCAACTATGAACTCTATTTTTTTGTCCAGTTGTCTCGCGTAGTCCCGCACCCGCCTCGGGAATTTGCTCAACACATTCGATATCGGCATCATTCTCAGCTTCATGGTCTCTTCCTGAAGCTCGAAAATAACCCTGCCTATATTAAGCCCGTCGGTCTGGAACTCCTGATTGAGCGATTCAATTTCAGACTTGAGCGAGGCTATCTTGGCGTTCAGTTCGCTGAGCATCCTGTCCTTCTCAAGTTCCATGTCATACAGTTCCATGATACTCTCGCGAATCATGCGCAGTTCCTTGGCGCGCCCAGCCAAGCCGGTTTCCCTTTTCGCTCCGCTATCGTCGAAAGCGTCGGGCTGAAGCGCCTTGAACGGCTGTAGGAGGTCATCCTGCGTGATGTTGCGTTCCGACAACCCGTTCGATTTCCTTCCCAGTTTGAGCGCGTCAAGAATGTCTCCTGCCGCGTTGGCGGTCTGCTTCAACTGTTTTATTTCCTGTTCGAGCTTGTTGTGGTTGATCACCAGTTCGGCGATAAGATTTACGAGGTCGTCCAGCTTTACGGTGTCCACCCTGACGGTTGCGACGGCTCCGGATTTCTTCGCCTTTTCGCGCCTTCCGCCAGCCAATCGCGCCGGAGCCTCGCCGGGTTTCTCCTCGCTCTCTCCGCCGCCGGGGACCGGGGCAGCCTCCGCCGTCTCTCCGGACAGCCCAATCTCCGTCGCTTTTATCCCTGTCTTTTTCAGATAAGCATATTTTCTGTCAAATTCATCCATCGACATCGCGGTCCCGAAGAACAGGTGGAAGTCGTATCCTGTCACCGTGACGTCCATGCCTACGGCTACGATTATGCAGGCGAGGAATTCGCCGTCGTCAGCCAGCGGCTTGAAGAACTCAGACATGCTGGCGAGGTCGCCAAGCTCGTGCGTCTTGAAACTCATTTTCAGCCTGAAGACGTTTCTGTCCTCTATCATGGCCGTGCCGACGCACTGTTTCTCGAAGGGGGTAAAATATTTCAGGGCGTCCTTGCCGACGTTCAGGCGGTCGAATAGTTCGGACGCCGCGCCTTTGGCCATGTAGTCCTTTTCGGCTCGCGCCTTTTCCAGAGCAACGTCCACCGACTTGAAGAAAGGAGCAGAATCGGGGGCCTTCGGGCGCTCGGCGGAAGTCAGCGATTCCAAAACCGCCTTCACATGAATGACGCCTTTGAATATCAGTTCAGCAGTTCTCTGCCCAAGTTCCGCTTTGCCGGCTGCGGCGGCTTTCTTCACCATCAGCAGCCTTGCCAGCGATTCGTTTATCTCTGCTTGGCCGAAACACACCAGAGACCTCTGCAGATGTTTGACGGAGTCGAACATCTTGTCGATGAAACCCGCATCCCCGGAACTGTCGTCGGCCATGAGGAATTTCGACTCTACGTCCGCAAACAGGGAAAAGCACCTGTCGATGGAAGGAAGTATATCCGGGCCGGCGATTTCCAACACGCCTGTTCTTCCGACGGCAGGCGCTATGAGTTGTTTTTTCTTTTTCGGCGGTTCCGGCTGTTTTTTAGCGTCCTTTGCGACTAGCTCCGGTTCGGGCTTCGGTTCCGGCGGGGGCGGAGGCGGCG
>MWCD01000125.1 GCA_002069885.1 bacterium ADurb.Bin236 | reverse complement strand
CCGGAGAAACCCGTCGGGGACGCGACATCGGCGCTGACGGCCGCCGCAAAACAGGCCGTCGATCTCTACAGACAGGGCAAATACAAGGAATCGGCAAAGCTGATGAGCAAAAGCATCAACTCGAAGGTCTATCCGCCGGAGCGGCTCGAAGAGGAGACGGTCAAGTTCCTGCACCCGACGTGCATGCAGTTCGTGCGGATAGCCGAGGCGAAGGCCGACCCGCCGGACGCCTCGTTCGACGCGATTCTGGCCGAAGCCACTCACAGGAAAGACCTGAAGTTTTAGCGCGCCGCAGTATCGACGTTTCAAGCGACGCGGACTATCATCATAAAAAGCGCTCGACCGCTTCGGCGGCCGGCGCGGTCGCCTATCGGGGGTTCTTTTAATGGCAAAACGAGCCATCATGATCGGCATCGACGGATGCCATCGCGACACTCTCTACCGCCTCATCGACGAAAAGCAGGTTCCTTTCTTCAACTGGATGGCCGACAACGGCGTCAGGGTGAAAAACGCGGTCACCATGTTCCCTTCCACCACCGCGTCCTGCTGCGCGACTCTCTACACCGGAAGCTGGTATCGCAGCCACGGCCTCCTGAACAACGAGTGGGTAGACAGGTTCGCCGACCCGCCGCGCGGCCGCTCATACATCGAATGCCTTTACGAGGCCCTGCTCTCCTTTGACAAAAAACTGTTCGGCCTGCCGACCATTCTGCTGCCGGACAGGAACGAGGGCGGACAGATCAACAACGACCTCTGCCCCGACCATCCCACAATTTACGAAGAGATGACGGCGGCGGGAAAAATTTCATACACGTTTTTCCATTACATCGGAAAAGGAGCCACGGTGTGGGCGCGCCCGGCGAGGACGGACATGCTGCGCTACGGCATGATCGAACAGTACGGCAAACCATACCAGATGTTCGACAAGATGATGGCGACTCGCGCTATTCGCCTTATGCGCAAGCGCCCCGCGGACCTGCTGGCGATTTACTACGGCGGCAACGACGGCCACAGCCACCGGCACGGCGTCCCCGGTCAGGAAACCTATCTACGTGACTTCATAGACAAGGAGCTGACGAGATTAAAGACCGCTCTCGAAGCGATGTTCCCACAGGACGAACTGTATTGGTCGGTGTGCGCCGACCACGGGCAGTCCAACTTGGACAAGGAAAAACATCTCGAACGCTGCATGTGGATCGAGGATTTCTTTCCGCAGTTGCGCGCCGCCGGTTTCGAGAAGATGGACAGAGGGCTGTCCCGCAACGAACTCGGCGGGCTGGACGTCATCGGGACTCTCGGCCACGGGGCCGGAGCCGGCTTCTACATTAAGAACAGAAAGACTGGCGACTGGAAAACCCCGCCCGATTTCGCGTCCGACATCGTCCCGGCTCTGAACAATTTCATGAAAGCTTCCGCCGGGCTTGCTCCTTTCGGGGATTACAAATTCAAAGGCTATCTGGACTTCCTTCTGACGCGGACGCGGTTCGACGAGCCGTACCGGGTTTATGTCAACAAGCCGCCGTACGACGCCGCAGGGGAACTGGTCGCGCTCGAAGAGCATTTCAAGGGCGGAGACCCCGCGTACGTCAAACCCATAGAACGACTCCGGGGCATCGACAGCCCGAAGGGGCCGGACATCGTGTTGCTTCTTGACTACTGCAAAAATAGATTCAACATAAACACCGTCGAGGGATTCCACCCCGGACAACACGGCTCCCTGTGCCCGGACGACTCCTACGTGCCGATGCTGTTCGCCGGCCCCGGAGTGATTAGGGGCGAGCTTCCGGAGGCGTTCACCATCAACTGGTCTCCGACGGTCGCGAGCATGCTGGGAGTGAAGATGCCGCGCGCGGACGGCGCTCCGCTGCCCATCTTCGGCAACGGGAAAGGAAACGCGCGATGAGCGCGATGGGAGAAGAGGCGCGCCGCAGATACGCCCGACATCTGATGCTCGACCGCGTGGGCGAGACAGGACAGGCGAAACTGCTGTCGGCTCGCGTGCTTGTCGTCGGCGCGGGCGGCTTAGGCTCTCCCGTCATTTTCTATCTCGCAGCCGCGGGCGTCGGCCTCATCGGAGCAGCCGACTCTGACGTTGTTGACATCAGCAACCTTCAAAGGCAGATTCTTCATTCAACGCCCGACATCGGCAGGCTCAAGACCGATTCGGCCCGCGACACCGTTGTCGCCCTCAACCCGGATGTGAAGTTCGCGCCTGTCGCCGAGCGCATTACCCCCGACAACGTCATGGATATCCTTTCCGGTTATGACATCGCGGTGGACGCGTGCGACAATTTCCACACGAGATACCTAGTGAACGACGCGTGCGCGCTCCAGCGCAAGCCGTTCGTCCACGGCGGGGTTTTCCAGTTTGAAGGCCAAGCTTCAACTTTCATCGCGGGCAAAGGCCCGTGCTACCGCTGCCTGTTTCCAACTCCGCCCGATCCCGAAATAATCCCCAGAGGCAATGAAATCGGACTTCTGGGAGTCGTTCCCGGAACAATCGGTCTGATTCAGGCGACCGAGACGGTCAAGCTTATTCTGGGGCTAGGGGATTCTCTCGTCGGCAGGCTGCTGATATACGACGCCCTGAAAATGCGATTCAGAGAGCTTAATATCCGGCGCGATCCCGGCTGCCGCGTGTGCGGCGAGCAGCCTTCGATAACTAATATCTCCCCCGGCGAGCAGTCTTACATCGCGCCTCGACTCACCCCCCGCTCAAGCGCTGATTAATCCTGTTGAATACAACCGGGAATGGTTTTAGCGGCCAAGTTCGAGTCGATTATTAACGCGGTAGTCCGCCCTTCATTAGTTTTCCCGCGCTCAGAAGAAGTTATTACTTCATGACAACCTTCTTTTCATCAACCTATATATGAGTTAAAATCATCCTCATGGAAACCAATAAGCAGGAACAATTTGCAATGAAGTTTAGAACCGTTTTGTTGTGGTCGCTTGCAGCAGGCGCGCTGTTCGTTTTTCTGTTCAAGGTAAGAACTGTTATCGGATATTTCGCTGCGGCTGCGGTTCTGGCATATCTTCTTCATCCGGCCGTCTTATGGCTGAGCCATCGGAAAATTCCCTTGTGGGCGGCTGCGCTCGGCTCGTTCGCGGCTCTGGCGGGCTTGTTAACGTTAATTATCGCGCTTGCCGCTCCTCCCGCCATAAATCAGTTCAGAGAGCTTGGCGAGAAGCTTCCGGAATATATCGAGTCCGCCGGACCGGCATTCGAGCAGGCAAAAGCCGCCGTCGAAGCCGCTAATCTTCCCTTTGACATGGAATCGGTCGCTAAGGACGCCGCCGAGAGCGTCAAAAACAAGGCTGCCGAGACCGCCTCGCAAGTTTTCAAAAGCGTTTCCGGGTTCTTCGGCGCAATGGCGGCTCTT
>MWCD01000124.1 GCA_002069885.1 bacterium ADurb.Bin236 | reverse complement strand
GCCGGGAGCGGAACCGCCGGCGGCGCAAGCAGCGGCATCGGATAAGCTTGGCGCGGAAAAGACCGGGAACGAAAACGCCCCGGTTGACATGTCGGCGGACGATTCGGTCGTGCCGTCTGACATGAAGACGCGGGAGGATTACCGCCCGGCTTTCGACGAAGACGATGAGCCGGGAACGCGAGGGGTCAGCGTGTGGCGGGTGATGGGAAGCTTGGCCATCGTGATAATGCTGATTCTTGCGTTTGCCTACGTGATGAAGATGTTGTGGGCGAAGGGCATGCGGCTTGAGCTTAAGGGAAGGCACATAAAAGTGATGGACACCGTTCAGCTTGGTCTGAACAGACAGTTGTATCTGGTGTCTGTGGGGAAGAGAAGGGTTCTGCTGGGTTCTGGGGAGAAGGGGTTGACGTATCTGATGGAGGTCGGGGAAGACGAAGTTCTGGATTATGCCGGCGAAGGCCCGACGGCGGACGGGGGAGTTGGATTTCAAGGGGAGTTAGAGAGAAGAGCGGGAGAGATAATAGGCGGGGCGGCCCCGATAATGAACAGGCTGAAAAGCAAATTGAAAAAGCTGGAAGAAGAATGAACAAGAGCGTTGATCGGATGAAGAGAATAGCGAGGCGGGCGGTATGGATGTCCCCGGCGTTGTTGCCGTTATTCGCGCTCATCGTGGTTCCGGCAATCGCGGCTGAGTCCCCGGTGGTGGTTCCGCGAGTGACGTTCGGCGTGTCTCCGGCGGAGTCGCCGAAGGATGTGGCGTTGTCGCTTCAGATAATCTTCCTTCTGACGATACTGTCGTTGGCGCCGTCGATAGTCATAATGATGACGTCGTTCACGCGGATAATAATCGTGTTGTCGCTTACGAGGAACGCGTTGGGCACGCAGCAGATGCCGCCGTCTCAGGTGCTTGTGGGAATCGCGCTGTTTCTGACGTTTTTCATAATGGCCCCGGTGTTTAAGACGGTGAACGAAACCGCGCTGAGGCCGTACCTCAATCAGGAGATAACCCACGTCGAGGCTTTGAAGAAGGCGGAAGAGCCGATGCGGGAATTCATGTTGAAACAGACGCGGAAGAAGGACCTCGCGCTGTTCATCAACCTGTCCCGCATGGAGAAGCCGAAGACGCGGGCGGACGTGCCGACTCACGTGGTGATCCCGGCGTTTCTGGTGTCGGAGCTGAAGTCCGCGTTCGAGATGGGGTTCATAATATATCTGCCGTTTTTAGTGATAGACATGGTGATAGCGAGCACGCTGATGTCGATGGGCATGCTGATGCTGCCGCCAATAATGATATCGTTGCCGTTCAAGCTGTTGATATTCATACTGGTGGACGGATGGGCGCTGATAGCGCGCGGGCTTGTGCTGAGTTTCTATTAGGGTTGACGGAGAGCGCGGGAGATGACCGAAGGGATAGTCATAGACCTCGGGACGAAAGCGGTGATGCTGGCATTGTACATAGCCGGCCCGCTGCTCATATTCGGCTTGGTCGCGGGCCTGTTGGTCGCGGTGTTTCAGGCGGTGACTTCGATTCAGGAAATGACGTTGACGTTCATACCGAAGATACTCGCGGTTATACTCGCTATGGTGCTGTTCGGCAACTGGATGATGCAGATGACGAAGGATTTTACGGTGGACCTTCTGATGAATCTTCCGAATTATGTGAGGTAGGCGGGGCCCCGCCGGCGGTTTCGCTATGGAATGGCTTGAAGTCAACGTAGTGACGTTCCAGTATTTCATATTGGTGTTCGCGCGGATCGCCTCAATGGTGGCGCTTTCTCCGGTTATCGGCAGCGGCTCCGTTCCTCCGACGTTCAAGATGGGATTTTCCTTCCTTCTGAGCATAATCATCTTCCCTATAGTTTCGCGGCATTTCCCGCCTGTTCCCCAAGAGATGGTTCTGTACTGGATTCTGGTCTTGAGGGAAGTGATGGTCGGCGTCCTGATAGGGATTATAGGGAATCTGATGTTCTCGTCGATACAGCTTGCCGGACAGATGTTCGGAATTCAAGTCGGATTCGGAATCGTGAACGTCATCGACCCGATGACGGACGAGCATATCTCCATACTGGGGCAGTTCCTTTTCCTCGTTGGCATATTGCTTTTCCTCGGTCTTAACATGCACCACTATCTGATAGGGATAATCGCTTCGAGCTACGATTACACTCCGCTTGGCTCGTTCACCTTCACGGAACCGCTGGGCATGGAAGTCGTCGGTTGGCTGTCGAAGTCGTTCGTGATAGCGTTCAAGATAGGGATGCCGATAATTTTCGTGCTGTTGATGGTGACGATGGCGCTGGGTATAGTGGCCAGAACGGTTCCGCAGATGAACGTGTTCATAGTGGGGCTTCCGATACAGATATCGATAGGTTTATGGGTGATGGGGATGTCCATAGGGCTGATAGCGTATCTGTTGAAGGGCTATTTTGTGACGATGATGCAGGATATGGCAATGCTGCTGCGGATGGCTGGAATGACGTGAGCGATGCCGCCTCCGGGCGGCAGGAGCCTTAATGGCGAGCGAGGAAAAAACAGAGACTGCAACGCCGAGGCGAAGGCAGGAGGCTCGCAAAAAGGGCCAAGTGGCAAGGAGTCAGGAAGTAGGCTCCGCTGCCATTCTAGTGGCTGGCGCATGCATGCTCGCCCTATACGGGCGCTATATGTACGGATACATGAAGCGGTATATGGAATGGTCGCTTTCCCCTGAAGTTTTCGTGCGCCTTTCAGACCTGAACGAAAGCAACATAGGTTTTCTTTTGTCAAACATGGTGATTTTCAGCATCAAGATTATGGCTCCGTTCGCGGCGGTCCTCGTGGCGGTGGCCTTGATTAACGGTTTTATGCAGGTCGGCTTTCATATGTCATTGGAGTCGATTAAGCCGAAGTTCAGCAAACTGAACCCGATTAACGGATTTAAAAGACTGTTTTCGATGCGCTCCGTGACAGAGCTGTTAAAGAGCATATTCAAAATCGCGATTGTCGGGTATGTGGGATTTGCCTCGATAAGGGCGGCGATCCCGAAATTTCTTCTCATGACGGACATGGGCATCGAGCACGCGTTCATGTTGATGTGCGTGACGATGCTGACAATGGCGCTCAAAATCGGGCTTGTCCTGATAGTTCTCGCTGTCCTTGATATGATATATCAGAAGTATGACTTCGAGAAAAGCATTAAGATGACTAAACAGGAAGTGAAAGACGAATACAAGCAGAGGGAAGGCGACCCGCTTGTCCGGCGGAGGATAAGGGAGAAGCAGAGAGAGATCGCCATGAGAAGGATGATGGCGGCGGTTCCGAACGCCGATGTGGTGATAACCAACCCGGTGGAACTGGCGATTGCGCTCGAATACGCCGCAGAAGAGATGCACGCGCCGAAAGTGACGGCGAAGGGCGGGGGTGTAGTGGCGGAAAAGATCAAGC
>MWCD01000123.1 GCA_002069885.1 bacterium ADurb.Bin236 | reverse complement strand
CAGGCGGAGCCACAGGCGGCTCGGTGTTATGGGAAGCCGTTAAAACCGTCGCTTCGGGATATTCGGACTGCGCGCTGGCTCTCGGCTGGGAACGCATGGACGAAGTGCCGACGGACGAAGGAAACCACCTAATTTCCTGCGCCGCAGACAAAGACTGGGAAACCCCGCTAGGCCACATCTACACAGGCTACTACGCCGTCATGGCGCAGAAATACTGGCAGGTTTACGGCAAATCAGAAGATTCATTCAGAAAGACGATGGCCGAAATCGCGGTCAAAAACAGAGGCTATGCGTACCACAACCCGTTCGCGCAGGGCGGAATGAAAATCACGGTGGAAGACGTTCTGAAATCGCCAGTGGTTGCGTATCCGCTCCGCGCGCTGGACGCCTGCCTGATGAGCGTCGGCTCGGCGTGCTGCATAGTGGCGGACGAGAAAACGGCGTTCAAAATGTGCAAGAACCCGCTGTTGGTCTATGTCGCGGCTGGCTCTCACACGCTGCGACCCGCAGACCGCAGAGACATGGAAATACCTCTGCTTCCCAACGAGACCAAGAACACTTACAAAGACCTCGACAAGCGGTTCCCCGGCGGAGAGTTGTATCCGGGATTCACCGGATTCTTGGCCGCGCGAATGGCTTGTTACTATGCATACAGGATGGCCGGCGTATACGATCCGTGCGAGGATTTCGACCTTGTGGAACTGCACGACGCGTTCACCATCAGCGACATCCAGAGCTACGAAGACGTGGGGATCAGGCCGTACGGCGAAGGCCGAACGTACGTCGAATCCGGCGACTGCTATGTGACCAATCCGAAAACGGGCAAGCCCGGAAAACTTCCGGCGAACCCCTCTGGCGGTCTCATCGGCTGCATGCACGCCGTCGGCGCCACCGGCCTGATGCAGGTGTGCGAGTTGATGCTTCAAATCTGGGGCAGGCACGCCGAAGTTCACGGCGACGCCAAACGCTGGAAGTCATTCGGCAAGACCAAGCCCAAAGACTGGAAAGACCTTCAGGTCAAAGGCGCGAAACGCGGTCTGGCAATCAGCCACGCCGGCGTAGGCTCTCACGTCACCGCCACCATCGTCGTTGACCCGAAACACCAGTTGAAAGGAGGCAAAGCCTGATGAGCTGCGCACACGAACAGAACAGAGGAAAAGTAAAAGTTGACAACAATCGCTACATTGTCAAAGGCGACTTTTCCGTCATCTACCCGAACACTCCCATCTTTAACAAGCAGGGCAAGCTCTGCGGAGTGACCAATCCGCGCGACATGACGTACATACACTCATACGGCGCGGAAGCCCCCTTCTTCGAGGGACTGTCGAAGGGTTCGCTGAAGGGAACCAAGTGCGAAAACCCGGCCTGCGAATATAAAGGCTCGGTGTACATCCCATTCAGGATTTACTGCCCGGACTGCCTCAAGAAAATGAAGATCGTCGATCTCACGGCGGCCGCGAAGAAAACCGCCCGAATATACACCTACATGGTGTGCGAGAGAAGCGGCGCGTTCAACACTCTGGACAAACCCATCAAATTCATCAATGTGAAGATTGAGGGAACGGCGACGATACTCATGAGCTACCTGTATCTCGGCGAGCCGTCGATGGGGATGCGGGTCGTGCCCATATTCAGAACGAAGAACCCGACCTACACTATAACCGACCTTTCATGGGTTCCCGAAGGAACGCCACAGAGCAAGCTTCCCAAGGGTTTCTCCTTCTGATAAAAAGCGGCTCAGCCGCAACTTCATGCAATCTAAAAACGGGCCGCAAGGCCCGTTTTTTTTTATGGCCGCGCGCGCCGCCGCTCCAGCCCCACAAAAAAACTCCGCTTTTTAAGGATATTGTTAAATATTGAATTTTTAATGGATATTGATATAGATTATGGTGGCAACTACATTCAGAGCGCAGAGACAGGCGGGCGGACATCACACATGGACGAGTTGCACGGCAGAACTGAATTCATAGCCCATCTGCTTGAAGGCAACAACGCGATGGTTCGCGGCGACGTTGACGACGCCATTGCCGCATACCACCGCGCCATCTCGCATAAGCCCGACTTCTCGCTCGCATATTCCAAACTCGGCGAGGCTTACTATAGAAAGAAAGACTTCGCTCAGGCCGTGTCTTATTTCAAGAAATCTTTGGATTTGAACCCGCTGCAGACGGAAACGCTGTACAGGCTGGGAAAGGCTTACGGCGAACAGGGAATGCTAGTGCAATCAGCGGTGGCTTTCGACCTCGCCAAGGAAAGAGACCCGGAAGGGGACTTTTCAGATAGAATCGATGACAGCCAAAGACGCATCAGGAAAAAATCCTCAAAGAAGTCCGTTCAACATGCCTCTTTCCGCAAGGCGGCTGTTGAAGCATTAAAAGACATTTTCTCGCGCCCTGCCATAATCCTCCCCATTGCCGCCGCTATCGCCATTTTGTTTGCCGCAGACGCTTTTTTAGGCTCTTTTCTCGCGCGTTTCATGCCGGACATGCGGACTGTCCCTATTACTCAATTCTTCATATCGTCCGACGCCGCATTCAACGAAGCCGCGATTTATTATTACTCGTCTCAACTGGCGCTATTCGCGTTGGTCTGTTCTCCGTTCTACGGCCTCTGCGCTATTATGGTCAAGCAGAACGCGCGCGACGGACGAATATCCCGGGCGGAAGCTATCGCCGAGATTATTGAGCGATACTCGGCGCTTTCAGGCGCGGTTCTGCTTATCCTCATTGCAATGTTCGGGACCGGAACCCTGTTTCATTTTCTGTTCGAAGCGTTTCGCCGGCTGGCGGCTGAGCTCGGTTTCAAATTGTTCTTCATTAAACCGATTATTCCTTTTATCGCGCTTTGCGTCCCCGCTTACTTTGCTTTTACTTTTACGGTAATCGCCTTGGACAAGAACAACATGGAAAAAGGCTTCGTCAGGGCTACCGCTTTCGGGGCAAGACACTTTCCCAAGACATTTCTTTTATTATGCTCTTTCAGCGCAATTCTGGTTTTTGCCGCGTTGTTTCCGCCGTCAGGCGCTTTTTTCAACGCGGCTAAGTTCGTGTTTTTCACATTGATAAACACTTTTGTCGCGGCAATGCTTGCTCACGCGCATTTGCAATCCCGCGGTTCCCACAGAAAAAAACGCTCAAAACCAGACAGCGGAACGCCTTCTTCTGAAACTCAGGAAACCGAAGACGGATTTGAGCCGATTGCATACCCCGACACCTCGGATTTATACGAATACACCGAAGAAGACAAATAACTCTCCGAGCCAATCAAACCAACAAATTTAAATCAATCAAAACGCCGCAATGTTGCTCTTCAGTGATATAATCAATGTCAGGCTGCGGGTCGTTGAAAACAATTTTTTGATTATGTTTGCGGCATATTGAGCGGCGGGCGCAAACAACGGATAATATGTCACTTATGAGCGGCATTTGCGGTTTTATAGGCGCGAGGGACGAGGCTCTGATAGACAGAATGCTCGACCGCATGAAATGGCGCGGCGGGTTTCCTCTGAAATTCTACCGGGGCGGCGATTTCGGCCTAGGC
>MWCD01000122.1 GCA_002069885.1 bacterium ADurb.Bin236 | reverse complement strand
GGGGCGCGCGCCCTCGCGCGCCCCGCTTCCATGTAATCTATCCGTTCTTTCGGCCCTTGTCAAGAGGCCGCCCGCGCACAGCAGGTTCAGTCGAACTTCGGTCTCGGCAGCAGCCCAGCCCGCTCCACCAGCTCGGGCACTCTGTGCTCCCATTCTATCGCCATCAGGTGGATGCCTTTTACGCCCTCCACCTTCCTCAGCTCATCGATCTGTTCGACCATTATCTTGATGCCTTCTTCAGCCTGCTGCTCTTTCGGGACGCCCTTCATCCTCTTGATGATATCCTCGGGGATGCTTATGCCGGAGACCTTGTTGTTCATGTAGTTGGCCATCCCGGCTGATTTCAGAGGAGTGACGCCCGCCATGATGAAGCATTTCTCGTGGAGGCCGCGCGCCCGCGCCCCCTCCATCCATTTCTTGAAACGCTCCATGTCGTAGATGCACTGGGTTTGAATGAAATCCACTCCGGCGGCGATCTTTTTCGCCAGCCGCGGCACTCTCGACGCGAACGGGTCGCCGAACGGATTCTCAGCCGCCCCGATGAACATCTTAAACTCGCCGTCCACCTCGTCGCCGCTCAGCAATTTGCCTTCGTCTCGCATGGTTTTCACCATGTTTATCATCTGCACGCTGTCGATGTCGTAAACGTTCTTCGCCTGCGGGTGATTGCCGAAAACCTGATGGTCTCCGGAAAGACACAGCATGTTGCGGACGCCGAGCGCGACGGCTCCGAAAAGGTCGCTCTGCATAGCCAGCCGGTTTCTGTCCCTGCACACCATCTGCATCACCGGCTCGAGGCCGATGTCCAGCAGGATTTTTGCCGACGCGATGCTCGACAACCTGACTATTGCCGTCTGGTTGTCCGTGAGGTTGACGGCGTCCACCATCCCCTTCAGGTGTTTCGCCTTCTCCTCTATGACTTTTATGTTCGTGCCCTTCGGCGGGCCGAGTTCGCCTGTGACCGCCAACTGTCCCGACGCAAATACTTTTTCAAGATTCGAGTTTGACTTCAAGGAGATCCTCCCTCACTATGTTGCGGACTCCGCCCGACATGCTGTTTGACCAGTCTTTGGGCGGGTTGATTTTTTCAATCTGATCTAGTCTTCCCATCTTTTCGAGTTTCTCGAAGATCAGATGCCACGCGCACTGAATCGTCTTCGGGTCTACTTCGCACATGCCGTTTTCGGATCCGCCGCAAGGCCCGTTCAGCAGGCTCTTCGAGCAGCGGGCGATCGGGCATATACCCCCCGTCAAATCCAGAATGCAGTCTCCGCACCCTCCGCAGTACTCCGCAAAAACGCCGGGTTCCTTCGGCCTTCCGAAGGAGGTCGTGTTCAGCCCCGGAAGAACGATTATGTCCGGGAACAACTCGGCTATCGTCTGCACTCCGACGCCGCAGGCGATGGACAAAACGACGTCCGCTTCCTTCATCTTGTCCTTTACCGATTCGAAGAATTCGTTCTCGCACTGCCGCTCGATGGTGTCTTCGATCACCTCAAGCTCCTTGCCGTCCTTTTTCGCCGCTATACGAAGCTGGGATGACAGTATCCCGACTTCCTTGGAACCGCCCGCGAAACAAATCGTCACGCAGGCTCCGCAACCGAGGACCATGACCTTCTTGGCGTCCCCGAGCATTTCGCGGATTTCTTCCAACGGCTTCTGTTCTGCAATAATCATCTGCGCACCCCGCGAATTTTAGACGCCCTCTCCAGAGCGCCTTGAGTTTTCAGCGTTTTTATATTCTCTTTATATTTATCGGAGACGGCCCGAGTCTTTTGACCCTTTCGGTCATCAGCGCGGCCACCTCCGCGAAACGCGGCCCTGCGGAAGCTGCTATATTAAACATCTCGACGCGTTCCGGCTCAAGCCCTACCTGCTGGATGAGTTTTTTCGCGTAATATATTCTCTGTTTCGCGTACAGATTGCCTATGTCGAAATGACATCCACCCTCTTCGCATCCGGCCACGTACACGCCGTCCGCTCCCTCTTCAAACGCCTTGAGGATGTAAAGAACGTCAACCTTCCCAGTGCATGGCGTCCGGATAATCCTGATGTTGGGCGGATATTGAAGCCTCATCGAGCCGGCCAAGTCAGCCGCCGCGTACGAACAATAATGGCAGGCTATTGTCACTATCAACGGTTCGAAACCCGGAACCGGCTCTTTCTCCATTAAAGGATCGGGGTCCGGAACCGTGCTCATCAAATCGGCTCTTTCAGCCATGTTTGCGCGCCTTTCTTTTCCCGGAGAGCATAGGCCTCGCCTTCGCCTCCGACATTAAAAACTTTTTTATTTCGTCACTAGCTCTCTTTGAAGAGCCTTAGAGATAATCGCCGTTTCCTGCAAAATAATCTGGTCGTCTCTGAACTGCTCCACCTGAATGGCTTTCGCGGGACAAGCCGCCGCGCAACACCCGCAACCCTGACACTCGACTCCGCTAATCTGCGCGCGGTTTCTTTCATTGATAAACGGCACATTGTATGGGCATACCCTCACGCAGGTAAGGCACGCCGCGCAAAGCTCTTCATTCACTTGGGCGACCATGCCTTCTCTTTCCAGATAGTCCTTGCAGAGAATTATCATCGCCCGGCTGGCCGCCGCTCTCGCCTGCTGTATGTTTTCCTCCAACGGTTTCGGGGAATGCGCAACGCCGCAAAGGTAAAGCCCTTCGCTTGCGAAATCGACCGGCCTCAGTTTCGCGTGCGCCTCGCAGAAGAACCCATCCGCGTCCGCGGGTATCTTAAACAGGTCGGACAGCCTTGCGTTGGTGTCGGACGGAACCACAGGCACGCTCAACACAAGCGCGTCAGGCTCGAAGACAAGTTCCTTCTTCAAAACGTCATCGTTTACGCTGACTCTTAACGCAGCGCCTTCTTTGCTAATGACGGGGTCGTCGCCGTCTTTGAATCTTATGAACACGACTCCCCTGTCTCTGGCCGCCTGATAGTTCAGCTCTTTAAACCCGTATGTTCTCATGTCCCTGTAAAGCACGTACACGTTGGCTTCGGGGTTGTCGTCCTTTATCTTTATGGAGTTCTTCACCGCTTGGCTGCAGCATATCTTGCTGCAATATTTCCTGTTTTCGTTCCGCTGATCGACGCACTGAACTATTACGATATTCTTCGCTTCCGTGATGCTTTTGTCTCCGGTGTACAGCGCGTGGCCCAGTTCCGACTGAGTCATCACGCGCTTGTCGTCCCAGAACGGCAATTCAGGTTTGAACTCGTTTCCGCCCGATGCCACTATGCAAACGCCGTGTTCGACGACAATCGTCTGCGCCTCTTCGGATTTCGTCTTTTTTGTCGTCAACGTCGTCGAGTAGTGCCCCACATGCCCTGTGACTTCCTTGATCGAACAGTTTTTGAAGACCTTGATTTTCGGATGAGTCTCCACTTTAGTGGTCAAGTCGATCAATAGATTTTGAACGTCAGAGCCTTCAACAGTATAGTGGATGTTGTTGATGAGATTGCCGCCGAGGGCGCTCTCTTTCTCGATAAGGAAAACTTCGAACCCCTGATCGGCGATCGCCAGAGCGGCGGTCATCCCTGCGGGGCCTCCGCC
>MWCD01000121.1 GCA_002069885.1 bacterium ADurb.Bin236 | reverse complement strand
GGGTCGTCTCCGGCGCCGCCGACTTTCTTGAAGGCCAAATTGCGTTTCACGGCTTCTTTGTAAGCTTTTTGCGCCTCGCGTATCTGAGGGGATATCTTTTCGAATTTTTCCTTCAGCACGGGGCCGACGGTGTTTTCGACGATATATTTGACGATGTAGTCCGGTGTGTAATATGAGCCGGTAGCCTTGCGTTCGCGTTTATCGTTTTCGAGATAGACGGAGCCTTTTTCATAAACGCGCTCGACGGCGTTCGCGCCGCGCCCGGCGACGAGGATTTTGATCTTCGATTTGACGGCCTCTTTGTAGGGGATCACCTCTTCGGTTTTTTTGCCCTTTACGATGGCCATCTTTTCCGGCGCTATCCGCAGTTTGAACTCCAGCAGCCCCTCGTAGATGCTTCCGAGGTGGCGGACGCCGAGGGATTTGTAGTCGATGAAGACGAGGTCGTGTGTTTTGTCGTCGATGTCGCGCGTCATTAGGTCGAGGCCGAGGGCAAGAAAGAGGTCTGGGATTTTGTTGTCTCTGAGGAAGCGGGCGTTTCGCGCCTCGGAGGAGTTGTCGTCCGGGGCGGGGTCGGTTATGAAGAGGCCGCCGTTGTAGAACGGGACGTTCAGGTCGCTGTCGCCCTCGGACATGATGTGAAACAGTTTTTTGAGTTCATCGTACAGGCGTGTGTCCGATGATGAGAATTTGCTGCTCAGGAGGCTTTCGCGGTCGTCGAAAAGTTTGCCCCCCGCGGCGGCGATTTCCTCTTTCATGCGGGTGACGCTGCGGAGGTAGTAGTCGCGCGTTTCTTTCACGGGAAGCAAGTCTCGTGATTCGGCGTAGAGAAGGAAGAGAATTCTGTAAAGGAAAGTGAGAGCGCCCTGAAAGATTTCGTCTAGGCGCTCCTGAGAGAGTTCGGGGGCGGCGGGCGCGGCGTTGCGGATGCGCTCGATGAAGCCGAGGGCGAAACGCGGGAATATCTGGTCGAAGACCCTGTCTTTGAGGCGGTCGCCGAGGCGTTTGGCGTAGTCCGCGCTGTCGTCCATGAGAGAATCGAGGAAGGTTGTCAGGCGTTTTTCGCCGGCGCGGAGTTCTTCTGTCGGCTCAAAAGCTTGAGCGCGGAAAAACAGCCAGAAATAACGGAATGAGACGGCGGGATCGTTTGACAGGGGGCCGGAGTCGGCCAGAATCTCTTCGAGGTCGATTTCGTAATAATGTCCGGCTGTGAAATGGGCGCGGGCCGAATACAGCCGCCAGAGCTTGCCGTTGGTGACGACGGCAAAGGGGGCTTCGCCGCTTTCGAGGAGCGAGACGACGGCGGCGCCGGGGTTCTCATCGGGGGTTTCGGAGTCCCGCTGGTCGTCCTTGCCGTCAAGGGAGCGGCCCCACGGATATGTCAGACATAGGGCAATCGGCTTTTTTTCGTTCGAGTTGGAGTTGGAAAGAAGTCGGAAGTCGGGCTTGATTTCGGAAGAGCTTGAGCTTTTGACTTCTTGCGCCTTGAATCCAAGCAAATCAAACGCGGGCATGAAAAGCTCCCCGCGCAGAATGCCCTCGGTTTTCCGCGCCCAGCGAGTGTTCGCCTGCCTGAAGAGTTCCCGGAATTGCGTGAACGCGGGCTTGGCGTCCTCGCCCCATTCAGACTTCTCTTTCGGCAGCCTGTGCCGGAGAAAATAATCGGAGAACAACGCCCGGTTGTTGAAATACTCCTCGGACCAGAAAGCCACGGAAAACGCCGATTTGAGCTTGTCGTACTGGTAAAATGGATCGCTCTCGGTGTAAGTGAAGCGACGGATAACCCTGAGTTGCACGGCGGTCGGTTTGCGGCGGTTCACGGAAAGGACGCGAGGATGGATCGCCACCTGTTTGCGGCTGAGTGGGGAATCCTCCTTTTTCTCCGGGACGGACTTTTCCAGCAGAACGAAGTCTATGTGCTCGTAGTCGGAAGTGAGAACCAGAAGGAAATTGCCGGCGCGGTTTCTGAAAACGCGGGACAGTTCTCTCGTGATCGCCACGGTGACGGACGCAAGCTCGAAAAGATAAACCTGAAACAGGCCGTCGTGGTCGGCGATGAGTTCGATCTTTTTTATCTGACGGGCTGTTCCGCCGGCGGCGATGTCGAGGTTCGCGGGCGACTGCGTCACCCGCGCGTCGAGGTTATATCCCAGCCCGGCAAAAAACGCCGCCACTTGATTGGCGTCGCTCAAAACTTGTATGTCGGAAGATTGAAGCTCTTTGTCCAGAATCTCCATTGTTTACCCTTTGCAGCGATATCTCATTGGTATGCCCCGGGAACTGGGGACGGAATGCTTCCCGCAATACGATTGTTATTGAATTTTATCATACAGGATGCGACAAAAACATCCAATAGAAGGCAAAAAGCGGCCATTCGCAACGTCGCC
The DNA here is from genome assembly GCA_002069885.1 of bacterium ADurb.Bin236. Classification (GTDB taxonomy): domain Bacteria; phylum UBP15; class UBA6099; order UBA6099; family UBA6099; genus UBA6099. Next base: position 1,193 of record MWCD01000121.1, on the reverse strand, counting down.
TTGGCGGTTTCTAGACACTTGCCATACACGATAGAGAATTTGTGATGTGGCAACGTCTCTTGTTCAGTGCGGAATCGCTTTCTGATAGGTTCTGGCATTGCAGGCACATTAACGAACAAACTCTTCATGTTTTTTTATTGTGAAAAGAGCGTCTCCCGGCGACAGGCCGCTCATGCTAGAATGGCGCGACACATGGCATTATTCGACGATACGAGGCATGATTCCTTTCCGTGAGCAGTTGGCAAAAACGTTCGAATCACACTTCCCGCATAATATCCGACGGGGAAAACATGGGGGGCTTTTACAATGAGACTGGACACGGCGATTTTAGAATATTTGAAGACACTTGAACACGAAAGGAACCTCTCGCCGAGAACTATAGCGGCCTATAGATTTGATCTTGGTCAGTTCTTAACGGCAGTCGGCAATCTTGATGTATTGGACATAACGACCGCCCATATTCGCGACTATATCGAGGGATTAACAGACAACAATGCGGAGGAATCAACCATAAAAAGAAAAATTGCTTCCTTGAAAGCATTCTTCAATTTTCTTGAATCGGAAGAAACCATAGATGTAACGCCAATGCGAAAGATACATAAAAGATATAAAACAAAGAAAACATTGCCGCGAGTGTTAGCGTCGTCTGAAATTAAAAGGCTTTTAAGGGCTCCCTTGCTTCTTGAAAAACGCATTGTAAAAAACAACAAGCGTTCACGCGACACCTACAGTCATTATGGACGTCAAAATCAATGCATCCGCGACAAAGCCATTTTGGAAGTGCTGTTCTCAACAGGAATGCGAATAGGAGAGCTTTCCGCGCTGAACACAGATTGTTATGACGCGAAAACACACACCGTTCGAATAATGGGCAAGGGGAACAAGGAAAGAGTTTTATACTTTTCGTCGGAGGAAGTGACAGAATCCTTGCGAAGGTATATCGGCGTAAGAAAACCATCTAACCCAACAGATAAAGCGCTGTTTCTTAATAGATACGGTGAAAGACTGTCCATTTATTCCGTTGAAAACATATTCAAGAAATATAAAGCGCTGGGAAGAATCAAGGGCGGCCATACCCCTCATGCCCTTCGGCACACGATGGCTACAATGTTGCTAGAGAATGGAGCAGACATAAGAGCTGTGCAAGAGATACTTGGCCATTCGAGTATTGTCACAACTCAGATATACACGCA
>MWCD01000120.1 GCA_002069885.1 bacterium ADurb.Bin236 | reverse complement strand
ATGTCATTGTTCACCGTCAAAGCGCCCGTCATCGGCACGCTTCCGTCGGACATCATATCCCCGCCCGCAACCGGCAGGTTCGTCAGACCGCTTCCATCCCCGATAAACGCCGCCGCCGTCACCGTCCCGGTGGCCGCAGTGATGTCAGCCGCCGTCACAATCAATCCCTGCACCGTCAGCGCGCCCGTCATCGTGTCGCCCGACTTTGCCACTTTCGTGTTGTCCGTCGCGGATACTCCCGTCAATCCGCTTCCATCCCCAACAAACGCCGCTGCCGTAACCGTTCCTGTGGCCGTTATGTCATTGTTCACCGTCAGCGCGCCCGTCATCGGCACGCTTCCGTCGGACATCATATCCCCGCCCGCAACCGGCAGGTTCGTCAGACCGCTTCCATCCCCGATAAACGCCGCCGCTGTCACCGTCCCGGTAGCCGCAGTGATATCTCCAGCCGTCACAAATCCGCCCTGCACCGTCAGCGCGCCCGTCATCGTGTCGCCGGATACTTTAATATAAACTCCATCATGTCCGTGAGAAGTGGATGCGAAAGCCGACGCCGCCTGCCCGCCCAGCTTGCCCGCGTTGAGAGACATCGCGGACGCCACAACCTGCTCGCGCGGTGTCAGCGTCTGTCCGCCGACGACCACTTCTAGAAACACATCAGTACCTTCCCAGTCGATTGCGGACAGGTCGCACCCGCCCGCCTCGGAACCGATGACATAGTTGAACCGGCCCCGCGAGACTGTCACCGCCTGCGGGTTGGTTGAGCACAACTGCGCCCCGCCAGACGCCGCATCGAACAGCCGGAACTCCACCGTCGCCGGTCCGTTCATCGGCAGCCCGCTCTGGGTTATGTACCCCTGATAGTTAAGTTTCTGAGGCGTAGCGACAATTATCGCCGCCGTCAGCGCAAACGCCGCCGCCGCTATCGCCGCCGGAACATATCTCTTTGCTCTCATGTCCACACCTTCCACTTTTTTGACACTATTTCCACTTTGTTGCGAAACCGACAATTCACAACATGGCAATTAGATGATTTCAATAATAGTTCTCAATAGTATCTATGGTAAGGATAAAACGGTATCTAGTCAATTAAATGAGCGGTGACAAGCATCACACAAATAGTTATAGCCATGACGAAAACAAATCCGGAAGCGCTTCGATTCCACCGCTTCCAGACATATTATGCCTTGTTTGTATTGCGAAAATATCGCTGTATTTCAGTGTAAATCAAACTCTGCGGACAACTTGATCGACTCCAAGCTGTTTTCGGCGTCATCGTATCCGTTATACAAATCCAGTTTTACCCGCGTGTCTTTTCTGATGTCGGCCACAATCGTAGCTCTTCCCACCGCGTCCCTATAGTCCGCCGTGTCCGGAACCCCGCTCTCCTGCGCGTAGAAAAGCTCCAGCCGCGCCATGTCCATTATCTCGGTGTTCCCCGAAATGGTGAATCGCGATTTCGTCTGCTCGTAGTCCTCGAAAGTTATTCTGCCATATATTTTATATTTGTCGAAAAACAGATCTGCGGCTGTAAAAAGCCCGGAAAGACGCCCTTCGGCTCCCGCCACCCTGTCCAGCTTCTGCCTCGCGTCATAATGCGCGTCAACCATCCCCGGCAAGAAATCCGCGTCGAAATCTCTGAACTCCGCCTTAAGCGACGCATACCTCGTCAGCTTCCCCATCGCCCCCACAGCGAATCCCTCTCCGTGATGCTTGATGTCCGCTGTCTCCGCATATATCGTCGCCCTTCCGTTAGGCAGATAAAACTCCGCGTCCGCAGCGTATTCCCTGATCTCCGGCGACGAATCGTCCAACGCTGTGCATCCCAGACTGAACGGCCCGAAATTCCTCACCGCCCTGAAACCCTGAAGCCGGCTCCGGGTCGCGAAATACTTCACATAAGAATTCGACCCGTCAATGTCGATCTCAAAGCCCCTCTGCCTGTTCAACGGCACATGCCCCTTCATGTTGCTCCTGTAGTCCGACACCACGAACCCGCTGCCGAAAGTCAGCCCCTCTATCTCCCGGTATCTGACCGCCAGCCTCTTGCCGTTCGTGTATTCGACAGCGTCCACAATGAAGAAGTCATTGCCACTGTCCCTCACTTCGCCGCCCTTGTCAGCGGCAAGCGTAAGAATGAACGACGCCGTCAGCCCGCCCTTCACATACTCCGGACGCAACTGCGCGAAGTATAGGTCTTTTTCATGCGACTGAGCGTATTTGCCTGCTTCGAACGTCAACGCCTCCGGCTCAAGAACCTTCAACGCGTCCGCCCTGACCGAAAACACCCCGAACGCCGCCGCGCAACACGCCAGCGCAACCGCCGCCATCGCTATCTTTTTCATTCCGCTGTGTCTCCCGTTGCCAATTTTTTTCTTATGAATACGGTTAAGCCCGCATTTTTCTCGCGAAAATCCGGGTTAGAAGAAATACGTCCCCTTGAGCATCAGCGCGTTCGACGCGCTAACATCCGTCAGGAACAAACCCAAATCCGCCTTGTCCATGAACCCGTATTTGAACCCCAGCGTCAGCGTCTTCGCCGTGCCGAGGTAAAACGCCTTGTGATCATATTCGAGCGCGACGGACATCTTCTCCATCCGCGACGACTCATCCCTGTTGAACAGATACTCCGCGCCTCCCATGAACCCGAACCCGTCATCGTCGTCCGACAAGTCCCCGGACTGCGCGTAAATACCGAAATGCCCGATGAACCGTTCCTTGTAATCCCCCGTCGCCACCGCGAAAACCCTGTTCGCCTTCGCGTCGTAACTTTCCGACACTCCCCACGCCGTCGTCGTGTAATCCACAGAGAACATCTGCGCGCCCACTGCGTATCTCACTTCTCTGAATTCCTTCTTGAAGAACGCCGGCGGCTTCGTGTGCGGCAGCCTGTACTTGAAAGAAATCGCTGTGAGCGTCGCGTCAGACGAAATATCATCGTCCCCCGTCGAGATGTCTCTCGACACATACGCAGCCGCCAACTCGATGTCCCCCGACAGACCGTAGGAGACCGAAATTCCCGCGTCCGAAAAATTGTAATCTTTATCAGAAAAATCAGCGTAAATGAGGCCGACAGCGCCCCTTCCGCCCGGAAGCGTGTTCGCCGACGGCGTCAGCGCCAGCCCCGAAAGCCCGTAAGCTGCGATCCCGCGGGGGCCTATCGCGCTAACATCCCTCGCCCCCTTGCCCTTCGCCTTTTCAGGCTCCTTTGTCTTCGCGGGTTCCGGAGCCTTTTTCGCCGCTTCAGGAGCCTTGCCCGCGCTCGCCCCGCTTGCCGCCGCCGGAGTTTCATCCGTCGCTTTCGCCGCTTCGTCTCTTCTTGTGGAGCGCGACCTTGTGCCTGTCACAGGCTCATCCGCCGCCGCCGCAGGCTCCTTCGCTTGCGCAGGCGCTGCCGCCGCTTCGTCCCCGGCGTCTTTCTTCCTCATCGTTATCGTCCGCTCTTCCAACACAGCCGCCTTCTTGACGCGCACCGCGATATCCATCTCCCGCGCGTCACCCTCCACAATCTCGCAATATGAAAAAAGCTCCTTCACCCGAACCACCTTCAACCTGCCCACAATCGCCCCGCTCCTGCGCGTCTCAAACTCGTCCCCCGCGCTCACTCCCTTGTTCGACCCGGCGTACATCATTATCGTCCCGTCTTCCAGAGCGATGTTCACCCTCGCGCTAACCTCCTGCGCCACGGCCCGAGGCGA
>MWCD01000119.1 GCA_002069885.1 bacterium ADurb.Bin236 | reverse complement strand
CATCGTCCACTGTCGAGCCGATCGGCTCGTAATCTCCCATTCCCGCCACGTAAATTATTTCCGTATGCCCGCCGGACACCAGAAGACAGACAGCGGGGAAGTCCGCGCCCGCGCCGCCGACGCAATTCGCCAACAGATGCCCTTCAAGATGGCTGACTCCCACCGCAGGGACACCTAGCGAGTGAGACAGCGCGCGCGCCGCCGATATCCCCACCAGCAGGCTTACCGCCAACCCCGGCCCGGTAGTCACCGCTATCAGGTCGATATCTCCGAACTCGGCCCCGGCCTCCTCAAGCGCCGCCGCAATTATATGGTTTATCGCCTCGACGTGCTTCCTCGCCGCTATCTCCGGAACCACTCCGCCGAACCGGGCGTGTATCTTCTCCTGAGACGCCACCACGTTCGACAACAGCGTGTGCGGCCCTTCCAGCACAGCCGCCGACGTTTCGTCGCAGGACGTTTCTATTCCAAGCGTTAAAAAACGTTTTTCCATGTATTCCGCAAGCCCTCAGCCGTCTATCATTCTCAATCTGACATCCAAGTCGATGCGCGCCTCAAAAAGCCGTTTCCACGGAAGACATGCATGTATCCGGACAGTCGCGACGTCTGCCGACAACGCGCGCGCCCCGCCCGCATAAACCTTTGCCGCGCCTCCCGCAAACGCCCTCTTCAGCGTCTTGCCGAATCTCAATTCCATTCTCTCGTTCAGCGCCAACCGAACATCTTCAGTGTATTTCATGTCCATCGGACTTTCCAGTCTCCGGGCAAGTTCGCCGCGAGCGAACGCTGAAAAAACATAGTCTTCCGCCAGCCTGTCGAGCATGAAGCGGGCGCGCGCCACGGCTCGGTTGTTTGCCCGCGCGCTTCCCAGCGGAACCTCTCTGGCTCCGGCCGCCGCGAGCGCGGTTTGCGCGACAACTGTTCCCGACGAGTTCGACGCGGTGTTCCAGCCAGCGTACCCGGCGAGCCTGAAGAACAACTTCTTATTCAGAAGCGCCTCCACCAGCGCCGGAGACGAGCCGTTTATGCGCAAAGCGTCGATCAATCCGACCGCGCGCCCCGCGCGCGCGTGCCTTCCGATCTTTTCCAGCAACGCGTGAGGAACTTCGTCCGGAGCAGCCCGCCCGCCTCTGAGTTGCGCGAGAAACAAATCTTCCGCGCCGCGAGACACGGCGGGCAGTAGAACCGCGTCGGCGTCCGCCGCCGAATCCGCCTCGACTCCCCCGGCGCACATTATTTGCATTCTTATGTTTTCCCCGATCGGTCCCGGCTCATACAAAGGAACGATTTCCATGTCCTTGCGGGAACAGTCGATGAAGAACTTCAGAGGCGCGCGCGCGCGCCGCAGGAAACATCTTGCGAGCATAATCTGAGCCAGTTCGTCCGCGCCCGTAAGAACCGCCGCGCGGTCGCCGCCCGCCGCCCTTGCCGCAGCGTCCAACGCCTCAATCTCCGCCGAATTCGGATTGCCTGAAGCGGTGTCCTCCTTGCCAAGCGCGAAAAAGTCCAGCGCGCCCTCGGCTGCCCACTCTATGAGATTCATGTTGATTCTAAAATTTCTTTCACGTCCGGGCCGCGCGGCCGCCGCCGCCTTTGTATCCGCGCCACGCATCTGCTCGCTCCAGCGCCTGAAAGACTCTGAATCAGCCGCTGTCGTCGCGTCGCGCGGAATCACTCCGAACGCGTAGATTTCCAAATCAGAATATTTCTTTTTGAGTTTCTTAACAAACGACAGATTGCGCTCCGCATCCCTGAGAGAAGTTGCGGGAGAGCGGGAGGCGACGAGTCCGCCGTAAGCCAGCATGTCGGTCGATAGGATGACGCGGCGAACGCCTGCGCGCAACGACTCTTCGAGCCAGCCTCGAACCGCCGGGATGTCCGCCGGACGGCGCAACGAGCCTAAAACACTCAGAGGTGGCCGGTCAACGGCTATGCCCGCAGAAGCGGACATCCTTTCAGGCATGTCCGTGTTGGCCGGACGGCTGTCCAGCGGAACAAGGAACGTCCGCTCAGCCATCCGCTCCGCTCCTTATTACGGCAATGCCGAAAAGCGCGGCCCCCGCGACTATAAAAATGTCAGCCGCGTTGAACGCCGGCCAGTAGTAGTTTTCCCAGTGCGCCAGTATGAAGTCGAACACATGGCCGATGCGCAGCCTGTCGATGATATTGCCCGCCGCGCCGCCGAACAGCAACCCCGCGCCGACGGTTCCCGCCGCGCCTCCGCCAAGCCCCGTCCTTACATAAACGACAGCTAGAACAACAACCGCCGCAGCCTGCAGTCCAAGAGCCAGCCACGGGACTCCGTTGAACATGCCGAACGCCACGCCCGTGTTGTGCGATTGAATCACCGATAGGAATCCGGGAATTAAAACGAGGTCTTCGCCGCCGCGCGACTCCATGAAACCGTTAACCGCCAGCTTGGAAGCCTGATCGATGACCAACGCGACAGCGCATATCGCCGCCGCCGCCCGTTTGGTATGGAGAATTTTTTTCATAACAGCGCCGCCGATCAGGCCCTCGCGCTCTTATTCTACGACCTTCTCGGCGATGTAGTAGTTGTATCCTTTGAGTTGCAACTCCCTGCCAAGTTTCTGAGCGTTCGCCTTGTCCGTGAACGCCCCCAACTGCACCCTGTATTTCGTCACTCCGTCGTAATCGACCTTGCCGACGAATACTTCAAGACCGTACTCGTCGATAAGGTTCTTCTTCATCCGGTCGGCGTTTTCTTTTGAGTCATAGACGCCCAGTTGAAGCACATAAATCGTTTTGCCCGACGTCTGAGGTTTCGGCGTCTCCGAAGCGGCCTTTTTTTCAGCCTTATCTTCCATGTCGGCAGCTTCCGGCTGGAGAGAAGGAGCGGGCTTGCGGGGCGGCTCGTATTGCGCGGCCCGTTCCGGCTCGTCCCCGTCGCCGGAAGTTTTTCGGTCGTCAGGCGGTTTTGCGGAATCCTGATTGTCCGACGGCCTCTCAGCCACGATTTCCACCTGAGTCTTTTCAGGGATATCCGGCTTGTCCGCCGCGTCTTTTTTCGAGGAATCGGTCGCTCGGTCGGAGTAGCCCCTCCTCTGCGCGTCCGTTGCGGCCAATGGCAAATCCACCGGCGAGTCCGAATCCATAGTCGATATTTCGCCAATTTCCGTCGAGTTTTTATTCACGATTTTTCCGGCGATGAAATTGCCGAGAAACCAAGCGCCCGCGCCGACCACGATCACTCCTGCGGCGATTATCGCCCAAAAGTAATCCTTTCTCGGCAACTGCCCGACTTCTTCGGGCGCGTCTTTAGGTGTCCTGTCCATCAAACCGACCTCTTTTCCCTGCGAAACCGAGACGCCCGGCCCCGCCCATAATATAGTGTCCGCGCGCGGAGCTTAAAAGTGTCCGCCTCAAGCCTGCGGTCGCGCGCCTGTCATGCCGTTCCGCCAAGCATCGCTATCCGGGCGTCGAGCTTTTCCAGATCGCTCTTCATCCCGGCAAGCCGCTCTTTTTCCCTGCTCACTATCTCCTCAGGGGCGTTGCTTACGAACTGTTCATTGCCCAGTTTCGATTCTGACTTAGAGATATCGACGAGAACCTTTTCCCTGTTTTTCCTTAGCCTCGCGGACTCCGCTTCGAGAACATCGGCGGCTACCGGGACGAATATCTCCACGCCCCCGGCGATGCCGCTCATAGCGGAGACGCCCTCGGCGAGAGGCTTGTCCACCGAGATTTCGCCCGCTCCC
>MWCD01000118.1 GCA_002069885.1 bacterium ADurb.Bin236 | reverse complement strand
TCGGTACAAGAGCGGCGTGCGGCCCGCGTCGGTCATCGGCGCGACGGTCGCCATCATGGTCGAATACCGCGTCCCCGTCATCTTCGCGGCAAACAGGCAGATCGCATGCCGCATGACTCAACTGATTCTTGAGCGATTCGCAACAAGCCGGGGGAGCGCGCTATGAGAAAAGCGTCCGCACAGAAAGCGCCCGGCAAAATGACTGCCTTGCGGGGCGCGGTCTCGCTCGTCTATTTCACGTCGGATAAATTCACCGCCGGGCGCATAATCGGCGATGGCGGCGCGGAGACTTCGTTCGCGGGCAAGTTCGGCGGCCTGCGCGAGAAAGACAGGGTTGTCCTTTACGGCGAGTTCGGCGTCCACGCGAAATACGGCAGACAGTTCGACGCGCAACGGTTCGAGTATGACACTGATTTCGACATCGAGGGCATAGCAAACTACATCGCGTCCAACCCGGAGATGAGAAACATCGGCATGGCGCGCGCCGTCAGGATCGCCCGCTTTTGCGGAGACGGCTTCGACCGCATCGTCACCAACGAGCCGGAGCGGCTGACGGCCATTTCCGGCGTGACGATTGAAACCGCCCGGACGCTGCAAGCCGAATGGGTCAAGCACAAGGAGCACAACAAATGCATGACGCGGCTGGCGGCGTACGACCTGACGCACCGGCAAATCAATTCGCTGATCGACAGATACGGAAACAACGCCGCCCGCGTGATCGAGGAGAACCCGTACCAGTTGATCGCGGATGTGCCGGGCTATGGTTTTAAGAAGGCGGACGCTCTGGCGCGGAAGGCGGGCGTCCCGAAGTCGTCTCCTCACCGCATACGAGCGGCGATTCACTATCTGATCGATTGCGCGCTCGACGACGGCGACTGCCTTGTCGAATACCGCGATCTGATCGCCCGCGCAGACAAGCTGCTCATTCTCGACACGCTCGACAGCCGCGCGCTCATCGAGGCGCAGCTAGACGCGATGCTCGACGAATCCGACCGCCTTATCTGCCATGCGCACGAAAACCAGTTCTTTGTCGCTCTCAAGTCCATTTATGAGATGGAGAAGAGCATCTCGGAGGCGTTCGCAGACAACGCGCGTCCGAACACAAAGCTCGACGCAGAACGCGCCGCCGCGATTATCCCCGACAGCCTGAACGCCGGACAGAGGGCCGCCGCGATCTCCGCGATTGAGAACGCCGTGTGCCTGATCTCCGGGGGCGCGGGCACGGGCAAGACTTACACCGTCTCGTGCATCGTCGATATCTATTGCGACGCCGATCTGTCCGTCGCGCTCGCCGCGCCAACAGGCAAGGCGGCAAAACGCATGGAACAGGCCACGAACATGGAGGCATCCACCATTCACCGACTGCTCGGTTACGACGGCCATATTTTCCATCGCGGGCCGGACAATCCCATCGAAGCGGACGTTCTCATTCTCGACGAAGTCTCCATGCTGGACGTGCCGCTCTGCTGGCGGCTGTTTCAGGCGATTGATTTTGAGCGGACCAACCTCGTTCTGGTGGGCGACCACAATCAGTTGCCGCCTGTGGGGCCCGGCAACATTCTGCGCGACCTCATTCAGCGGAAGATTGTCCCGGCGACCATTCTTTCGGAGGTAGTGCGGCAGGCGGGCGTCCTGAAGGAAAACAGCATCGCCATTCTGTCCGGGCGCGTTCCGCCGAACGTAGCGGGCGCGGCCGCCCGCAAGGAATGGTATGTGATGGACAAGTTCCAGCGGCCCGATGATGTTCTCAAATTCATTCTCTATCTGTACCAAAACGTGCTGCAAGAAAAGCTCGGCTTTGACCTCGGCAGGGATGTGCAACTTCTCGCGCCGATGAAGAAGGGCGTCCTCGGCGTGGACAACCTCAACATCGAGCTTCAGCGGCTGATTCAGAAGAAATGCTTCGGGTTCGATGTCGAGTCCGTCCGGCCCGGCGGACGACCGCGCCTGTATGTCAACGACAAGGTCATCCAGAACAGGAACGACTACAAGCTGAACGTGATGAACGGCTCCGTGGGGCGCATCAGGCGCATCGCCGCCGGCGGCGACGGCCCGCGCCACATCGAATTCGATGACGGCGTTCAGGCGTTCGAGCCGGACGACATGAAGCACATCTCGCTCGCTTTCGCCAGCACAGTCCACAAGATGCAAGGCTCCGAATGCGAGTGCGTCGTCGCCGTCATCCACAAATCGCAGTCCTTCATGCACCACCGCAACCTGTTTTATACAGCCGTCACCCGGGCTAAACAAACCGCCGTCATCATCGGGGACCGCTGGGGCATCCGCAACTGCGCCGAGCGCGCATTTTCCGACAAACGAAATACATTTTTGAGTCTGGACAGGTTCTGAACCGCAAAAACGAAAGAGGATAACAAACAATGGACAAATTGATAAAATTTCTTTTAAAGCTCTACGCCGACCGATTCTTCGGATGTGTTATAATCAAGTTCGAAAACGGCAAGGCGACGCACATAGAGTTGAATTCGTCGCAGAAGTGGCAGTATAAGGATTTGCCGGATATGTAAAATGCCTTTTTCATTAAAACGTGCCTAGGAGTCCCCTTAAATAAAATGGTTGATGAAAGAATCTCAAATTTGTTGAATATTCAAGGCAATGCCAGCACAATTGGCACTAATTGTAAAAGGGGGAGTTTTATATGGACCTTCAAGTCGTTGTTTTCCGGGCTTGACGAAACCACACGCAACACTATACTACAGTATAGTTGTCATGGGGTGCGTTTTATCAAATGATTTTTATAAAGGGAGACAGTCATGATTCAAGATGTTCTTTCAATAACAGGTGAATACGCAGATTTGTGGGATTATTTGAAGTCTTTAAGTCACGCACTTGAAAGGGCAAATGCCACCAAAAACCAAAGTGTCGAGCTCTGCGATTTAGACTATGAACGACTTATTGAATTAGCTGATTTCTTTGAGGATTCTTGCGTCCCGAAAACAATCGATAGATTGGATTCACCCGAGTCTTTGATAAGTCTTTTATCAGAAAAAACCAGTTCTCATTTCACTTCAAGCATAATAGATTTCAAAGATCGCTTGAAAGAGAATTCTGAGTTTAAATCATGGTTGCAAAATTCAAAAGTTGGCTTTGAGAAAAAAGCTTCCCGTCTTACAGAAACATTGCGAGAATGGGGCAAGGAATCCAAGAGGGAGCATTTTCCTGCCGCTGTTCCAGAAAAAGAATTCAGAATATTTTATGAAGTATTAACCGATCTTATGAACGATGCACAGATCAAAATGTATCAGTAAGGACAACTACCAATGAATTCTACAGTAGATGAATCCAATGTCGTTTATACTAAATCCCTTTCTTTGATTGAAAAGACAAAAACAAAGATCGGTCAAAATATCGATCAGCAGTTTTTTGCCACACCATCTTCAGAGATTTCTCTAAAAATACTTACCAATATTTTGAACGAGATAAGTGATCCTGATGTTCTTAAACCTGTGGCGCCCCATTCACTATATAAATTTCTAATTAGACTTCAGGATTTTGTCCAAGATATTGAATTGTCCACAAGCGCTCATATTGCATGGCCAATTGTTGCTTACTGGGATAATATCTGGTTTTCATTTTTAGGGAAAGATAATGTTCATGTGTTTTATTCTCTCACAAGAGAACATAACTATTCTATATCACAATATTCTCAGAGACTTAAATTGTATTTGAAAAACATAATGTGCCAGGAAGACATTGACCGGATAGTATGTGATGATATTTGAGCTTCCCCCCGAAAACTGGACAGAGGTTTAAGGTGGAAAGAGGGGTGGTGTAGAATCCAGTTTTGGAGGAAC
>MWCD01000117.1 GCA_002069885.1 bacterium ADurb.Bin236 | reverse complement strand
CGTCAGCGCGGTGGCGAGGCCTTTTCCCGCCCCGCCATACTGCTCCGGCACGGTCAGCGCCATCACGCCTTGCTCTGCCAGCTTCTTCCAGCTCTCCGCCGGAAACTCCGCCTTCTCGTCAACCTCCGCCGCGCGGGGCCCTATCTCCGCGGCGCAAAACTCCGACAACGATTTCCTCAACTTCTCCTGTTCCGCCGTTAGTTTGAAGTCCATGTTATTTGGCCCCTTTCTTTTTCGTCTTCAGCAGCATCTTTCCGATGACCTGCCGCTGAACCTCGGAGGTTCCCGCCCCTATCGTCCCCAGCTTGACGTCCCTGTAGTGGCGCTCCACCGGATACTCCCTCATATAGCCGTACCCGCCGTGTATCTGCACCCCGTCGTCCGCCACTTTCAGCCCGACCTCGGACATGAACAGTTTCGCGAGGCATGCCTCCAGCATCGCCGGGATGTTGTTGTCCTTCATCCACGCCACCCGGTACAGCGCCATCCGCGCCCCTTCCACCGCTATCTTCATGTTCGCAATCTTTTCCTGTATCGCCTGAAACTGCGCGATGGGGCGGTTGAACTGCACCCGCTCCTTGGCGTACTTTATGGACTCGTCGAGCGTGTTCTCCATCCCGCCAAGTCCCGCCGCCAGCAGGCATGAGCGCTCGTATTCGAGAATCGTCTTGCCCACAACCACGAATCCCATTCCCTCCGGCCCCAGCAAGTTCGCCGCCGGAACCTCGCAGTCCTCGAATATCAGTTCAGACGTCGTGGAAGTCCTGTTGCCCATTTTGTCCAGTTCCTTGCCGATGGAGAACCCCGGCGCGTCCGCGTCAACAATGAACGCGCTGATGCCGAAGTGCCCCGCCTTCTTGTCCGTCACCGCGATCACCACGAACTGAGACGCGATGGGGCCGTTGGTGATGAACATTTTCGTGCCGTTGAGGATATATTTGTCGCCTTTTTTGACGGCGGTTGTCTGAACGCTCGCCGCGTCGGAGCCAGCGTTCGGCTCAGTCAGCCCGAAGCCGCCCAGTTTCTCGCCCGAAGCTATCCCCGGCAGATACTTCTTTTTCTGTTCCTCGTTGCCGATCAGCCAGATGGGAACTCCGCAGAGAATAGTGTGAGCGCCCCAAGAGAGCGTCAGCCCGCCGGACGCCCCGCCGCGCGTGAGCGCCTCCATCCCCAGACACGTCGTCAGCACCCCCGCGTTCGCCCCCCCGTACTCCTCCGGGAACGGCAGCGCCATCATGCCGAACTCGCCCATCTTCTTCCACGCTTCCCAGCAGAACTCGCCCTTCTTCTCGAACTCCTCCATCAGAGGATAAATTTCATTCTTCGAGAAGTTGAACACGCTCTTCATGAACGCCTGTTGCTCTTCATTGATAGAAAATTCCATCTCGGCCTCCTTTGTGCGCGGCCTGCGGACGGAGCGCGCTCCGCGCCGCCTTGCCGCCTGTGCCGGGCCGCCGCCACATCGCGGCGGAACCGGGTTTGACAACGCCCGCATTCGCGGGATGACAGGGCATGATTATACCCCAACAGCCAACAAATCGAAAAATATTTTTCCCGCTATCCCGCCAAATCACCCCAAACGCCACCGCCTTGGTGTAGGACGGGAACGCCGATTCCCGCCGCCCTTTCCTTTGCCTGATGATAAAATAATTAATCGTAGGGGCGACCCGGCGGGTCGCCCGCTGATAAGAAACAAATTGAACTGTATGGTCTATTCACGAATTGCCCGCATTTCGCCTCCCGCCCCCCGCCGCCACGAAAAAAGGGGTTTGGCAGCGCGCATCCCAGCGATACAAGAACCCTCTTTTCGACCATTCCCCCACCCTCCAAAAATACAAATTACAGACCTGACCCCGCAGCATTGACCCTGCATCTCATAAGATACTAATTTCGCAAAACCTAATTTGCACAACTCCAAGATGATTTATAATCATAACTAGTGAGGTTATCATGAGAAGAGATATTACATTGGCAAAACCAGCTCTATTTCTTGTATCTCTATGGCTTATGGTGTTGATTGCGATTACCGCCCTCCATGCTTCCGATGCATCTGAAGAGATGAATTGGTCACAGCTTCGCAATCCGTTTCTCGAATATCCAGACCGTTCAATTAAGGACTTTGCGGCCATTCGGCGGAACAGAGTATATCACCTTTATTTTTCGTCGTTACATGAGAGCCGGGGCGAAGTCCGATGTCACGTCATGGAAACGACAACTCGGGATTTTCTGAGTTTCACGCCGTTGCGAATGATAGACGACGGCGCGGACGAAGGATGGATGGGAATGGCGTCTCCGGACATCTCGGAGAGCGAAGGCCTTTATTACCTAACATACAATTCATGGGGAGATATCCCCGGAAAGTCTAATCAGCTTTTCTATCGCGTGTCGTCCGATCTGGAAACATGGAGCGAACGGAAACCGCTCGCTGCCAACCTCACGCGAGGCGCCCGCGCAATAGATGCGGCGATTGCGCGACATAACGGCCGGGTTATTTTGATATGGAAAGCTCATGTGAACCAGCCGCGCATGGCATGGAGCAACAGTATTGATGGCAATTACAAGCCCATAGGCTCCGGCTATCCGACATTTTTGATGGCGGATGGCGGACAGAACGGCCGTATCCATGAAAATTATCAGTTTATAAAGGCCGGCGGCAAGTGGCGCATGCTCGCCACTGGCTATACTCCTCACGAGCCGTTTATTTACGAACTCGAAGGAGACGGCGATTCTCCATCCGATTGGCTCAGATGGGTTAACGGTCGCCGCGTGGAGATTCCAAGGGATGAGTTTAATTCTCATGATACTTCAAACGCTTCAGCAATTCTGGACAATACTTCGGTAGATGGATTTTATCATCTGATTTTCGCGGGCAATTCCGAGATAGAATCATATCTGGGTCGCGGCTGGAACCGAGCCGCAATAGCTAGGTCCCGCGATCTAGTTGATTGGGAGACAGCCGATTCGAAGTGATAAGCGGACTCTGCCACGCCAACAGGAATCAAGGGTGTGGACAAGGGCGTCAGATCTGTAATTTGTATTATTGGACGGCGGATGGAATGGGGGTTCATTGCCTGCAAGGAAGGCGGGAATGAATTCCCGAAAAGGCAAAGCGGCGATGAATCGCGGCAGTTTAAATTAATGCCGCGTGGTATGCCAATATTTACCCCAAAATTGACGGGAAAAATCCGAGAAATCGAATAAACAGATATCTGCGTCGTTGAACCCGAATCTATCATTAGGATTCGGGAGTGAATAATCGACTCGAACTGCCGTCAAATGCGAAACAGTATGTTCCCTCGTTTTGGCTGGATTGGCCTTGTATACATGTAACAGATGATTCTACCCACTATCAAGTGTGCCATGCGCAAAGCTTTTTCCTTTGCGCATGATGCTTTTTACCAAAGTAATTAATGGGAGCTTTCATTTAATTCTTCGTATATCTCTTTCATTCTTAGATTTCAACGCATTGGCGAAAAATGCGGGCTAATGACGAGTATGGTTAAAGCGCGGCGGTCTTCGCCTTTACCGGCTGTCGCAAGGAGCGTATAATGGAAATGGTTGCGGACGGTTCGCGGTTGAAGATTAATAGTATATCAAAAGACAGATTGAGCGCCTGAGCGGCGCGAGGGAATATCGAGGGTTGCCGGTTGACGCGCAAGGGGCCGAATCTTATTGCAATCGGGCGGGGGCGCGAGGGCGCGCCGGAGGTCCTGTTCGTCGTGTTCGACGACGAGACGGGGGCGGGGTTGCATCCGCGCGACAGGACGCCGCCGTTCGGAGCGGCGCTCAGCGGGGCGGCGCTCGAAGCGGCGGG
>MWCD01000116.1 GCA_002069885.1 bacterium ADurb.Bin236 | reverse complement strand
CACCACCGCGGCGGTCGCCGCCGGGGAACACCTCTGGGTCGGACGCTCAGGCGGAATAAGAAGATTCGACAGGCATTCCGGCAAATGGGACTTCTTTCCATATAAAGGAAATCAATGTCCGGGTTCCGGCACATCCGGCATATTCTTCGATTCTCCCCACATCTGGGCGAGAGTGTCGAACACGGGCGTCCTATGCCGGCTGAATCAGGCGGACGGCTCATGGTTCTCGCACGACCACTGGACGGTCAAAGAGCATCTCGGCCCCGGCGGGCCGGTCCTCTTCACCCCGGAGCGCATTTACATCGCATCTCAGGGCGGCCCCGAATGGCAGGGCGTAAACATCATCGACAGGAAATCCGGCGAGTGGATAAAGCTGCTGCCGTCCAAACCCGCCGCCGCTATGGTGTCAGACGGAAAACATCTGTGGCTGGGCGTGCCCTCAGGCATTCTCAGGATAAACCGCGTCACGGAAGAATACACATTCTACCAGCCTGACGAACACGGCGGCGGCTCGCTCGTCAACGACATCATCCGCATACCCGGCGGCATCGCCTTTGCCACTTCCGGAAACCAGAACGGCATCCTCGGCGACGAAACGAAATTGACAAGAAATTCCTTCTCCGTCTATATCAAAAAAACCAAACGCTGGCACAACTATAAGAACGAAGACCGCGAGAAACTCATCCGGGACATCGAAAACGGAACCATCTTCTACAAGTTCGTCGCCGTAACTCCCGGCCTCGTCATTTATAAAAACGGCAAGTGGTCCCTAATCGACGCCTCGAAAGGGCTGGACAACTCCGACGTCGTCACAATCGCCGCCGACGACAGCCACCTATACGTCGGAACCGCGCGCGGCATCAACGTTCTGGACATCAACACCCTGAAAAGGAAAGACGTCAACATTCACATATACCGATCTCTGATGGTCCCCAAGCGACTCATCTCCGATCGCGAATACCTTTGGGCGCTCAACCACCGGGGAGTCTTCCGAATAACAAAAAGAAACCTCTTCCTCTCCCCGCAGTGACGCGCGCGCGGCGCGGCGTCATTCCAGATTCGTAACAGTTGCGTTCAAGTCGTTTTGTGATATGGTATAATAATTGCGCGACAAGTATGGATGGCAAAACAAGCAGTCTCGATCTGGCGGCTTCCGGAACTGTCCTGAATATCAATAACCTCCCTCAATGACGCGCGCGCGGCGCGGCGATTCTCAGTCTCCGACTGGACATATTTAACTTTTTCAGGAACTTTCATGTCTTATGTAATGTTCTAAACAATGTGAACATGTATATTTGCGCCGGAATGCCGAAAAAGGGAAGTCGCAACGAAGGGAGGGGAAGGCGATGAGAACGGGACAAGCGCCCGAAAGAAGAAAAAACGTTAATAAAACAGAGGATATTTATTCTCAGGGTTTCACAAAGAGCGACCTCGACGACAGGAACAGGTTTATCGAGAAGAACCTGCCGCTGGTTATTAGCATAGCCCGCAAAAGGCTGGGTCAGGGACTTGAGTTCGAGGATTTGGTGCAGGAGGGAATACTCGGACTGATAACCGCCGCCGAGAAATTCGAGCCTGAGCGCGGATTCAGGTTCAGCACTTATGCCACTTGGTGGATACGGCAGGCCATCGACGATTCTCTGCTCAAACACGGCGACACGATAAGAAAGCCGTCGAACTACGCTTCTCATCTGAAAAATCTGATGGGGGCGACGAACGGGCTGGAAAAAGAGCTTGGCCGCGAGCCTACCCTCGAAGAGATTTCCGCGCGCGCCGAAATTGATAAAACGATGGTCAAACAACTGCTCTCGCTGATCCCCGGCACGGTGTCTCTGGACGCGCCGATATCGGAATCGGAAGATTCGGGCGGCAACTATCTGGACGTGATCGAAGACCGCGACGCCTCAAGCCCGGTCGAGATAAGCATCGCCAACAGGATGCGGGACGACCTCAAGCGCGCGCTCGGCAATCTTTCGGAAAAGGAGCGCCGCGTTCTTGAGATGAGGTTCGGCATCGGCGGCGGCGAAACGATGTCGTTGCGCGAAGTCGGCAGGGTGTTCAGCCTTTCCCCCGAACGCATACGGCAGATAGAGGAACACGCGCTGACCAAACTGCGCGCCACCAATTCCGCCGGAATGCTCCGCGAATACTTGAATTAGTTTTTTGCGCGGCCGTCTCGATTCAATTTAAAAAAGATAGAAGAGGTTTTCGCCTTCGGCGAGTGGGGAAAAAACCTTTGAACCCGAATCCGTCGTTAGCATTCGGGTTGAATCAGGTTTCAAATTTTTGTGGCGCGCCGGGATAGCAATCTAAAAATAAAAAGGGCGTTTCGCTTTTGTGGCGGAACGCCCTTTTGTTTTATTCTGAAAAACCTTAAGTATACTGCGATGCCGTATTCTCTATTGGCGAATCCGGTTTGAACGCGCTCACACGGAAACGACGGTGATGCTTTCGTCGACGTGTTGTTTGAGAGCGCGCTCGACGCCCATCTTGAGGGTCATCTGTGCGCCGGGGCAGCCGTGGCAGGCTCCTTTGAGTTTCACTTTCACTTCGCTGTCCTGCATGGAGACGAATTCGATGTCTCCGCCGTCTGCCTGAAGCTGCGGGCGTATCTTTGAGAGTATTTCTTTTACTTTTTCTTCCATTGCTGTGACGCTCCTTTAATATTTCCGCCGCCGGGCGGCGGTGTTTTGCCCTGAACCGCCCGCAGAGCCGGCGGATTCGGAGTGAATTCTAACCTATCGGGCGGATATTTTGAACGGATGCGGGTAATTTCGGCGTCCGCCGCCGCTCGCCGCGTGATTTATACATTATATGAACGATACCGCAATTCTGTAGTCTGAATATCAAAATTATTTCTTCGAGCCGGTTTTCTCCGCTCACATATTGCCGGAGAGGCGGACGAGCCAAAGTGAGAGCGGGGGCCAATAGGTTATGAGGGCCAGAGCGAACAGCATGATGACGAGGAACGGGAGGGAAGCGCGCGCCACTTCGGACACTGGTTTCCTGAACGCGGCGCCGGATGTAAAAAGGTTAATCCCCACCGGGGGGGTGAGGTAGCCTATCTCGAAATTGACGATGAAGATAACGCCGAAGTGAACGGGGTCTATGCCCATCGCTACCGCGGCGGGCAGAAGCAAAGGCGCGGTGATAAAGACGGCGGACAGGATGTCCATGACGCAGCCGAGAAACAGGAGGAGGATGTTAACGGCGAGCAAAAAAGCCACGCGGGAATGGAAGCTCTCGACTATCCAAGCGGTGAGGGCGTCGGGCGCGCCTTCCACTGTGAGTATCCAGTTGAACCCGAAGGTGACGGCGATGATGATGAGGAGCGCGCCGATCATGACGCCCGCCTGACGGGAGAGCGCTGGGATGTCTTGTATTTTCAGAGACCTGTAGAAGAGAATCTCCATGACGAAGGCGTAGACGGCGCCGATGGCGGCGGCCTGTGTGACGGTGACAAGTCCGGTGTATATCCCGCCGCCGACGATTACCGGAAGCATTATGGCCCAGAAGCCGGCGACGAATTTTTTGACGATGGCGGAAGCGTCGAACTTGTCGCGCCAGACGCCTTTCTTGACGCCGACCCAGAAAGAGTAAGCGATGAAAAGGGAGGCGATGAGGGCGATGGGGAGCGCGCCCGCGATGAACAGCGCTTCGATGTTGACCTCGCCCACCACTCCGAACACAACCACGACGATGCTCGGCGGCACGAGTATGCCGAGAGAGCCTGCCGAGGTGAGAAGGCCGAGAGAGAAGCGCTCGCCGTACCCGGCGGTCACGAGGGCCGGATACATCATGGATCCGACGGCGATGATGGCCGCCGGAGAAAGCCCGGCGAGGGCGGCGAAGATGAGGCAGGCGG
>MWCD01000115.1 GCA_002069885.1 bacterium ADurb.Bin236 | reverse complement strand
GGCAACCCCGCCGTGCAGTTCTTCCCGCGCGACGCGGCGAACGTCGACCGCGCGCAGGCGCTGGTGTTGATCGGCGCCCGGCCCGCGCGCGCGGGGCTCAAGGTCTGCGGCCACTGCGGCTTCGAGAGCTGCGAGGCGGCGGAGGCCGCCGGCGCGCGCTGCGCGTTCAACATGATCGACCTGGGGATCGCGCTCGGCTCCGCCGCGTCCGTCGCCTCCGACAACCGGCTCGACAGCCGCGTCATGTACTCGGTCGGCAAGGCCGCGCAGCAGATGGGCTATGCCGAGTTCGATGTCGTCTGGCACGGCATACCGATCGCCGCCTACGGGAAGAGTCCGTTCTTCGACCGGAAGTAGGGGGCTGCCAAAGCAGGACAGTCCACCATTGCCGCGCGGAGGATCGACTGCGACGATTCTTACGGATTGCCGCGCTTCTGCGGGCGGAGCTGTCGGCATCGGCCGCGAGCGCCCCGCCCATCCTCGAGCCGCGTCCGCAGCCTCGGGCGCGCGGAGGGCCGGAGTCCGGCTCCCCCATCGACTAATTTTTGCCCCCGCTTCGGCATAGAATGCCCATGAGAGGGGGCTTTTTCATGCAGCCGAACAGTTCTTCGACCCGCCACACGCTGAGCCTGACCGGGAGGGAGCGCGCCGTCGTCACCGGGGTGTCGGATGTGGACAGCTTCAACGAGCAGCTCGTGGTGCTCCTGACCGACCTCGGGCAGATGACGATCACCGGCACGGGGCTGCACGTGGAAAACCTGAACCTGAAGGAGGGCCAGCTCGTGGTCGAGGGCGAGATCGCGACCGTCGAGTACTCCGGCCGCGCCAAGAAGGAGGGCGGCGTGTTCCGAAGGCTGTTCCAGTAGGAGGCGGCGCGAGTGCTCTATTCGACGGTCGACCAGTGGAAGGTCTTTCTTGCGATGATGGTCGCGGGCGTGCTCGTGGGCGTGCTGTACGGCGTCATGAAGCTCCTGCGCCGCGCGCTGTCGGCGGGCTTTTTTCTGACGCTCGCTTCGGACCTCGCGTTCGGCGCGGGCGCGGCGCTGATTTTGGGCTACATGCTCACCGTCTCCAACTACGGCGACGCGCGGCTGTTCGCGTTCCTCGGAGCGGGCGCGGGGCTCACGCTGTACTTCGCCGGCGCGTACCCGATCGCGCGGGCGATTTGTGTCAGGCTTTCGCGCGGAATTCGACAGCTTTTCCGCCGCATCGCAAATTTTCGTCTCATTAAAGTCATTTTCCGGTGACAGGAAACGGGCGGGCCGTGTCGAATCCCTCATCAGTATGGAAAGAGCTGGAGGTGTCGCTTCGATGGCCCGGAAATACCGCGCGAGGCCGAGGTTTTGGCTTGCGCTCGCGCTTTTGACGTTCGCTGTGTTCGGAGTGAGCTTCCTCGTGGCCACCCATAGGCTCAACGCGGACGCCGCGACGCTCCGCGCAAAGACCGCCGCCCGCGACGAAATCGCGCAGGAGATCGGCGCGCTCGAAAAGCAGATCGCGTTCGTCGAGACCGACGAGTACGTCGAACGAGCCGCCCGCGACGATTTGGGGTTGATCCGGCCGGGCGAGATACGGTATGTGAACGCCGGGCAGTAGGAGCCGGGGAAAGCCCCTCGACAGGGCGACGATTGGGGTCCGATGCGATATGGAAGCAGCTCGAGAATGCGGAATTCCGGGCTGTATTCTTTCGGTTGCCGGTCGCGCGCAGGCTGACAAGTATGTCGGGCGCGCCCCCGCGACGATTTGGGCCGATCCGATCGGGCGAGATGCGGTCTGTGCGCGGCGGGGCAGTCGGAGCCGGGGAAAATTCTCCGCCCGGGCGACAATTTGGGGCTCGATACGATTATAGAAACATCTCGAAAATCCGGAATTCCGGGTTGTATCTTTTCGGTTGCCGGTCGCGCACAGGCCGACAAGTGCGTCGGGCGCGCCGCCGCGACGATCTGGCCCGATCCGACCGGGCGAGATGCGGTATGTGAGCGACGGGAAGCAGAATTCCGAAAATCTTCCCAAAAAGGCTTGACATGGGCGCCGCACTGTGATACAATAGCTCTTGCCGTTCGAGAGAAAAGCTCCCGGCAATGTCGCGGGGTAGAGCAGTCCGGTAGCTCGTCGGGCTCATAACCCGGAGGCCGTGGGTTCAAATCCCACCCCCGCAACCATCTAAATGCCAATTTCGATTCCGGTCGAGGTTGGCATTTCATGGCGGCGTAGCTCAGCTGGCTAGAGCATTCGGTTCATACCCGGAGTGTCGTTGGTTCGAATCCGACCGCCGCTACCAAGAAAAAAGCCCGTTCCACGCGGTTTTTCGCGAGGGGCGGGTTTTTGATTTTACTTTGGTTTGGGGAATTTGGAAGATGGGTGGGGTGGCAGATTGCTTCGGACGGGCATTGGAGAAATAGGATTATCTGAGAATTCAGTGAAAAAGAGCGCCCCTTCTCCCTGTCTATTTCAGTTTCAAAAACGAGACGGTTGGAGGAGATTTCCCTCCGTTTTCCCTCCGAATTGCTTAAAACGAATCATTTCTCAATTGAATGATTAAACAGAGAGTGAAAGAAATCCCACCCTTGCCTTTTATTCTTGAAGTTGATCTCCTGACTTATCATTGGTAAGCCTCGCCCACTGGAACCACAAAAGATGGGCCTACGCTTCATCAATGCTATAAACCAAACACTTTTTAATGATATTTGCTTGCAGCCGGCTATGACCTCGAGGAATGGGGTGCGGACGACGAGCGAGCAACGGGCGGGGTTTATGGCCTAACATATGCTCAGGCACATTGACTTTCAACTATAAATGACATATAATTTCATATATGGTTTATCTATTTGTCAGGGAGAGACGATTATGATACAGAGTGTTTTTGCCAGCCGTTCGTTTAAGGAATACCAAATAAGTAGCTTAAATGAATCACGGTCTCCTGTTCAAAAGGACATATACCATGCCTATGCCCAAGCCCAGACAACAGTTTTTTTATCTCACAAACACGATGACCTAGATGATCTGAAGGACATAATAGGCTTTTTGCAAAAAAAGTACTCTGTTAAGGTATACATTGACAGCAGCGACGCAAGCATGCCCTCTATCACTTCTGGAAAAACAGGGGAGAACCTCAAAAAGCGCATTAAGGAGTGCGATAAATTTATCCTATTAGCAACGAACGGTGCAATAGAATCGAAGTGGTGTAATTGGGAGTTGGGCTACGGCGACGCAAATAAGTTTAGAGATCACATCGCCCTTTTCCCGATAAAACCACAAAGTTCTGAATATAAGGGATCAGAATATATGTCGATATACCCTTCTATTAGATATTACTCTAGCGGGGAAGAATACAATAATGGTCAGGCAATAGAAGAGGGTTATTATGTGGCCTATCCTGTTGAGAATTCTTTGAGAGTAATAACGCCGCTAAAGACATGGTTTACAGAGAGAAAGTGAGGAATTCAGATGAGCAGAGTTCATCACCTGGAAATGATACAATCCATCATCCGCAGAATGGCAGGGAATTCCTTTGCGCTTAAAGGATGGGCAGTTACCCTAGTGTCGGGTATATTTGCGCTTTCAAGCAAGGACTCTGACAAGACCTATTTTTTGGTAGCATACATTCCAATTCTCGTATTTTGGGGACTCGACGCTTTCTATCTGAGACAGGAAAGGTTGTTTAAAGCGCTTTATGACCGTGTTCGCGCGAAGGACGATGAGACTATAGATTTCGATATGAATACATCAATTCCAGAGTTACAAAGCGAGAAAACTGCATACTGTAATTGTATTCTTTCCAAAACGGAGTTTTGGTTTTATCTTCCACTTGCGCTGCTTTCGACGGCGGTCGTGATCATAACGCACATTCCGTAAGAACTTCTTTCCCTTCGGAAGAAGCCCTGACTTGGTTCAGCACTAGGGCAACATGGCATAAAGATCGTCCTT
>MWCD01000114.1 GCA_002069885.1 bacterium ADurb.Bin236 | reverse complement strand
TCCACGTCAATTGAGTGTATTCGCTGCCGCCGATATCAGGCCGTCCCTATCCATGTATATTCGGTTCATCGTGCCGCGAGTGTAGTTTTCAACGATTGATTCCAGAGGATGCCAGAGTTCGGCTAGAGCGGAGAGGTCCCGCGAGGCCGCCGCGTACGCGTCCGCCGCGATTATGAACCACAACGGCGCGTCCACCGTGTTGTACGCGGGTTTGCCACCCTCGTCCGGAAACGTGTTGGGTATCAGCCCGCCGCTCACGTGCCGCGCGTATGTCGTCAGAATCTCCCGCGCGATGTCCAGCCTGCCGGTCGCTATCGCAAGCCCCGGCAACGATATCATCGTGTCCCGGCCCCAGTCGGTGAACCAGTGGTATCCGGCGAGAATCGTCCAGCCGGGCGGCCGCCGAACGATAAACGTGTCCGCCGCAAGCGCCAGCCTGCGCGTCGACTCGTTCTTCGTCGGAACCTTTTCGAGCAGCGCCGCTCGCCTCGCGGTTTCCGCCGCCGCCTCCCGCTCGAACGCTTCTCCCGTGCCTTCGGAGACATCCGGTTCCTGTCCCTCCACAGCGAACATCAGCGTCCACTCCGCCGCGCCTTCCGGGGCGCCGAACTCTCCGGGCGTGAACAAGTCCTCCGCGAAGTCCAGCCCTCTTTCTTTCTCCGCCGGATACGCGAAGTTATAGTGCCAGTCGGGCCGAGGCTCGAACGAGCCGCCGCCGGCATTCATCGTCAGCGCGGGCAGCCCGTAGTATGGGCTTATTCTCAGCGCGCCGCCGCCGGCGTCGGAGACCGACATGTCGCAAGCGAAGTTGCTTTTCGTCAACTGATGATGCCCCCTGAACGCCATTATGGGGCGCGCCTTCAGCCTGAACCCGGCGGGAGCGGCCTTCGCTGGCTTCATCTTGCCGTCCAGCCACCGGTACTTCGCCCAGACCGCGTTCGCCCCCCGCTGCGTCATTATCGTCTTCCTCAGATATTGGTCCGCCACTCTGTATATCCACGTCGGAAACGGACGCGGAGCAAACGATTCGATGAGCAGATGCCCCTGCGGATGCACGACATCCGGGCTGAACACGTTGCATGAAAGCTCCGCCCGGCCCTCAGGCGTCTCCACCCATTCCTGCAGGGACGACAACAGGACGAAACGCGACACAGGCGGTTTCAAAGAAGCGACCAGCAACCCGTGATACCTTCTCGTGTTGGCCCCCGCGACTGTTCCGGACGAATACCCTCCAAGCCCGTTCGCTTCGAGCCATTCGAGAGACAGCGCTTTGCGGATGTCGCCGCAGACATCCGCGCCGAACTTCGCGCTTCCGTTTGCGCCGTTTGTTTTCTTCGCGGGAGCTTTCTTCAGCGCGGGCTTTGCCTCGGCGGTTTTCAACGCCGGTTTTTTCTCCGTTTTTGGAATGGAAACTTTTTTCGTTTTCGCAACTTTCTTTTCCGCCATAATCAAAACGCCTTTCGCAAATGATAAAGATGACGCGGGCGGAACGCTTCGCGCGCCCCGCCTCGCGGTTCCGTCAGCTTGGGAGGAAACCTCTTACGCCTTGAAGACGTCCATCCCGAATTTTGCCGCGGAGCCGAGGTCTTCCTCGATCCGCAACAACTGGTTGTATTTGCACACTCTGTCCGTGCGGGACGCCGAGCCGGTCTTTATCTGCCCGGCGTTCGTAGCGACCGCCAGATCGGCTATCGTCGTGTCTTCCGTTTCGCCGGATCGGTGAGACACCACCGCCGTGTATCCGGCCCTCTTCGCCATTTCTATCGCGTCCAGCGTCTCAGTCACCGTGCCTATCTGGTTCAACTTAATAAGTATCGAATTTGCGATTCCCTTCTTTATTCCCTCGCGGAATATCGAAGTGTTCGTCACGTAAAGGTCGTCGCCCACGATCTGGATTTTCTTGCCCAGCGCGTCCGTGTACGCCTTCCAGCCGTCCCAGTCGCTTTCGTCCAGCGGGTCTTCGACCGACACTATCATCGGATACTTTTTCACCCAGTTCACCCACATGTCGACCATCTGCGCCGTGGTCAGATACGATTTCTTGTCGCTCTTGAAGCCCTTTATATAAGCCTTGCGTTTTTTGTCGTAGAACGAGCTGGCCGCCGCGTCCATCGCAAGCCCTACCGTGCCGCCTTTATCCACAGTCTTGTATCCCGCAGCCGCGATAGCCTTCAGCAGCATCTGGATGGCTTCTTCGTCCGAGCCGAGGTTCGGCGCGAATCCGCCTTCGTCTCCAACGGATGTCGAATAACCGTTCTTTTTCAGCACTGATTTCAGCGAATGAAAAACCTCGACGCCAGTCCGCAGCGCCTCGGAAAACGTTTTCGCGCCGAGCGGCATTATCATAAATTCCTGAATGTCCACATTGTTGTCCGCGTGTTCCCCGCCGTTGATTACGTTCATCATCGGAGCAGGCAGCGTCTTAGCGTTCGCCCCGCCCAGATATCTGTATAGCGGAAGCCCAAGCGCGCTCGCCGCCGCCTTCGCCGTCGCTATCGAAACGCCCAGCATCGCGTTCGCTCCGAGATTAGCTTTTATCCGAGGCTCCTTCTTGTTCGGCGTCCCGTCCAGCTTGATCATCGTCGCGTCAATCTCGGCCTGATCCAACGCGTCCATTCCCACTATGGCGTCCGCGATTTTTCCGTTCACCGCCGCCACTGCCTTGAGAACGCCCTTGCCGTTCAGCCTTTTAGCGTCCCCGTCCCGAAGCTCCAGAGCTTCGCGGGATCCCGTGGACGCCCCCGAAGGAACCGCCGCAGACCCGAACGCGCCGCACTCCAGCGCCACTTCGACCTCAACCGTAGGGTTTCCCCTCGAATCAAATATCTCCCTCGCGCCCACATAATCGATCATTGTCATGGCATTGATCTCCTTAACATTTAATTAATACGCACCGGGATTGTATCACCAGCGCGCCGGGCAGTCAATTTCGCGCAAGCCGCCGCGCGCTTGTGAGCGCCGTTTGGTTCTGTTACAATCAAAGCGAAAGCGGAGGCGGCGTTTTCGCCTCTCGGAAGGCGGCGCGATGGGCGGAAAAACAGGGCTTTTTCTCATTATGTTCGGCATAATGATTGTGGTCGCTTCTGTATTCCGGCATGTCGCGCGCCGCAGATCCTTCGGCAGCGGCTATGAGATATTCATGAGAAAGAACAAACTCGACTGGCCGGTGGAAAAAAACGAATTCGGCGAGAATGTCCGCTGGGCCATAGACCTCGATGAACCCGATAAAAAAGAACCCTCTTGACGGGCTTAACTCAAGCCAAGTCGAAGCGGTTAAACACTTCACAGGCCCTCTGCTGATTCTGGCCGGGGCAGGGGCGGGCAAAACCCGCGTCATAACTCACAGGATCGCCTATCTTATCGAGGGCCTCGGCGTCATGCCCTATGAAATCCTCGCCCTCACTTTCACCAACAAAGCCGCCGGCGAGATGCGAGACCGAGCTGAACGCCTAATCGGCGACAACGCCCGCAAAGTCACCCTCGCCACATTTCATTCTTTCTGCAACCACCTCCTCCGGCGCGAAATCCGCAGCCTCAAGGACTACTCAGAAAACTTTTCCATCTACGACGACGCGGACACGCGCCGCTGCGTCAAGGAAATACTCAAGGAACTAGACCGCCCCATGACAGGATCGCACGCTCCCGCGCGCATTATGGACGCCATCTCCCGCTCGAAAAATTTCGCCGCCGCGCCTTCCTCGCTCCTGTCATCCTTCGACCCTCTCGCTGAAGAGATCGACGAAATTTTCAAACTCTACGAAGCCCGCCTCGTCGAAAACAACGCGATGGACTTCGACAACCTGCTGGGCAAGACCCTCGAACTGCTAGACGGTTGCGCGGAAACTCGCGACCGCTACCGCCGCAGATACCAGTTCATCCTCGTTGACGAGTATCAGGACACCAACAGGGTGCAGTACGAACTGCTGCGGCGGCTCTGCCCGCCGGACGGCAACATCACGG
>MWCD01000113.1 GCA_002069885.1 bacterium ADurb.Bin236 | reverse complement strand
AGCCGCATGGCCGGCGCGGGCGCGTCTCTCGGACTGACCATACCTCAGATTTCCGCCATCGGCGCGGCGCTCACGGACATGGGCGTCAGTTCCGAAGTCGGCGGCACCGCCATGTCGGACATGTTCATGGAGATGATGAAGCGCACGGACGAGTACGCGAAAGTTGCTGGCGTCTCCACTGCCGAGTTCAAGCAACTCATTGAAAAGGACGCCTACGGCGCGCTGACAAAGTTTGCCACGGGACTGCAGAAGTTTGACAAATTCCAGGTCGCGGCCATGTTGACCGATCTCGGCATCGGCGGCGCCCGCGGAACAGACGTGCTGCTCAAACTGGTAGAGGCGAACAAGTCCGTCAACGGACAGCAGTCTCTTCTTGGCCGGTTCGTGGATACGTCCAACAAGGCTTTCAAAGAAGGTGTGTCACTTCAGAAGGAATATGACAATTCGCTCAAGGGAATGAACGCGCAGCTCAAAATCGCGTGGAACTCCGTCGTCGCGCTCGCCATCGACATCGGACAGCAGATGGTGCCTTATGTGACGAAAGCGGCAAAAGCGGTTTCATCCTTTGTTCAGAGCATGAAGAAATGGTCGAAGGAACACCCCGGTGCGTTGCGCGGCATAGTGCTTATAGTCGCTGCTCTCGGCGGACTGCTTTTAATCGGCGGCGCAATCCTCACGTTTCTCGGCGCGCTCGGAATGCTATCGGTCGGTCTTGCCTCTCTTCCCATGGCTGCGGGTGCTCTCGGCGGTGTGGTGGCCGCGATATGGCCTATAGTGACCGGCGTCGCGGCGGTAATTGCCATCGGGTATCTGCTGTACAAAGCATGGACGACCAACTTCATGGGGATTCGGGACATTATTCTGCCGATTCTCCAGAGACTGAAAGCGGGATTCTCTTCATTTATGAAAGCGCATGGAGACACAGTTATGGCGTTCGTAAGCGTCGCCGGGAAAGTTGTTTTCGCAATCATGGCGATATCCGGCGCGATACGTATTGTACGCGGCGTGATCTCAACGGCCACAACCGTATGGCGCATAGGAGCAATGGCCGTGCGTTTTCTTTATTTCAGCTTCCAGATGGCTCGCGCATACGCATCCTATTACGGACAGGCGATTCTTTCCGCCGCCCGGAACACTTTGTCCTTTGCGAAAACGGCGGTCGTTTCAGCAGCGCAGGGCGTGAAGAAACTCGCTCTGTCACTCGCATCGGCGGTCAAACAGGCTGCTCTATTCGCGGTGTCCCTTGCACGCCAAGCTGTCGCGGCGGTCGCATCGTTCGCCACGTCCCTTATCACCGGCGCTGTAACGGCCATCGGCTCTTTCGCCGCCGCACTCGTTCCCGCAATAGCGGGCGCATGGGCTTTCACTGCCGCGCTTCTCGCAAACCCGATCACATGGATTGTTCTCGCAATTATCGCGCTCATCGTCATCATAATCCTGCTCGTAAAAAACTGGGACAAGGTGAAGGCGGTCGTCATCCGTGTGTGGAATGCCGTTGTGGAATGGATCAGGGGAGCGGTGGCGAAGATAAAGACATTCTTTGCCGGAATCTATCAGGCGGTCGTGGACGCCTTTTCCCGCGCGTGGGTGTGGTTGAAGGGATTCATTATAAAATGGTGGCCGTTCATCCTCGGTGTTTGCACCGGCGGCATCGGACTTCTCATCGGTCTCATCATTCAGAACTGGGGCAAGATCATGGCGTTCCTTCAGGGAATCGGCATGGCGATCTCTAACTGGATAAACGGCGTGGTGAACTGGATAAGGATGCGGTGGGATGCTCTCAAGATGGCCGTGATTTTTATATGGCAGTCCATCCAGAACTCCATATCATGGGTGATCAATACGGTTCGCAACATTGTGTCGGGTGTGATTTCGTCTATTCAATTCCGCTGGCAGCAGTTCAGAAGCGTGGTCGCGGGAGTTTGGAACTCCATCTCTGCGACAGTGTCCGGCGTGATCGCTGGCATACAGTCCCGCGTGCAGGCGGTGATCACATTTATCACCGGGCTTTGGAACGGACTGAAAGCCGCCGTCGCCGGTGTGTGGGATTCCATCGTCGGACAGATAAGCGGAGCTGTCGCCAGAATCAGGGCGAAACTCATCGGGCTTATTCCTGACTGGCTTCGCACCGCGCTGAGTTATATCGGGATAAACATTCCTTCGGCTCCGAAGGAAAAAGGTGAAGGCTACGCGACCGGCGGATACGTTGCAAAGACCGGTGGCATTTCCGCGACGCTTCATCAGGGCGAGGTCATTACCCCCGCTCCGGCGGTTCAGAAGATCGTCCGGTTCGCGGACATGATCCCCGCTTCAGGTATCGCCCGCACACAGCCGAGCGCGCCAGCGGCGACTACCGTCAGCAACCATATCTCGATCAGTCTTCCGAATGTGAAAGAGATTGACAGAGAGAGCGTCGAGGAACTGGCAAATCTGATTATCAAAAAACTCGAATACATGCAGAAGCGAAAACGCGAAGCAGGATTCTCGAACGATTTTAATCCCTCTCTGGCGGTGGCACGTACATGAGCAACACGATCAGCTCAATACCGACACCGGACAAGGGATTCCTCTATTCCTCAGAGGGCGGCGTTGTTCTGGACTTCTCCGTGAATCCAGCGCAACTCTCGCGGCAGGAACAGGCGACTTTCAACACGAGCCTGTCTCCCGGAGCGCCGGGCGCGTTCGTGCAATACACTGGTGGCGGTGAACGGAATGTGACATTCGAACTCGTTCTCGACGCCATCGGAACCAAGGCCGGACAAGGTGGCGTCCAGCGGGAAATCTCGATCCTTGAAGCATTCACATACCCGGACACGAACGATCTGGTCAACGCGCAGTTCGTGCCGCCGCCACGGGCTTTGCTTGGTATCGGCACTCGTATTTGGGAAGGATACGTCTCGCAGATTCAGTTCACGGAAGAGCGGTTCAACGTCCGCATGGAGCCGGTTTATGTGAAAGCGCAGGTCACGTTCACGCTGGACATGTGGAAAAATTCGACAAGCCAGCGGATGCACCAGACGCGACGCCAGAATCTCGGAAGGTAAATGATGAGCGTTTTTGAAGGCTCCAGATACGAGAAAGTGTTCGTCTACACGAGGCGGTTCCGCGACTTCGTTCGGAACACGCTGACGTTCAGGGAGATCGACCGCGACATACCGGATGGAAGCATTCTGCACACCGTGACCGAGACCGACCGGATAGACAACATCAGTTATCAGTATTACGGCACGCCGGATTACTGGTGGTACATCGTTGATAAGAATCCGGGCGTGGACCCGCTCGATCTTCCGGTCGGAAAACAGTTATGGATTCCGCCGCTTCCGCAGGAGTAATGAAATGGCCGTCGTAAACGTCACATCCGCATCCTTCGCATCGCCGTACTTCGAGATCACGTTCGGCTCGCACTCGCTTTCGCCGGAAGAGACATCGCTTGTAACCGATGTCGAGATAAAGGATGAGGTCGAGGAAAAAGACACGGCAACCGTCACCGTTAACGACCCGTTCTTTCAGTTCCAAAAACTGGCGGCAAAAGGAATGTCGGTTCGTATCGTTGCGGGTTACTTCATGGGAAAGACAAAGGAATTTATCGGCGAGGTGTCCGGCCTCACGCCGCAGTTCCCGGAATCGGGACTCCCGTCACTTTCAATTGAATGCTCGGCAAAGTCGAAAAAAGGCCACGAGGGACAGGCGAACAAATCGTGGAAAAAGATGAAACGCTCCGAGATCGCAAAAAAGATCGCCGGGAAACACGGATGGAAGCCTGATGTGGATGAAACGAAAGAAATCGTTGAGCAGGAATCACAGGCCGGAGAATCGGATGTGGACTTCCTTCGCAAGATGGCGCGGAAGGAAAACTTCACCTTCCGGGTTAAGGGAAACACGATGCAGTTTAAAAAAGCGCCCAACCTCGATGATCAGTCGCCCGTGGCTGTGTTCGATTACCGGATCGGGAACCATACGGTGAAAAGCTTCTCGCCCCGATACGCGAGTGACGAGACCGGCAAGGA
>MWCD01000112.1 GCA_002069885.1 bacterium ADurb.Bin236 | reverse complement strand
CGCGGTTTGAGGATATCCCATTTGATGGGTTTGACTATGAAGTCGTTGGCGCCGGCACGGAAGGCTTCGATGATTACTGCTTTTTCTTTGTCGGTGGAGACGGCGAGTATCTTCGTTTGCGGCATTTTTCTGTGAATCTGCTTGATGGCAAGCCTGCCGTCCATCTTGGGAAGATGGATGTCCATGACGACGAGTTCGGGGCTGTAAACGGAAACCGCTTCAAGGCCTTCCTCTGCGGTCGGGGATTCGCCGCAGACGAACATCCCCATGCGGTAGAGCATCTTGCTGAACATGTGCCGAAAGAAAAGGGAGTCGTCCACGACAACGGCGCGCTTGTTGCGCAGGGGGTCGAACTCCTTGTTCATGTCGCACGTCTGGATATAAAGCCTGTCGATGCCGCATTCTTTCAGTTTCTGTATGTGCGAGCTGGTGAGAAATGTGTCCGCGGCGACGATGATGCCGCCGGCTGTGTTCTTGATGTCTTCGGCCACAGCCATTCCGGGAACGATGTCCTCGATCCTCGACCTGACGGATTTCACGTAAGGTTTTTTTTCAGCGCCGTCCGCTTGCATATTGCCGCTCCTGTAGCTGACTGTCAATACAATACGTCATTGCTTTCCCGCCGCTCCCGCCTCGACAAGAGAGAGGTTCACCTCGATTTTCCCGTTCATAATGCTGAGCGGGATGGCGAGCGTGGGGATTTTAGCTTGATTTGAGATTTCGATTTTCTCGCCGGTGACCACCGACGGCGGGGTGATGTCGGTGCGGTATCCGGCCTCGGCGAGGCCGATTGTGGCGCTGGCGACAATCATATTCACCAACTCGGCAAGCGCGCTCTGGGCGTATTCGTCGAGTCTGGCGATCGAGCCTTCCATAAGCATGGCGGCGGCTATGCCGCGCGCGCACGCTTCCTGTATGCATATCACAACTTGACCGGACAGATGGCCGGTGACTCCGATGAATATGGCCACGCCGTCCACGCTGTAGGGATAGCCGGGCCTCAGGAACGGACGGCCCAGCGCCGGCCTTTCCCCAGCCACTTCCTCCAGTATCGAGGATATTCCTTTTAAAAACGGATTCAGATACTCTGCTTTCATCAGTCTGCAGCCTTTCCCTTCAGCCGAGATTATCTATCGGCGATACGAGTTATCACTTCGAGAACTTTTTCAGGGACAAACGGCTTGAGTATGAAGTCCGAAGCTCCCGCCACAAGGCTGTCCCTCACTTTTTCCTTCTGTCCGAGAGCCGATATCATGATGACTTTGGCTTCGGGCCTCTGTTTCTTTATCTCTTTCAGCGACGATATGCCGTCCATGTTCGGCATTGTGATGTCCATGGTGACGACGTCCGGTTTGAGTTTTTCGAACATGGAGACCGCCTGCTGCCCGTCTTCCGCTTCGCCTGCGATCTTGAAGTTGCCGCATTCGAGGATGTTGCGCAGTTTGCTCCGCATGAACTTGGTGTCATCGACGATCAGCACCGTCTTTTTCTTCTCTTTCGTCCCGACGTTGACCGTTTTGATCTTGCGGGTCAGTTCGTCGTAGGAAGACATGGCGATTCCGCCCTCGCGGTCGGACATCAGAGTGGCGAATTTCATATGCTTGGCTATCCGCTCTCTCGAAGCCCCGATATAAACCATGCATCCGGGATGGATGGCTTCTGCGGCTTTGACGGTGGCGAACGGGTTGACCTGCATCCGAATTCTCATCGCGGCCAGCCTCTGGCTGAGATTCGCCTTTTCCGCTTCGAGAGACCCAAGAGCCTCTTTGAGTTTCGCGATAGCTTCAGGTTTGGCCGTCTTCGCCTGCGCGAGCGCCCTTTTGACCCGCTCGGACTCTGTGAGCGCCGTCTCCAGCTTCGCCTCGACTTCCGCCATTGCTATATACACATCGAACTTGAACCCGGCTCTCAACACTGTGGTCGTTTCCGACTCGGTTCCGAGCTGCTTGGCTCTGATTTCAGAGTAAGCCATCACGTCGCCGCCGATTATTTTTCCCTCGTGCGAAGAACAGATAACCATGCCGTTGCTGCGAACGGAACTGTTGATAATCGCGCGCTCGGAGACCACGTCCTTTTCGGCCTCCACGATGGAATTCTCAATGTATTTTGCGAACACGCTGCCTTTTGCGGCAACCGCGGACTGTTTCCGCGTTAGTATGCCGCCTTTGACCACGATGTCGCCCTCGGAGTATATCTCGGCGGCCTGCACGTTGCCCCCGATGCTGATGTTGCCGCCCGCCTTGACGATGAACCCGTCCAGCACGTTGCCGCGTATCTCTAGCGCCCCGGCGAAATTTATGTTGCCCGTTTCGTAATCGACGTCGCCGTTGACGACGTACACCGGATCCACGCTGACCGCGTTCTGCGCGACGCGCGGGGAACCGTCAATGTCCGCGACGAACTCCGTTCCGTCGCCGGACATCTTCACGTTCGCCCCGGCTTTCAGGACGACATCCGAACCCCACTCTCCGGGGGTGCGGGTTCCCTTGACAGTGACACCTTCCTCGCCTCTGGTGGGCGGGGTGCGGCGCGCGATGACTTCTCCCTTGACCACTGATTTGACCAAGTTCAACTCTCTCAAATCTATCTTTGCTTTTTCGTCTTTCGTTATGATATCGGCGTCTTTCGTCCACATGAACGCCGCCGAGGCGTCGGCTCCGTGTCCGGGAGGCGTCCCCGAAGCGGCCATGAAGTCCACCGGCTCTATCACCGCCTGCCCGATGAACGCCTGAATGCGCTCGTTGCTCACGACGCCGTAAATAACGCCGGCCTGTTCGAGAGCGCGTTTGACGTCCGCAACGCTCGCCGGAGTCCCGCTTCCTTCCGGCGGCATTATGAAGGCTATCGCAGACATCTCGTCTCCCGAAATTTCGATCTTCACCGTTCCGTTCTTATCCACTGCCATTTTTCTTCCTCCAGTCAGAACTCGTTCGTATATCGCGGAGAGCTTGACGCCCGCCGCGCTGATTGTCAGTCGGAGCAGGCCAGCCGTACGATCTTCTCGGCTATCCTGTCCAACGGCAGGATGTGGCGCGCCGCGCCTAGCTCCACCGCCGCGCGCGGCATCCCGTACACCACGCTCGTCTTTTCATCCTGCGCTATCGTTTCCGCGCCCGCGTCCTGCATCGCCTTCATTCCTTTTGCGCCGTCAGTTCCCATCCCGGTGAGCAGCGCGCCGACGGCGTTGCGCCCGGCGTACCTTGCCACAGAGTTGAAAAGCACCTCGACGCTCGGCCTCTGGTGATACACGTACGGCCCGTCTTTGACCCTTGCGACGTATTGCGCTCCGCTGCGGCGCAGCACCATATGTTTGTTGCCCGGCGCTATCAGCACAAGCCCCGGAGTCAGCCGGTCTCCGTCCGCGGCCTCCCTGACCTCCGAGGCGCACAGATCGTTTAGCCTCTGCGCGAACGAGCGCGTGAACTGCTCAGGCATGTGCTGCACTATCATCGTGCCCGGACAGTTCTCCGGATACTTCTCAAGCACCGCCTTGATAGCCTCCGTGCCTCCCGTGGATGCTCCGATGGCGACCACTTTCTCTGTGGTGCGCGTCATCGACAGCCGCGCGGGCGGCGGCTCGTTTTCGGCGCTCTTCGCCCTCGACCTCAACTTGCTCATGTCCGCTCTTGCCGCGCCTTTTATCTTTTCCGCCAACTGCGCCGAAAGGTCTCCCACCGTGTACGCCGCGCCGGGCTTGCTCACAACATCGACTGCCCCTATCTCAAGAGCCTCGAGCGCCACCTCGCCCCCTTCCGGAGCCAGCGAGCTTATCACTATCACCGGAATTGGGTAGTACCTCATCAGCTTGCGCAAAAACGTCAGCCCGTCCATCCTCGGCATTTCCACATCCAGCGTCACAACATCCGGCTTCAATTTGATTATCTTGTCGCGGGCCACATACGGGTCCATAGCCGTGCCGACAACCTCTATCCCCGGAGCCTTCGATAGCTCGGAGCTAAGGATATTCCTCACGACCGCAGAATCGTCCACGACTAGAACTTTAATCATTCAGCAAGCCCC
>MWCD01000111.1 GCA_002069885.1 bacterium ADurb.Bin236 | reverse complement strand
GCCGGACACCTCGCCGATAAATTCCTTTGTCTTTCCCATGAAGTAACCCGCAACGATACGAACCGACATTCCTTTCGCCGCCAGTTTCTGGAACTGAAAGAACGGGTCGTTGACGGTGACGGTTGCCGTGTCTTTCTCCTCGACCTCATCCTTTATCTCGACATCGGTGACAAGCGACGTCTCTTCCGGCGATAGCGAGTGCGAGCCGAACGTGATCTCGAAGTACGGCGACGCGAAGGATGCGGATGTCACGTTTACGACGGTCATTTCATTGCTCCTGCGGAAGTGGCGGAATCCACAACTGTTTTCCGACCGGAAGATCGAGCGGGTCCACGCCCGGATTCTTATCGACGATGTACCACCAATAATCCGGCGTTCCGTAATACTGATAACTGATGTTGTCTATCCGGTCGGTCTCGGTCACGGTGTGCAGGATGCTTCCATCCGGTATATCTCGGTCAATCTCCCGGAACGTGAGCGTGTTCCGAACGAAGTCCCGGAATCGCCTCGTGTAAACGAATACCTTCTCGAATCTTGAACCTTCAAAAACGCTCATCGTTTACCTTCCGAGATTCTGACGTCGCGTCTGGTGCATCCGCTGGCTTGTCGAGTTCTTCCACATGTCCAACGTGAACGTGACTTGCGCTTTCACATAAACCGGTTCCATGCGAACGTTGAACCGCTCTTCCGTGAACTGAATCTGCGAGACGTATCCTTCCCAAATACGAGTGCCGATGCCGAGCAGCGCCCGTGGCGGCGGCACGAACTGCGCATTTATGAGGTCATTCGTGTCCGGGTAGGTGAACGCTTCGAGAATCGCAATCTCCCGCTGGACACCACCTTGTCCGGCCTTGGTTCCGATGGCGTCGAGAACGAGTTCGAACGTCACATTCCGTTCCCCGCCGCCGGTATATTGCACGAACGCACCCGGCGCGCCGGGTGAAAGGCTTGTGTTGAACGTCGCCTGTTCCTGCCGCGAGAGCTGCGCCGGATTCACGGAGAAGTCCAGGACAACACCGCCTTCCGATGAATAGAGGAATCCCTTGTCCGGCGTCGGTATTGAGCTGATCGTGTTGCTCATGTGCGTGCCACCGCCAGAGAGGGATTAAAATCGTTCGAGAATCCTGCTTCGCGTTTTCGCTTCTGCATGTATTCGAGTTTTTTGATGATCAGATTTGCCAGTTCCTCGACGCTCTCCCTGTCTATTTCTTTCACATTCGGAAGACTGATCGAGATGTGGTTGCTGACCGTCGTCGCCGCTGGCGCGTTCGGTTGAGTGCGGGCGATACCTGAAGCGGGGATCATGTCCGCGAACCGGACAATCTTCTGAACAGCCGGAGCGGGAGTGATGACCTCACCCTGATGAAGCGTCGCCGATATGCCGCCTGTTTTCGCAACGTATCCGCCGGTCGCGTAGCCTTCTCCTTTTTCTTTCGGAGCCGAAGGAATGTTTATCCCGATATAACTAAGCGCGGTGCGAAGCCAGTCAGGAATAAGCCCGATGAGTTTCGCCCTGATTCTGGCGACTGCTCCACTTATCTGTCCGACGATGGAATCCCACACACCGGCGACAGCGGCTTTCAATCCGTTCCAAAGACCGGTGATGAATGTGATCACCGCCTGCACGCGGGACTGTATTCCCGCGACCACGCCGGACACCGTCGCGGAGATGGAGTTCCACACACCGGCGACAACGCTTCTGAACTGCTGCCAGCGAAATTGAATAGACGAAATCACACCCGACACGATGTTGCGAACCGTATTGATCACCCATGATATGGAGTTCTGGATGGACTGCCATATAAAAATCACGGCCATCTTGAGAGCATCCCACCGCATCCTGATCCAGTTCACCACGCCGTTTATCCAGTTAGAGACCGCCATGCCGATTCCCTGAAGGAATGCCATGATCTTGCCCCAGTTCTGAATGATGAGTCCGATGAGAAGCCCGATGCCACCTGTGCAAACGCCGAGGATGAACGGCCACCATTTAATAATGAATCCTTTTAACCACACCCATGCACGGGAGAAGGCGTCAACGACCGCCTGATAGATACCGGCAAAAAATGTCTTTATCTTCGCCACCGCGCCCCTGATCCATTCGACGACGGCATTCCAAACACGGATGACGACCGCCTTCACCTTGTCCCAGTTTTTAACGAGCAGGATGATAATGACGATGAGCGCGATAATTGCGAGAACAATCCATGTGATCGGGTTTGCGAGAAGCGCGACGGTGAAAGCCCACGCACCGGCGATGGCGGGAACGAGTGCGGCGGCGAAAGAGCCGATGGCCGTTACCGCGCCGGTGATAAGGGACGTGGCGAACGATGCGACCGCCGCTACGGCTTGGCGTGCAAGAGAAATCGCAAACAATGCCGCTTGTCGAACTGCGGATGCGAGAGACAGCGCGAGTTTCTTTACACCCTGCGCAGCAGAAACCACGGCGGTTTTCGCAAAGGACAACGTGTTCCGGGCTGCGGTGAGAATCGCTTGTCCATAATAGGATGCGTAAGCTCGGGCCATCTGGAAGCTGAAATAAAGGAAACGAACGGCCATCGCTCCGGTGCGCCACACGGTCGTTGCCATCGAAACCACGCCGCGAACGATGCGGATCGCACCGGATATTGCCATGATCGCAAAGACGACTTTTCCCGCGACACTTACGAACGCCATAACTGTGTCTCCGTGTGCTTTCATGAACGAAGAGAATCCCGCTTTCAGTCTCTGAAGAATCGGCAGAACAATGTCCCGGATGCCCATGAAATTTGTCGTCCAGGCTTTGTACAGCAGATATCCGATGGCGATCACCGCCGCGACGCCGGTCACGATAGGCCATATCGCGGCCACCACACCGCCGAGCGCGCCCGCAGCCATGGGAAGAGAAGCGAGTCCGACCGACAGCATTCCGAGCGCGCCAAGAAATGTGAGAATCGCGCCACCAACAAGAAGCAGTCCTCCGAGTGCCGCGACGATTAACACAATCCCCCGCAGCGCCCCAGGGTGTTCCTTCGACCATTTCTTTATGCCCTGAACAAAAGATGAAACCGCTTTCGCCGCTTTCGTTATGTACGGCACCAGCTGCTGGCCGATATCTATTGCGAGCGCGACCACGGAATTCCACGATATCTTGAGTTGCGCGTTCATACCCTTGAGCGAATTGTCATATTCCTTCTGAAGCGACGTTCCCTCGGCGAATGCTTTGTTGGACGTATCCACGAACCGGCCAAGAAGCGACTGCTGTCCGTTGACGGATTTATTCGCTTCCACCAGTTTGAGAAGCACATCCGTTCCGCGGGCGCCGCCGATTCCAAGATCGGTCAGCATAGATGCAACCTGAAACTTGTCGAACTTCTGAAGTCCCGTGGCAAACTTCGTCAGGGCGCCGTATGCGTCTTTCTCCATCAATTGCTTAAACTCCGCTGTGGAAACACCCGCGACTTTCGCATACTCGTCAGTGCGCTTCATCATCTCCATGAACATGTCCGACATGGCGGTGCCGCCGACTTCGGAACTGACGCCCATGTCCGTGAGCGCCGCGCCGATGGCGGAAATCTGAGGTATGGTCAGTCCGAGAGACGCGCCCGCGCCGGCCATGCGGCTTGTCAGGTCGGCAATCGTCGGAGCGGTGGCGGTTGAGATGTTTGACAACTCATTCAGAACGGAGCCCATGTTCTTTGCTTGCTTGATCGGAATCTTGAACTGATTGGCGATCTTCGCGAGCGCCGCGCCGCCTTCCTCTGCGGAGAATTCCGACACTGACGCGAGTTTCGCCACCGTGTCAGTGAAAGAGGACAGGTTCTCGACGCCATTGATGCCGAGCTGTCCGCCGATCTCGCCGATGTTGGCGAGTTCTTTCGCGCTGTTGGGCATCTTCGAGGACATCTCTACAAAGCGGTCGCCGAGTTTTTTGATCTCCGCGTCCGTCATGCCGGATGTCTTTTGCACGCCGATCATCGCTTCCTGGAAGTCACCGGCCACCTTTATCGTCGCGGCAACGCCACCGAGCATGGTCGCGCCAGCCCCCATCATGCCGATCCCGGCATAGAACGCCTTCGAGGACGCCTGCATACGCGAAGCCATCTCGTCGCTTTTCTTGGAAAGTGAATCGAAATTACGTTCCACTTTCTGAAAAACGGCGGACGCCTGATCTTTGGCTTGTATGAGTATGCCGAGTCCGAAGTTGTTCATTTTTTCCTTCTCGCCGCGCTCTTCATCTGGCGTTCCTCTTCACGGTACTGGTCGGAGAGCCGCTCCACGAACCACTGCCGGACCCGGGCCGGAAG
>MWCD01000110.1 GCA_002069885.1 bacterium ADurb.Bin236 | reverse complement strand
GGCTGTCCCGGCGGTTCCCGCCGAGGCTCTCGCCAGACTCATGACCGGCATAGTCGAACTCTTCGCCGCGATCCCTTTCGGCGTTGTAGACTCCGCTTCGCCCCCGATTCCGTGGATGGCGCTGTACGGCGCGGGAGTAGTCCTGTTGACATGGACGCTTAGGCGGATGGCGGACGGGTCGGACTTTCAGATATACGCGGGTTGGGCGGGCATTGCGGCGGTCGGGCTGACTCTCGCGGCGTGGGGCGCGCATAAACCGCCCGTCAACGGCGTCCGCGCCGTCTTCTTCGATGTCGGTCAAGGCGACGCCTCGCTAATCGAGATGCCCGCGAGGGAAGACGGACGCGGCGTCTTCAGACTGCTAGCGGACGGAGGGGGCGGGTGGGAAAACCCCGGCGACTCCACAGAACCCGGAGAACGTCTCATAGGCAGGCATCTGCGGCGCGCGGGCGTCCGCAGGCTCGACGCCATCCTCCTCACCCATCCCGACGCAGACCACATGAACGGCCTTCAGTGGGTCGTCAACAATATCCGCGCTGACAGGTTCATCGACGGAGCGACACCGGCGGACATCGCATGCGAGGAGACGGGAGACCCCGGAGCGTGCCGGATGGCCGCCGCAGGGCCGCTCTACCACGCCCTCAGCCCCACACAAGAAGAGCGCTACCGCGCCCTGCTCCGCTCCATCAAAAAACGCGGCGTCGAATACGTCCATGTCTCCGGCGGAGCGACTTTCGAGTTGCCTTCAGGCGCTCGGCTGAAAATCTTCGGCCCCAACCGCTCTCTGCCCTACATGCGCAATATCTCCCGCAACAACCTTCCTCTCACCGCGCGGGCCTCGTTCCGCAACGCGTCGGTCCTTATCGCCGGGGACATCGAACGCGAAGGTGAAGAAAGGCTGGTTAGACGGTATGGAGCCGCCCTGAAATCCGATCTCCTCAAAGCGCCGCATCACGGCAGCGCTTCCTCATCCTCCGAGCAATTTCTACGCTGGGTCGCCCCGCGCGCCGTCGTGGTCAGCTCCGGCGGCCCTCGCGTCTATGGCCACCCCCATAAAGACACCCTCGAAAGATACCGCGCCGCCGCCGCCGATGTTTTCCGCACCGACCTGCTCGGAACAGTCACATGTCTCGTCCCGGCCTCAGGCGCGGAACCCCGCTGCTCCGGCAGTGTCCGCTGAATAGCAACCCGTATTCGTCGATAGAGCCGCCGAATTCCGCCTGCAAATTAGGCAGAAATAGCTTTAAAATTCGCCATTGATTATATACAATAATTTCAGACAGGCATTATTCTTCCCGCCGACGTTCTCCACGAACGGCGGCAGCCAAGACATCTTTGATAAAGCATACGAGGGACGGCGATTCACATGTTGTTCAACCGAAAAACAACCGGCGATAGAAAAGCAACTTATAAATCCTCTTCGGACGCGTTATTGCGCAAAACCGAAACGCCCGAATCAAAACTGGAGAGTCCGCCTGCGGCGAAAAAAGTCCTTCCATCCTCAAAAAAACGCTGGGCGGCGACTATGCTCGCGGTCGCGTGTCTTGCGGCGTTCTTATTCGTCAGGGTTGAGTTCGACTACGCCGGTCAAGTCGAGAAGATACACAGGGTTCTGCAAGGAAAATGGGTTTATTATGTGCCTGATCACGGAAAACTCACGGTGTCGGTGGCTAGGCCTTGCGGGATCGAGTCTATTAAATATCTGAAAGAGAACAATGGCTTTTTAATCGCCGGGTTTTTCTGGAATGACAAAGTCAATTTTAGTAATCCATATAAAAACACGCATGTTTTTGTCGCAGACAGACCGATCAAACCCGGCTCATTGGTTTATGGGAACGACAGCCGCGTATTGTTCGACACGGCGCGCAATCATGCCGACCCGGTGATCGTGACACATGTTTTCTCCAAACATGGAAAAACATTGTATGTTATCAATGATAAAAGGTACGACAAAATCAGAGTGAAAAAAATATTGCTTTAAATCGGATACGCAGTTCAAATCGCATTCTCTGTTTTTATCCGCGCAAACATCGACCCGCTATTTTATTCCACTCCGCCTGTGGCGGCGACGAGTTTCTTCGCGTTGACAGCTCCGACTTTGCGGTAAACTTCGAGCGGCGATTTCAGGATGCCGTTCACGGTTAGCAAGTCGCGTTCGATGGAGACGCCGAACAAGCGCTCGTTTTCCCGCAGATATGGAAGTATCAAGGCCCAGTCCGCCTCCGTGAATCTAAAGAACACTCCGCCGTTGAGTTGTTCGGAAGAAGTGACGGAATGAGGGTCGCGCAGATAGATGGCCCCGCCCGACGCGAGGGAGAACAGGTTGCCGCCGGGATACGGGCGCGGGAGCGCGCGAAGGTTTCCTTCGTCGTCAAACGCAAGGCCGTTGACGATGGCGAATCCGCCGCCGTTGAGCGGGTCTCCGGCCATGAAGCTTTCGGCAAGGTAATCCAGACATGTTCCGTTTATCACCACGCGTGGTTTTCCGACCGCGTTGATGAGCGGTCGTCCCGCCGCGTTGCCCATGATGTAAGCTTCGGAGCCTTTCGCGCCGTACATGAAGGTTTGCCCGACGCTGCCGTACACGACCAGTTTTCCGCTTTTTGCTATCTGGCAAAGCTGGTCTTGCGCGTCGCCGTGGACGCGTATTTCGAGTCCGTCCATACCGGAGCCGAGATAGTCGCCGACATTGCCGTAGCAGTCTATGCGAACCCCAGTGGTGTCCGGCCCCAACCCGACTCCGTGGAACCTTTGTCCGGTGGAGTTGAAGACAATGAATTTACGCCAGCCAAGCCTGAAGGCGTCGATAATAATTTTTGAGTCTCTGTCGTCAAGTTCGGGCTGGAATCCCGCGGCGTTGATAACGAGGGTGTCTTCGCCCGACGCCGGGCCTCTGAGCGAGTCGCGCGTCTCGAACTCGATAAGCCTATGTTTTGACGCGCCTGAGCCTGTTATCTGAGGAACCGCTTTAAAAACTGAATCCAAAGCGGCTTGAACCACCTGAAGGACAGAGCTTCTCATTTTCGAGCCGGTCGGATACCTCATGTCATTGAGCGTCGTGAGGATTTCAATCGCCGCGGAGCGCGCCGTGTCGGAAATGCGCGAATGTTCGGCGACGAGTTGAGCGAAACTTCTGACCGCGTCGTAGTTGCAGCGCGGCATCCTCTCCATCATCGCCGAGGAGAGAGTTTCCGAATCGCCGGCGAGAAGTTTTTCTCGAATGAATTCCGTGGTCATCCCGTCGCCATTTTCGGAGCCGATGGGCAGGTTGATGTCCAGCCGCTTTTTGCCTGCGGGCGTCGCGACTTCCTTGCCGAATTTGTCCCTGCAAACGAGGGTCATGCCTTGAGACGAAGAAGCGTCGCCGGTGAGCGTGAAACTGAAAGAGCCGCCGTCATCGCTGCTGCCGCCGCGCGCGTTCCAGTATTTGTCCGCCACCGGGCACACCCTTGAATCTTCGGAGGCGAGGCTGCGGAGCGTCGCGTCGATAGCTTGTTTCTCGGAGCATACCAGTCCGATCTTCACTTCGCCGTCGTGTATGGCGAACACCTGCGGGCGGAGCATAG
The DNA here is from genome assembly GCA_002069885.1 of bacterium ADurb.Bin236. Lineage (GTDB taxonomy): Bacteria > UBP15 > UBA6099 > UBA6099 > UBA6099 > UBA6099. The sequence goes on along the minus strand of MWCD01000110.1, from coordinate 721 downwards.
CGGTGTCCGTGATTCCGAGGAGCTGGAATCCGTTTCCTTCAAGGAGATTGCGGGCGATGATGAAGAACCACGGGCCGTCCGGAGAGCCATGTATCTGGGCCGCCTGTATCCGGCGGTAGATTTTTTGTTTTGCAGACGGGAGCAGATCAAAGTCAGACTCCGTAGTTGGGGCCAGCGACTCGATGATGTATTCGAGCGGATAGCGGTAAACCCTGTTGAGCAAGTCGAACTCCAGAACGGACACTTCGGTGTCCGTCAGGAACAGCGGTCGTATGTTGCGCTGTTTCAGGTATTCGGAAACGGAAAAGTAATTGGCGAAGTCGCCGTTGTGAACGAGGGCTTCGTGCATGCCGATGAAGGGGTGAGCGCCCGCCGGATGCCACACGCGCCCTCTGGTGGGATATCTCTGGTGGGCAATCCACACGTGCGCCTTAAAATCGTTAAGCTTATAATACTCGACCGCTTCTTCGGCGTATCCGACTATCTTGAGGATCATCATATTCTTGCCGTGCGACAGCACGAACGCCTGTTTCTCTCCGAGGGCGGCGTAGTATTCGGTGTTAATCCGATATGAGTTCTGATATACGAACTCGTCCTCAATCCTGTCGCGTTCAAGCGATTCGAGGTTGTTGGCGACGGCGAAGGCGTTCAACACGGATGGCTTCACCCTCACGAAATATCTGCGCACCTGAGGCGGTTGGACCAGAAGCGAAGGCATGTC
>MWCD01000109.1 GCA_002069885.1 bacterium ADurb.Bin236 | reverse complement strand
ATGCTTTGTTGTCCGCGTTGAATTTGATTGTCGCCGTGACCGCCGCGCCAACGCATCCGCTGAATGTGGTTTGTCCCGACGCGCAGACGTAGAACGTCTCGTCGTCATCAACCGTCAGGTCCGTGCCTAAAATATCCTCGTAGTCATCTAGAACTGTGGAATCGACGACTATCTGGAAATCAAGGGCGTTGCCTGCGGTGTACGCGATGTCCTGTTGCGCCGTGGTATTCGGGGTCACCGCCAGAATGCTTTCCAGATATCCCGGATAACCCAGAGTCAGGTTGGCGTTGCCCGTCGCTGCCACATAAACATGATTGCTCGACACGAGGGCTCTCTTGACCGTCGTCGTCGAAGGCGTTGTCGAACCAGTAAACCACGAGATTACGTCCGCGCTGTTTGCCGGCACAATCGCGTTGCCCAACTCATCAGCGATCGATCCCGACGCGATTCTTAATGAATATTGATTTAAGGAATTGAATACATTTTGAGCATTATTGGAAACATTCGCACCCGTGAAAGTGTAATCCACAAATCCGGCGGCGCTTACAGTAAGATCAAGCGTGTCGCTGCCGTTAATCGGACACTTAATGAAGATAACGCCGTCGTTCGCTCCGTCCATATCGGTGGCTTCGCCGTCTTCATATGTCCCGTCGCAGGAGGTCGAATTGGCAATCGTCACACTGTGCGGAGTCACTCCGTCGGCTGTGATAGCGTTTCCGAACTGGTCTTTCACCACCACTTTAACTGTATATTTGAGCCCGGTCGTGACAGGATTGCCAGCGCCCGACACATAATCGAACATCGTCAGCGGGTATTTGACGAAGCCGGAAGTCGATGTTATTTCAACCGAGTAGTCGTTCGTACCGGCCGCAAATATGCTACCGGACAGACTGCCCGACATAAACGTCACAGTGCCGTTTGCGGTGTTATCATCATCCCCGCAAAGACCCGTCGTGCCGTCGCAGACATTCGGCCACACCGCGTTAGGCGGCGAAAAGTAGTTACCGTTGCCGCCTTCAGTGATTAAATTTACCAGAACACCTGCGTCTCCGCTGATCGAATTAGTGAATTCATCGGTCAACACCACGCAGATATCGCCGTTTCCGCATACTGCGGCTTTAGACTTCGTCGTCGCCAGCCCCACAAAAAGCATAGCGATCGCAATTGTGATACACGCCAGTCTTTTCATAGCACAACCTCCAAACAAGTATTCATTTTGTTTGTATAGAAATTTTGTTGACATGCTTTTCTCCATATTTAATCGGGCCTTCCTTGAACTCAAGCCCTTTAAATTCCAATTTTGTTAAGAATTCCTGCCCATCTTTTATGTAGGTCTTGAATAAATCCATTTTAAAATGGAATAATCCGTTCGCTTTCCCGTCGGCGTCATATTTCTTGTCGCCTTCGGTCATTTCAAATAGGATATTCGGCAGTCTGTCGAGAGAGCCGTTCGCGCCCGGAAAATACACTTTCACCATCGCTCCGGGGACAGGCTCGCCTTTTGCATTAATTATGGATACCACAATATCGCCGGGTTTCGGCTGAGGAAGCTCGGAATCTTCGCCTTGCTTCAGTTCTATTACAATATTTGTATCAACATTCGCTTTGTATGCATTGCTTCCAGTATAGTCTTTGTAACCTTTTGCAAAAATTGAAATCTCGAATTTGCCGCCGTCCTTTATCTTTCCTGAGAACATGTCAGCCGAAAATACTACCGTTCCATCAGCGGTTGCGCCGTCCGCTCCGTCGACAACAGTCAGAAACGCATCCTGACCGGGAACCGTCCTGCCAGAACCCGGCAACATAATCTGAACGGTGGCTCCCTTAACCGCCGCCCCGCCGACGCCCTTCATGCTGACGGTTACAGCGCCTTTTGCTTCCTGTCCGACCGATTCCTGAGCTGCCGCAGTCGCCGCAACAACGCTCATCGCAATTATTGCTCCCGCCAAACAGACAGCGAAGCTGCCACTAATCGCGCTGATGGTCTCTAAAACAATCCGGGAATATTTCGTGAATCTTTTTTCAGCTTTATTACGCATTAACATGCTTTCTTCAACTTTGCCCGGCCTTCAAGAGGCTACACGCAACGATAGCGACAACCCGCTTTGTGGGCATATTGTTATAATGTATAATCCGGCGAACATGTCGAAGATTTTACCACTTTAAACAATCCGATGCAAGGAAATTTGTGTTTTTTATGTGTGATTGTTCTCACATAGTATATATGTCATACAAACGCTCGCGTTTTACCGCATTTGCATTTTTCGAATAGCCGAACCCGATTTATTGTCGCCATGCTTGTTTGTCGATTTCGCGCTGGTAAAGGATTTTATTGGCAACGTCTGATGTTTATATAATGATTGGTCATTTTGTCAGTTTAAAGGTCGATGCAACGGCTGCAAATTCTATTCGGACAACAATTTTTCTTCAATAATCCTTCCGACAATTTTGGGGTTGGCTTTGCCGCCCGTGCGCCGCATAACCTGTCCGACAAGGAACCCGGCCGCCTGCTTCTTCCCTGCCCGGAAATCTGCCGCAGGCCCCGGATTGTCCGCGATTACCTTTTCCACCGCGTCTGAGATAGCGGTCTCGTCGTTCAGTTGTTCGAGTCCCTTGTCCTTGATAATCTCAGCGGGAGGCCGACCGGTCGCAAACATATCTTTAAAGATATCTTTCCCCATCCTCGCACTGATTACCCCCTTCCCCATCAACCCAAGCAGAGCCGTTAAGTCCTCGGCAGTCACAGCACACTCATCTATCGTCTTCCCCGACTCATTCAGGCATCCCATCAACTCCGTCATTATCCAGTTTGAAACCGCTTTGGGGTCGTTGTGAAGAGAGGCGGCGCGTTCGAAGAAATCCGCTATTGCCTTCGAGCCGGTCAAAACTTCCGCGTCGTATTCAGGCAAACCGTACTGTGAGATGAAGCGGACCCGGCGGGGCTCCGGCAATTCCGGCGCTTTCGCTCGAAGTCGTTCTAGAACGGACTCGGACACTTCGACCGGCACAAGGTCGGGATCCGGAAAATACCTGTAGTCATGCGCCCTTTCCTTAGACCTCATGGTCTGAGTCGTCTGCGTCGCTTCGTCCCACCGCCTTGTTTCCTGAACAATCCGCTCCCCGTTTTCTATCGCGTCTATCTGGCGCTCAATCTCGAAGTCCACTCCCAGCCTGACCGCGCGGAACGAGTTCAGATTCTTCATTTCCGTTTTCGTGCCGAATTCCTCGGCCCCGACCGGCCTCACGGAGATATTCGGCTCGCATCTCATTTCGCCTTTCTCCATGTTGGCGCCGCACACGCCGATATACTGCAATATCGACCTGAGACTGGTCAGGTAAGCCACCGCTTCCTCGCTGCTGCGCACATCGGCTTCCGTGACTATCTCCATAAGAGGAATGCCGGTGCGGTTGTAATCGACGCAACTTCCGCCAGACGCGTCATGCACAAGCTTTCCCGCGTCCTCTTCCAAGTGAATGCGGTGGATGCGGATGGTTTTTTCCTTGCCGCCCGCCCTCACCGTCAGTTTTCCGTTGCGTCCGATCGGCAATTCGTATTGGGATATCTGATACGCCTTCGGCAGGTCGGGATAATAGTAATTCTTCCTCGCGAACCTGCTTGCGGGAGAAACCTCGCATTCCAGCGCTATGCACGTCCTGACGACATATTCTATCGCCTTGCGGTTTAAAACCGGCAAAGTCCCCGGCAGACCCAAGCAAACCGGGCAAACATGGTGGTTCGGGGCCGCCGCGAACCCGGTCGAGCACCCGCAGAACAGCTTGGATCCTGTCTTCAGTTGAGCGTGCACTTCTATTCCGATAACAGGCTCGTATTTCATTTATTCAACCGGTCCAATCTTCGTTTTCTCGCGCTGGTCATTCAGTCCGTTTTTTCGCCGGGTATCATCCCGCAGATTCCCGAACCTATCTCGAAAGCCCTCGCCGCGCGCAACAGCGCCTGTTCGCCCAGCGTCGGGCCTATCAACTGCAATCCCACTGGCAGACCGTCGCTCAATCCGCACGGTATGGACATTCCGGGCAATCCAGCGAGATTCACGGGAATGGTGCAGATATCCATCATGTACATGGCCAGCGGGTCGTCTATTTTCTCGTTCAGCTTAAAGGCCGTCGCGGGACTGGTCGGAGACATCAGGATGTCGCATTCCGCGAACGCTTTCTCAAACTCTTTCACAATCAACGTTCGGACTTTGAGAGCGCGCAGATAGTAAGCGTCGTAGTATCCCGCGCTCAGAGCGTACGTGCCGAGCATAATCCTTCGCTTCACCTCCGCGCCGAAACCCGCCCGCCGCGTCTTCCTATA
>MWCD01000108.1 GCA_002069885.1 bacterium ADurb.Bin236 | reverse complement strand
AACGTTTTTCAAAGGGTTGTTCACCTCTCATTCGTCTGGTTTGTATGTCTCAATCAATCTGCGCGAGCCGAAATCACACAGACGGAAATTACGGTAAAGGACGATCTTGCCATCGAACACATCGTGGTCGAAGACCTCCACGTCCTCGATGCGGTATCGCCCCGACGCCTGCCGGAGATTTGAAAGGTTCGGTCGCTCAAGTCCCCCAATGGGAACCATTTCGCGGAGCTTGAACACGCAATCGGCGGTGGCGACATCGCGGTTGTCGAGAAAAAAGGCAATGACCTTTTCCTGCAGGTCGAGAAGCTCCGCGCCGTTGTCCGCCGTCAGCACGAAGTCGAAATCAAGATGGTAGTACCGGGGCCAGTTCCTCTCGGTGTAAGAGAGATTATCCCGATCCACCACGACGCGCTTTTCAGAGTTCCGCTTGGAGTGGTTCTCATCCAGCTTCGGCCCGATTACGAGAAGCGACGATGTGTGCTTGACCTCGTAGTAATCGTTCAATGGCACAAGCACCGTATGCTGTGTGACATCAGACTGAAGCTTTTTTATGAGCGCTTCGACGACTTCTCTAATGCATGAGGCCAAGGATTTCCTCCGCGAAAATTGCTTTGATTTCCGGCAGGTACTTTTCCATCACCGGATGCAGGAACGGTCTTGCCGGAATCACGATGGTCACGCCGTTCGGCATCTGAACCGTCGCCCCGAATTCCATGATCGCCCCGATGTTGACGATCTCGTCACCATCCTTGTTCCGCGTTCCCCGCAGAAGTCCCACGAACGCGACATCGTCTTTGATGATCTGCGTGATCGCGCTGAGAAGAAATCCGGTGTCGATGAGTGCCTTGGACGATCCTTTTTTTTCGATGGTCGCTTCCGCGAGCGGCGCGAACTGTTTACCTCCAGGCGACTGTGACTTGATTCCTTTCTTGATCTCGCGCACCAGAAGCAGCGCGCATTTTTTCGCAGCGCGGTTCAACGCTTTTTCCATCCGGGCCGGAAGACAGTTCTTCAGAACCGCATCCAGCTTCTTCCATTGGCCGTATTTGCTTGTTCTCAAGCCGCACTTCCAAGAGTTCCCAGTCTCCGAATCTGGCAATTTTCATGAATACAGCCTCGCAACCGTCACCACCTTGTGGCTGATTACGCCGAACACGTTCAAAGACTCGACAGTCACGACCCGGTACATCTTTTCCTCGAATTCGATCCGGTCGCCCTCGTTGATTGCCTGATCCGGCAAAACACAGATGACAGCGTCGGTCTTTTCCGAAGTGAGAATTTCAACTGGTGTGGATACGAACTCGAATGGGAACTCACAGTCCAGGACAAACGGCGCATCGTCCGTGCCGTAGATTCTCTCGGCGGCGGTGTCGGGCACGTAACGCTTGCCCGTGCGCTCGGAACTCGTGATGAGTTCCGCCGTGCATTCCGAGATGAACGCCTTGTCCTTATTTGAGAGCAACATCAGGCTCCTCCACATACCCGTGTTCGTAGATTGCGGGTCTTATCGCTGGCGCGGCCATGATTCCGTTATCCGGGTCATCAACCACGGTACCACCGTCATCGGATGCGGCACCCTTCACCCGACCTTTGTAATCGTCCTCAAGGTCGCCTTGCAGGTCCGCCCAGAACGACGGCTGTTTCGTCTTGTCCACCTGCTTGTCGCCACTCTGAAACGAGAAGTTGTTAGCGGTGATCGAGCGCATGAGCGAGCAGACATTGATATGCGCCTTCAGGAGAAGGTATTCCTGCTGCTCGCCGGACGGGTCCGGCGCTATTTCCCCGGCGTTCACGGCGAACGATGTGCCGAAATCCTTATTCACCGCATACACGGCACGGGTCACGCACCGGGTGAGATACTCGTCTCCGAGCATCTCCCCGGCGGTGTCCCCTATGTCGAGCCGCAGAAGTGTTACGAGATCACTTGCGAGCATCCCCGATCTCCTTCAGGCGTTCCTTGAGTGCTTTGATGACGCTGCCGCGCTGTTCGGTCTGGAGAATGGTCTGGATGACTTTCGGGTCGGTCGCATCTTCGACAAACTCGATGGCGTCCGCTTCATCCAGTTTCTGGTAGTCCGCGGGCGGCGCGGGCAGTTTCGGCGCGGGCGCTTTCGCGGCTTCCTCGTCAGTGACGACCGCAATGCGGCCCGCATCGATCTGCTTCTTGATCTCGGGCGTTATCTCCGGCACACCCGTGACCGCGTTGCCTTGAAGACGCAGCTTTGCGGCGGGGATGTGCAGGATGCCCGGTGTGAGATTTCTGATCTTGATCATGCGTTCCTCCTCCGCTTACGGCTGAATGACGACCTTGGAGACGATGTCAGGGCGCGTGACGCCCATTCCGAGTTCGCTCCAGATGAGCCAGCCGGTTTTGAATTTCAGTTTCTTGTCGATTGCTTCCGCCGTGAGAGGCTCGCGGACAGGCATCTTGCCGATTTCCTCGTCGGGGATGAGAAGAATTTCGTTCACATCAGCCGCAGAGGTAAGCAGAACGTTCGCGCCGCCGTACACTTTGATGATGCCTTTCTGGCGCAGTTCGAGCTGGGTGACCGGATCGAGGTCCCACGCCCGCATCTCGTTGAACCGTTTTCCGCGAAGCACGATGTACTTCACCGTCAGTTCCTTGTCTTCGAGAATGCTGATGGCGTCGTTGAGGCTGTCCTCGGTCAGAACACCGCCGGAGATAGTGACAACGTTCTCGGCGGGCACTGCAGTGGAGATGACGGTGATCGTGCGCTTGTCGATCTCCTTGCGGATTTCATCCGAAGACGCCGTCTGGATGTCCGTGAGCGTGCCGATGTTGCCGTTCTTGAGCACGCTGATATCGACCATCGGCGTGCTGTGGACGCGGTGCGTCGGGATTTCGATCTCGTCCTTGCCGATTTCCTGTTCCCGCGCTTCACCGTCCTTTGAAATCCAGTACGCCTTCAGAAGCGGTTTCTTCTGGTAAAGGGCGCGCTCACCCTTGGGCAGGTTGTGCTTCGTCAGGAGAAGCGAGGTGATTTCCTTGCGCTTGATGTCCTGCTCGATGGGCGCGGCGATTGCGGCGGCGAGCGCCCTCATGCCATCGGGCGATTCCAGCGCCTCGCGCATCAGCTTTGCCATCGATTCCATGAACTCCTGCGAGTTCGTGTTGACCTTTTTCATTTCCATGCTGAGTTGTTCCTCCTTTCTTTTTGGTTAAACGAGCAGTTTGAACTTCAGGAGTCCGCCGGCCACGCTGACCGCCTGGGCGACCGCGTTGGCGCTCGTGCCGCCTCCGACGAGTTTGCCAGCGCCGTCAATCTTCAGAAGCTCGTTCGGGTTGATCGTGCCGCTGAACACGTCGGTCTCGTACACGCCGCCGTTGCACCAGAAGGCGGGCATTTCGCCGTCGACATAGTCCTTCATCAGGACGCCCACGGACGGGACCGCCGGGTCGGTATTAACCGCGAAGGTGTCGTTGCCGACCGCCTTCACGAACTGCCCCATGCCGCCAGCGCCCTGGATGTATCCGTCTCCGTAGGCGATGCCGGGATGGTTTGCATTGAAATATGCCATGATGGGTTACCTCCGTTTTCCTTTCTTTTTTTCAGTTGGAAGCGCCGACGCGCTCGTTGTACGCCGCCATGAAGCCGACTTTCAGCTGGTCTTCGAGAGGCACTTTGCCGTCCTGCACATCGGCGGGCCTCACGCTCGCGTCTGCGCTCATACCGCATCCGCAGTCCGCCTTGCCTTTGGGGGGCTTCTTGTCTTTCTCTTTGTTCTTGTCGTCCGGCTTCGGATCGGCATTCGGATCGGCTGCCGGGTCTTTCTTCTTGATGCGTTTGACCGCGGCCTCCGTCGCTTCGAAAGCGTCGTCGGTCAGTCCGGCGAGCCGTTTCATCTCGCTTTCGCGGTCTTCATCGTCCGCGAACTCGACGCCCCGGTTCACCATCTCATTGACGAGTTTTTCCGCGCGGGTCCGGCGCGCCGCAGCCGCCTGTTCCTCGCGAATCTTGTCGAGTTCCTTCTGGACCTCGTCGATCTGTGCTTTCAGGTCCTTGTTTTCCTTCTCGAGTTCCTTGATGCGGGCGTCCTTTTCAGCCGCGCCGCCGTCGCCGGGGGCTTTTTTCGCCGCCTCGGTTTCCTCGGTGTCCGGTTTCTTGTTTTCACCGTCCATTCTGTCGTTACCTCCTTCATTGGGTTGTTTTTCAGCGACCTGCTTTATCTTCGCGTTCTCGTCGGCGCCCTTGCGGTCCAGCAATCCCAGTCCGGTGAAGGTGATGCCGTGGAGAATTTCGTTAACGGGTTGCCCCTTGAATTCACCTCCCTTGAATTTCTTCAGATGCAGGCAGTAGTCCGCCTTGCTGCGCACGCGCTTTCCGCAGATCGAGCATTC
>MWCD01000107.1 GCA_002069885.1 bacterium ADurb.Bin236 | reverse complement strand
GCGCGTTCGATGTTTATACGGCCGGAGAGGATTCCGCGCCTGCCGTCGCGGCAGGAAAAGCAACTCTTGAAGCGCATCGCGAACTATCCGGCGATGTGTCCGTAGCTCTGACGGATTATTATCCGGCGGAGATTTCAGCAAGGGCAGGGGACGTTAGGGACAGATTGGCTTTGGTGGATTTCTATTCAGTGGATTTCGACTGGATGCCCGGAGAACCGTTCAAACATCAATGGACGGATTTCAGAAGCGGACGCTCGAAAAGACCGATTAAGCTTCACACCGCGCCGAGAGCGATTGAAGCCGGAAAAGACCGCGCGACCGCATGCGCAATGATAACGGACATTTTCGGCGCGACCAGTATGCAAACGATTGATATTGTTTGCTGATATGTGAGTGAAGTTATTAACTGATTGTCCTTGACCCGCCCGTTTTTAGCGCAGTCAAAAATTAGAAATATTCTTTCACACTGCGGTTGGGCGGTTGCGCTTGTGAATAAGCCGAAGGCCTTCGAGAGTGAGCAGAGGCTGAACCTCGTCTATTGTCGCGGAGTCCGCCGCGATGAGAGAGGCGAGGCCTCCTGTCGCGATCACTTTCGGGTTGCCGCCAAGCTCTTTTTTAATCCGTCGCGAAATTTCGTCAACTTGGCCAACGAATCCGTAATAAATGCCGGACTGCATGCTTTCGACGGTGTTTCTGCCTATGAGGTTGTCGGGTTTGCGCACCTCGACGCGGGACAGTCGCGCCGCAGCCCTGAACAACGCTTCTATGGAGATTCCTATTCCCGGCGCGATGCAGCCGCCGAGATATTCCGATTTGTCGTTGATGGCGCAGAAAGTAGTCGCCGTTCCGAAATCCACGACGATGACCGGAGCGCCGTACAGCGCTATCGCCGCCACAGCGTTCACAATCCTGTCCGCTCCGACTTCCTTTGGGTTTTCGTATTTGATGTTCATCCCGATTTTTATTCCGGGGCCTACGAAGATTGCGTCGGAGTTGAAATACCTGTGGGCCATTTCTCTTAGCGTGTCCGTGATGGGCGGAACGACGGTCGAAATAATAACGTCTGTGACGTCGTTTTGCTTTATACCGGAGTAGCCGAGCAGCGAAATGATAGAGTGGCCGTACTCGTCGGCGGTGCGGTTCTGAGCGGTGGAAACCCTGAAATGAGTTTTCAGGTCGCCGCCGTCGAAAACTCCGATGACGATGTTGGTGTTTCCCACATCAAGAGCCAGCAGCATAAATACCCTCCTAAATACGGCTTCTCGTCGCGCGAGTCAATCGTCAGATATATTGAACAACATGCTGATGTCCAGCGCGTCGGGCGAGTGAGTCAAAGCTCCCACCGATATCATGTCCACGCCTAGGCCGGCGATATGCGGCGCGGTGAGCGTGTTCACGTTGCCCGACACCTCCACCACTGCGCGGCCGTCTATAAGAGCGACGGCTTTTTCCATGTCATCGAGCGACATGTTGTCGAGCATGATAATGTCGGCGCGCGCCTCGACCGCTTCGAGCGCTTCGTCGATAGAGCGCGTTTCGACTTCGATTTTGAGAGCGCTTCGAGTATGAGCGCGGGCGCGTTCCACGGCGGCGCGCACTCCTCCCGCCATGGCGACATGGTTTTCTTTGAGAAGAACGGCGTCGTAGAGGCCGACCCTGTGGTTCTGTCCGCCTCCCGCCCTCACTGAGTATTTATCAAGGACGCGGAGGCCCGGAACGGTTTTCCGCGTGTCGAATATTTTCGCCTTCGAGCCTTCCACTTTGCGCGTCATTATGAAAGTGAAAGTGGCTATGCCGGACATGCGCTGAAGGAAGTTGAGAGCCACTCTTTCAGCAGACAACAGAGCGGAGGCGCGCCCCTTGGCGACAGCCAGCAAATCCCCGCGCCTGACGCGCGCGCCTTCTTCGACATGCTTCTCAAACGATATCTTCGGGTCGAGTTTCCTGAAAACCGTTTCGGCGACGAACAACCCGGCGATTATGCCGTCTTCTTTCGCGACGATGCGCGCTTCGCCTTGCCTTTCGCCAAGCTCCAGCGAGTCGGTGGTAACGTCTCCGGGGCCGATGTCTTCCTTGAGGGCGCGTTCGACTATGTCGATGTAGTCTTCAAGAGCCGGTATATTCATGTTCCGATTCTAACTTTCGAAGTCAGTTTTTTAAGCGCCGCGACGGCGGACATATAGGCGAGGGCGCTTGTCTTCGGGTTGTCTGGGGAAGGCCTGTTTTCGAGCCTCGCGAACAAGTTGACATACGGCGATACCAGCCTGACCTCGTGAATATTCGTGTCTATCGTCGGGTCGGCCACGATTCTCACTGTCATTGAATCTCCAGCGCCGCTAGCAAGAGCTAGGGTGGTTGAGACGTTGATGTTCTTCGGGAATTTTTTAATAGCCTCTGAAGGCGGGCCTTCAAAAACCACCAGAGGCTCCGTCAGCTCGTCGAGAGAAACGCCCATTTCGTACAGCGCCGCCGACCCTTTTAGGCCTTGGGGAGGTTTGCGCGTCGTTAGGCTTATGGCCGTAACCTGCCCGCCCGCGCAGGCCAGTATTCCGTCCACTCCCGCGACTGCCCCGGAAGGGATATGCAGGACGGCGGGACTATTCTCAAATAGCGCGAAATGTTCAGGTTTCAGTCCGCCGACGCTCATGACCACGAGGGCGACGCCTTTTGCTGCGCACGATTCAACGAGTGGCGCGACGGCTGAGCCAGCCGCGCATTCGATGACTATATCGGACGCGGCTATGAGTTGTTCCGCGCTGAGAACCGGCGGATTTGATTTTTGCGATTTTGAAAGTTTATCAGCCGCCGCAGCGTCCATGTCACAGAGGCCCGACACTACCGCTTTGATTTCGCCGCAGTCAATGGCGCGCGCCACGTGAGAGCCGATCGCGCCGCAGCCGACTATGCCGACGCGCGGAAGGTTGGATTCAGACATGTTCGAGCATCCGTTCGAGAGATTTGAGCGCGCGCGCCCTTATTTCGGGGTCAAGCTCCACTTTGTATTGCATCTTCTCCAGCGACCATAAGACCTTTTCCAGAGTCGTCCGTTTCATGTTAGGGCAGACGGCTTTGTCAGACGTCGGGAAAAACTCTCTGTCCGGATATCTTTTTTTCAGCGGATGAAGCATTCCAAGTTCCGTTCCCACGATGAACCTGCGCGCGCCGGATTCCTCGACCGCGCGGAACATCTGGCTGGTGCTGCAAACGTAGTCGGAAACTTCGAGCACGTCGGAGGCGCACTCCGGATGCGTCATCACCACCGCGTCCGGCATTTCCTCTTTAAGTTTGACTATCGTTTCCCTGAGAATCCTTCGGTGGGTCGGGCAGTATCCTCTCGCCAGAACGAGATCTTTGCCCGTCATGCGCGATACGTATCCGCCGAGGAACTTGCAGGGCACGAAGATAATCGGGTTCGCGCCGTTGAGGGACTGAACGACCTTTATCGCGTTTGCCGAAGTGCAACATATGTCGCTTTCGGCCTTCACCTCGGCGGAGGAGTTGACGTAGCAGATGGTGGTCGCTCCGGGATGCTCCTGTTTCATGGAGCGCAGTTCGTGGATGTCCACCATGTCCGCAAGAGGGCATCCGGCGGCGGGGTCGGGGAGCAGCACCGTTTTTTCGGGAGAAAGTATATGGGCCGTCTCGCCCATGAAACTCACTCCGCAGAAGACGATGACTTCGCAGTCGATCTGAGTCGCCTTTCGCGCCAGCTCCAAGCTGTCTCCGGTGTGATCGGCGATGTCCTGTATCTCAGGAAGCTGGTAGTTGTGCGCCAGAATTACCGCGTTGCGCTTCTTTTTAAGCTCGATGATTCTTTGAACTAGATTTTCTGTCACCTGTCGAAACCCACCCTGTGTGAGATTTGCCTCGCGGGTTTTCGTCCGCGGGCTTTTTTCTTTCGCGACGGTTTATTTCGAGTTGCTGATAAGCTCAAGATGCGTGGTGAAGCCCGGCTCTTCCTCGCGAAGCTCAATTATCGCGTTATCTTCGTTCACAAACACCACTTTCGGCTTGAACGAAGCGAGTTCCTTGTCGTCTATCATGCAATAGGAGATGATGATGACGAGGTCGTCTTTGCTTATTAGGCGCGCCGCCGCTCCGTTCAGGCAGATGTCGCCGGACGCCCCGTTGGGGGATGGGATGACGTAAGTCTCCAGCCTTGCCCCGTTCGTTATGTCGACGACCTGCACCTTTTCGTAAGGCATCAGGTCTGCGGCTTTCATCAGGTCCGTGCAGAGCGTGATGCTGCCGATGTAATTGAGATCGGCTCCCGTCACTTTCGCTCTGTGAATCTTGGATTTGCAGAAATGTCTGAACATGGCCTTTCTCCCTTCAGAACGACAGATTGTCGATGAGGCGGGTCGTGCCGAGATAGGCGGCGACCGCTATCAGCGTTCCCGGTACGACGTCCTGCGTCG
>MWCD01000106.1 GCA_002069885.1 bacterium ADurb.Bin236 | reverse complement strand
GAGGAAGCCCGCCGGAACTGCAACGCGAACGCCGCCGCCGCCCTTGAGCTAATCAAAGAGCTTGACAGCCGCGCGGAGATAATCACCGCCGCCGGGAAGATGATAGACTCATTAACGCGGCAGATTGAGAAATTGACATCCGAGCGCGACGCGACCGCCGCCGCCCCCGCCGCGGAACCCCAACCGACCGAGGAAGCAGCGCCGGCCACCGAGACGCCGAGAAAACCGAAGCACAACCGCTTTATATTTTCCGCCAATGACGAAAGCACATATACAATCCTCGACACAGTAAAAGAGGCGGAACTTTGCCAAGTGAACACCTACGAGGAAGAGAAAGACGACGCCGAGAGGCGCGCGACCTTCATTTGTGGGGCGCTTAATTACGCCGCCATGATGCACGAATAAACCCGACCGAGCCGACCACGACGGCAGCGGCCCCCGGAACAGAGGGAGCCGCCACCGCCGGAGCCGACGACCAGAGCGACCGGAGAGAGCGAGGAATAAAATCAAATGGCTTGCGAAATGATTGAACAACAGAGGAAGCAGAAAGCACTAGAGGCGGCGAGGCGCGCAATATTGACCGGAGCGGCGACACTGGAGCGCAACCCGCTAACCGGAAAAACCAGTTTGCGCGGACTGAGCCAGAGCGACCGCGGCGGGATGTCCGATGCTTGCATTATTGCAGGCGTCGCGAAACTCGCAGCAATGAACCCCGCATTGAACGCCGCATACACGCGCGCCGGAATAAACCCCGCGGCGGCAATCAAAGCACATGACCACGCCCACGCCCACGGCCACGCGCATTAATGCCGGAAGTTGATCGACGCAACAAAAAACCAACGCGCCGAGAGCGCAGAGAGGAACCGAGAAAATGAAACCCCCCACCTATCAGGAGCAAGTTAAAACACTCATAAGAGCAAAATGTTTAGTATTATGGACGACGACCACCGAGGAACAACGAGCAGAGCGCGCACTAATCGAAGCAGCCGCCCAGATGCAAATGAAACCGTATAGTTGGACAATCACCACCGGAACCACCGACCACACAACCGGACGGATTGACAGCAGCACAGCAGCCGACCCCTTGGCACTATTCAGCGCAGAGAAACGGAACACCGCCCGCCGGGAACTATATATAATCAAAGACGCTGCGGAATACATAAACCAGCAGCCCGGACTAAGGCGTTATATCAGAGACGAAATGAGCGACGGAAAGCGCCGCCCCGCCGGGAACCAGAAAGCATATATTTTCATCGACACGGCCCCGCCGCCGGAATCCATCCCCGGAATAATGCGCGCGCCGCTCCCCCTGCCCACACGCGACGAACTAGAAGCCCTTTTGACGCTTGCCATTGACGCGGCCCCCGACGAAATCCAGAGCGACGCCAACACGCCCGGAACGCGCGCGGCGATACTTGACGCAATGACCGGCCTTGACACAGACACGGCCCGAAACGCGCTGCTTAAATCCAGAGTTACCGCCGGAAAATTCGACCCGGCAGTTATAGCCGAAGAGAAAAAAAGTTATATCAAATCCGACGCGTTACAATGGATTGATGACCCCGACCCGCGCGGACTTGACGCAATAGGCGGATTAGAGATTCTTAAAAGCGACCTAATCCAGACGCGCGCCGCATTCAGCCCGGACGCGCGGCGCTGGGGCTTGCCCGCCCCGAAAGGCGCGCTAATAGTCGGCATACCCGGAAGCGGGAAATCATTGACGGCGAAGGCGACCGCGACGGCATGGAGATTGCCATTAATCAAATTCAACTTAAGCGCCGTATATGGAAAATATGTCGGAGACAGCGAGCAAGGAATGAGGAACGCTTTAAAAATCCTTGACGCCGCGGCCCCCGCTGTAATATGGCTAGATGAAATTGAAAAAGCACTAGCGGGAACAGGCGGAGCCGGAGACGGCGACGGCGGAACCAGTAAGCGCGTTTTTGGCGAGTTCTTGACGTGGACGCAGGAGCGCGCCGGAAGATTATATCTAATCGCAACCGCTAACGACATAGCTGCCCTGCCCCCGGAGCTTAAACGCGCGGGAAGGTTTGACGCGATATACTTTGTTGACGCGCCCCACGCCGGAGAGCGCGCCGCTATAGTCGAAGTTATGAAGCGAAAACACCCACGGACAGGCGGCGCGAACACCGACGCCATAGCCGCAGCCGCGGCAGGCTACACCGGCGCCGAAATAGAAACCGCTTTTGAGAAGGCGCTATATATCGCATACAACGACGGCCAGAGAGAGCCGACCACCGCGGACATAATCAGCGGCCTTGAACAAATCACCCCGATACTAAAAACCGACGCGGCGAAGCTTGAGAGCTTGCGCGAATGGGCGCGCACATCCGCCCGCCCCGCCAGCCGCCCGGAGACGGTCAGCAACACGAACGCCGCCGGAGAATTCACGATTGACTAATCACCGACGCCGGACACCGGCGCGGAGCGCGGCGACCCCGCGCGGAGAGGAATAGAGCCATGAGACTAATAGATTTAAAACCGAGCCTGTTAATACTGCACGACGTGAAATTGAGAGGCGGCATACAGTACAAGGTTTTGGAACGCAGCGAAGAAATGGACGCCGACGGCAAGCAGGAGCGCGCCGAATGGAAAACCGAGCGGATAATATACGACAAAGCAGAATTCGACGCCGCGCGCGCCTTGCGCGCCAGATGCGAAACACTACTACAGACGACGACCGGAGCGGCCCGGTCAGACATAGGACTATTTGCACCGGACACCCCGCAGACCTTCGCAGCGATAGAACAAGCCGAGGCAGAAATCACGGCCATGATTGACGAGTTTAAACGTGATGCTTATTTCAACGAGCTTTATAGCCGAGTTATTACTTTCAGAATTCAATCAGACAACCGGCAGGCGCTTGAGGCAGTCGCGGAGATGATAAGCGACGGACTGAGCCAGTTAAAAGAGGCGACCGCCGCCGCAGACCCGAAGGCAATCAGAGCAGCGTTAAAGAATATGCGCGGCCTTGATAAATTGTTACCCGACCAGAAAAGCGACGAGCTTAAAAGCTTGATTGACACCATGCGCGAGAAAGCCCGGAAGCTAACAAAGGAAATCAACAAACAGGGCCGCGCGATAACAGACGATGAAGTCATAAAATTGATGGACACCGCCGCACTCGACCGCGCGCAGATGGTAATATTTGAGACGGAGCCGACCGACACCGAGACGGCCCCCGCCGCCCTGCCCGCTTTTGATGTTGACGACTTCCAAATCGACGACCAGCCAGCAGCCCCCGACACGACCCCGACGGCAGCGACCGCCACCGTTGACGACTTTCAGACGGACGACACCACCGAGACGGAACCGACGCCAGCGACGGCCCCCGCCAGAGCAGCCGCGGACTTGACGCCGGACGCGACGCCGGAGCAGGAGCGCGGCGCCGACTTCCAAGACGACCCGGAGCCGGTCAGCAACACCATCCCGGACGCAGACGCCGCCCCCGCAGACTTGACGGAGAGAGCCGCGGCCTTGATTGACGCATACGAGCGCGCCACCAGCGACGCCGAGCGCGACGACATCCGCGCGCAGATGGAAACACTAGCAGCAATCAGCCTATAAACCACCAGCCGCCAGAGGCGGCAGAAACGGAGATAAGATAATGCCTATCTACCCCGAACTATTCAACGATGATTTATATTATACGACCGACGACGCCGGGAGAGTTTACACAACCGACGCGCCCGACGGCAACCCGCTATTTTCACCATGCGGAGACGGAGCCGCGCACTTTTACCGATTCGGCCCGCGAAATGAGATATACCGGCACGACATCGCCGAGACAATCACGCGCGCCGCCTAAAGGCTCTTAGGAACTTTTTTCTATGGTTGATACGCGGCTAAGGTTCAACCCGGTTCGACTCCGGGAGCCGCTATATAAGCCCCGACGCTGACAGCAGCAACGACAGCGCGGGCATTTAGGGAGATTGAAAAAATGGACAGATTCACCGAATACACAAAATGCGTCGCTTTAGGCTATCGCAAAGATTTTGACGAATGGATGAAAGAGAACTTTCCGACCGGCGGACCAATCGAGGACAGCGACAACACCCCTGAGCCGCGCATAATTCGACAATACCGAGTGATAGACGAGCGGCTAGGCAACGACAGCGGCCCGTTTACAGCAGACCAGATATACGCCTATTGCGAGGAACACGGAATAGTCGCCAGAATGCGACTGGACTACAGCGCGATAGTTGATCCCAACGGAGAAACAGTCGCCACAATCGTCAAAGGAGAAAACGCAAATGTTTAATCAGGCACAGACACCGACGGAGAAAATTATCACAGCAGCAACCCGCGCCATTGACCGCACAGAGAGAGCGACCGCCGCGCGCAACCGACAGCAGCGGCAGGACAACGCGACCGCCGCCGCGCTCATAGAGGCGGCACAGGACACGCCGACCGCCGCCGCCGCGCTTAATAGAGCCGCGGCCCGCATCGAGCGCAGGAAGGGAGCGACCGCCAATGTGTGAAGAACTTTACGGCCATTCATATCTTTTCATGCTTTTCGATTTAACTTTAAGATGTTTCATAATTCCCGCTTTAGGGATTGTTTTATGCGGTTGGTTGATTCACCGCATTGCCGCAGATCATAGAGAGCTTTATAAAGACGACGAACAAAATAACTAAGAAAGCGAGGTTGTATAATCATGGCAAAATATTCACGTCTTGAAAATAATTTGACGATGGACTTTGATCCGGCAGACTCTTCATATTCACCGCCGCCGGAGCCTGTTTTTGTTGCGCCGCCGTCCGT
>MWCD01000105.1 GCA_002069885.1 bacterium ADurb.Bin236 | reverse complement strand
CCCGCCTGCTCGAACTGTCCGCGTCCGACGTGAAACGGGGGGATGTCCCGGAACTGCGGGGCGACAACGCGGGAGTGGTGGCGGTGGAGGCGGGGGCGCGGCATGATGGTTTTCTTGAGAGGTTGCGCCCGGCGGTAAGGGAGCGCGGCGGCAGTGTTGTGATATTCGGGATGTACAGCGGTGTTTCTGCTGATTCGATATTGAAAAGGGGGCTGGCCGACTTCTGCGTCGTGGGCGAAGCGGAAGCGGCGCTGCCGGGGCTGGCGGAGCGGCTGATTTCGGGCGGCGGGGGCGCTTTTCCTCCGGGCGTCAAATGGCTGGAGCCGGACGGCGGAATCGGGTTCTCCGGCCCGTCTGCTGCGGTGAACACTGACGATATGCCTTTTCTTCCCCTCCCGGTTCTGACGGACGGCAGGTACAGAAAGAACTCTTTCCCGATTTCGATAGGACGACCTCTGAAATGGGGGTTCGCGCTGGGCAACAGGGGGTGCAGGTTCGCCTGCCGGTTCTGCACGGCGATGACGCGGCAGTCGTTGCGGAAAGAATACAGGCTTTGTTCGCCGGAGCGGCTGTTCGAGGAGATGAAATATCAGGTTGAGCGGGGAGGGCGGACGATTATTTCGGTGGAAGACGACCTGTTCACGGGAGACAGGGAGTGGACGTTGCGTTTCTGCGAGTTGCTAGAGAAGAGCGGATGGGCGACGCCGTGGATAATGCAGACGCGGTTTGATTGTCTGGACGAGGAAGTTCTAGCGGCGCTGAAGCGGGCCGGGTGCGCGGGGATGACGTGCGGGATGGAATCGGGAAGCGACCGGGTGCTGGAGGCGCTGGGCAAAAGGGAAACGGTGGAAACAATCCGGCGGACTGGAAAACTGATAAACAAATACGGATTCGCGACGAGATACACGACGATGATCGGCTCGCCGGGGGAGACGGAGGCGGACGCGCGGATGACCGCCGCTCTCGTGCGGGAGCTTAACCCGACGGTGGTTCAGATGTCTTTCTGCACGCCGTACGCGGACACCGAGCTGGCGAAGGAAGCGGGGTTGCGGAGCGGCGGCAGGCGGTTCGAGGACCCGGCGGCGGGGATATGCGCGCTGAGCGCGGACAGGTTGAAAAGAATGAGGCTGAAGTTTTACGCGAAGCATTATTTTTCGCTGTCGTATCTGCGCGGCCACGCGGCGGGGGCGGCAAAGTATTTGATTGAGAACCCGCGAGCCGCGGCGGGACAGAACGCGGCGTTCGCCTCCTTCGTGGCGCGCCAAGCCCTGAAGACGGCGGGGCTTCGGTTCGTTTCCCGGAGCGCGGAGTGACGAAGTGATAAAGACAATTCCGAGAAGAAGGATATATTTTGCGCCCGGAGCGATGGGGCTGGTTGCGCGCGGGGCCGGGGCTGGCGGCAGGCGGAAGCTCGAAGGGCTTATCGCCGGACGCGGCTTTAAGAACCCGCTCGCCACTGTCAGCGGCAGGGCGGGGCTGCGGCTGCTGCTCGAAACTTCGGGAATGCCGCCCGGCCGCGAGGTCCTTGTTCCCGCTTACACGTTCGGCATGGTGTATCCGGCGATAGCGGCGTCCGGGTTCGTCCCGGTTGCGGTGGATATCGCTCCGGAGACGTTCCAGATAAGCCCGGAGGCCGCGCGAAGGGCGTTGACAGTGAAGACGGGCGCGGTTCTGGCGACTCACATCTTCGGCGAGCCGTGCGACATCCTCGAACTGGAGAAGATGGCGCGAGCGAGCGGGCTGGCGCTGATCGAGGACTGCGCGCAGGCGTTCGGCGCGACGCTGAACGGGAGGCCGGCCGGGACTTTCGGCGACGCGGGGTTCATCAGCTTGGACAAATCGAAGCCTTTGCAGGGCATTCAGGGAGGCGTCATATTCGGGAACGACGCCGAATGGCTGGGCAGGGCGAGGGAACGGGCGGAGTCGGCGGGGCCGCCGGAGAGCGCGTCGAGGCTGAAGTTCGCCGCCGCCGCCGTGGAGGACTTCGCGGTGGGAAGCCCGGCGTGGAGGGCGGCGATGTTGCTGTTCGGATATGAAGGTGCGCGCCGCGCCATCGTGTCGGCGTACCGCCGCAAAGAGGGCGCGAAGACGGCCCCCGAAGAGGCGCGCGCGGCAGGCTCGCCGCTAATGCCCGACCTGTTCGCGGAACTGGCGGCGATGAATATGGAAGGTCTGGACGCGCGGCTTGCCCGCAGGAGAAAAATTAGGGATATCTACAGGGAAGTCATTGGCGGGACGCTGAAGTTTCAGAGGACGGCTCCCGGCGCGGAAGGCTCGTGCCACATGGCGGTCGCTCTGGCGGACGGGGACATCGGGAAGCTGCGGCTGCGGCTGGCGCTGCGCGGGGTGGACGTCGCGGCGGGAGACGAGATAGCCGACGACTGCCTGAAGGCCCCCGGCTCAAATGTCGCCGCCGTCTTCAGCCGGGCTATCACGCTGCCGATGTCAGACAGGATATCGGAAACGGACGCCCTGCGCGCCGCCCGCGCGGTGAAGGAGACCGCTTCCCGCGCGGATTGAAGACGGCCGTCAACCGGCCGGTTGAAAACGATATGACGATTGTCAATATGGCAGACGCGGCGCGAACGTATTTCAGCGTGCGCGCCGCGAGGCGAGCCGGGACGCCGCCCGCGCAGATTCCTCTGGTCTATTTCGACATCACGAGGCGCTGCGACTCCGCGTGCGTCATGTGCGCGTTCAGGGACAGCGCGGCCAGAGCCGAGGACGAGCTTTCGACGGAAGAGATAAAGGCGCTCGCGCCGGCGCTCGCCAGCAAGCGCGCCCGCATTGTTTCATTCGGCGGCGGCGAGCCGATCCTGAGGCCCGACCTCGAAGAAATCATTCGGGCATTCCGTCGCGAGGGGATATCCGCGCACGTCAATTCCAACGGGCTTTCGATAACCCCGGAGCGCGCCGCGTCTCTCGCGGACGCCGGACTGTCCATGATTTACATTTCCTGCGACCACTGCGCTCCGGAAAAATACCGCCTCATAAGAAACACCGACGGGTTCGACAGTGTTGTTTCGGCGGTCGAGAATTTCAAGTCGCTGAAACGTCCCGTGCCGGTCGGGATAAACGTCGCTGTTTCGAGCCTGAACGAATCGGCGCTGGAAGACATCGCGGACTTCTTCGCCGGGATGAAAGCGGACAAGATACAATTCACTCCCGTGAACAGGCTGCCGCAGCACAAATCAATGACGGAAGAGACTCTGGAGCCGCTTGTGCCGAAAGACATCGAGGGCGTCAAATCGACTCTTAGGAAGATTGCAGGGAAGCTCGACTCGCTGCATATCCGCTCGAACACGAGGCATTTCATAGACAACATTCATCTGGCTTATGAAGGGCGCGGGAGGGTTCCGTGCTATGCGGGTTTCCTGTGGGTCGTCATCGACCCGGCGGGGAATGTCATGCCGTGCTATGAATATGACACAGGATTGAATATAAGAGAAAAAACGATAGAAGAAATAATGGATTCTGGAGAATTCAGGTCGCGGCTGAAGGACGTAAAGGCGTGCGGGGCGAAGTGTTTCGACTGCGGGAGCGCGGAGACCGGCGCGAGGATGCGGCTGGCGCACGCTGTCGGCAGGCCGTTTGAGGTGTACGGGGAAATCAGGATGCACGGCGGAGCGTGATAGAGCGGCGCGAGAAATCGCGTCACCGGGCCGTCGAGACGGCTTTTTCCAATGACAACTCGAACACCCCCGCGCGGGACACCGCGTATATCCTCTCGCCGTCTCTGGACAGCGTCACGCCCCGGAGCCGCGACCCTATGTTCTTAGAATAAACCACTGAGCCGTCGCTTCCGTTTATAAGGAGCAGTTCGCCTGTGATGTAGTTGCCGGCGGCGAGCAGGCCCCGGCTCGAAGCGAACGTCATGTGCCTGAGTCCCCGGCCGTATGCGCCGAGTTTTGTGACGCGGAGGTCGGACAGCTGGACGCGGAAGATTTGCCCCGTGTTGAAGTCAGAGACGTAGATGTCGCCGCGCAGCCTGTCCGCAGCAAGATGCTGGTAGAGAGGGCCGAACCTGCGGCCCACTCCGGGGAGGGGCTTTTTGGCGATTGTCAGCAGGGCGCCCTTTTCGGCGTCGAATCGGGAGCGTATGACCATGCCGTCCGAAACGGCGATGAAGGAATCGTCTTCGAGCGGCAGGATTTCCTCGATGTTGCCCATATCGATTTTATGAAGAATGTTTCCTGAGCCGTCGATGATAAACCAAGGAAAAGTCGCCAAGTCGGAGTTGACGTAAAAAAGGTTTGAGCCGGGCAGGTGGGCCATCCGGCAGGGTTTGAAAACCTTGGCTGGGAGCGCGCGACGCTCTCCTTCGAGAGAGCCGCCCGCGACGCTCATCATCCGGCCCGTGTTGTATTCTCCAACGAAGGCGGAATTCGTTTCGCAGTCCAGCGTCAGTTGTTCCGCCGCTCCGTCGAGCCAGTCCAGTTCGTAGGTTTCGCCGCCGGCTCTGTTCCATGCCAGCGCGCCCGGAGCGCGGAACACGTTGGAAAGGAAGAGAATTGAGCCGTCGCAGCTTTCCACAACTTCGTAGAACCCTCTGGGGAAAGGCGCGGAGGCGGCCGCTCGTTCAAGCGGCTTGATGTGTTTCGCGACAGCGTCGTCGGGAACGCCGCCCGAAAAAAAAGTCATGGGAGACAGATACCAGAATCCGCCATAGAGAACCAGAGCGTATGCGGCGAATGCGGCGGCGCGCGCGGCGATGGGCAGCCAGAACCTGCCTTTAATTGTCACGACCGCCGCGACCGCGATCAGGGCTGTGGCAATCTCAGGAAGAAGGGCGGGCATGTTGACATAAAACGACAGAAGCCAGACCGCCGGGATGAGGCACAGGACGGGCGCTGTGGCGGTGCC
>MWCD01000104.1 GCA_002069885.1 bacterium ADurb.Bin236 | reverse complement strand
GAAGCGGAGATTGTTTCGCCTTCGAGCACCCGCCTCATCGACACGTCCACACCGTACTTGGTCAGATGCGGAAAGAGGTCGAAAGCGCATTTTCCTATGACGTCGTTAGCGGTCAGCCCTGTCAGGTTTTCCATGTAAGGGTTCCAGTAGGTGTACCTGAAATCCCTGTCGTAGATGATGACTCCTTCGCCGACGCTCTGGAACAGCATGCGGAAACTTTCCTCGCTGTCCCGGAGGGCGTCGTCCAGTTTTTTTCTTTCTGAGATGTCCCGGCACAGGGAAAGAATCCTTTTCCCTTCCGGCGTGTCGATGATGTTTGCGTTTATATCGATCGGAACTATCCTTCCTGAAGCGTCGACATAATCTATCTCAAGGTTTCTGACGCTTCCTACCGCCATGCATTTCTCAACCTCGGCGACATTTCTTTCCCTGTCATGCCCGGCTGTCCATTCCTCAACGCTCTTGCCGACTATCTCTTTTAATTCCTTTTTGCCAATCAGGCTCAGGTAGGCTTGATTGGCGTCCAAGACGGCTCCGCGTTCGTCGAGAATCAAATACCCCGTGTTGGTGGCCTCGATGAGGGCCCGGTATTTCTCTTCGCTTTTTCTTAATTCCTCCTCCGTGCGGATTCTGCCTATCAGGTCGCCTATGAGATGACCCATCGCCTCCAATTCCTGCCTGTTCACATCTGATATTTCCGCCTCGTTTTTCGAGCCTACGTTCAGGCAGCCTATAACCCGGCCCTTGTCGCGGAAAGGCATCACCGCAAGCGACGTGTAAAACGTGTCGTTGTTCACTATCGATTGAGAGAAGGGAATGTCGCCGACGCCGAAATAAATGGGGTTCCCCTCAAGGATATAGCCCACCCTCGGAGAATCCTTGTCGAAATGCTTGACCGCCGACACCACTTCTTCGGACAAGCCCCTGTGCGCCAGCATGTCTATGCCGCCGTTGCGGTCGACGAGATATACTCCGCCGAACTCCATCCCAGTGGCTTCCAGAGCGGCGTCAATGCAGAATTCCAGAGCTTCCGACAACGACGATGTCCTGCCCAACTCGAAAGCGAGCCGGTTCTGAATCTTAAGAAACTTATATGCCTGTTCAGCGCTTCCCTGTCCGCTCACTGAAAAGCAACTCCCAAGAAAATGTGTCGGATTCACATTGGAACACGCGCGCTAACTATGCTCGCTCCGACAAGAATTCAATATATATTCAATATGTTGTCAGGTCAATGCTCGGCTTTGCGTCTATTGGAAAACACGCTAGCAGGATTTTTCACGAGAAAAATCAGGAAAATCGAATAAATTGGCGATATACGTCGTTGAGTCATCGACTTAAACTCTGTCACATACGAAATAGTATGCTTCCTCGTTCTCGCTCGATTCGTCTCTCATCCCTGTTCTTAGATTTCAGCCCGCGTCGGTGAAAGATGCGCGCTAGCAGTTATCCTCCTGATGTTCGAGGATTTCCCGCCAAGAGTTCCGCTCAAGAAAACTGCCTTCCACGTTTTCTTCCATCTCGATAAACATCTTCAGGGGCACGGAGAACGTCAGCAGGTCGTGTCCGAGCATCCTCATAGTGTTCTTGCGGGCGGAGATGTCTGTGAGTCCGATAATCGCGCGGGGCGATTCGGATTCTTCTTCTTTCAGCGGGATTATGCCAGTCTGATGGCAGCCCGCGCCGAAGGGGGCGATAACGTTCACTTGTCCGGCCCTCGCGTGGTTCGCCAGAACTATCAAGGCGGACAACTGATCGGGTCGCGCGAAAAAAGTCACGACCTTGATTGTCTCGTCCGGTGTTACTTGCCGGACGGGCTTAAAAACCACATATTTAGTCGGAACTTCCGTCATCGGAAGACCGTCAAAGAACTGTTTGGCGATTTCCGGATTCTTGACGTATCTTTCACCCTCAACAAGGTCGGGCATCTGTTCGGCGATTTGTCGTCCGGCTTCGGACCGGCAGAATTCCGGATTTCCGGAAGAGACATAATGTTCTATTCCGCCGGGGAATTTATCGTACTGATTTCCGAAACCAAGCCCGACACCCCCTCCTATGCAACCGAAAGTCTCGACATCCGCGACGGCAGGTTTCCCTTTTGCGGCGACGGCCAGAAGAAACATGACGCAGCCCCAGCAGCCCGGTTTGAATTGTGTGGCTCCTTCCGGTTTTTCATCCGACCAGAGCATTGCCACGGGCGAATGTTCCAGCTTCAAGGCTTTCGCGATTTTGCTTTCCATGATTCTCTCCGGTCTTTGTGGTTTTCGATCCTCGGCGGGGCGTTCCGCGCGGGGCATCGTCAGATAAACATGCTCATGTTCGCCTTGTCGGCGGTGTTCAGGTAGTCGGCCACGCCTCCCACTTCCACACCATCCATGAGTTCTTCTATCTTTATGCCCATGATGTCCATCGTCATGGCGCAGGCGACAAACCTGACGCCTTGTTCCATCGCGGAGCTTATCAGTTCGCCCAACGTGTTGACGTTTTTCTGTTTCATAATCATCTTCATCATCTTCGTGCCCATGCCGCCCATGTTCATCTTGCTGAGCGAGAGTGCGTCCGGGCCTTTTGGCATCATCGCGCCGAACATGGCGGATATGGCGTCTTTGCGGACCGAAGCCTCGCTTTTACGCAACACGTTCAGTCCCCAGAATGTGAAGAATAGGGTGACTTTGTTGCCCATCGCGGCGGCACCGTTGGCAATGATGAACGCCGCAAGGGCCCGGTCAAGATCGTCGCTGAAAACGATGAGCGCTTTTTCCTTATTCAGAGAGACCGAACAGGAAGGAGCGCCGTCATCGGATGACGGTGCTCCTTTGCGCACCACCGCAGTGTGGACGCCTTTTTCGGTCGTCATCGAAACAAGCTCGTTGCAGGTGTTTTCGCACCACGCGGGGATGTCTTTAAGGAACCCCGGCTCGTTGGATGTTATCTGCACGGTCTGTCCGTCGCTCATCTCGTCTATCTTGCTTTTCAGCTTCATAATAGGGCCGGGGCACTGGACGCCGCAGGCGTTGACTTTGAAATCGATGTTCAAGTTTTGCGTCCTTTCATTCAGAGGCTGCCGGGGCGGCTCTTTTTTTTTATAGACATCAGGCGGCGGAGACTGCGGCGCGCGCGCCTCCGCGATGGCAGCGGCATAAGTCCTGTATCCTCCGCTGAGGTTCTTCGATTTGAACCCGTTCTGCGCGAGAATCCTGTGAGCGACATACCCGCGCAGTCCGACGGCGCAGTACACGACATGTGTTTTGGACTTGTCCAGTTCGCCCAGCCGCGCGCGCAACTCGTGCAGTGAAATCATCGTCGAGCCTTCTATCTTCCCCGATGCGGCTTCAGGTTTATTCCTGACGTCGAGCAGGACGTGTTCATTCATGTCGAGGTTTTCAATCTCATGCCAGTGGACGATTTGGGAGTCGCCTTTGAGGATGTTTGCGGCTGCAAAGCCCGCCATGTTGACGGCGTCTTTCGCGGAGCCGAACGGGGGCGCGTAAGCCAGTTCAAGCTCTTCGAGGTCGAAAACCGTCATGCCCGCCCTGACGGCGGTCGCGATGACGTCTATGCGTTTGTCCACACCGTCTCCGCCGACGACCTGAGCGCCGAGAACCTTGCCGCCGTCCGGCGAAAAGAGGAGTTTCACGGACATCATTTCGGCTCCGGGGTAGTAAGATGCGTGGGATGCGGAGTGAGTGAAAGAGACGAGATGAGGGATGCCGGCGCGCTTGAGCGCCTTCTCGCTGTTGCCGGTGGAGGCGACGGTCAGGTCGAAGACCCTGACGATGGCGGTTCCCTGAGCGCCTTTGAAAGCCGAGTCGCGTCCGAGAGCGTTGTCTGCGGCGATGCGAGCCTGCTTGTTCGCCGGCCCGGCCAACGGAATCATGGCGGGCAAGCCGGTTACTATGTCTATCACTTCGACGGCGTCGCCCACCGCGTAGATGTCAGGGTCGGAGGTTCTCATGCGGTCATCCGTCTTGACGCCGCCGCGTTCGTTGAGGGCAAGCCCTGCGTCTTTGGCTATGCCGCTGTCAGGCTTTACGCCGATGGAAAGCACGACGAGGTCGCACACGATGTCGGGGCCGTCGGAAGTCGCCACTACTGTTCGCCCGTTTTCTTTTCGGAAAGATTTAACTCCGTCCTTGAGCCTGAGAGTCGCGCCTTTGTCGCGAAGATGCCTGTGGACGATTGCGGCCATGTCGAAATCGATTGGCGGCATAACTTGGTCCAGCATCTCGACTACGGTGACTTTGACGCCCCTTCGCTCTAGTTGTTCGGCCATTTCCAGCCCTATGAACCCGCCGCCGACGACCACCGCCGATTCGGGTTTGTTACTGTCGACGTATTCTTTGATCCTTTCGGTGTCCGGGACGTTGCGCAGCGTGAACACAGTGTCAAGGTCAATGCCTTCGAGCGGCGGCCTGACCGGGGATGCTCCCGGAGCGATTATCAGCTTGTCGTAGCTCTCCGAATAGCTCTCGCCAGTTTTCAGGTTTTTGACCTCGACCGCCTTGCCCGCCCGGTCTATTTTTACCACTTCTGAAAAAGTCCTTACCTCAATGTTGAACCTTGCCATGAGGAATTGAGCGGTCGCCACTAGCAGATCGCTCTTTTCGGTTATTTCATTGCCGACATAGTAGGGCAGGCCGCAGTTTGCGAAAGAAACGAATTCGCCTTTTTCAAAAACGATTATTTGCGCGTGTTCGTCAACCCGGCGCGCGCGCGCCGCCGCTGTCGCTCCTCCGGCAACCCCGCCCACTATCAAAAGCTTTGTCTGTTTCATATCGTTCCTCCGCGCCGGACGCGCGTCGCGTCCATGCATGTCTCTATAATTGAATTATTGATTATTTTTATAACTCCGCCGTCCGGCGGATGTGTTCCGATTGAATGATTGTTGCTTTTTTTTAGTTCCGATAACATCTCTGCGCCTTGTCCTGCCATTCACTGTTTGAAGACAACGTGATTATAACACTGCAGCGGACGGGGAAGTTCCTGTTTTAACGAATCAATTGAAATGAATAGCGGCGGGGTGTAAAAAAAC
>MWCD01000103.1 GCA_002069885.1 bacterium ADurb.Bin236 | reverse complement strand
GATATTTTTCTCAGCAACGATCAATTCCGCGATTCAATAAAGCTTTCAGGCTGGCTTTTTCCGGGAGGAACCGTAAGACATGTAGGTTCAGGCGCGACAGACCTTGAAGAACCATCGGACCGCGCATTGTGTCTCTTGTTTTCCCCCGTCGGATGCTTCTATTTCAAAATTCAGTCAAAAACACAAGGCCGCAAAACGCGCGCGGCTCTTATCGTTCCTATCATCAACGATTTGGAAGCATACGTTGAAACTCGCCGAATCATGTATGGCCAAGATGTCTCTTCGCTCACGGCTTCCGGCTCGTCGGATGCGGCGCTTCGGTATCTTGTAGCTGTCCGCGCTGCCCACCTTGCTGGGCGTATTTCGACTCTTACTGAATCAGATGTTCAATGTCAAACAGTTTCTTTTGGCATTGTAGGATGGAATGAAAAACAAAAAGTCAGGACAATGGTTCAGACTGTCGACGCCAAAACGCTTAAGTATCTCGACAACTATGAAATAGCGGCGAGCATCTTTAAGAATAAATGGCAGCGAATTAAACAAAAGACAAACCGAAAAGGCGAAATTGAAGCTCCATCTCGCGATTTTGTCAAAACCTACGCCGCTCGTGAGATTATCGCCGGCAACATCGCCCGCGGATCTCCTTTCTTTCATGGCTTTTCGGATTACATGACAAACAAAGAAACAAGAGAACAATTACTTTATGAAAGAAAGGAGTTGAACGAAATGGTGGAAAAAGCAGTGTTTGATGATGAAAACCAGCGAATTCTGATTTCGGCATGTCATGAGGCGTGGCGTCGAAGGCTTGGACAACTAGGCGACCGTTCTCGCTCTGAAAGCACAGATTTTAATTCGCTTGCCAACCGGGAGTTTGAACGCTGGCGCGTGTCTCTGGCGCGCTGTAAAAACGCCGCCTCTCTCCGCGAAACACTTGTTGACTTCTGGTCCAGAACCGGGCCTCTTCCGGCGTTGCAGAACCGCTGGCAGGACATTCTCTCATTGCTGGACGACCCGCAGTGGCGTTTAGCTAAAGACCTCGCGCTTCTTGCGCTCGCCAGCTACAAACCGGCAAACAAAGAAGAAGAAGCGGCGCTTGCCGGAGATTCAGATCAAAAAGGAGAAGAACTATGAGCAAACATCTTTTCGGAATAGTTGTCACGCCTTACGGCGCCGCAGCCAACAATCGCGGCGAAAACGAAGGAAACATCACCACTCTTCAAAAACTCCTCTGGAAAGGAGAGGTTCACACCACTGTTTCTGCGGAAGCCATCCGTTGGGCTTACCGCTACTTCTGGCAAAAGAAAGGCCTGCCCGTAAACCGCAAGTGGAACGAGGATAAAGCCGACCACGAATGGCAGGATAAGACTTGGTCCCCATGGACTGACCCAGACGCCTCCGGCAAAGATATGCCCACTTTTATCGACGACGACGTTCTTGGTTTCATGCTCGCCGAGGGCGCAAAAACTGACGGTAGCGATTCAACCGACGCCTTGAAGAAAGACCTCAAATCCACCGAAGAACAACTCAAAAGCATGTCGAAAGAGGACAAAAAAGGCGAGGCTGGAAAAGCTCTAGAAGCAAAAGCCAAAGAACTCAAAGCAACAATCAAGGCTCTCTCTAAAGGAGTTTGTGACAAGCGACGCGGCCCTCTCGAAATATCACGCGCCATTTCTCTTGTCCCCTTCGCCGGCGACATAACTTTCAACGCAAAAAGCGGCGAAAAGACAAACGTCAGCCTTTACGGCACTGAAGTCCACGCCACCCGCTATCAGTATGGTTTCGCTATCACCCCTGAAAATCTTCGTGAAAAAGCTCGCGCGCTTGATGTCGTAGACGCCGTGGCTTCCCTTTCTGAAGTGGCAGGCAACCAGAGCCGTTTTCTGTTTGATTTTTCACCCGAGACCATAATCTTCAGATGGACGGATGATTTCGCTCCAAGATTTCTCTACGGTTTTTCAGAGCTGGATGGAACGGTTTCAATCACGGACGTGATTTCAAAAATCAAGTCGAAAGACATAGACGCATCCGAACTGTTCATCGGCGGCCCGGTCGTCGACTCTCTTTCGGAAGGCGACAAAAAAGAGCTTGAAAAAGCCGCTTGTTTTACAGGAGTCAAACAAGCGACAGAAGCATTGAAGGCTCGTATCAGCGCCGATCTCGGTCTTTAGCGTTGAGTGGCTGAAAGAGAGGTATATATGAATATCGCTTCTTTGTTTGTTTCGATTCCAGTCGCGTCATTTCGCGCCCCTTTCGCGCGCGAATACTTTGAGACGCTTCCCTGCCCGCCTCCTTCGACCGTCTTCGGAATGCTGTTGTCAATGGTTGGCGAACCTGACAGGCTTGCTCATGAAGGCGCGGAAATCGCTTTGGCTCTTGTTTCGCGTCCTGAAAAATCCGTTGTTCTTCGCACTTTGTGGCGCGTCAAAGACCGCAAACAACAACCCGGCTCCGGCAACAATAGAACTCCCGGATTTCAAGAACTCCTCACTGGCGTGAATCTCTTTGTGTGGGTTCGCTCCGGAGAGAATGAACGCTCCTCCGCTTCGCTCGCAGACAGAGTTCAAAAAGCTCTTTCCTCCCCCGTTACAGTCAATCGGTTCGGTGGTCTTTCGCTCGGAGAAAGCTCTCATCTTGTTGATGAAGTGAGACCGATTAGAAGCGATGACCCGAAAAAAGGCTGGGCGCTGGTGGCGGACCCCAGAGGCAGCCTATCAATGCCGATTTGGCCCGACCATGTCGGCTCCGCTTCCACTCGTTGGGCGTCTTATTTCTTGCGGGAAGAAAACTTCGACGGATTCCCATCTGAGCAAGCATGGACCGTCGTGTCACGGAGAGCTTGAATTAGTGGACGCCTTACACGACCCTCAAATCCGCGTCATGGCCCTTCACGCGCTCGAATATTGCGAGCGTCTGTTCTATCTGGAAGAGGTCGAGGAAATCCGGCTCGCGGACGCCGATGTGTTCGCGGGCCGTTCCCTCCACCTTGATCTTGCGCTGGAGAACGCTCTCGAAAAATCCGAAGTCGATCTTTCTTGTGAAACCCTCGGCTTGGTCGGCCGCGCCGACATCATTAAAAAATCCAACGGCGAATGGATTCCCTTCGAGCATAAAAAAGGCGCTTCCCGCGCGGTCGACAACGCTCATCATGCTTGGCCGCCGGACTCCCTTCAGGTTGTCGCATACGCCATGCTCCTCGAAACAAAATTCGGACTCCCGGTTTCGGAGGGCAGAATCAGGTATCACAGAGACAACGTCACGGTCAGGGTCGCTGTCGATTTTGATGCGCGTCAAAGAGTTCTATCCGCCGCCGCCCGCGCGCGCCTCCTTCGCTCTTCTCCGAACCGCCCCCCCGTCGCGGACAACGACCGTCTTTGCCTTCATTGCTCTCTTTCTCCCGTGTGCCTCCCGGAGGAAGATAGAATTGCCCGAAACAAGAACTGGTCGCCTATTCGTCTGTTCCCTCCAGACAGAGAGGGTCGCGCCATTCACGTCACGTCCCATTCCGCCGTTATTCGCCGCTCCAACGACCAGCTAACCATTCAAGTCAAGGATGCGGACGACCTTCATTTCTCTTCGAACGAAATCGACTCGCTCATTCTCCACGGGTATCCGCAGATAACCACTCAGGCGCTCCACCACTGCGCATACAACGGAATTCCCGTTCATTGGATATCCGCCGGCGGACGCTACGTCGCCGGACTTCTCGCCGGAGCAGGCTCGGTTCAACGACGACTCAGACAATTCAAAGCCCTCTCGTCTCCGGCCCTTTGTATTGATCTTTCCAGAAGAACCGCCCGCGCCAAAGCCGAAAGCCAACTGCGATACATGTTGAGAGCCACCGCCCCCCATCAAGACAGGCCCCGACCATGCGTCCTCGCCGCAAACTCGATCAGAGCTTGCGTTAAAGACATGTCAAACGCGGCCTCTCTAGACGAAATTCGCGGCTGCGAAGGCGCGGCGGCCCGCGCGTACTTCGACATTTTTCCCGAACTCATCAAAAACAGAGCTCCCGCAGAAATGCTCCCCGACGGCAGAACGCGCAGACCTCCCCAAGACCGCTTCAACGCGCTGCTCAGCTTCGGATACTCCCTGCTCTACCAGTCCACTCTCACAGCCATCGTCGCCGTCGGCCTCGACCCCGCCGTCGGCTATTTCCATACTCCGAGATCCTCGGCCTACCCGCTGGTTATGGACCTCATGGACTTGTTCAGAGTGGCCCTTTGGGACATCCCGCTCCTCGGCTCCGTGAACCGGCTCCAGTGGGACCCCGCCGCAGACTTCAACGTCACTAACGCTAAAGTATGGCTTTCCGCTTCAGGCAGAAAAAAAGCCATCGCTCTCTACGAATCCAGACTCGAAGAAAAATGGAAACACCCCATCCTCGACTACTCTCTGTCTTACTACAGAACCATCGAGCTTGAAGTCAGGTTGCTGGAAAAAGAATGGGCTGGAGAACCCGGCCTTTTCGCAAGAGGGAGACTGCGTTAATCATGAGAGAAAAATCTTGGCATCTGGTCGCGTATGACGTCTGCGACCCCGCCAGACTTCGAAAAGTCGGCAGAATAATGAAAGGATACGGCGAAAGAAAACAATTCAGCGTTTACTGCTGCTACCTCACCGACAGGGGCCGCGAACGACTCCGCTGGGAAATCAAGAAAATCATGAAGGACGAAGACGAACTGCTCATGATAGAACTGTGCGAAAACTGCGTCAAACGACTCAAATCAACCCACGCTAAAGGCGCATGGCCCGACGAACCTGCGTCTTTCGAGGTTGTTTGACATGGTCGCCGGACATGCGAAATCAGCGCGGCTGCTTCCCGCTTGTTCTCCTTTTTAGGTTTTCTCACACATGAAACCGACATAAAACAGACTCTATACAAGCGCAATGGAATCAAAAATCAAGCATCAGAGAGTTTTTAACCTAGAGCGACGGAGCAAAAATAAAAAAGCCTTTGACAACAGAAACAATGCCGATTATTCAACAAAAGAGATGCTTGAAAAGCATTGCCGAATGAAAACAATCCGCAACAAACGGATTTTTTTCTGAACTTTGAAAAGTTAATACACAGCTCGGCGCATTATCTTCTATATTTTTGAGCAATCCTGATATATGCTTGAAAACAGCCTCAAAAAAACGTATAAATCCTAGTAGAAATTGAAGTGG
>MWCD01000102.1 GCA_002069885.1 bacterium ADurb.Bin236 | reverse complement strand
GCCCGCCTCAGCGGGCTTGAATATATGACGTCGAGCCTGACCCCCGCCAGTCTTTCGGCGGTCCGTCTCATCTGCTCGCTGCCTGTTTCGTTGAGAGAAATGTCCTGCCTTCCTTGGCATCTTTGCTGAAGGTTCAGGTCGGTCTCGCCGTGCCTGATGAAATAAAGCTTCTCCAACTTCATTTCACGCTGCCCATTATGACCGGGGCCGCGCAGCCGGCGGCGCGCGCGGCGGCCATCGTCTTTTCCGCGTCCTGCGACGACACTACAGCCACCATCCCGACGCCCAAGTTAAACACGCGCCGCATCTCGTCTTCCTCGATGCCGCCCAGTCTCTGTATCATGTCGAACACCGCAGGCCGTTTCCACGCGCTCCAGTCGATGTCCAAACTCAACCCTTCGGGAATGACGCGCATGAGGTTGCCTTCGAGTCCGCCGCCAGTGATGTGCGCCAGCCCCTTGACTATCGCCGCTCCAGTCATCGCCGCCACTTCCTTCGAGTAGATGGCCGTCGGCTCAAGCAACGCCTCGCCGATCGTCCTGCCGCCAAGTTCGGGCGCGGTGTCGCCGACTGTCAGCCCGCCTATCTCGAAAACCGCTTTCCTAACAAGCGAAAATCCATTGCTGTGGACTCCCGTCGAAGGAAGGCAAATAAGCGTGTCGCCTGATTCGATTGTTGAGCCGTTGATGACGCGGGAGCGGTCGACCAACCCGACACAGAACCCGGCAATATCGTATTCGCCGTCCTGATAGAAACCGGGCATCTCGGCCATCTCTCCGCCGACCAGAGCGCAAAGCCCCCGGCGGCATCCCTCCGCGATTCCGGACACGATGTCCGCAACTTTTTCGGGCTGGAGGCGTCCTACCGCGAGATAGTCGAGAAAAAAAAGCGGGCGCGCGCCCGTGCATATCACGTCGTTGACGCACATCGCCACAGCGTCGATTCCAACCGTGTTGTGGATATCCGTCATGAATGCCAGTTTAAGTTTTGTGCCTACTCCATCCGTGCCTGAGACCAGAACCGGGTCCGGGCCGATCAAATCCTTGATGGCGAAAAGACCGCTGAAGCCTCCGAGGTCGGATACGACCTGAGGGGAGAAAGTGCTTCTAGCCATGTTTTTTATGAGAGAGACGGCGCGTTCTCCCGCGTCTATATCGACGCCGGAGTCTCTATACGTTGCGGGGTTCTTTTTATCTGTCATCAACTAGTCAGGCCCCGGGATCAGAACTTGTCGAGATCCCTAGGGTCCACTCTGAGGAACTTTACGGGGTTCTGCAGCCTTCCGTCGAAATGAACTTCGTAGTGCACGTGCGTGCCGGTGGTCGATCCGGTTCCGCCCACATACCCGATGATCTGGCCTTTCCGCACTCTTTCGCCCTCTCTTACGAGGTTTCTTGAGTTGTGCGCGTACATCGTGAAGTATCCGTTTTCGTGGTCGATGCCGACCGCTTTGCCGTATCCGTGACGCCAGTCGGAAAACTCCACAACGCCGTCAGCCGTCGCGTATATCGGCATCGTGTAATCGCCCCTGATGTCTATCCCTTCGTGGAATTCCCATGAGCCGGTAATCGGATGCACTCTGTATCCGAACCCGGAGCTGACCTCTCCGTTTCTCACCGGACTGATTGACGGAACGCCGGCGAATTTTTCGAGTTTCTTTTCAATTCTTCTCTCCGCCGTCAGGAGCGCTTGCTTGCGGGACTCCACTTCGGCGTCAAGTTCGCGCATTCTCAGGGCGGCGTAGTCGGCTCCGTCCGATCCCGACCACCTGCTCGACAGCCCGTCGTATCCTTCTTCGTTCGAGCGCTCCGTCATGTCAGGCTCGACGCTGATGCCCGTCTTGTCCTGAATCCTCTGGCCGATTTCCTTCACCTGTTCAAGTTCGACGCTCAGTTCCTCGGCCTTCCGGTTAAGTTCCTCAACGGACTCTTCGGCATTTGCGGCTCCGAACACGCCGGCTCTTCCCCGCGCCCCGATGTAGCCGGTCAGCAACAACGCGTTGACGCACAGAACGACGGCCAAGACCGCCGCCGCCGCGTAAAGAAAATGATACGACACCACAACGTTGTAAAGGGACCTGCCCGCGGAGGGCACGACCACCATATTGAACCTTTTCAGTTTTTCCGAATCTCCCCGCATACTGGGTCTCCTCCTCATGGGAGGCTCAGACTTCGAACCCCTCGTGAATTATGCTCGGAAGCGTCGGCAGTTCCATCAGCCTCATCGCAAAGGCGTTCGCCGCCACTTCCGAAAGCATGGAAAGACTTTTCTGTATCTTGACAACTCTAAGATCGGCTATCGTTATCCTGTGCTGCAGATTGATGAACTTCAGCGACTTGCGCTCTATGTGATGATATATCTCGTGAGCCACGCAGATATTGGTCAGGTTGGCGAGAAACACGTTGTTGCGTTTGCCGCGCCCCATGAGCTTTTCCCTGCACAGGCGCAGCCTGTTCTCGTATACCGTTATCGTCGGCGGTTGATGAGTGTAAGTCGAAAGGATGTTGAAAGAGCCTGCCGAAGCGCTCCGGCTGATGTCGAACAGCACTCTTATACCCATGCGCCTCGACAGCCGCAGCGGATCCGCGCAGTCCTGCTCCTCGATAAGTTCCTCGGCGCATTCCGCGCCCGCAGACAGCGCGCAGTCCAGCAATCCGGCCACCGCGGAGTCCTCTACCCTGCGAAACAAGGGGTCCGTCCGCAAAATGCCAAGAGCCAACTCCCTGTCTTCGTCGGCCCATTCAAGCGGCTTGGCTGTTCTTTTCAGTTTGTGCAGATCCATAATCTATGTCAGTTCTCGTCAGCGGCCCATGCCGACCCGCTGGGCTGACTGCAACAGTTTCCCCTCCGTCATGAACGACGGGGATATGACCATCTCTACGTTCTGGAAATCGCGAAGCGTCTTCGTCCCGCACAACCCCATGGCGTTCTTGATCGAGCCGAGCAGGTTCTGGGAGCCGTCGTCGACCAGCGAAGGGCCGAGCAGGATGTTTTTCAGGGGGCCGTGGACGCCCACTCTTACCCGCGTGCCTCTCGGCAGCGCGGCGTGCGACGTCGCCATTCCCCAGTGATACCCGCGCCCCGGAGCCTCTTCGGCTCTGGCGAACGGAGAGCCTATCATAACGGCGTCCGCTCCCGCGGCTATAGCCTTGCATATATCTCCGCCGACCCTCATGCCGCCGTCCGTGATGACGGCGACGCGCTTGCCGGTCTTCTTCTCGAAATCGTCTCTGGCCGCCGCCGCGTCCGCCGTGGCGGTCATCTGCGGCACTCCTATTCCCAACACTCCGCGGGTCGTGCACGCCGCCCCCGGCCCCACTCCGACCAGTATGCCCGCCACTCCCGCTTCCATCAGATCCATGCTCACCTGATATGTCACGCAGTTGCCTACGATAACGGGCTTCTTGTAACTCTTGCAGAACGACGCGATGTCGAACGACTTCGCGCGGGACGACACGTGCTTTGTGGATGTCACGGTGGACTGCACCACGAATATGTCCACCCCGGCCTCAGCCGCCAGCGCGCCGAACCTCTCGGCGTCCTGCGGAATCGATGAGACCGAGCAAATCACTCCGCCTTTTTTAATCTCTTCCACCCGCTTGCCTACCAATTCTTCCTTGATAGGCTCTCGGTACGCCTTCTGGATGAACGCCGTCACTTCTTCGGGCGACTTCTGCGCTATCTCGTCCAGCACGCCCGCCGGGTCGTCAAACTTCGTCTGGAGTCCGTGGAGGTTGAGAACCGCCAGCCCGCCCAGCTTCCCCATTTCTATGGCGAACCGCACATCCACTACTCCGTCCATAGCCGACGCCATGAAGGGCGCTTCAAATTTGAATCCGGCTATCTCCACTGACGCATCCGCGTCCTCCGGATCCAACGTCACATTTGACGGGACGATTGAAACATCGTCAAATCCATAAGCCTGCCTTACTACCCTTTTGCCGCCGATTGTTATTTTTTCCATAGTTCGCAAATATTAACAAAAACACTCCCTCTTGTCAATATATAATATAAATGATATGAGTTATTTTAATTTTATAAATATTGATATGAAAATCATTAAAAAAATCAATGTCGATTTCTATTTTTGTTCAGTACATGATTGTCTGTGTGTCCGTTTTGTCTGATTTTCATTGCTTTTATATCTATGCCTATTAAACATTGTTTATGTTTGACCTCATTTTAAGGTTCCTAAAAAAATGATACAACGAAAACAATGATGTATGAAAACACTAATCGCCCTGTAATCAACTATCTTTCCCGTCTGTTCCCGAACAACGATTCTGTTCGGCGGCATCCTTCGCGAAGGTCCTTGCTTCTTCTAACTCCAGTTGAGTTATGATTGAATCCCTCATCCTGTTGAAGACCGGGTCGATAATGCCGTTAAACCAAACAAAAGCTGAAGACTTTTTTTTCAACTCATTTTTAGCGTATCTGACGCAACCCCGGCAGTCTGGGTGTCCTCGGCGACCGCGACGGATATCAATCCCGTACAACCGGGCCAGAATTCTCATGCCAAAGACCAGAGGCTCCCTCACAAGCATGAACCACGGAGCGCGGCTGTAGCAAAGCCGCACAAGCCGCCAAGTGCATGTGTTGCATTCGAATTTTTCTTCTGTTGAAATGATTTTTCTTATGCTCAACCGCTCTTCAATCCCATTGACGGATTCGCGAGGAGACCCGGCAGCGCGCCGCCGCGGGAATATATCTCATACCCAGCCTTCGCTATCATCCCGGCGTTGTCCGTGCAGAGCGCCATGGGGGGTGAAAAGAACCCGAACCCTCGCCGAAGGGCTTCTTCTCTGAGTCGTTCGCGGAGCCGCTTGTTGGCGGCTACACCGCCGCCGAGCCACACGTCCCGCGCGCCTCTGTCTTCGGCGGCTCTGAGCGTTTTCTCAGTCAGCACATCCGCCACTGCTTCCTGAAACGCGGCGGCGACATCTTCTGCGGAGGCCCCATCTTCGCCGGACGCGGCAAGCCCATTCACCCGGATATGGTTTATCACGGCGGTTTTCAGGCCGCTGAAGCTGAAATTGAAGTTGTTTTCTCGGAGCATCGGTCGTGGGAAGGAAATTTTTTTCGGGTCGCCCGCCGCCGCCGCGCGCTGTATTGCCGGGCCGCCGGGATATCCGAGACCGAGGGCGCGGGCCACTTTGTCGAACGCCTCCCCCGCCGC
>MWCD01000101.1 GCA_002069885.1 bacterium ADurb.Bin236 | reverse complement strand
ACGCGGCGGGAGCGAACCCGTGCCCGCCGATTGTGGTCGGCGTCGGTATGGGCGGCACGTT
Organism: bacterium ADurb.Bin236; assembly: GCA_002069885.1. Classification (GTDB taxonomy): domain Bacteria; phylum UBP15; class UBA6099; order UBA6099; family UBA6099; genus UBA6099. The sequence continues at coordinate 5,432 of MWCD01000101.1, read as the reverse complement.
CGAGGTCGCCGCGCTGCTAGCCAAGAAATCTTTATTCAGAGAAATCGGTTCTCCCAATCCTGACCCGGCTTTGGAAACTCTTGAAAAAGAAATCCTCGAAAAGATAAATAATCTGGGAATCGGGCCGCAGGGCATGGGGGGAGTGACGACCGCGCTCGCGGTCCACGTTCTATCGCATCCGTGCCACATCGCAAGCTTGCCTGTGGCCGTGAATATCGAGTGCCACGCGCACAGGAGCGCGGAGGTCGTCTTGTGAGCGGAACAATAATCAGAGTGGAAAGTCCGCTCGCGGAAGAGGCGGTCGAATCGCTCCGCGCCGGGGACGTTGTGAGGATTTCGGGCGTGTTGTACACCGCAAGGGACGCAGCGCACAAGAGGATTGTCGAAGCGTTAGACGCGGGGCAGGCTCCGCCGTTCGAGCTTTCGGGGCAGATAGTGTACTATGTCGGCCCGACGCCGGCGAGGCCGGGAGAAGCAATCGGCTCCGCAGGCCCGACGACAAGTTGCAGAATGGACTCTTACGCGCCGAAGCTGCTTGAGGCTGGGTTGAAGGGGATGATAGGGAAAGGCAACCGGGCTCCGGTGGTGGTCGAAGCGATGAAAAAGTATCGCGCGGTGTATTTCGCGGCGGTAGGCGGAGCGGGCGCGCTCATTTCAAAAAGCATAAAATCTTGTGAAATAATCGCGTATGAAGACCTCGGCGCGGAAGCTGTCAGAAAGCTGATTGTAGAGGATTTCCCGGCGATTGTCGTCAACGACGTCCTCGGCGGCGACATTTACGAAACAGGCAGAAAAAAATATCAGAGGTTATGACCGTCCGGCGCTTTTCGATGTCCGGAGACAAACCGATTCGTGGAGGAAATGGCAATGAGCATATTCAAGGCGTATGACATCAGAGGGATAGTGCCGGACCAGTTGGACGAAGCTCTGGCGTATAAGATAGGACGCGCTTATGTGACGTTTCTGAAATGCGACCGGGTGGTGGTCGGCAGGGACGCCCGGGCGAGCGCGGACGCGATGTTCGAGGCGTTGGCGCGCGGCATCACCGATCAGGGGGCCGATGTGATTGACATCGGGCGCAGCGACACCCCGATGCTTTACTTCTCCGCGCGCAACGAGCCTGCCGCCATTATGATTACCGCCTCTCACAACCCGCCCGCCTACAACGGCTTCAAGATGTGCCGCGAGAACTCCATCCCGATAAGCGGAGACACGGGAATAAAGGATATGGAGAAGATAGTCCTTGCGGAGAGTTTCGCGGCCTCGGCGCGGAAAGGCGAGATAGTGAAAAAAGACGCGCTGGATGAGTTCGCCGCTTTCACGCGCTCGTTCGCGCGGCTGGACGGCGGAAGGAAGCTGAAGGTGGTGGTGGACGGCGCGAACGGGGCCTGCGGATACACTTACCCGAAAATTTTCGATGGGATGAATATTGAATACATTCCTTTATATATGGAGCCGGACGGAACGTTCCCGAACCACGAGGCGAACCCGCTGCTGGACGAGAATCTGGTGGATATAAAGAAAAAGGTGTTGGAGACGGGGGCGGACCTCGGAGCGGCCATCGACGGAGACGCCGACAGGTGCATGTTCATAGACGAGCGGGGGGAGACGGTGAGGGCGGACGTGGCCGGGGCGATTATCGCAAGAGACCTGCTGAAGACATCTCCGGGCGCGGCTGTGCTTTACGACCTGCGCAGCACTAGCGCGGCGGCGGAAGATATCGAAACTTACGGCGGCAAACCGGTGATGTGCAGGGTTGGACACGCGTTTATCAAGCGCCAGATGCGCGAACACGACGCGGTGTTCGCCTCCGAACTGTCGGGCCATTTCTATTTCAAGGCGCACAACTTCACCGAAAGCTCCGCGATCGCTTTAATCTGCATGTTGAACCTGATGTCGGAGACCGGAAAGAAGATGAGCGAGCTTGCGGCTCCGGTTTTGCGCTATTCTCATTCGGGCGAGATAAATTTCGAAGTGGCCGACAAGGACGCCGTCTTGAAGAAACTCGAAGATACGTACGGAGCGGCGGGCAGGGTGTTCCACCTCGACGGGTTGAGCGTGGAACTGGACGGCTGGCGGTTCAATGTGCGCGCGAGCAACACCGAGCCGCTGCTGCGCCTTAACTTGGAGGCGGCCGACGTTAAAGAAATGGAAAAGAAAAAGGCGGAAGTTATAGGGATAATAGAGGGAAAATGATGACGGACGAGATGGACGCGGACAACGGGCGAGACTCCGGCAAAGACGAAAAAAAGAAAGACCCCGAAGCCGAGAGCCGCTCTAAGCTCAAGATGCGCCAGCGGGTGGCTCTGTGGACGGGCATCCCGATGACTATGCTCGCCGGACTTCTGGTCGGTTATATGATAGGAATCGGGCTTGAAAGCGTGTTCCACACGGAAAACAATATTCTGCTGGCAGTGAGCGTGATGTTCGGAGTGGCCGCCGGATTCAAACTCGTGTTCGAGCAGATAAAAAAATTGGAGTAAAAATATTGACAGGGCCGCTCTTTTGTGAAATGATTCACGTGCTTGATTATGAGACCTATGACTAATGGAACGAAAACAGCGCAAAACATCATTCATCAAAAATATTACTATATCTGTTCTCTGGGTGACGACGCCTGCCGCGATAGCAATGATACTGTTCCGGGAGAAACTGCCGCCGATGTTCGCGGAGGGTTTTGCGGAGGGTTTTATTGCCGGAGTCATTTTTGGAAACCTCAACCTTTTATGTGTTGAGCGGTTGGTGAAAAGTCTCATCGGGGGAGCGGACAAAAGAAAAACACGGACGGCTGTCGCGAACGCTGCGGCGCTCGCGGCGATAGTCAGTGGACTTTTGGCCGGATTGTACTATAAAATTTTCGACGGTTTCGGAGCCTTGGCCGGATTCACAGTTGTTCTGGCGGTTATGATGGCTCAGGGAATGAAGCAGATAAACAAACTGAAAGAGACTGAAAAATGAGCGCGACGACAGCAGCGGAACACGCGACGACAGCGGCGGAACATGTTGCCGAAGGCGCCGGACAAGCGGCGGGGCACGCGGCGGCGGCGGCCGGGCATGTTGCCGAAGGCGCCGGACAAGCCGCAAAGCATGCGGGCGGCGTGCACGTTCCCGAACTTCAAAATGTTATTGATTATATACTTCACCTTAAACACATAAGCATTTGGGACGACGCCTACGGGCACGGCTTGTGGGGCCTCACATGGTTTGACCTTATCAACGTGGCGTTCTCGTTCGGCATAATTATCATTCTCGCTCTTCTAGCCATCAGGGTGAAGAGCAAGCTGCAGAAGGTTCCCAAAGGATTTCAGGCTCTTGTGGAAGTCTTCGTGCGCGGCATGCACAACTATTACGGAAGCATCATGGGAAAAGAGTCCGGCAGGGTGTTCACCCCCTTCGTCGGAACGCTCTTCATCTTCATACTTTTCATGAACTATATCGGGCTGGTCCCGTTCGCAAAATCGCCGATCGCGGCCAATATCAACATGCCGATGGCGATGGCGATATGCGTGTTTTTCCTCGTGCAGTATCACGGGATCAAACAGAACGGGTTGAAGAAATACTGCAAACATTTTCTGGGAGAAAAGGCCGGCATCATCGGGTTGGACCAGTTCCTGATGCTGTTGAACCTGCTGTTGCACGTGCTCGGCGAGTTGGTGAAGCCGGTGTCGCTGACGCTCAGGCTTTTCGCGAATATAACAGCCGAGGACGCGGTGTTGGCGTCGCTTGTGATAATGGTGATAACGCTGCCGTGGTGGCTGCCGATACCGTTGCAGGCGCTGTTTTTCCCGCTGGCGCTGCTGTTCGGTCTGATACAGGCGGTGGTGTTCTCCACGTTGAGCGCGGTGTACATCACGCTGATGTCCGCGCATGACGATCACGGGCACGACCACTGAAGAGGTAAATCAACCCCTGACGGCGCGGACTGCGCGGGACGGGGATGAGATATAGCAAGAAATGAAAAAGGGGGACATAGAATAATGGACGCTGGAGCTCTCGTAGGATTGGCCCTTCCGCTGGGTGTAGGCCTCGCCGCCATAGGTTCAGGCGTGGGTCTCGGCCAAGCAGTGGGCAAAGCGATGGAAGCTATCGCCAGACAGCCCGAAGCCGCCGACAAGATTCAGACGGCGATGATCATCGGCGCGGCTCTGATTGAAGCTCTCACGATTTACGCGCTCGTCGTTGTGTTTCTTCTCATGGGCAAAGTCTGACGCGCCTTTGAGCGGACTGATCCGCCGCCGGCGGGCGGACGTCCGGATTCGCATTGCAGACGCCGGGGGGGTGCATTGTGCTTGAGATATTTGAAGCGCTGGGCGTGAAGCCCACACAGATAGCCATTCAGATCGTCGGTTTTCTGTTGCTGTTCTTCGTGTTGAGGAAGTTCCTGTGGAACCCCATCCTCAGCCTGATGGAATCGCGGGAGAAAGAGGTCGAGGACATGCTCGGCAAGGCCGAAGAGGCCAAGAAGATGGGCGAGCGGCTCGAGGCCGATTACAAGGACCGCATTTCACAGATAGACGACGAAGCGCGCAAATACAGAGATGAAGAATTGAAGCGGGGCCGCGAGATGGCCGAGCAGATCATCAAAGAGGCCCGCGACGAAGCCGAGGTCGAGAAACAGAAGGCTCTCAACGCGATCCGCGAGGAAAGCAGACGTGCCCGCATGGAGCTTCGCGACTATTCGGTCGGCCTTTCCATCGACATCGCTTCAAAGGTGCTCGAGGAAAAGATTGATCGCGATTCTCACGAACAGCTCGCAAGAAAGTTCATCGACAAATTGGACTCGTTGAATTGATAAAGGAATCGGGGAGCGGGGATGCTTAAAAGGGCCATATCCGCAAGATACGCCGGGGCGCTGTTCGCGCTGGCGAAAGAAACCGGAAAGCTTGAGACGGTGGAGCGCGACTTCGCGCGGGCCGTCGAGACTCTGGACGGCAACGCCGACGTGGACGCTTTTATGGCGCATCCGGCCATCGGCGTGGCCGACAAGCTTCAAGTGGCGGAATCTCTTTTCTCCGGCAAGGTGGACGCGGCGGTTTACGACTTCGTCTGCCTCCTCATCGAGAAGAAGCGCGAGCAGTACCTGCGCATGATACTCGAGGATTTCGGCGCGCTTCTCATGGAACACAGGGGAAAACAGAAGGCGACGGTGTTCACGCCGTACGAGCTGTCCCCGGAAACCAAGTCCTCGATAATCGCCGGGCTTGAGAAGAGCGCCGGGAAGAAGATCGACCTTGAGCAGGTGGTAGACAAGACGCTGATCGGCGGGATAAAAGTGCAGATCGGCGACATGGTGTACGACGGAAGCGTCAGGAGCGGACTCGAAAGGATGAGAGAGGCTCTAGGCGCGGCAAGGCTATAGAAGCGAGGCGAGACCCGGCGGCATCGGCCGCAGGGGAACGGAGGCGGGCGGCTCTGACTCGCGCGAAGCGCCC
>MWCD01000100.1 GCA_002069885.1 bacterium ADurb.Bin236 | reverse complement strand
AAAACGCGCTCGTTCTTCAACCGCCGAGAAAGCCTGTCAGGGTCGTACTCGATAAGCGCGGGAGGCTGCTTTAAAAAATAGTCGGGGCCAAGCTCGCAAAGCCTTCTGGAGATGTCGTCGTCGCGTTCCATAAACTGTATAGCCGGCTCCTATGAGGTTGAACGCCGCATTTATGGAAAATGCGGATTTAGTCTATGGGAATATCATAATGTAAAACGCGGTTCGGCGGAACAGTTACTCGGCGGGCGATTCCGACGGGTCCGATTCAGTTGCGGCGGCCCCTGCGACAGCCGGCCTCAGGAGCGGAAAAAGGATGACGTCCCTTATCGACGCGGAGTCTGTAAGAATCATTATGAGGCGGTCGATGCCGATGCCAAGCCCGCCAGTCGGCGGCATACCGAACTGGAGCGCACGGACGAAGTCGCGGTCGATGGAGTGAGCTTCGGCGTCGCCCGCGTCCCTGAGCGCCTGTTGTTTCTCGAACCTTCGCATCTGTTCCATCGGGTCGGCAAGCTCGGAAAACGCGTTTGCGATCTCAAAGTTGCAGATGAAGAGTTCAAACCGCTCGGTCAGTTCCGGGTCGTCGTCGCGTTGCATGGCGAGCGGGGAAATTTCCGTCGGGTAATCGTAAACGAAAGTGGGTTGAACGAGGCAAGGCTCGACCAGTTCGCCGAAAAGTTTGTCCATTAGCGCGCCGCTGTTCGAATCGGGATCGACGTCGATTCCGCGCCGTTTGCACACGGCGGCGAGTTCGTCGCGGGACATTCCGGGGACGATGTCTTCGCCCGCGAACTCTTTGAACGCCTCCGTCCAGCGAATGCGCTTCCACGGCGTGGCGAGATTGATTTCGGCCCCTTGGTATGTGAGCGTGGTCGAGCCGAGGGCGGCTAGCGCCGCGTCGGATATGACCGCTTCGGTGATTTCCATCATGTCTTTGAAATCAGCGTACGCCTGATAAAGCTCAAGCATGGTGAATTCGGGATTGTGCCGGGTGGAAATGCCCTCGTTGCGGAAGTTCCGGTTTATCTCGAAGACGCGTTCGAAGCCGCCGACGATGAGCCGCTTAAGGTACAGTTCCGGAGCGACGCGCAGATAGAGGTCGATGTCGAGCGCGTTGTGATGAGTTTTGAAAGGCCGGGCGGACGCTCCGCCGGGCAGAGCCTGCATCATGGGAGTCTCCACCTCGATGAAGCCGCGCTCCTGCAGAAACTCCCGTATCCAGCGGATTATCTTTATGCGGGTCTCGAACACTTGCTTCACTTCAGGGTTCGAGATGAGATCGACGTATCTTTGCCTGTATCTGATTTCGACGTCGGTCAGGCCGTGCCATTTTTCGGGCAACGGATGGAGACATTTGGCAAGCAACTGAATAGTTTCCGCTATAATGGTTATTTCGCCCGTGCGGGTTTTGAAAACCTTGCCGGAAACTCCGACCATGTCGCCGAGGTCGAGCAGCTTGAACATTTCATAGCCGCTCTCGCCGAGGTTGTCGATTTTTATATAGACTTGGATTCTGCCGTCGCCGTCCCAGAGGTCGGCGAAGGAAGCTTTTCCCATTTTGCGGGCGGTTTTCATGCGTCCGGCGACAAACACGACCGCGCCGGAGGATTCGAGAGCGTCGAAATCCCGGATGATTTCTGCGGAAGTGTGAGTGCGGGAAATTTTTTTTGCGTAGCCGCGACCGCCCAGAGCTTCGACGGCGGCAATGCTTTCAAGTCTCTGCTTGAATTGTTCTTCCTGTTCCATGGATATCACGCGCGGCGGCGCGGAAAACCCGAAACCGCGCCGGGTGTTTCCGACAAGCTGGAGCCGCCGTCCCGGCTTATTTTTATTTCTTTATGTCCGCGATAAGGTATCTTACTCGGCCTTTCGGGGTCTCCGCGTAAACGATGTCGCCCTTTTTGGCCTTCATGAGCGCGCGCCCCACCGGGCATGCGTCGGATATCTTGTTCTCCAGCGGGTTCGCTTCCATCGACGACAGGATGGTGAACTCCTCAGCTTCCTTCGTCTTCAGGTTTTTCACCTTGACGCGGGAGCCGATGCCCACTTTGTCTGTCGATATCTCTTTGGCGGAGAGGACCTTGCTCTTTTTGAGTATCGATTCGAGGTGCGCGATGCGGCTTTCGAGCATCTGCTGGTCTCTTTTGATTTCGTCGAGTTCGGGGTCTTCGGAAAGGACGTTGCTTTTCTGGGCGTTGGACATACGCTCGCGGATTTCGTCCCTGTGCTCGCCTTTAAGGTGCTCAAGGATTTCGAGCATCTTCTTATGGCCGTCCGGCGTCAAAACTATTAGGTCATCGCTCATTTGAGACATAAAAAAACTCCTCCCGGGCCGCTAAAACCCAGATTTCAGCGTATCAATTGTAGCGGGGGCCGCCGGGGATGTCAACGCGCAGGGCCTCCGCGGCTGCCCGCGCTACTTCCTCCCCGGATATTGCGTCCATACAGTTCGGTTTGAGATTGCATAATTTATTATAGCAAGGCGCGCACTCGACTCTCGAAACCACCTTTGCGCCTCCCGAAAACATGTTTATCTCCGCCGGGCACGTTGGCCCGAACAAGGCCGCCGCCGGGACTCCCACAGCGGACGCTATATGCAGCGCCAGCGTGTCCCCGCATACAATTGCGTCCATCGCGGCGAGCGCCGAGGCGAAAACTCTCAGATCGGGCGTCGGCGGAACCATAGCCGAGTTCCCTCCTATTGCGTTCAGCGCGGCTCTCATTTTCTTCTCGTCTCCGGGGCCGCCAAGAATCATGAGAAAAACACCGGGAACGGCTTTCTTTATAGCGCTGGCAATCTCCGCCCATTTCTCCGGCGAGGGAGTCTTGTTTGCGAACGCGTCTCCCGCCCCGACGACCAGCCCTAAAACGCGCGCGCCCGACGGCGCGCCCGCGCCGCGCGCAAGCTCACGCCCAACTCTTTTCTCATCTTCCGTCAGCGCCATTTGCGGTGGCTCCGGAGACGCCCCTTCCAGCCCGCACATCTCAAGCAACATTTCCGCGTGTGTCCTCTTATTCGTCTTGAATTTCAGTTCATCGGAAAGCCCCAGAGAAAAATAATACTCAGCCTCTGGATTAAAGGGGTAAACCGCCCCGAGGGGAGCAATCCCCATGCCGCGCTTTTCCCGCGCCTGCAAGGCGGTCGCCAGAGCGCATTCGGCGGGAGATTTGTCCAGCGATAGGATAATGTCGAACGCGGAGGGAAAAACGCCGGACGCAGCCGCCGAACCGATGGCGGCAAGCTCGTCAATGTTCGGATTGCCTTTCAGCAATGGCAATGCGGACTGCGAAGTCAGCCAAGTCACGCGGGCCGACGGCCGGGCGCGTCGCAGCGCGGGCAGTATAGAAGTTGTCCTCAGCACGTCGCCCAGAGCCGCTGTCTTGATAATCAGGACACGCTCCCCTTCCCGCTCCGCTTTCGCGACCGGAAAATATTCGGGGCATCCGTCGCATATCCTCGCAAACGCGCAGGGTTTTTCGCTCCTGTAGTGAACGCAGTCAAGATTAATCTTCATAGATCTCTCCGACATTAATTTTAGCCCGAAACCGCGCGCCGCGCGCGGTCATCTTAAAAAATCGCCCTTCTCTCTCTGCAACGCTCTAGAATTTTACATTAAAAATCCTTTCTGCTATCATTCATCGGAGCTGATTGCGGGGAGAAACAGGATGCTCCATTTCACCAAACCCGACGATGAAGACATAAGTTTTTTTCGCGATGTCGCGGGCGACAAAAACGTCATCAGCGGCGGCGACGACATTGAGCCTTACTCTCATGACGAGACGGAGGATTACAGGTTCGCGCCGGATGTCGTGGTGAAGCCGTCTGACACCTCGCAAGTCTGCGCTGTGATGAAGCGTTGTTTCGAGCGCGGGATATCGGTCACCCCGCGAGGCGGCGGCACGGGACTGAGCGGGGGCGCGCTGTGCGTCTTCGGCGGCGTCTGCCTCTCCTTTGAACGCATGAACAAAATCCTAGACATCGACACGAAGAATTTCACCGCGACGGCCCAGCCGGGCGTGGTGGTGGAGACTCTGCACAACGAGGTCGAGGCGCTCGGTTTGTTCTATCCCCCCGATCCGGCAAGCAAAGGAAGCTGCACGCTCGGAGGCAATATCGCCGAGTGCGCGGGCGGCGCGCGCGCTATGAAATACGGCACAACCAAGGACTATGTCCTCGCGGTGGAAGCCGTCCTGCCGGACGGGCGGCCTTTCCGCGCGGGAGCCAAGACTCTCAAGAACGCCACGGGTTACAACCTCGTTCAGTTGCTTATCGGCTCAGAGGGCACGCTGGCGGCTGTGACGGAGGCGACGGTTAAGCTGATACCCGCTCCTTTGGTCAGGCGAACGCTGCTGGCCCCGTTCGACTCGCTGGAGACAGCCGCCGCCGCTCTGAACGAACTGTTCCTAAAGCGCGTTTCCCCATGCGCCGTCGAATTCATGGAAAAAGAAGCGATTAAGAGCGCCGAAAGGATGCTGGAACGCTCGTTTCCGTACAGCGACTCCGAGGCTCTTCTGCTTATCGAACTGGACGGCTCGGACGCGGACGCCGTCAACGCGGATGTCGAAAAAGCCGGCGGAATACTGCTCGAAGAGGGCGCTCTGGACGCGCTAGTCGCTGAAGCCGGCCACAGGCAGAACGAAATGTGGGACATGCGCCGCGCGGTCGGCGAGGCGGTCAAAAAAATCTCCGTCTACAAGGAAGAAGACACCGTCGTCCCCCGCGCCGCTCTCCCCGCCCTCATGCGCTCCATAAAATCTATCGCTGACCGTCACGGCTTCACCGCCATCTGCTATGGCCACGCGGGCGACGGCAACATCCACGCGAACATCATCAAGGGCGACATGGACGAACTTCGCTGGCGGCGAGACCTTCCCGCTCTCATAGCCGACATACACCGCGCAGTCGTCGGCCTCGGCGGAACCATATCCGGCGAACATGGCATCGGCTTCTCACAAAAAGAATTCATGCCTATCGCCGTTTCGCAAACCGCTCTCGAAATAATGGTTTCAGTGAAGAGAGCTTTCGACCCGATAGGGATTCTCAATCCCGGAAAAATATTCCCCGACGCTCCCGGCGCGGGGACATCTCTCACAGGAGGCGGACAATGAAGGAAATCTGGGCCCCGTGGCGCGGGCAGTACATACTCGGCATTAAAGACGAGCGCAAGGCGGCCTCCGCCGACCTTGACCCTTGCGTCCTCTGCTCGAAACACAAGGACAAAACTGAAAACGACCGCGACAACCTCGTCCTGTTCCGGGGCGATCGCTGCTTCATCATGATGAACCTATACCCGTACAACGCGGGACACCTGATGATTGTCCCCTACATGCACACAGGGGAATTTGAAAAGCTCCCCTACGAAACCGTCTGCGAACTGATGTCGCTCACCCAGAAACTACTAGGAGTCTTCAACCGGGCAATGTCCCCGCACGGTTTCAATTACGGGATGAATCTTGGCCGCGTAGCCGGCGCGGGCATCATCGACCACGTCCACGCCCACATCGTCCCCCGCTGGAACGGCGACACTAATTTTATGCCCGTCCTCGCGGACACCAAAGTCATCAGCGAACATATAGAAACCACTTACGACCGCCTCCGCGCCGCTATGGCGGAAGAAGGAATGCTGCGGACTTAAAAAGCGCCTCCGGCGGCCAAAGAGAAACTTTTGAAAAAGTTTCTCTTTGGAATCTCTTCAAAACGTTTCAAAGGGCGTCGGGAAGATGCGCGCAAAACGCGCCTCTCCCCGACGCCCCATGTGAATCATTTATGAATAAGATTCCTCTGAAATTCCTTTCCCAATATCTTTTCACATGATACGCGCCGAAGGCGGAAGCGAAGCTCCGCATTCGGCGCTAGCGTGAAATGTTTTGAAAGGGATTTTAAGGGAAAACTTTTTCAACGTTACGTCATTAGTAATGCATTATACAAATATCTCTTTATTCATGTGGATATATGCAGGCTTTAACTTGCCGATGGAAGGCTAGTCTGTCTTAACATC
>MWCD01000099.1 GCA_002069885.1 bacterium ADurb.Bin236 | reverse complement strand
GGCGGAATATGCAACTGGCACGAAGGCGATATGAGTTACTGCGAACCCGCCGGGGGGATTCCCGACTGTTCATTGATCTACAGCGATGTCGATTGCGCGAACACGATGGGCTGTATGTGGGACGGCTACCAGTGCGTGATGGACATGGGCGGACCTGACTGCTCGGCAATCTTCAATGATGTTGACTGCGGAAACACGTTAGGCTGCATGTGGGACGGGACGTACTGTGTCGAAGACATGGGCGGTTCAGCGTGCGGAGAGAACTTGACACTTGAAGCCTGTAATACAGACTCATCTTGTGTTTGGGACGACGTAAACACCGAATGCGTTCAGTTTGACGGAGTGGCGAGTTGTAATAAATTTGCCGACCAAATGTATTGTGAGAACCATTCTGTTGATTGCAAATGGTACGCCGGTTTGATGACATGCGACGGAAATACCTACGGTTGCGGATATTACGAATTTGCCACAGTTGAACAATGCAATATGGATGTTGACTGCGATTACAACCATAACACAGATATGTGTATGGAAGCCGGCACGGCGGGCTGCGGAGAATTCGGAGACAGTAACACGAACTGCAACGCTCAGACTGGAAACTGCGAGTGGAATTACTCGGATAATCATTGTGTGCCGTTTGACACTGCCGGATGCTCCAAATACGGACCGCTGGACGAATCGATGTGCAGCGGCGATCCCAACTGCGACTGGGACACGGATCATTGCATCGAATCCGTTCCGGCAGGTTGCTCATTGTTTGATACTGACGCGACCTGCAATGCTGAAGCGACATGCATATGGATTGGTTCCACTTGCGAGGATATGGCGAGCGGAAGCCAGTGCACGCTGTTATCAATGCAGGGCGATTGCGAAAGCCACACATCATTCTGCAACTGGTACTCTGGACTTAATTTGTGCGGCGACATAGCGGACGGATGCGGATTCTACGGATTCGGGGCAATGGCTTGCAATGCCGATACGGATTGCGAGTATAACTTCAATATGCCGGGATGCGTCGAATTCGGAACAGCGGGATGCGGAAAGCATGAAAATGATTCAATGTGTATAGGAGATCCTATGTGCACGTGGAATGGAACGAATTGTATTCCTTCCGGGCCTCCGGCTTGCAATACTTATATGGACCAGTTCACGTGTCAGAACAACTCATGCACGTGGGTGTCCGGACAATGCGGAGGTATGGGGCAGACATGGTGTTCATCTTCATATATAGCGCAAGGCATCAACTGTTATACCTATATGGATCAAAGCCCTTGTGAAGCACAGAACGGATGCGTATGGAATTTGACCGAATGCGTCGACGCCTCGGCTAATGACTGCAACATGGATTTGAGCTGCATGTGGAATGGGCCGATGTCCACATGTATTGAGGACATGAGCAATCAGTGCATGATGACATACGGCGGCGATCAGTTCGGATGCAACATGGCCACGACATGTAATTGGCAGCCCGGACAGTGCGGTCCGTGAGAGCTTGAAGGGAATTAGACAACGCAAAAACCGCCCCTCATGGGGCGGTTTTTTTTATGTCTTTCGATTGGTTCTGAGATTGACTGTGGTTGTTTGCGATTACTTTAAAGAGCTTAACGCCGCGTCGAGATCTGCGATGATGTCTTCGGGGTCTTCAACGCCGACCGCGAGTCTGACAAGCTGGTCGGTGATTCCGAGTTTCAATCTCGCTGGCCTTGTCATATCATAGTAAGTGATGGTGGCGGGATGGGTGATTAGGGTTTCAGTTCCGCCGAGGCTGGGGCCCATCTGGCACAGACGCAGGTTTCTGAGAAACTTCTGAACGCCGGACATGTTTGAGTTTACTTCAAAACTGAGGCAGCCGCCGAAACCGCGCATCTGCGACTTCGCGATTTTGTGGCTGGGATGGCTGGGAAGTCCGGGATACCAGACGCGTTTTATTCGAGAGTGATTCTCAAGGAACCGAGCGACGGCTAAAGCGCTCTCGTTCTGATGGCTGACCCGCAGAGCGAAAGTTTTCAAACCTCTCAAGAGAAGATATGACGCGTGCGCGTCTATGCATCCGCCGACCGTCTTTTGAAACATTTTGACTTTATTGATTCTTTCTGCGGAACCTAGAACAACCCCGGCCATGATGTCATTATGGCCTGCGAGATATTTTGTTGCGCTGTGCATCACCATGTCAATGCCGAATTCTAGAGGGCGAACATTGTACGGCGTGGCGAAAGTGCTGTCCACGAAAGTCGGCACGCCCGCTTTCTTTGCCACAGCCGCCAGCTTTTTGAAATCAAGCACGTAAACATAAGGATTAGTGGGAGATTCCGAGAATATCAGTTTGGTTTCCGGGCGAATCGCCGATTCTATATCTTCGGCGCGCGGCGCGACAATGCTGTTTGAGATTCCGAAACGGGAAAGATCGTTCTTAACGAACTGGAGGGTTTTCTTGTAAACGTCGCTGGTTATGACGATGTGGTCGCCGGAGGAAAGCATGGAAAGGAGCGAGGTGGAAACCGCGCTCATTCCGCAGTCGAAGAGCAGCGCGTCTTCCGCGCCTTCAAGAGCGGCAAGTTTAAGCTCGGCGGTTCGCGTCGTAGGATTCCCATAGCGCGCGTACTCGAATCTTTTTTTCTTTCCGGAAGTGTACTCGCGGATATCGTTTTCGTCCTGAAAGACGAATGTGGACGTCTGAACGATGGGAACTGTGACGGAATCCGCGTACTTGCGCCGTTCCTCCCCGCCGTGAACCGACAGAGTCGAGATGCCCATTTGTTTAGCCGTCGCCGGTTTATTGGAAAGTTTTTTCTTAGTCTTCTTTACCGCCATTATTATTGTTTCCCCCTGATTTTGCCGCCCGAGGTTTTGCCGAAGTCTTTCTCAATTTGTCTGTAGATAATATCGCGTACTTTTTTGAAGTCGGCGGCGACGGGTATGGGCAGGTTCTGGTACATAGGCTTCACGCCTTGAATTCTGTCTTCGTGGTAATTCAGTTTGAAGTCAGTGAATTTCAGGCCGTGAGCAGTGGAGATAACGACTGTTCGCGCTTTGGGATCGAGGCGTTTCTGTTCGATAAGCTTGAACAGAACGGCGAGAGCGACGCCTGTGTGCGGGCAGCAGAAAAGGCCTGTTCTGTCTGCGCGGGCGCACGCGTTGGCAAGCTCGCTTTCGGTGGCTTGTTCCACTACTCCGTTGAACTGTTTAAGCGTTCTTATCGCCTTGTGCGCGCTTACGGGATTGCCTATCTGAATCGCGCTTGCTAGAGTCTTTTTCGCTTTGACAGGCTCGATATTCTTGAAACCTTTTTTATAGCTTAGATACAGAGGATTGGCGCGTTCGGCCTGCGCGCAGATTATCTGTGGCAACTCGTCGATAATGCCGAGTTCTTTCATCTCTAAAAAACCTTTGCCGAGGGCCGAAACGTTGCCGAGGTTCCCGCCGGGGATGATGATCACTTCGGGGACTTCCCAGTCGAACTGCTGAGTAAGCTCGATGCTTACGGTTTTTTGTCCTTCGATGCGGAGGGAATTCATCGAGTTGGCAAGATATATGTTTTCTTTTTCAGTCAGTTCTTGGACGATTCTCATGCAGCCGTCGAAATCCGTTTCGAGCGCGAGCGTGAGAGCGTTGTTTGCGATTGGCTGAATCAACTGCGCGTTGGAAACCTTATTGCGAGGCAGCAAAACAATGGCTTTGATGCCGGCGGCGGCGCAGAAAGCGGCAAGGGCCGCCGAGGTGTCTCCTGTGGAAGCGCAAGCGACCGCAGGTATCTTTTTGCCGTCGGCTATCATCTGTTTGACTTGGCTGACAAGAACGGTCATGCCAAGATCCTTAAAACTGCCGGTGTGGTCGTTGCCGCACTGTTTGATCCAAAGCTCTTTCATGCCAAGCTCGCGGCCTAGCCGGTCTGCCCAGAAAAGATTAGTGCCTCCTTCAAAAAGGCTGACCACGTTCTCATCGGCAATTTCAGGGTTAACAAGCTCTTTCTTGCCCCATACGCCGCTGCCGTAGGGCCATGTGGTGTGCCTGAACCTGTCTTCGAACAGCCGTATCCAAGTTTCAGGTTTGCGCCGTTTCAGCAGAGACATGTCGTGCTGGACTTCAAGCAAGCTGCCGCACTTCGGGCATTTGTAAATAATTTCTCCGAGGCTGTATTTGCCTTCGCAGCCCATAACGCATTGGAACCACGCTTTGAATTTCATGACATTCCCCGCTTTCAGGCCGATACGGCCCCGGCAAGCTTTAATCTTTGCCGCCTATCTGCGATAATATTAGCCGCGCTGCGACAGCGTTCTAAAGCCGAGCGCTGAGACTTTATAGTAGTTCAACGAGGCGCAAAATTCAACGGGGGGCGAGAGCGTCCGCCTGAAGGTGGCAATATGGATAAGACGATTGCTCAAAGGAACAAACAGCGGGTTGAGGACACATTCAGGGTGCTCGATCTAATGGAAGACGTGAGGGATATCTGGAGGGACGCGGCCCCGTTGCAGAATCTCTCGGAAGAGAGCCGCGCGGCGCTGACAAAGAAAATCGAGAAAGCGCGCAAAGCGCTAGACAGAATCGAGGCTTCGCTATGAGTTTCGAAAGAGTGGCGATAGATGAGCTTGCGCTTAACTTGAACCCGCTTCAGACGGGGGGCAGGGCGAGCGCCGCGGCGAGAAAAGCAGCAGCCCGTTTTTCAGACGGTTATTCCGTGTGCGACCGTTGCGCGGGCGTTCTTCACGATATCGAAAAGCCGGACATAAAATGTTTCGCGGTCGAGTTGGCCGAATTTGTGGGAATGGACCGCGCCGCAGTCACGATGGGGGCAAGGGAAGGGAAATTCGCGATATTTCACACGCTGTCCGAACCGGGGCGAGGCGCGGTGTTGGACGCGAACGCGCACTACTCGACATACGTGGCGGCGCAGCGTGCGGGACTCGAAGTTTTCAAATCCACAAACACCGGCGACCCCGATTTCCGAGTGACTCCTGATTCGTTTGCCGAGACATTGGAATATTGCAAATCGAAAACAGGAAAGCCCGCGGCGGCGGCCCTGCTTACACACGTGGACGGCGATTACGGCAACCTCAACGACGCGGCAGAATTCTCAAAAATCTGCAAGGACGCGGGCGTCCCGTTGATTCTGAATTGCGCGTATTCGGCGGGTAGAATGCCGGTGGACGGACGCGCGCTCGGCGTTGATTTCATGGTTGGCTCAGGGCATAAGAGTTTCGCAGCGAGCGGTCCGGTCGGTTTCATGGGAGCAAACGGCGAATGGACCGAACGCTTGTTCAGAACATCCCTTACGCACCCTAATAAGAACATTGAGCTGCTGGGCTGCACCGCCAGAGGCGCGAATGTGGTGTCGTTCATGGCGGCTCTGCCCGGAGTCAAGGAGCGCGTCAAACGGTGGGACGCAGAAGTGGCCAAAGCCGTCAGGTTCGTGGAAGCTATGGAATCGTTGGGCGAAATTCGTCAGGTGGGCGAGAAACCGAAGCGCCACGATCTCATCAGGTTTGAAACGCCGTTGTTCCACCGCATCGCTGAGAATAGCCGCAAGCGCGGCTATTTCCTTCATTCCGCGTTGGCGGACAGAGGAATAACAGGTTTGAAGCCCGGACAGACACGGTGGTTTAAAATGTCCACCTTCGGTTTCACGGATGAACAGATTGACTATCTGATAGAAGCGTTCAAGGAAATCGCCCGGATGTGACGCAAGGCATAATAAAGTTGTTTTATGACAAATAATGAATGACGCGACGAATTCGAAAAAACCCAAGCTTTTATTGCACGCATGTTGCGCGCCGTGCTCGCCTCATGTCCTTAACGTATTGCGGGATTCGTGGGATGTGGTTTTGTATTTTTATAATCCCAACATCGAGCCGCATGAAGAATGGCGCATGCGCTTGGATGAAATGGAAAAACTTTCAGAAGCGACAGGCGTCTCTCTTTTGACAGCCGAGTATGATAACGACAGATGGAGAGAGGCGATATCAGGACTGGAAAACGAGCCTGAAGGCGGAGACAGATGCAAGGTTTGTTTCAGGCTCCGGCTTGAGTCGGCGGTAAAAGAAGCGGCG
>MWCD01000098.1 GCA_002069885.1 bacterium ADurb.Bin236 | reverse complement strand
CCACCCGGTGTTCGACGCGTAGCAGAACGGCCCGGCGTGGTTTATTACATCTTCAGCAAGCTCCCTGAGCGTCGGTTCGTCCGGCTCGTCATGTTCGCCGCCGGGCGCGCCCTTCTCTTTCAATTGGCGCATTGTCGTCCGCAGCGCCGTCTTCGATATCTTTGTTGTGAAATGCTCCCTTATCGCCTCAAGATGCGTGTCCTGTTCAAGCGTGGTGCGCCGCGCCATCCTTCGCAGAATCGGCTCAAGCGCGCTGTTGCGCTCGCTCTCCGGCGCGTCGGGCGGGATCGCATTGATGGCGTACTGTATCGGCGTCATCGCTTTTCGCAGCAGCGCGCGGAAGTCGTCCGCCGTGTGGGCGAGAAAGTATTCATTGACGTCGATCTTGCAGGCGGGCCGGAGTTCATCGACGGTTTTCTTCGGCGCGTCCGGGGGCAGCGCGGCCATCCGCGCGCGCGCCTCTTTGTGCTTCTCTTCCAGCGAAAGGCTCGACACGTAAACCTTCAACCCGCGCGATTCCAGATAGTGCGCCGTCTTCATCGCGCCCTTGAATCCGGCCTCGCTCGGCTCGTTGTCCTGACAGATGTATATTCGCTCGAACTTGCGCGTCAGATTGAACAGCTTGTCGAGGTCGCTGTCGGAAAACTTGTTCGTCACGGGCGAGAACGCCGTGAAGCCGCGCTCCATGAGAGAGACGCAGTCCGTGACGCCTTCCGTAATGACAACGAAGTCCGATTTCGCCAGCAGCGCGTCCTCGTTGAAGAAATAACGGTTGTTCACGCACGAGGCGATGTGCCGCCGCTGCTCATTCGGCAGTTGCAGCTTTTTGTACTTCGCCCTCTCGTATTCGTTTTGTTCCGTCCACGGGGATTGCCGGGCGATGAGATAGACGACGCGCCCCTGCTTCCAGTACGGAAACACATACCTGTTTTTGAACACAGGCAGCAGATTCTCCTGAAAGTCGTAATTGAAGCAGCCCGTCTTCGCTATGTCCGCCGCCGTGTGTTTCTTTTCTTTGAGGTGCGATAGCAGCCCGTCGTTGTCCGAGAAACCTATCTTCAGCGATTTGATTGTGTCGGCGGATATGCCGTACTGCGCCTGAAACGCGTCCAGCGCGTCTTTTCTTTCGAGGAACTTGCCGTGATAGAACTCCGCGATGTCGCCGAGAATGCCGAACACAAGCTCCTCTTCGGAGCGGCGCGCTTCGATTTCTTTAATCTGTTCCGGCGGCAGATTCCATTGCGAGAGCGGCGGCATGCCCACTTTTTTCGCCAGCCAGTCCCGCGCAGCGCGATGCGTGTCCGGCATCGGGCCTGAGCCGTTTTTCGTCACCGCGCCCGATTGTATGAACTCGACAAGTTGAAGAACGTCGCCGTTCACACAGCAACCGTAGCATCGCCAGAGTTGTTTTTTAGTGTCGATGGTGAACGAGCGGCGAGAAACGCTGTCATGGCGCGGACAGTCAACATAAATGACGCCGCCCGACTCGTCCGTGATCCTGCCCCCGACAAGCTCTCTGGCGACGTCGCCGATGTCTATGTTTGTAACAAGCGAATAGTATTCCTTCGGGTTGTTCAAATTGATTTCTCCCATGAATGCAAAAAGCCCGGCACATGCGATCACTCGCACGTTTCCGGGCTTGATCATTCGACACCTGAAGGCAAGTCCCTCAAGCTCGATTATTCAATGCTCATTATTGAACTATAAGTAAAAGCTGGTTTTCTCCATCATTTCTGATCGGCGCATTTCTTGTCCAATTCAAAAATAGCCTGTTCGATTTTTCCTCTATTGGGATCGTCCGGTTTTAATTTCAAGAATGTTTTAAAATCCTGCGTCGCCTTATCGTGTCTTTTTATACGAAACAAAGCATTTCCGCGATTCCTATAAGCTTCTGCATGACCTTCATCCAGTTCTATTGCTTTGCTAAAGTTGAGAATCGCATTTTTATATTCTTGCATGGCGAAATAAGCAAGACCTGCTTGAAAATACACATCGACACATTGAGGATTTCGGTTAACCACCTTCATGAAGTCATCGTGAGCGTTATTAAAACTGCCCATTAGTCGAAAGGCTATACCACGATTCAGGTGGATTTCAGTATTCCCCTGATTTAGCTCAAGAGCTTTTGTAAAATCCATTATCGCAAGCCTATAATCACATAGTTCAAAAAATGGTTCGTCATCTTTGTAATTTAGCGATGCGTACCTTGGATCAAGCATAGCTCCAATCGCATAATCCGCGTTCGCAAAATAGTCTTTGCCAATTTTTGCATAGGCATCTCCCCTCTTATAGTATGCTTGGGCGAAGTCCTTGTTAGATTGGATAATCTTTGTGAGATAAGCTATGGCACCTGAATAATTACCAGATTCCAAATCTCTAATACTAGATTTGAAGTCATAAGCATCACTCCAATTCAGATCTGATTCCGACGCAAATATTTTGTTTTGAACTTCGTCTTCAATCTGGATGGTCTTAGAGCGGCGAAAACCAAGAACTGGCAACGTGGTTTTTAGCGGTGACTGTTCCTGCTTTTCACACATCGATGGTTTTTGCCCTAGAATCATATTTGATTGTCGATGTGTTTTTTTGTCCGTATGAGGCCCACCGCGTTTCATATAGGCTATTCCACGTTTTAGATATAGCTCCCAATCCTCCGATGATAATGAAATTGCAGTAGTTAAGTCATTAATTGCATCGCTGTATTTGCTCTTGTTTATAAAAATCATCCCACGCCCTGCATACGCCTCTTTGCATGCTTTGTCGATGTTGATCGCTTTGCTAAAATCGTCCAGCGCGAAGTCCAACTTTTCAATCCCCGAAAAAGCCTCTCCTCTTTTGCAATAATTCTCAGGATCGTTGCCTGCGAAAGCTATTGCCTTGTTGAAATCACCAATAGCCTTGGCATGGTCTTTTGCTTTAACATAGGCGCATCCTCGTCCCTGATATGAATATGCGCAGTCGTTTTTTAGCGCGATTGCTCTTGAAAAACATCCGATTGCACTGATTGTGTCTCCGCTTTTTAGTTTTGCCCACCCAAGAAAATGAAATGCCTTCTGTAAAGTCGAATCAAGCTTGATTGCTTCTACAAGATCATATATTGCTGATTTCATATCTCCTATTATGTATTTTGTTTCTCCACGTTTGCAGAAGGTATATGCATCTTCTGGTGACAGAATCAATTCCTTGTCAAAATCCCTCAAGGCTTCCTTGTAATTACATAGATAAAAATGCGAACATCCTCTAAAATAATGAGCTTCTTTTATTCTAGGATTGATTTCTATTGCACGATCAAGATCAGAAACAGACCGATCATAATGTCCCATAAAAAGATAAACATAACCACGATTTGTATATGCATCAACAAACTCACGGTCAATGTCTATTGCGCGTGAAAAGTCTGCTATAGCTTTTTCATATGTTTTAAGTTGGTGATAAGTCATTCCGCGATTATTCAAAGCGGTGGTGTTCCCAGGATCAACCTCCAATGCTTTGTTATAGCATGTTAAGGCCTGCTGATAATCTCCCTTTTTATACCATGCAATTGCTGCTGAGAAATATCTATCGTAAATGCTGCTAGTATTATCACAGGAATTATTCTTTTCCGAAAACAATTCCTGCTGTTCTTTTGATTTGGGAGTATCGAAAGCAAGCGAACGCACTGTCTCCTCTTCGTCGACTTCCTCAATAAATGAGAGAAAAGCGGATATCGTAATTTCTCGATAACTTATACCGAGTTCTCCTAGCAGTTTCTTATGCTCTTCTCGTATTGCATTTGCAATAACCATTACCTCAATATGTTCTGATGGGCATTGTTTCTTTAGACAATCCTTATACTCCCTTGCCCTGAGAATATGATCCCTATCTAAAGTGCCTTTCTGTAATTCAACGATCAACTTGCCGCCAAACTTATCTTCAAAAAGCACATCAATGCGATATTCTTTACTCAGATACATCTGTTTGTCTGAAAGAACAACTCCCTTTTCAATGAATTTCTCTGGGTATCTTGAAACAATATATTCCATCTGAGATTCAGATAAATCCGTCAGTCTAGTTTCATCGAACATACAGAAAACCCTCAATATTTAGTGCGCTCTTTATGGGCATAATGCGAATTTCATGCGTCGGGAAGCTCTTTATATTCCCATTTCCGAGTCGAGTTCATCTCGACATGCGTCGCCTTTCCATTTTCGAATTTGATTATAACACATCCGTAGAACTTGTTGGCGTAGAGCTTCAAGAGAAATTTTATCAATTTGTCCATTGTTTGTTATCCTCTTTCGTTTTTTGCGGTTCAGAAACTGTCCAGACTCAAAAATGTCTTTCGTTTGTCGGAAAATGCGCGCTCGGCGCAGTTGCGGATGCCCCAGCGGTCGCCGATGATGACGGCTGTTTGTTTCGCCCGGGTGACGGCTGTATAAAACAGGTTGCGGTGGTGCATGAAGGACTGCGATTTGTGGATGACGGCGACGACGCACTCGCATTCGGAGCCTTGCATCTTGTGGACTGTGCTGGCGAAAGCGAGCGAGATGTGCTTCATGTCGTCCGGCTCGAACGCCTGAACGCCGTCGTCGAATTCGATGTCGCGCGGGCCGTCGCCGCCGGCGGCGATGCGCTTGATGCGCCCCACAGAGCCGTTCATCACGTTCAGCTTGTAGTCGTTCCTGTTCTGGATGACCTTGTCGTTGACATACAGGCGCGGGCGTCCGCCGGGCCGGACGGACTCGACATCGATCCCGAAGCATTTCTTCTGAATCAGCCGCTGAAGCTCGATGTTGAGGTTGTCCACGCCGAGGACGCCCTTCTTCATCGGCGCGAGAAGTTGCACGTCCCTGACGAGGTCAAAGCCAAGCTTTTCTTGCAGCACGTTTTGGTACAGATAGAGAATGAAATTGAGAACGTCATCGGGCCGCTGGAACTTGTCCATCACATACCATTCCTTGCGAGCGGCCGCGCCCTCGACGTTCGGCGGAACGCGCCCGGACAGAATGGCGATGCTGTTTTCCTTCAGGACGCCCGCCTGCCGCACCACCTCGGTGAGAATGGTCGCCGGGACGATCTTCCGCTGAATGAGGTCGCGCAGGATGTTGCCCGGCCCGACAGGCGGCAACTGATTGTGGTCGCCTACCAGAACGAGGTTGGTCCGCTCAAAATCAATCGCCTGAAACAACCGCCAACAGAGCGGCACGTCCAGCATGGAGACTTCGTCGAGAATGAGAACGTCCGCGTCGATGGGATTGTCCGGCCCGCGATGGAAGATATGGCCGTCGTAACCGAGCAGGCGGTGAATGGTGCAGGCCTCCATGTTCGTGGCCTGTTCCATGCGTTTTGCCGCCTTGCCTGTGGGCGCGGCGAGCGCGACGGACAGATCGGCGTCGCAATAGATATCGACGATGCACGAGACGGTGTAAGTCTTGCCCGTGCCCGCGCCCCCGGAGATCAGGCACACGGCGTTCTCAATCGCGGAGAGCGCGGCGGCCCTCTGTCCGACGTTCAGGCTGTCGGGGATAATCGCGGCGGCGCGTTCGGCGTCGAGCTTTGTGTTCGGGCGCGCGTTGTCCGCGAACGCCTCCGCTATGCTCTTCTCCATCTCATAGATGGACTTGAGAGCGACAAAGAACTGATTTTCGTGCGCATGGCAGATAAGGCGGTCGGATTCATCGAGCAGCGCGTCGAGCTGCGCCTCGATGAGCGCGCGGCTGTCGAGCGTGTCGAGAATGAGCAGCTTGTCTGCGCGGGCGATCAGATCGCGGTATTCGACAAGGCAGTCGCCGTCGTCGAGCGCGCACTCGATCAGATAGTGAATCGCCGCGCGAATGCGGTGAGGAGACGACTTCGGGACGCCCGCCTTCCGCGCGAGCATGTCCGCCTTCTTGAAGCCATAGCCCGGCACATCCGCGATCAGCCGGTACGGGTTCTCCTCGATCACGCGGGCGGCGTTGTTTCCGTACCTGTCGATCAGCGAATTGATTTGCCGGTGCGTCAGGTCGTACGCCGCCAGCCGCGTCATGCATTTGTTGTGCTCCTTGTGCTTGACCCATTCGGCTTGCAGCGTCCGGGCGGTTTCAATCGTCACGCCGGAAATGGCCGTCAGCCGCTCCGGCTCGTTGGTGACGATGCGGTCGAAGCCGTCTCCGCAAAAGCGGGCGATCCTGACGGCGCGCGCCATGCCGATGTTTCTCATCTCCGGGTTGGACGCGATGTAGTTTGCTATGCCCTCGATGTCGAAATCAGTGTCATACTCGAACCGTTGCGCGTCGAACTGTCTGCCGTATTTCGCGTGGACGCCGAACTCGCCGTAAAGGACAACCCTGTCTTTCTCGCGCAGGCCGCCGAACTTGCCCGCGAACGA
>MWCD01000097.1 GCA_002069885.1 bacterium ADurb.Bin236 | reverse complement strand
CTCTCCGGAGAACGGCCAAGGGCCGGTGACGCGGAGTGTGTAGTCGCCGGGGAGTGTGAACTGGAGGGCTTGGCCGGGGCGGACGCGGGCGTCGGTATTATTAATAGATAGATTATATATAGAGGGGGCTTCGACTCCGGGGGGGAGATCGGCGGGGTAATAGACGCCGAGAAACGTTTCGCCGGGGTCGCGCCCCTCCGGGAGATCGAGTCCGCGATCCGCCGGGCCTGCGGCGACGACGACGTTGTCCGCCGTTGTGATTTTCTCGCTAATGTAAGAGACCGCGAGCGTGACCTCCGGACACTCGAAAAGCTCGTCCTGTTCGAGGGCTAGGTTGTGGCAAACCATCCAGCGTTTGCTCATGTCGGGTTTTTCGTTGAGGGGGAGAATTCCTTCGGGACGTTGCTCGACGGCGATTACTTTGCCTGTTTCAAGTTCGTATTTTGCGTAATATTTGTCCATTTGAGGCTCCTTTTATTGTGGGGTTTTCTCTCACGCACAAACGAGTTTGTGCGTGCCACCCTTGTGTGTTTATGTGACGGTAGCCGCCTCCCGGTGAATGATATACGTGAATTGCACGGCTGACGGCGGGGCGTAGTCTAACTCCCAACGCGGTGAAATTATTCTCGGAAGAAAAAACAGGGATTCCAATTCTGTGGAAGACGGCCTGCGCATATTGTCCTCGGTGTAGTCTGTTGCGGTTGCATTCAGAGGGACAATCCACGCGTCAAAATAAATATACGAGGCGTCGGACCAGCATACTATTGCCGTCAGCACGTTTTCCTCGTTGACCGAATCGTAACAGACTCTGTAAACCGGGAGGTTCTCCGCGTAGTTGCCGAAATTCACGCCTGTGCCCCATTTTACAGCCGAGCTGACCAGCGGCCCTTTGCCGCCTCCGATGCCGTGATACACTGCCAGAGGGAAAGTGTGATCGTCCATCGTGGTTTCGCCTTTTGCGACAATCCCGTAGTGATAGTCGTGGGGCATAGCGGAGGTGGTGTTGCCGGAGGTCTGAATTTTGTCCATGAGAGCGGTTTTGAGGACTGTTTCGGCAAGGGTTCCTGCTATAAACGCTTCCTCGCGGATGCCGCCTGCTGAGATTAGGAGGTCGCCTGCGGCGGAGAGGAGGTTGAAATTGCCTTTACTCCATATTCCCTTCGTCCCGACTGCGATAGTTCCGGAGAGGCCGTCGTCGAGGCCTCCGATATCTCCGATGCGAGTGTTAAGGTCTGTGCCGTCGTATGTTTCGTAGCCGATTCCGGGGCGGATAACCACGCCGACAGCGGCGTTCGGGTTATCGGCGGCGGCGGGGGTGAACGGGGTGGCGTCGCTGCCGATTTCAAATTTTATGGCTGAGACATACAGGTAAAACGGGGTTGTTCCCTCGCCTGTGGTCGCGGCTTGAATGTAAATTTTGCAGGTTCGGGCGTCTGCCGGACTGGTAGCTGTCCACGACTCGCGAACGATTGCGTCTGTAGGCTCGAAATCGTCCAGTTCCGTGTACGGGGTTGCGCTGGCGGCCCCTGAGTAATCGTACCAATATAAACGAACAACCGCGCGGGCTGTTCTGCCGGGGTATTTCCTGATTCCCAGCGAGAGTGTATAAGCGCTCGACGGCCCGACTTTTATAGAATCTGAAACCATCTTGTAGTCGTAATCCGGGCGGTGTCGCAGTTGCGCGCAGCGGGCGGCCGAAGGCGAGACGTAGTCGGCATACGAGTCCATCGCAAGAGGGCGAGAACCGCCGGAGGCTCCCGTGTCGGCGCTAAACGTCCAGCCGGGCAGCCACTGAGTAGTAACAATGTCAACCGGCGAAAAAAACACTTCGTCAAAACCGCCGTTGTAGCAAAGGTTCTGCTGGGTTTCGGCGGATGCGTTAAGAGGTTCTTCACCGTCGCCTACGATTACGTCAGCGTTGATTCGGCAGACGCCGTCGATAAGGCTGAACCACGGATTCGCCGGGTCGCCGAGAAGGAAAAAGTCTTTCAACCACGCGCCGTAACGGTCTACGTCCTCTTCGTCTTCGGGGTCTTTTGGATAGGTTCCGAGGTAGCCGACCACGCCGTCCTCGTCGTCGATGAGACGAAACCGCACGGGCATTTCGTCGCTGCCGCCGACGTCGAGGCCTGCGGTCGTAATGTGGTTTGTCGTAATCGTATTGGCAACTATATCGTCGCCTTCGATGAGGCGGGCTTCGAGGTACGCCTGACTGCTCGGATAGGTGTATTGGTCGCCGACTGTGCGGGAGAGAAAATCTATCGGGCACACCTGCACGTAATAGGTTGTGCCGGGAGTTGCCGGGAACGCGACAGTTGTTTTTCCGTTGACGCCTTTGCCGGCTGTGCAGCGGAGAGTGTCCGCGCTGGGGGTAAAGGGCGTTGTCTCGCTCACATGCACGTCGTAGTGAGTTATCAGGTCGTTCGCGGGGGTGGTGATATCGACGAGGATTCCGGAGGGAGGGAACACTGTGAGAGAGGGCGCGCCCGCGAGTGTGGGCGCGGCTATATTGACCGCGCAGGCGGTTTCTCCGGAGCTGAGAGTCCCGATATTGTTGTAATAGCGGACGAGGATATTATAGGTTCGTTTTGTGGGTTGTAAAACAAACCTGTTTGTTTTTGCGAGCGCTAGCGCGCTGGCGGTGGCCCACGTGGCCCCATCCCTGATTTCGTAGTGAGCAATACCCGCTCCGGACGAAGGAACGGCCCACGAAAACTCGATGCCTGACGGGCCGGGCGTGGCCGTGACCGTGCCTACGTTCGCCTGAGAGATTCCCATAGTGAGCCGCGTTTGGGCGGCGGACTCGTTGCCTGAGCGGTCGAACGCCTTGATTTGCAGGTAGTTCGTCAGCGCTGTGGGACGATAAGAGACTTTTGTCGCGCGAATTTCCTTGAATATTACGGTTGCGGATTCCCAACTCGCCGCAGAGGTGGAACCTCGCCGGATTTCATAGTGAGAAAGGTCATTGTTTGCGTCAGTGGCGTCGTTCCATGACAGATCGTAAACTCCGTTATACGAGCTGCCGCCGACGGCGAACCCTGTCACGTTGCTGGGCGGTGTGTCCTTGCCGGCAAGCAAGAGGCTGGCGGAGGGGGACATTGTTGCGGGAGCGCGGAGTCCGGTGCGGCCGACGCTTACGGCGCGGACGTAATAGGTCTGACCGGCCACTAAATTTTTAATTTCGAACTCGCCGCCGTCGCGGCTCTGACCAACAACTCGGTAGTTGTCAGCGGTGGCCACGCTCAATTCAATGTCGGCGTAGCCCCACCATGCGTCTGTGGGGGGGTCGAAGGTCGCTACGATTTTCGGTATCCATGTGCCATCTTTGTGTCCGTCGTAGCTCTCGACAATCTCTAAATTTGAAACGTGGAGCGGCGGTCGGCTGAGGGGGTCTGGGATGGCGACCCGGTCGCTCGCCGAGGGCGTGGCGCCGCCCTGATCTGCGTAAATCCAACTGAGATGCTCGCGGGCGACAATTTTGCGGGAGCCGTTTGCGGGGTCTTCCTCGACAGTGGTTACTCTGAATTTTTTATTTGACCAACCTGCGGTTGTCAACGACAACGTTACGACGTCTCCGGGTTCGACCGCGGCGGCGTTCAGCCCTGCGCTCCATGAGGCGGTCCACTGAACGAAGCGGGCAACGTTGCCAGCCTGCCGGGCCATGCGCCGGGCCTGCCCTCCGCGAGTTATATAGAGCAGGGAAACCTCTTTTTGATAGATGCGTCCGGTCGCTGACTGGTCGTCGTGGTCGTCGTCCGTGACGTCTGCGCGGGTGTATCCTTCTGCAGCGTTCGTGTAATAGATTCGCACGCGATTGGGTTTTTCAGATCGGGGTATCTGGTTGATTTCGACTCCTGCCTCGCCGTCGATAATGTTGGCCGCGCTAAAATTTTCGGTGGCGGCCAGATCGCGATCTACGTTGAGTTTGATTTTGCCCTGTGATTTCGTGAAAAATCCGCCGAAACTCGCGAGCAGGTCGTCAAGAACGTCGCGGGCCGGACGGTCTGTGTCTATAGCAAAATCCGCCTGAAAGCGCTTTGCGGGGATGTCCTCGAACACCTCGATTTCCTGAACGTGAAACCGGTTTGCGGCGGAGGCCGGCAAATACGTGCTGCCTGTGCCGTAGATTTTAAAGTAGCGGTACTCGGCCCGCTCGAACTCGATTGTTTGCGGGCCGTGGTAGTGAACGCCGCTGCCGGAGCCGTCGAAAAGAGTCGTATAGTCCGAGTCGTTGGCGGACGCCTCGATTTTGTAATTGAGAAACTCGCGGCTGTCGCCGTCCCATAAATAAAGTTTTATTAAAGAGCAGAGATATGCGGCGTCGAGAGTGAGTTTTCCGAGATACGTCAGCTCCTCGCTGATAGGGGCTGTGCAGTACCAGCCTTCGTCGATGTTTGACGTTGAGCCGTCGTTGCCGCGCGAGGGATAGTTGCCTCCGGAGCACGCCCCCAGCAGGGCGACGTTTGCGCCGCGGTCGTACTCTCCGGTGACGACCGCGTCGCAGTACCCTGCCACGTCCTCGAACGAGTCTTCATCGAGGTCCGCGCTGAGGAGTCCGACTTGGTTGATTAGGATATCGCGGGCGATCATTGCGGGGTTTCGGGAAGGCCCGCTGGAACCGGGCAGGTAAGGGTCGTAAATAATTTTTCCTTCAACCTCGGCGCTGACTACGGGGTCGCCCGCGAGAGAGTCGGATGCAACGGCGGTCGCCGCGATATAAGCGACGTTTTTCAGAGAGCCTCTGTAGGTGACTAGGCGTTCGTCGTTCGTCTGCTCAGCGGTTCCCGAATAGGCTGTTGCGGAACATCCGGGGTAAGATGCGACGGCGTTGTTATTAAATCGAATGTCTGAGACGGAGGCCAGCGGGCCTTGAGCAAGGGCGATGGCGCGGTCGAAACTTGAGAGCGTTGTCGCGTTGTTATAGACGACGTTGCCGTAAAGGCGCATGTTGCCGTAAACGACCGGGACGGGGAGTAAATTTGAGAGGTTGTTGTGGGGGCGGCCGAAAGTGTATGTCGCGCTGCCGCCCTGATCCTCTTTTTTGCTAAACAAATTTGTGAGAGAAAGGCCGAGCATGAGGCCTTCTATCGCGCTCTGACCGGCCAGCCATCCCCACGTGGCTGCGCTGCCAACCCCTGCAATAAGCGTGAACGCAACCGGCACTATCCATTTTGCGGCTTTTTCAAGATCGCCCATTCCCGGCTATTCTCCTATCAGGTTTTGCAAAAACGCGATTATGCGGTCGATTACGGGCAGAGCGGCGGCGGCGGCGCGTTCCCAGTTTAGTGGGAGTCCGGCGCTCTCGTATGCGGCCAGACACGTACGGCCTGTTGATTTTACAATGGGGCAGCGACGGCATTTGGCAATGGCGGTAACGCGGCCGGCGGACTCTTCCAGATCATGTTCCTCGTGTACCCGGCACAGGATGCACTCAGAAGTTTTCTCTTCGAGCGCTTCGCGGCCGTCGGCGTCTCCGCAGAATTCGTACATCTGACGGACCTCGCGCCATGCGAGGATATCTCGCTCTACGATTGCGCGGTCTTCGGGAGTGAGAGGCGTTTTCATAATTCCCTCCTGTTAAAATTTGATTTCAAACAGCGGGAGCGCCGCGCCTGCGGCTGACGCCGCAAGGTCGGCGCGGTCGAAAGATGTGTCGGACAGTTCTTTCACATAGGCGAGGCCTGAGCAGAAGAGAAAAGATTTTGCTTTTTTGTAGCGGCGTGTGAGCAGAGCGCCGGAGAGTCCGGGGGCGGGGTCTCGATGGAACGCGCGTTCGACCGCCAAAGAACAGGCGGCGCCGCCGGCGAAATGCGCAAGCCGGTCCGTTCCGATGCGGCGCTGAGCTTCCTGCAGGGAGCCTGCGAAGGCGGGAGTCGCCGCGAGGAACGCGGCGAGCGCGACTGCTGCGAAAAACTTTAACATAGGGATACCTCTCAGGTTTTTAGTATTTCGGCAGGGAGCGAAACGAACCCGCCGAATTCGGACTGGTTATCGAAACGATCTCCGCAGGTGTCCCACGATTTATCGCAGCCCTGAGCGATATCGTATGTAACGCCTGCGGCGGGAATCCCCGGCAGAGGGCGCTCCAAGGTAATCTCGCCCTCTGTCGAGGAAAGAATTCGCCGCCGCTCTCCGGAGAGAGTCCCGGAGGTGATTTCAATTATGCCGTCGCGCCAGTAATCATCCGCCTCGGTGCGCGCTGAGTCGAGAATTAGCGTTGCGGTGGAGTCAGCGTCTAGCGCCTGATCTGCGAGGGCCGTCGCTTCCGCGTCGTACCCGCAGTCAGTGTCTCCAAATATCCACGGGCAGGCTGTGCCGAAATTGCGCACGGGGATAGTGCGTTCGAGAGCGGCTAGGGGGGAGCGGACGCGCAGTGTGAATATTGATTGCGTTATCGAGACGTCTTCGACGCGGCCTGAGATTAGCAGAATATAATCCTCGCCCGCCAGATCGGTGTCGACAACGCCTTCCGATGTGAAAAAGACCTGTTTGACGCGGACTGCGCAGCCGCGCAGGTCTTGCGTTAGGGCGACGTCGCCGAGAGCGTGGTCGAGATTT
>MWCD01000096.1 GCA_002069885.1 bacterium ADurb.Bin236 | reverse complement strand
CGAGAGCCGCGCGGGAGGACGCCCCGGAGGCGGCCACCGCCATCATGACGAAGACATCGATGTGGACAGCCCGAAGTACGCGGGCGAAACGCTTAACGAGGTGCTCGATGAGATTGACGGGCGCATCGAGACCGTCGAGGGCGGCATGGGCGTTGTCGGCCCTCACGCGGCCACTCACGCGGGCGGCGGCTCCGACCCCGTACCCGTTTCCACTCTGCCCGGACAATGCTCGCAGTCGCAGATTTCAAACGCTCACTCCCTAATCCACACACCGTCGTTCAACAACGGACTTCTCATTCTCCCCGACGTCAACGGCAACGACACTCTGGGCGCGCATCTGCTCGACGCGGCGATTCACGGCGGGGGCGGCGGCGGCGTCACCTCTCACCCCGCTCTCTCCGGCCTCGAATGGTCGCTCGCCGGGCACATCATGGACACGCATCTTCTGCCTAAAGACGATCTTGCCTATCGCAACGTCGGCAACGCGGCTCTGCGCTGGTGCGCGTTCCACGGGATGTACCTCGAACTCTATCCCAACCTCACAAGCTCGAACAAGAACTCGCTGGCCTACAACAATTTTCACCTCAACACCGATTTCGTTTTCAACCGCGACTGGGGCGCTGGCACATGGCCCGCTCTGCACATCACTTACGGCGTTTACAAAGGCGTCGTCAACGCGGCGTTCAAGACGGGCGCAAGCGCGGTGTTCGACGCCAACCACCGCCCCATCGTCAACGTGCCCGCGCCGGTTGACGACACGGACGCCGCCACCAAGGGCTATGTCGACAGCGTGTCTGGCGGCGGCGACCCCGCCGAACACTCCGCTCTGCACACCGTCTCTTTCAACAGTAGCTTGAACATTGGCTCACAGCACTTCGGGCAGGAAGGAACGGCGTGGACGCTCGCCGACCATCTTGAAAGAGGCGTCAACGGACTGTCGAAAATTCATGGGCGCACGGCCGCCCTGATCGTTGACTCGGCGGGCAACGGCGATTTCTCCACCCTCTCTGACGCGCTCGACCATCTCGCCGGCGGCGACGGCCTCGTATTCATCCGCAAGGGCGCATACGCCGGAACTACAAAGACGGGCCTCGGCAACGTCGCCATCGTCGGCGAGGGGCGGGACGCCTCCGTCTTCAGTTCCGCTCTGTCCGTCACGCCTGCAGACGGGAAAAATCTCTCCGTCGCCGCGCTGTCCGCCCAGTCGCTCACCGTCAACGGCAAATACGGCGTCCTGAGCGTCAGAGACGTCAAAGCGACCGCGAACATCACCGCCAACTACTCCACTCACGGCTCTCACGCGAGCGTCGAGGGTTGCGCGGCGGGCGAGTCAATCTCGCTTCACGGCTCAACGTTTGCGGAAGCGTCGCAGGGCATAATCAGAAACTGCGTGGCTCCGCGAATCAGGTGCGTCGAATTCAAAAACATCGTCGTCAGAGACAACATCTGCGTCAACGTCGGCTACGAGGAGGCCATCGAGGTCGGACATACGCGCGGCTTCGCGGTGGTGTCCGGCAACTATGTCGAACTTCCGGCATCCATCTCTGGCGGGCTTTACTGCTTCGGCATAAGCGTCTATTCCAATATCCCGTCTGCGGGGGGCCGATACTCCATCTGCGACAACCACATCGCGGGCAACCCGGCTCTCTCTCTGCCGGGCGATATGTTTAACCGCGCCGCCGTGGGCATCCTGTGCGAAAGCACGGGCAGCGGCGACATCGTTTCCATCCACAACAACATCATCGAGGAGTTCAACAACACGGTGAAGGATTACGCCGTCTGGTGCTCCTCGTCGATTGTTTCCATATCCAGAGACAACGTTTACAAGGACACAAACGGCGAATCAGGCGTCACGAACGCCACCGGCAACTACTCAATGTGAAAAGGAAGGAGAAAAGCGCATGGAAAACAATCTTCTGGTTCAACTGGGCGGCATACTCGCGACGCTCGTCGTCACGCTGCTCGGCATCTTCAAAGGGCTGATCCCGCAGCTTCTTGGCTCGTTCGAGAAACGTCTTGCCGACAAGGACAACGTGCTCGCACAGCAGAACGCCGCGCTCGACGAGGTGTGCAAGGAGCGCAAAGAGTTAACGGAGCGGTTTGTCTGTTCGTTGAAGGAGATCGTAGTGCAGAACGCCACATCGATGTCCGCGCTCACGAGCAATCTCTCAGAGTTCCGCAAGCAGGTTCACGACGAGCATGCCGTGCAGCATGAAAATCACCGCGACATTTTGAATCTCCTGCAGGAAACAAAAAAACCGGCCGCCCGCAGGCCGATAAAAAAAGCGGCGGGAAAATAATCCGGGCTTTCAGCCCGCAAAACATGGAGGCATCACATGAACTTTTCATTCGAGCAGTTGCTTCAGATCGTCAAGGCGCTCGCGCCGCTCATTGTGGCCGTGCTCGGAATCCTTTTCAAACTCGGCCATGATGCGCGCGAAGAGCTTGCTCACGCGGCCGACAGCGCGTTGAAACGGCTCGCCACAGGCGAGATTGATTCCACCCGCGCCAAAGAACTGATACTCGCCACCGGCGTTGTGCCTGAAAAGAAAGTGGCGGGCGTCGTCGCCGCCGTGGACGCCGTCAACTCAAAAGTAACCATTCGCAAAAAGAAAGGCGAACCCCTCGAAGTCTTCTCCGACACACTCATCCCCGGCGTGGGCGTCACCGTCGATACCAACGGCGCCGTCAAAATCGAACCCACCACGCTCACAAACAAACTCGGCCACAAAGTCGGCAAGTGGCTGAAGAAAACATTCTGAGGGGTGGTGGTTCCTTTGACCTTAAACGAAGCGATCCACGAGGTGGATGCCCCTCACTACATGGATACCCTGCACGGGAAATAGACAGTTCCACGACACCGAAATGCCCCTAGAACGCCGCTACAATGCCGAGCGGCGTTCTTTTTTTTTGCAGGTAACGCTTAATGGTATTCCACAGGAAATCGGCGGTTGTAGATTCCTTTCTTTGGCAGGGGTAGTATTTATTGCAAGACACGTATCAGCGTAAATCCTTTTGCAAATCAACAGATTGCGATGCTGTCCGGCATGAAATTTCTTGTCACAGTAGAATCAATAGATAACTGCGGATAGCGGACTTTTTCTCCATGCATTTATTTTTGCGAGGTTTTCTGGTAGAATGCTCGACTGTGTTTTGTGCTTATGAAGACTGACAGGTGAGGGGTTCCAGATATTCGGAAGATCAAGATTGATTGGAGACAGGCAGTATTTGATATGGGGAATGTCGGTTAAATGATCGCTTTTTTTCATCGCAGGCAAGGAGCTTAAGAAAAAAATAGAACATCAAAAAACCGGAATAACTCGATTGAAAATCGGAGGATGATATTATGAAACCAAGCGACAGCGCTCACAGAATGCACGATTTAATCAAAAAGGCCATTCAAGATCACATAATCACGGACGCGGAATACAATGATATTATGAAAATTGCCGATGAAGACGGCCACATAGACATACAGGAGAGAGCTTTATTGATCGAGTTGCAAGAAATGATAAAAGACAAAACGGTGAAACGGGTCAGAGAATAATTCTCTGACACCTCGCGAAATGATCTTCCCACAAAAACCGTGCAGAGGTTTTAGGTGGAGCGGGCGCGGTGTTTTCTCAGGGCATTAGAATATCGTATGTGAAATCTCCATATAGTTGAGAACAGGACTCCTACTATTTATTATTATACATAACGAGTGTTTGGCGCGCTGATGATTGGTCATATAGTCGTCCGATTTCAAGCGCAGATTCGAAAAAAGTCACACGCAGGTTGGCGGAAAGGACAGATTGTGAAAAAACGTCTTTATGGGGGATTATTCATTCCGCTGAACGAACGAGGCGAGATATTCGAAGACCTTCTCATGTATATAGTCGGGATAGCGGTGATAGGCGTCTTGGGATATTTTTTTCTGGGGTATGGTGTGAATGCGTTGGTTGCGAGGATTCCTGTCAGCGTTGAAAAGCAGATTTTTAGCAATTATCAAACGCCATCATCAGAATTATCGTCTGCTGCGAAAACGGGAAACAAGGACGAACCTCTGACGAGGCTGCAAAGCATTCTTGAAAAACTTGTCGTCCATAATGAGGTTCCGCCTTTGGATTATCGTCTTTTCATTATTGAGCAGGATGCTCCCAACGCAGTCGCTCTGCCCGGCGGCGGAATTGGCGTCACCAGAGGATTGATGAATTCGCTCAATGAGGAAATTGAGTTGGCTTTTGTGATAGGGCATGAGCTTGGTCATTTTCGCTACCGAGATCATCTAAGAGGTCTTGGCCGCGCCATGGGAATCCGTTTAATAGTAACATATTTTCTCGGAGAATCTGAAATTGGCAGATTCCTCGGAGGAAATGCTCTTGTTCTGATGGATAAGAGATATTCTCGGGAGCAGGAAGAAGCGGCGGACAGGTTCGGAGTGCTCCTTGTGTATAAAACCTATGGAGATGTTGAAGGCACGATCCGGTTGTTTGAGATCCTACAGAAAACGGAAACAACCCCTAAATGGGCCTATATGTTTTCGACGCACCCGGCGACGAGCGATAGAATCGCCGCGTTGAAAAAATATGCGCATGAACTAAAAACGGAGGAACAATCTCATGACAGGCAATATTAGGAGGTTTTGGCGCGGGAAAGAGAAACCAGTGATTTTTGCCTGATTGAGGTTGTTTCAACCTAGGAAACAGAAAGCAAAGGAGGAGCGTTATGAAATGTCCCGTATGCGTCGGAGTAGATTTGTTAATGACAGATCGGCAAAGTGTTGAAATAGACTACTGTCCACAGTGTCGCGGTATCTGGTTGGACAGGGGCGAGTTGGACAAACTCATTGAACGTTCAGCGAGCGAAGCGCCTCGTCGACATGAAGAGAGACGCCCACATGAGTATTACGAACAGAAACACCAAAAAAAACAAGACAGTCACTATGATGAAGACAACAGGATATATCATGGACATAAAAAGCGCAAATCATGGCTTGGCGAGATACTGGATTTCGATTGATATTCCAATTTTGCATGCTTGATTCTAGGCAATGCGGCACAACTGGCGACCAAAATTAGACAAGAATCTTGAATACTCTCCAAACAACATCGCTTATGGGAGTGCTGTTCGTTTTTTCTATTAGGATAGGCAGTCTTATTGGCGGAACGGCGGAATGTTTTTGCGCTCATTCATGCCCTTGTCATGATCTTTTCAACGTGCTGATTCAGCGACAGAATCGTGCTTTCTATGCGACTCGCAAAAGAAAAACCGTCCAATGATGCGGCCGACGAGAACCCGCATTAATGTAGCGCGCATCGCAGTTGCCGAAAACATCCCGAAACCCACAGTTTATATGATCCTGACGCCTGAAGGGAAAAATCAGCAAATCAAATGCTTTTTCCAGCCCAACGCGCCCACTCAAAACCGAAAAAAAAGACCACACAACGTCTTCTGATTACTGCAAAACCAGCATGTAGCCCACACGCATTTTCTAGAAATATTCATTTCCGATTTGTTACAGCTTTACAGACTATCTGCTCGGCCCCGCCGCCGGGTAATCACCGCATCCTTCCGGTGCGAGCGATTTCTGCTTTATCCCACTGAATTCCAATTCTACAGGATCACCCGGAACCGGGGACAATAGCTTTGATTTTCGTTTAAAGCGGATTTCCGGCTCCCGCATTTAGTTGTTTACGACCGTTTTTAGGCTTCATACGCGCTAAGACAGTCATGATAATCAATTAAGATTGCAATACTTCATTTATTACATTTATTTAACATTATTCTATTAAAATTGGCTTGACTTAACCCGCCCCCGGCTCGAACATGTGTGTGGAATTAAAAAAAGACGCAAACAAAGGACCTTTTGCGAAAACGGAGGCGGATGCAGATGGATTTAAAAGAAATCAGATTCGGGATCGAGATCGAGACGGTTCGGCAGACCCGCGAGAAGGTTGCGCGGGCCATCCAGACGGTGGTCGGCGGCACGGTTCTGCACGTCGGGATGCCGCAATGCCACGACCCATGGGAGGTCACCGACGCCCGCGGCCGGAAATGGAAAGTGGTCGCCGACGGGTCGCTAACCAACGTGGATTCAAAGTATCGGGCTGAAATCGTAAGCCCGATACTTGTTTACGGGGACATCGAGCAGCTACAGGAAGTGGTCCGGGCGGTCCGCGCCGCCGGAGCGCACACAAGCAGCCAGTGCGGCGTTCACATCCATCTCGATGCCGACGCCTTCACAACCAAAGCCATCGTCAACCTCGCCAAAATCGTCAACAAACAGGAAGACCTCATCGTAAAAGCCCTCGACGTAAACGAACGGCGGCTCACTTCTTACGCGAAAAAAGTGAGCGGCGAGTTCATCGAGAAAATTGAAAAGCGCAAACCGAAATCAAAAGACGAACTCAACAAGCTCTGGTACGGTTACCAGAATCAAAGCCCGACGCACTACGATTCGACCCGCTACCGGGGACTGAACCTTCACAACGTGTGGTATCGCGGGACGGTCGAGTTCCGGTATTATGCACAGCAACGAATTATGCGCAGCCGCTTCACCTCCTCCCTGTCAGGGATGAGTTTGCTCCACAT
>MWCD01000095.1 GCA_002069885.1 bacterium ADurb.Bin236 | reverse complement strand
TTGTGGGAGTTGACTGCGGGGCGATCCTTGAAGGCTACTACTCGGATATGGCAGTGACCCATTACGTGGGAGGCGAACCGCCGGCCCAAGTGGACGACCTGATGAAAACGACTCTTAGATCGTTGCACAAAGGGATCGAAAAGTGGCGGCCCGGCAACAGAGTGGGCGACGTCTCGGCGGCGATTCAAAAGGAAGTCGAGTCCCGGGGATTCTCGGTGGTGAGGGCGTTGGTAGGGCACGGAATCGGCACAGTCATGCACGAGCGAGGCCTGCAGATTCCAAACTACGGAAACGCGGGAACGGGAATAAAAATAGTCGAGGGAATGACGGCCGCAATAGAGCCGATGGTCAACATGGGCGGGTACGACGTCCGGGAGTTGAAAGACGGATGGACATACGTGACCGCAGACGCGAGCCTATCGTGCCACTTCGAACACACGGTGGTCGCTACGGCGGACGGGCCGAGGATTCTGACGCTGCCGTAAACTGTAATTAAAGGATAGACATGAGCAAGGACGACGTAATAGAAGTTGACGGAAAAATAGTTGAATCGCTGCCGAACGCCATGTTCCGCGTAGAGCTTGAAAACGGACACAAGGTGCTCGCCCACATATCGGGCAAGATACGCATGCGGTTCATAAGGATAGTGCCCGGAGACAAGGTCAAACTTGAATTAAGCCAGTATGATCTCAACCGGGGAAGAATAACATGGAGATATCCGACTGCGGGAAGAGGCGGCGGCAGAAGCGGGCCGGCGCCTGAAGTCAATCCCTGAATCGGACATCGAGGGACGGAGAAGTCGATATGAAAGTGCGAGCGTCGATAAAAAAGATTTGCAAGAACTGCAAGATCATCAAGAGGCACGGAGTGCTAAGGGTGATCTGCGACAATCCGAAACACAAACAGCGGCAGGGCTGAACACTGAACCTGACTGCGGGAGGGCGATATGGCGCGCATTGCGGGAGTTGATATCCCGGGAAACAAAAAAGTCAGAGTCTCGCTTACATATATCCATGGAATAGGCGACACGACTGCGATGAAGATCCTTGAGGACGCAAGGATAGATCCCGACATCAAGGTCAAGGACCTGTCCGAGGACATGATCTCGAGGTTGAGGCGGGAAATAGAGACGAAGTATAAAGTCGAGGGCGAAGTTAGGCGCGAGTTGCAGAACAACGTCAAGAGGCTCATCGAGATCGGCTCTTACCGCGGGCTTAGGCACAGGACCAACCTGCCAGTTCGCGGACAGCGGACCAGAACCAACGCGAGAACGAAAAAGGGCCGCAAACGGCCGGTGGGACTCAAAAAAGGCAAGCCGGGCAAAAAAGGCTGACAGCTTATTAAGGGAAGGATTCTCGAATGGCTAAGAAAGGCAAAACAAAGACCAGAAAAAAGATTACGGTGACAGAGGGAGTCGTGCATATCAAATCGACTTTCAACAACACCATAATCACCGTTACGGACATGCGCGGAAATGCGTTGTCGACTTCGAGCGCGGGCGCGGTGGGCTTCAAAGGCTCTAGAAAAGGCACTCCGTACGCCGCCCAGCTTGCCGCTGAAAACGTCGGCAAGGAAGTCGGCGCTATGGGGATGAGGACGGTGGACATCATGGTGAAGGGGCCGGGCGGCGGAAGGGAATCGGCTATCCGCTCGTTCCAAGCCCAAGGCTTCAACATCAGGCTCATCAGAGACGTCACCCCCATCCCGCACAACGGATGCAGGCCGAAAAAACGCAGAAAGGTTTGACATATCCTGAAAGGGAGAAAGAGGATTCAAGATGGCGAAGGACAAAGAAGCTCAATGCAAACAGTGCCGCTCGGCCGGGATGAAGCTCTATCTCAAAGGCGAGCGCTGCCAAATAGAAGACAAGTGCGGATTCAAAAGAAGATCGTATCCGCCCGGGCATCTGGGGCGTTTCTCCCGAAGAGAGCGCAACATGTCGGAATATGGCAAACAGTTGAAGGAAAAGCAGCGCGCCCGCAGGATGTACGGCGTGTCCGAAGTGCAGTTCCGGAGATACTTCGAAATGGCAGCAGCCCAGAGAGGCATCACCGGCGAGGCTCTGTTCCAAGCTCTCGAACGCAGATTGGACAACGTGGTGTACAGACTCGGCTTCGCAAGCTCGAGAGGCTTCGCGCGGCAGCTCGTCCGCCACAGGCATATTAAGGTCAACGGGAAGCTGGTCGATATCCCGTCTTACCTCGTTCGCGCAAACGACGTGGTGGAAGTGAAGGAACAGTCGAAGAAGATACAGGGAATAAGGGACTCGGCGGACGCTGCGGCGCAACGCGCGCGCATACCGAGCTGGCTGCAGACAAGCCCGATCGAGCTTAAAGGAACGGTGTTGGAGTTGCCGGCGGGCGACAAACTTGAAATCCCGTTCGAGGAACACCTCATCGTAGAGTTTTATTCTCGATAATTCAGGGAGGCTTAATGAAAGCTTTCGAGAGACCGAACATCAGAATCGTAGAGGAGAAGCCGCTTGACGGCGGCAACGCGCTTTACGGAAAATACAACATCCAGCCATTAATAAGGGGCTTCGGAGCCACGCTGGGCAACTCGCTGCGGAGGATTCTTATCTCCTCCATTACAGGCTCCGGCATCGTCTATATTAAAATAGACGGCGTCCTGCACGAGTTCTCATCCATCGACGGCGTGGTCGAAGACGTCACCGACATCCTCATCAATTTCAAGGGGCTTCGCGTCGGCGTCGAGTCCGAAGAGCTAGTCGAGCTCGTCATCGAGAAAAAAGGCCCTTGCGAAATCAAGGCCGGCGACATCCAGACCGATGACAGGGTGACAATCGTAGACAAAGACTATCACCTTTGCACGGTGACCACCAACAAGACTATCAAGATGAAAATCGGAGTCATGCGCGGGAGAGGGTACGTCCCGACCGAGTGGCATCTGGAAAACCCTGAAATACCCAAGGAACGCGGAGTGCTGCACATCGACACCGTCTTCTCCCCCGTGATCAAGACGAAGTTCTTCGTCGAGCCGGCCCGCGTCGGCCAGCGCACGGACCACGACAAGCTCGTCATTGAGATAGACACCGACGGCACGGTG
This sequence comes from bacterium ADurb.Bin236, assembly GCA_002069885.1. Taxonomy (GTDB): domain Bacteria; phylum UBP15; class UBA6099; order UBA6099; family UBA6099; genus UBA6099. Next base: position 3,536 of record MWCD01000095.1, on the reverse strand, counting down.
TCCCCGGCGGAAGCTCTAAGCGAAGCCGCCCGCATTCTCATCAAACAGTTCAGCTTCATCGTGGACTTCAAAGAGCGCATTCTGCTTGAAGAAGAGAAAAAAGAGCAGGAGATAATCCGCAAGAGCCAAGACCTCAAGAGAACCATCGACGAGATGGACCTCTCGGTGCGCTCTTACAACTGCCTGAAAAACGCCAACATCCTGACCGTCGAGGAACTCATCACATGGTCGGAGACAAGGCTGCGCGGACTAAGGAATTTCGGCGAGAAGTCGCTTAAGGAAATAAAAGCGAAACTGATACAAATGGGCCTCGATCTTGCGCCCGACGAGTTGATTTGAAACGGCGCCGAAACCGCGCTGAAAAGGAATCACAACGGAGCTTAATGACATGAAACACGGAAGAAATATTGCGAAACTCGGACGCACCACCGACCATCGGATGGCCATGCTGAAGAATCAGGTGACCACGCTGTTCCTGCACGGAAAGCTCATCACCACCGAGCCGAAGGCGCGCGCCACCATGCGCATCGCCGAGAAGACGCTCACCACCGCCAAACAGAACGATCTGGCCGCGAAGAAAAGCGTTAGAAGGACGATAAACGACAAGATCGCCTTCAAAAAAATCTTCGAGGAATACGCGCCCAAGTACGCGGACAGAAAAGGCGGTTGTTTCAGCATAGTGAAGTTGCCCCCGCGCAGGGGAGACGGCGCTCCGATGGCTGTCATCACCTTCATGGATGTCGAACAGGCCGATTGACGCTTTCCTCGCGGTCGCAAATAAATCAGTTCATATATTCCGCTAAAAGTCGGATATTGTTTTGAAATCGGCAAGCCGGATAGCTCATGCCGTCTGACGAAAAGAAAATCATGATGGTTGTCGCTTACGACGGCTCAGGATTTCATGGTTTCCAGAGGCAGCCGGAAGGTTTGCGGACGGTTCAGGCGGAACTTGAAAAAGCGGTTCTGGGGCTGACTGGAGTTCCATCAGAAGTATTCGGAGCCAGCAGGACGGACGCGGGAGTGCATGCGACGGGCCAGACGACGCACTTCGCGACATCGTCGCATATCCCGGCGGACAGGATGGGCCGGGCGCTCAGGAGATTTCTCCCGGACGACATCTCGATAATGAACTCTGAGAGCGCACCCCCGGAATTTCATGCAAGGCATTCGGCGAGAGGAAAGGTGTACGTTTACACAATAGACAGGTCGCCGGAACCGATACCGATGTCGGCGAAGTTCGCGGCCCACATCGGGGCTCCGCTCGACGAAAAAAAAATGGAGCGCGCCGCAGAGCTTCTGGTCGGGACGAACGACTATTCGGCGTTCAGAAACGAAGGCTCGTCGCCAGCCGACCCTGTGAAAACCATCCGCGCGATAAAAATATCGCGATATGGGCCTTTCATGTCGATCACGGTGACCGGCAAGGCGTTCCTTTACAAAATGGCCAGAAACCTCGCGGGAACTATCGTCGAGGCGGGCAGGGGAAGGATAGACCCGGAAGACATACCGGGCATAATAGAATCGAAAGACAGGCGGCTGGCCGGGCCGACCATGCCCGCGCGGGGCCTGTGCCTCGTCAAAGTATTCTATGAATAATTCTTTTTTATTTAAGTTGTTGTTGTCAGTCAATATATGGAATGGTATAATCCACATGAATATCAGAAGGGGGAGCGTTCACTTATGAAACTCAACCGTCGGCGCTACGCCACACTGGGGCTGATCGCGATTCTTTCGGTCGCTGCCGCAACGGCGTCCGCGCAGGTGTCATATAGAGAGCAAAACAATAGAGGCGTTTCGCTCTACAACGAGGGAAGATATAGAGAAGCCCTCGATGCGTTTGACTCGGCTCTCAAACTAAGTCCGGACAGCTCCGAGATACACAACAACATCGGAATTGTTTACGACGAAATGAACGATCTGAACAACGCTTCCCTCTATTACAGAAAAGCGATCGCCCTCGACCCCGCGAACATAGACGCGCACAACAACCTCGGCGTCGTGTTCTACAAGCAGGGGAAAGTCGATCAGGCGATGGCCGAATGGGAAATAGCTCTAGAGATTGACCCCGGATACACCGAAGCGAAAAACAACTTGGAGACCGCGCGCGCGTCTGCTACAACATCAGCCGGCCAGACCGTCATCCCGCGCCCGACCCCGGACGCGCAGAGATTCGTTCCGGTCAGCGACATTTCCATCGGAGAAACCGAAATCACCGTACAGGCGTACCAGTCGTCGGACCCGCTGTCGAAATCGATAGTCATGCTCAAGCAAGCTCTCGAAATCGTTCCCAACGACCCGATAGCTCACTACAACCTCGGCGCGGCCTACCTGATGAAAAACATGCTTGACGGCACGATCGCCGAATGGGAAAAAACACTCGCGCTCGATCCTAGAAACAACACCGTCAGGTTTAACCTAGCAATCGTTTACACTCGCGGAAGGCAATACGCCAAAGCCGTCTATCACCTCGGCGAACTCCTCAAGGACAGCCCGAACGACGCGATGGCATTCTATATACTCGGCGCGGTCTACAGCAAAGCGGGAGACCATGAGAACGCGATTAAGGCGTGGCAGCGCTCCAGCAACATCAATCCCGACTACGTTCCGACACACTTCAGCCTCGGCGTAAGCCATCTGATGCGCGGAGACTTCGACGCTTCCATACGCGAATGGAAACAGGTCGTCGCAATAAGCGGCGGCGACATGCACGACTATAACAACCTCGGAGTGGCATACGCGCAGAAGGGCATGATCGACGAAGCCATTAACGCTTGGAAATCATCCATCCGCGTCGACCCCTCCTACATCAAAGCGCGCACCAACCTCGGCATCGTGTACGCCCAGCGCGGAATGTTCCACGCCGCGATCAAAGAATGGGAAAGGTCCCGAGACCTTGACCCGTCCGACGCGACGACACACTACAACCTCGGCGTGATGTACACCAATATCGGGCTTCTCGACCAAGCAGCGATGTCCTACAAGCGCACTCTGGACATTGACCCGGCTTTCACCGAGGCTCTTAACAACCTCGGAACGCTGTACATCGACCTTCAGCGCAAGTCCGACGTCACTATGCCGTCCAGTTGGCGCAAGCCCATCGAGCTGCGGCTGAAATACATCGTGGCTCCGGGCAAACTGACATTGAGATACAGATAATCCGGCGCAAGCCGGAACAGATTCACAAGCCGCGAATTTCCATCGGAGGCCTACATCGGGACGATAGAAAATCGCGGCTTGTGTTTTTTAGCAAATAGCCGCCGCGCCGCCCGCGCTCCCGGAAACCTCAATGACTCCCTTAAGAAACCTTTCAAACAGAAGAGTAAAACAAATCCTGATGGAGCAGATCAGAAGCGGGAACCCGCATCTATTGAGGGAACACCTCGAAAAACTCCATCCCGGCGACCTGTGCGGCGCGTTAAGGCTCTGCAGCCCCAGAGAAAAGGGCGAACTCGTCAACGCTATGGACAATGAAAGGCTGGCGGTTCTTCTGAGATTCGCGGCGGACGACCCCGGCCTCAGCTTCGAGCTATTGAAAA
>MWCD01000094.1 GCA_002069885.1 bacterium ADurb.Bin236 | reverse complement strand
ACCGATGTCGAGAAAAAGAGACTCCTCAAGGCCATTTCGAATACTCGCGGGAAGAAAGCCTTCCGGGACTTTGCCATTGTGAGCCTCTTTCTCAACACCGGTATCCGTGTCTCCGAACTTGTCCATCTCAGCGTCGATGACGTGAATCTTGCGGAGAAGAAAATCACTGTCTTTGCCAAGGGAGGACACAAAGGGGTACGTTTCTTGAACGCCCGGGTTCGGAGAGATATCGATGTGTACTTGAAACAGCGCCGGAAAATGCCGGTTGAAACCCACGCGCTGTTCGTAAGCAATCAGGGACGCCGCCTGTCCGTCCGGCAGGTGCAACGCTCGTTCGATGAGTGGCTTGCCGACGCGGGCATCGAGAAGAACATTTCCGTTCACGGTCTGCGCCACACGTTCGCCACCAGTCTGCTCGAGCGGACCGGGAACCTCGCGCTCGTTCAGCAAAGTCTCGGCCACCGACACATCTCAACGACGACCATCTACGCCCACGTGCCGTCCGAAGCGTTACAGCAAGCGATGGAAACCATCTGAAGGGAGCGCCGCATGGAATCACATATTTCCTACGAAACAGAACAGGCGGCGCATGAACTCGCAAAGCGGTTCATCCGTCCCTACGTGGCGCGGGGCGACTCGTTCGAGAACCTGAAAGCGTCCCACATGGGGATGCTGTGTTCCGAAGAGTCGGTCTGCATCGGCGGCTGGATGGACGGGAAGTCTTACAATACGGACTTCATTCTCGTGTCAAAAGTGATTGGAAAGCCCGCCAATGTTTCCTTCAAGCTCCGCGACATTTTCCGTGAGGTCGAGGGCGAGATAAAGAGCGCCGAAGCCGTCGATGACTTCCATCTGGAGCCGGGGTAGAAATATGTTCCGCGCCGACAGCCGTGATTCAAAGAGGCCGCTTGCCGGTCTCTTTTCTCTCTGGGGCAAAGACCGAAAATGGGAATTGCCGACGCCGGGAAATTTACCCCGCTCTGTTTACCCCTGTAGGGGGTCGGTCGCTTTGAAATTTCGGTTTTGCCGCGATGCCGATCAATGCTTCGATCTCATCAACAAAACGCGACAGGCGCGAAACGGTGCGCGACCGTGCGCAAACGGTGCGGTTGCTTCGATTCGGTTATCAAGGTTCATTGCCCGCAGGGACCGTCTGGTCGGAGCGGGCTGTTCGGGAATATCCTGCTATGTGTGTTTCTCCGGCGATGTCAGAGGCTCTGTCCACGAGGGTCGGAGGTCTCCGGCACCGTCGTATTTGTCGTCAAATGCGACGCTTCACTCCTCAAAGGTCTTGGTTTTATCGGACTTATTTGCATCGTCGCCTTCATCAAATGCGACGCTGTTTTTCGATTCTTCAGAAAAGGCGCCGCCCCCGCCGGCCAGTTCCTGAGCCTCTTCCTCTTCGACCCTCTTCAGAATCGAAGCCGCCCATTCCGCTGGTGTGGTCTTCACATTGATCGTGTCGCCTTCGCGGGCGCTCTTCGTGGCCTTCAAATCCGAGAGATGCATCCGAACCATCCGGTCGTAAGCCTCTGCTGCCTTCACGTCGTCGTTTTTCACTGCCCGGCGAAAGAGAATCAGGTTCGTGGCGACGAGTTCCGTGGCGTAAAAATCCGAAGACTTGTTTAACTGGAAGTCCTCGTGCATCTGTTTAACCACGGAGAGGAAGTCCTGCCGCTCTTCCGGGGTGAGAATATCGAACGCCAGAAATCCGTGTTTCAGGCCGACCGACAGATCGACGCCGAGTTCCTCGGCGGTCTTATTCAGTTTGTTTTTGTATTTCTGAATGACGTTGGAATGACGTCCGCTCTTCGTTTTCTTGGGTGGGTCGTTCGGAGACCTCTTCTTGTGAGCGCCGTGAAGCCTGCACACGGTATAACCGTTGACGGCGGGATTCTCGCACCGGCGACCCGTGCTTCTACTGGTCGCGGTACACTGCTGGATGTTTTCATTCAACGGTTTGAACGTCATTGTTTTTTACCGATCTATCGTTACGCTGTGGCGGGTCGCCGGAACTGCGGGAGGATCGCGGAAAAGAAGATTTTCGCGTTTTATGCTTGATGATGACGATGGCGCAAAACGAACTATGCCTCTACTTATTACATACGCTAAATGCCCCCGATTTTTCCGCGACTGAAGCAAGAATTAATTTTGTTCAGTGCCGGTTCGGGCGTTCTTTGATCGGCGGACCAGTTCCCAGACCCAGCGTTCCGACACCTGAGCCAGCCGGGCAACTTCCGGTACGGACACATTTTGTTTGACGAGAGAAACGATAAGTTCATTGCGTTCCCGGAAATGGTCCTTCGCGCAAGGAATCCACATAAGCCCGCCTTTGAAATGACTCTGTATCTGTTCCACGAGATCGGGCGGCAATATATCGAGAGCATTTTTATATTTCATGAGTCTCACCACCTTCTTTTTCAGAGCGAGTATTCTGAGCATTGCCGTCAGTCGGCAGGCGCAACCACGGCTGATCGACCTCGTGGTTGTAGAAATGAAGCGAGCGGGCACCACCAGTTGACCGATGCACGATCTCGATGGATTGCCGGGTTATCGCGCCGATGCGATCCTCCTGGCCGATATAGCAGACGAGTCCCCAGTCGCGGTTTGCAATGCCGACGTTGCGGTATAACTGGGGCATGGTCCAGCCTGCGGCAATCGCCTTATCGCGGATGGCGTCAACGAGTGCGAGTGCAGTCTTCGAGACCGGGTGGTATGCGCCGGTTCCGTCAGCAGGAAATCTGTATGTGCCTGTCTGCATATCGGTATCGAACTCGTCATTGATGGGCTTTGCCCCTTGTGCCAGGCGCTCGCAGTGTCGTTTCCATTTCGCGGGCGTGAACGACTGCTCCGCAGATTTGATGTCGGTTTCGCCGAACTGCATGAGCGCCATGTTGTAGATGCGCGAGATGCGTTCCAACAGTTCCGAATATGTGGAACCATCCAGTTTCCAGGCTTCGCACGCGCGGGTTGCGTTGTCGAAAGCGTGACGCAGATAAGCCCAGAAGAGAGGCGTCAGACGATAGTGGGCGATGTCGCCGATGTAGATGAGTTCAGAGACGATATGCTGCGCACCTTTGTGTGCTACGCACATGCTGGTTGAAACAAACGTGGCGACGCCCGCCTTATTGAACGCGTCACGCAATGATGTGCGTTCCGCATCTTCTTTCTGCGATTGCACACGCGCCTGCTTCCTGAATATCGGGGCGACCGCTGCCCGTGGTTTTGTGGTTGTTGCCATGAGGTTCACCGTCCTTCGGATGTTTTATTACCGGCCAAATATTCACGAACACGCAAAAACGCTTGTATTCATACTGGTTTTTTGGTGCTCACGGTGCGTCAAATTGTTTCTATATAAAAGCTTTAAAGAGTTAATATAAATAATGAAATCATGCGGGAGTTCTCTATAGAAACAATTTGACGCACCGTGACGGACAAAAAAGCCTTTTGTAATCAGCATTTTTCAGAACCGCCTTTCTGTTTCGGAGCATAGAGGGTGTGGTTTTCGTAACCGGGACATGCACCGAAAAATGCGGCGGCGCGCTCAATGCACGATGCGTCCCGTCCCCACACTTCCATGAACCCGTTGCATCGCGGTGTTTTGAAAAGCAGGCGCAATGACAGGAGGTTCATTTCACCGGCAATCTCTTTCACGTGCCGCTCGACTGTGCGGTTGTCCATGCGACGTGCCGCAGGCACGGGTATTACCGCCTGCTTGTCCGAGAAGTAACGTGCGACCGCACGCGGGGGACTTTGGCCGGATTCCACGAATGGACGGATCGTGCGCGACACGCTGATGAAGCCGATGGCAGCAAGCTGCCGTTCCATGATGTCGCGGATGACTGCGCGATGCGCTTCTTTGCCGCTGTCCGGCTGCCGGTCGACAAGGTCGTCGAGGCTGATGAGCCGCGTGACCGGTATCTGCTCCAGAACGATGTTCGTGAGCAACACGAGCCGAATGTCCGGGTACAACATCAGGCGTCCTCGGTTGCATGATTGATAAGCCTCGTCCTCGCGGGACACTTCGAGGATGTTCTGGATAAGCGGCTCCAGGAAGCAGAAAATGTTGACTGCCTTGTCCGTGCCGGTGTACGTGCGTTTCACGAGTCCGGTATCCGTCCGCAGATTGCGGTCGTAATAAAGGCAGCTCGCGTACATGAGAACCGTCTCCTTGTCGAAGCCCGGCGCTCCGAAAATGATGACCTGCCTGAATCCCATGAATTCGTTCGAGCCGCGGTTGCCGAAAAAATGGATGCATTTCGCGCCGGGCGGCAGCATCTTCTGGATAATCGGAACGAGCGATTTCTTCACGATGATGAGAGAGAGCGGTTCCAGCTCGAGGAGTTTTTTAAGCCCCTCCAGCATTCGCTTCAGGTGTCGCGGATTGTTCAGCGCCGTGATCGTGGACGCGCTGGAGAAGACCTGCCAGACCTCGTTTTTGAATTTGTACGCGGCGTCGAAAAGTTCGATCTCGCGCTCGAACAGCACCGAGTAGATATCCGGTTTGCCAGTGGCGTCGAGCGTGATAATCGGCTTGTTGCACGGCGGCATAGGAATTTTGTGGAAGACGCGAAGCATGGACTCCACAGGAGATGTTTTTGAATCCGGGGCGCGCCGCCGTTTCCGGTGGCTCAGTTCGAGGCAGCTTAGATTGCTGTCCTTCGCCCTGTCGAAAAGCTCGAACCGCAGGATGCGCAGAAACGGCTCCACGAAGTTGAGCGGGAGTTCCACATCGGCAAGACTGAAATGTATCTTGTCGATGATCTCGTACTGGTCCGTTCCGAGCGCGCCGAATAGGTCTCGCAGCGTAATCCCGTGCATTTCCACACATATCTCGTCCAGCCTGCGGTGTAGGATGTCGCCGGTGATCGCCTTGCGGGGCGGATCGCGGGCAAGCAGTTCTCCGAGCGCGCCGAGGATATTGCGAAGCGCGACATAGCCGTCCGTGCCGCCCGTGGCGTAAGCCTCCATTTCCTCGATAAGCGTGTCGACGTAACCGAGAGACACGCGGACGTCGCGTTCCGTTACGACAAGCTCTTCCCTGAAATTCCCAAGAATGTCCTCGTCGAAGACGACCACGTCGAAGTTGGATACGAATTCCTCGGCCTTGTAGAGAAACATCTTCTGCTGGATGAACCAGTGTTTTGATTTGTCCCAGAACTGCCGCAGATACGAGCAGGCGTCATTGTCGGCGCAATTGGAACAGAGGTGCCTGTTGACGTTGAGCCGCTTCTCGCGCAGCCGCTTCGAGTCCTCGTAGCGCGAGCAGTTGGCGTCGTCGATGATGTTGCCTTCGGGATCGAAAACATCGGGATGGCGTCCCTCGATCCGAAGCCAGTCATCCTTGAGGCGATCCGGGATATTGTCGAAAAGCACATGTTGCGATGCGACCCAGCACACGCGCTGGAATGGATATTTTGATAGATGCTCGAACGTGAGCGTGGTTTTTCCCGACCCTGCAGGGGCGCGCACGAGCAGAGCTTTTTTGCCGTCCTTACGGCTCAGATATGCGGCCTCGCGCTCGACGATGGCTTTGCGGATTTCCTCTGGCGTTTCGTAGACGTTCGCGCTGGTGAAACCTTTCATATCCGCTTTCTGGAGCCGTCTGTTGAACACCGATTCCCTGTATTTTTTGAACAGCTCACACGTATCGTTGCATGCGAAGCAGAACTTTTTGGCCGTGCCGCAGTTGAAGCGGTATTTTTCATAGCGAAAAACCGTCGACACCGCGCCTTTTGTGGACGATTCGATCTCCTTTGCGCCTGAGCCGGAAAAACGCGCCAGAACGCGAATGGCGTGGTCCGTGAGCAAAACGGTGGTCTCGTCGCGGCCGCGCCCGATGGCTTTGAAATAGGTGGCGAGGAAAACGGTGATTATGTTGCGGTTTGCCTTCGCGCCGTCCTTGATGCCGATCTCCAGAGCTTCACGGATGCACGGTGGATGATGAAGATTGGCAACGGGAAGCGCGGGCCGCGAAGCGTCTGGCGAGGATTGTCGCGCCGCCTGGAGTTCCCGGACGTCCGCGGCCTTCACCGTGTACTTCGGCTTCTTGTCCACCTCGATCTTCGCAAGGCCGTATAAGCGGCACAGATATTCGCTTGAAGTGTGGTCAATCGGCGGAATCGGTCGCGGAGCCGCTGCGAGCGCCTTCACATGATCGACGCCGCGCTCAAGTTCGTCTCTGGTCAGGAACACCTTGTGTAGCCCGCTCGTGTTGTGGATGGAATTTGGAAGCCGAAACTGCCGGCGCGATGAGTAAATGGAATCATCGATGAAAAGCCCTCCGGCCTCGTCCTCGATCATCTTCGCCATGGCCTTGTTGACGTGGTGGTTGTTCACATCCAGAGGCTGTTCGAAACACCGGAAATCGACAACGACATGGAAACCGCGACCGCCGGTGTAGAACATCTGGTACGGGACGCCTTTCTTTTCAAAGAAATTCAGAAGTTTCATTGTAAAGAACGCCGCCTCGTCAAGGTCTCTGATCGGTTTGTTTTCTCCGGCGTCGAAGTCGAAACCGAAATCGACAAAGCATTCCTTGGGAATTGCGGCTTCGATTGCCGACAAATCCCGCTCGCGCTCCTTGATAAGCAGCGCGGTCGGCGGCGGCTTTAAGTTCAAGAATCTCTCATGGTGTAGCTTTGCTTCCCTGAATCGTTCCCGCGCGTCCGCGTATTCCTTGGGATAATGGTTCAGGGTCGTGTAAATGTTGTAGTTGTCGAACACGGACGCATACTTTTCCGGGTAGCCGGGCAGGTCTTCGAGAAGAACCCATGAATGCTTGTAATCCTTGTCCGTCTTCCACTGCGGGTAGATCGCGTCGTGCGCGAAACCGAACGCATCGTAGAAACGCTGGGCGAAATTGAT
>MWCD01000093.1 GCA_002069885.1 bacterium ADurb.Bin236 | reverse complement strand
AAACCCGCCCGCCGCGTCTTCCTATACATTGAAACAATGTCGTCGGCGTCCTCTCGCATCCCGTACTGGACGCCGTCGTATCTGGCGAGGTTCGAGCTTGCCTCGGCGGGAGCGATAAGGTAGTACGCGGGCAGCGCATACTTGACAATCGGCATTTCTATTTCCTTTATCTCCGCGCCCATCTTCTCAAAGACCTCCGCCGCGGCGGAGACTCGATCCCGCACCCCCGGCTCCACGCCCTCTCCGAAGAGGTCTTTAATCATCCCGATTGTCATCCCCGCCGCTCCGGCATCGAGCGCCGCGACATGGTCGGGAGGTTCGCGGTCTATTGAAGTGGAGTCCTTGGGATCGTGACCGCAGATGACGTCCAGCAACATAGCGCAGTCTCTGACGTCCCTTGCGAAAGGCCCAATCTGGTCCAGCGACGACGCGAAAGCCACCAATCCGTAGCGAGACACCGCGCCGTAAGTCGGCTTCATGCCGACCACGCCGCACAGCGCCGCCGGCTGCCTGATGGAGCCGCCCGTGTCCGAGCCGAGCGACATCGCGCATTCGCACGCCGCCACCGCCGCCGCCGAGCCTCCGCTCGACCCCCCCGGCGCCCTTTCCAAATCCCACGGGTTCCTCGTCGGATGGTGCGCCGACCACTCGCAGGACGAACCCATCGCGAACTCGTCCATGTTGGTCTTCCCGACTATGACCGCTCCGGCAGCTTTCAACTTCTCCACCACCGTCGCGTCATACGGCGGCTCGTACGGCGTCAGTATCTTGGACCCGCACGTGGTCTGCGCCCCGCGCATGCACATGTTGTCTTTCACCGCCACCGGAATCCCGTACAAAGGCAGCGATCGGTCCGCGTCTTTCAACTCCTCGGCGCGCTCTCTGGCGCTCTCTTCGAGCGTCACTATGTAAGCCTTCACTTCAGGCTCTTTTTCGCTGATCCTCTTGAATGTCGAATCAACAATATCTATCGGGTCGATATCTCCCGCGCGCAACATCCCGACAAGCTCGCGAGCGGTCTTTTTGCAGAGTTCCAATTTTTCGTCCCCCGTTGCTTGCGCTCCGTCAATGCCCTTCGCTCTCGTCTATAACCTTGGGCACCCGGAAGAAATCGCCGAATCTGTCGGGCGCGTTCATCAGCGCTTTTTCCACTCCGCACGACTCCTTGACGACATCTTCCCGCATAACGTTTTTCATGGGAATGACATGCGAAGTCGGCTCGACTCCTTCTAAGTCCAGCTCGTTGAGCATATCCGCATAATCCAGAATGGCCCCCAACTGGCCTGTCATCCTGTCAAGCTCGTCGTCCGTCATCTCGATTCTGGAGAGATAAGCGACTTCGCGGACTTCTTCCCGCGTCAGCTTCATAATAATCCTCCGTCCGCCGGGAGAGCTTTAGAGCTTACGGCGAATCGTCGAAAGTATAGCGCTTCGCCTTTAGGCGTTAAACCCGACGCAAAAAATCCCGCCCTTGTTTAAGAGCGGAAACTGATGCCGATTAGATGGAACGTTTAAGCGGTTTTTTCCTTCAGCGAATCCGACACGTTGTAGGCGACTTTCCAAACATCGCCCGCGCCGAGCGTTATCACGAAATCTTCGCTGGTCGCCGTCCTGTCGATAAATGAAGGCACATCTTTTATATCAGGTATGTATACGACTCCCTGATGGCCGTACTTCTTCAGAGTGGTCGCCAGAAGTTCCCCATTCACCTCGGGAATCGGCTTCTCGCCAGCGGCGTATATGTCCGTGACTATCACCATGTCTGAATTGAAGAAACTCTTCCCGTACAGGTCAAAGAAATACTGAGTCCGGGAGAACCTGTGAGGCTGGAACACGGAAATAATCTTTCCGTTCCTGTGAATTTTTCTTGCGGCGCTCAGCGTGGCCATTATCTCCGTCGGATGGTGCGCATAATCGTCCACAACCACCATGCCGCCATGGTTGGAGATGATTTGGAACCTTCTGTTTGCCCCCTTGAACTCGGCAAGGCTCTTCCTAATCGTGTCGATGTCGATTCCCAACTCAAGTCCAAGACCGATAGTCGCAAGGCTGTTGTAAATGTTGTGGACGCCGGGAACGTTAAGCCTGAATCTTGCCACGTCCAACCCCCGGTTGGTCACCATGAAATCCGCGCCCATCCCGGAATGCTCTATCTTGACGGCCTTCAAATGAGCGCCGTTCGTCAGCCCGTATGTAAGCATCCTGCCCTTGTAGTCGTCGGCCAATTTATGCACATTGTGGTCGTCCGTGCACATTACCGCCAAACCGTCCTCAGGCAGCCTTTCCAGAAACTTTGAGAATGTCGCCCTTATCTGCGCGACATCCGAATAATAGTCCATGTGGTCGGCTTCGACGTTGGTGACGACCGCGATGTGCGGGGTCAGCCTCACAAGCGACCCGTCGCTCTCGTCAGCTTCGGCAACCAGATAGTCGCCTTTGCCGAGCTTGGCGTTGCTTTTGAATTGCTCCATCACACCGCCGATAACCACTGTGGGATCAAGCCCAGCCCGCTCAAACATCAGCGAAATCATCGACGTCGTCGTGGTCTTTCCGTGCGTCCCGGAAACTGCCACCCCTTTTTTATCCTTCATCAGGAGCGACAGCAGTTCCGACCTGTGCAGAATCGGTATCCCTTTCCTTATCGCCGCTTTGACTTCCGGATTGTTTATCGAAATAGCGGAAGAGACAATTGCCACTTCCGCGCCGTTGATATTGTTAGCCGCATGGCCGACTTTTATCTTTGCTCCGAGCCTCTCAAGTTCGCACGCTCTTCCCGACTTCACAACGTCGGAGCCGCTAACCTCGACCCCCTGCTCCACCAGTATCTGCGCCAGCGCGCTCATCCCGATGCCGCCTATCCCGATGAAGTGATACTTCTTTTTTTCCATCTTTCTACACTCCCCGTGCCTTGTATGCACATCACTATTTATAGCAATATCCATGCCAATCATAATGTTTGAGCTGTATTACCGCTTTACAACTAATATTCATGAACATTTATTTCTTTGTTAGAAGGATTTATTTCAAAGTTGTTAATTTATAAAAACGACTAGACATTCCAAATCAAAGTTGATGTCGTTTTTGACCTTTTTGTGTCAAATATGACACACGGGTGTGGATGTATTGACACACACATTATTGTTTTGTGATGAGAAAATTACCTATATGAAAATGTTTAATTTAAAAAATCCCTATAAACGCTCGTGAAACTCTAATAAAAAGTTTTATTTGAAGAATATTTTAATGTCAAGCGATATATACGACGCGCATGGCTTCTTCGAGCGAGGTTATTCCCTGAATTATCTTTGTGACGGCATCCTGTTGGAGCGTCTGCATGCCAGTTTTGACGGCCATCTCGCGAAGTTTTACAGCGCTCGCTTTCTTAACAATCTGGTCTTTAAACTGGTCGTCCAGTTCCATTAGTTCGAATATTCCGATTCGACCCCGGTATCCGTTGCCACGGCACATGTCGCAACCGACCGGTTTATAAAAAGCGAGATTTTTGCCTTCTTCCAAAGGAATATTCAGCATCCGCAGTTCGTGTTCGGGAGGTTTGTAAGGTTCTTTGCATTCCGGACAAAGCACGCGGGTAAGCCGTTGGGCAAGCGAGCCGATGAGAGACGACGACACAAGGAACGGCTCGATTCCCATATCTATCAGGCGGGTAGCCGCGCTCGGCGCGTCGTTGGTGTGCAGGGTGCTAAGCACAAGGTGGCCGGTGAGCGCCGCCTGTATCGCTATTTCGGCAGTCTCTTTGTCGCGGATTTCGCCGACCATTATTATGTCAGGGTCGTTGCGGAGGAAGGAGCGCAGAGTGTTGGCGAACAGGACGTTCGCTTTCGGGTTGACCTGCACCTGATTTATTCCTTCGAGCATATATTCGCAGGGGTCTTCCACTGTGAGGATGTGAGTCGAAACTGTGTTCAACTGGTTGAGCACTGAGTAAAGAGTGGTGCTTTTTCCGCTTCCGGTGGGGCCTGTGACGAGCAGAAGCCCGACCGGGCTGTGTATCATGCCTTCGAAAATTCTCTGCACGTCGGTCGTAAAGCCGAGCCTGTTAAGCCCGATGAGCACGCTGCTCTTGTCTAATATTCTTAGGACTATTTTCTCGCCGTTCTGGGTCGGATACGTCGACACGCGGAAGTCGAACTCCCTGCCGGCGACCAGAAGGTTGATGCGACCATCCTGTGGCACTCGTTTTTCGGCGATATTAAGGTCGGCCAGAACTTTGATGCGCGAGAGCAACTCAGCCTGAATTTTCTTCGGGGGGCGCATAGCCTCGTGAAGAACGCCGTCCACCCTGAACCTGACTCTGACCATGTCCCGCATCGGCTCTATGTGAATGTCGCTGGCGCGAGCCTCGATCGCTTGGACGATTATCGCGTTAACGAGCTTGACAATCGGCGAATCCTCGGTCAGGTCCTTGACTTTTGAAACCGCGATGTCGTCTTCTTCCGCGTCTTCCAGCCGTTCGACAACGTTGGCGTCGATGCCCATCTTATGAAGGCTTTCTATAGCCTTCGCGGTGCTCTCGTCCACGCCGTAGTTGGCGTGCACGGACATCAGCAACTGCTCTTCCTGCGCCAGCGCCGGAACAACGTCCAGCCCGGTGGTCAGCCGGACCTCGTCTATGGCGAACACGTTAAGCGGGTTAACCATCGCAAGCACTATTTTTCGTTTGTCCTTGCTGACGGGGATGACTTTATGGCGCTGCGCAATGTGCGGCGGCAGCGACTTCGCTATGATAGGAACGACTTTGACGCGCGACAGGTCTACGAACGGAACGCCGAGCTGCACCGCTATCATCTTGAGCACGTCAAGCTCGGTGACGAATCCGAGGTTCGTCATAATCTTTCCTAACAGCTCCGGCGAATTCCTCTGAACGTCAAGAGCCTCCTGCAACTGCTCTTCGGTTATCAAACCGTTCTCGATTAGCAGTTCGCCGAGTTTCTTTCTTCCGTTCTTTTTCTGGCTCTTTTCCATGCCTTACGTTTTGACCCCTGTGTCGAACAACACTCGCATGGCTTCTTCAATGCTCGTGACGCCCGCTATAACTTTCCTTATTCCGTCCTGCTGCAGGGTGTACATCCCCAACTCAATCCCTTTGCGTCTGATGTCCGGAGCCGACGCTTCTTCCGTTATCAACAATCTCAGTTCGTCGTCGAGTTGCATCATTTCGTAAACGCCGACCCGGCCCAGATATCCAGTCTCGCGGCAGAACTCGCATCCCTGCCCACGGTACAGCTTGGTTCCGGGAGGTATGCCGAGCCTTTGAAGCGCTTCCGGCGGAGGCGTGTAGTCAACTTTGCATTCCGGGCATATCTTCCTGACAAGCCTCTGCGCCAGAATGCATATCACTGACGACGCAACAAGGTAGGGTTCAACTCCCATGTGAAACAACCGGGTGATGGTGCTTGCGCTGTCGTTCGCGTGGATGGTCGCCAGCACAAGGTGGCCTGTCAGAGACGCCTGAATCGCCACCTCGGCGGTCTCCTTGTCGCGCAACTCTCCCACCATCACTATGTCGGGGTCCTGCCGAAGCATTGAGCGAAGACCGCCCGCGAAAGTCAGCCCCGCCTTCGTGTTCACCTGCGCCTGCGCCACGCCCGGCAACTGGTATTCTATCGGGTCTTCTATCGAAATCAGATTTTTGTCTACGCCGTTCAATTCATTGAGCACGGCGTACAGAGTCGTCGTTTTTCCTGACCCTGTCGGGCCAGTGCTGAATATGATTCCGTATGGTTTATTTATAAGCTCTCTGAACCTTTTCAAGTCGTTCGATTCGAAACCCAACTGTTCGAGTCCGATGAGAATGCTGGACTTGTCGAGTATGCGCATCGTGACCTTCTCGCCCCAAACCGTTGGCAGAGTCGCGACGCGCAGGTCGATCTCTTTGCCTTCTACCCGGAGAGGAATGCGCCCGTCCTGCGGCACTCTTTTTTCGCCGATGTCCAGTTTAGCGAGTATCTTGAATCTCGAAACGAGAGCGGCGTGCAGTTTCCGGGGGAACTTCATTTCCTCGTGCATTACGCCGTCGATCCTGAAACGTATCCTGACGGAAGTCTTGCTCGGTTCAACGTGGATGTCGCTGGCCCCGTCTTTAACCGCCTGCATTATGATTGAGTTGCTTAGCCGGATGACCGGAGCTTCCTCAGCCGCCGAAGCTAGGGCCGTTGTCGACAGCGTCTCCTCGTCTTCTATGGCCTTCATCTGCTGGTCCTCTTGGACCATTCCGCCGAGTATGTCGTCCGCCGATTCGAGTTGCGTATAGACCTCGTCTATCTTCTCCATTATCTGTTTTTCGGAGCCGAGCATGGGCAGGATTTTGCTGTTGGTCAAAGTGTTGATGTCGTCTATCGCGAAAGGGTTCAGCGGGTTGGCCATGGCAAGGTTGATCTTGCCGTCCGCCCTGCTGACTATCATTACTTTGTACTTTTCAGCTATGTGCCGGGGTATCATCTTGACGAGCTTGGGATCGAAGTCAACCTCTGAAAGGTTCACATAGGCATGTCCAAGCTCGTTGGCGTCTATCTTAAGTATCTCTACTTCTTCAATATAGCCTTTTTCGATGAGGAATTGGTCTACGGAAACATCCGGGTCTTCTTTGGCAGCGCGCATCGCCTCGTCCCACTGCGCGGGCGTGACGAGGTTCTTCTTGATAAGGGTCTTGCCCAGTTTTCCCGCCGGTGTGAACATTTACCCGTTAAGCCCTTCTCTGAGACCAGCTTCCCACATCGCGTCCAGCGGAGGCGTGCAACCCGTCCATAGCCTGAACGCCTCGAACGCCTGAAAGACCAGCATCCCGTAGCCGTTAGCCGTCGCCGCGCCCGCTGTTTCCGCCGCTTCGAGCAACCTTGTCTTCCACGGCTCGTAAATCAGGTCTACCACCAGTTGACCCCGCCTGATCAGCGCGGGATTTATCGGCGGCTC
>MWCD01000092.1 GCA_002069885.1 bacterium ADurb.Bin236 | reverse complement strand
CAACGAGCCTCTATTGCCTTTCAACTCCGCAAAGCAAAAGGGAACGCTCGGACGCTCGTTCTCCTTCATGCAAGTCGGCTCTTCTCAGGTCATCGTCCGCGCTTTGAAGATGGCTGAGGAGTCCGACCGGATAATCGTGCGGTTGCAGGAGCTGAACGGCAAACCGGCTCCCGGCGTCGCGGTGTCTTTCGCGGCTCCGATCATCGAAGCGATGGAAGTGGACGGACAGGAGCGGGAGATAGGCGCGGCCAAAGTTGCGAACGGCGTTCTGACGGTGGATATGGAGCCGTTCATAATGCGCACTTTCGCGGTGAAGATAGGCGCTTACGGCGCGGCAGCCCCGCAGCCGAAGTCGGTCCCGCTCGACCTCCCGCTCAACTTCGCCGCCGCGACTAAGGACGGCGAAAAGAACGATTCCGGCTTCGACGGCGCGGGCCTTTCATACTCAGCCGACATGCTGCCCGGCGAGTTGACTGTGGACGGGGTGTCGTTCAAGCTGGCGGAAGGCGGCGCGGGCAAACTTAACTCCGTCGCCTGCGAGGGCCAGTCGGTTGCATTGCCGAAAGGCAAATACGGCAAGGTTTACATTCTTGCCGCCGCGACGGAAGACGGCGTGTCCGGCGCGTTCAAGACGGGGGCTTCTAGCGTTGACGTCGGCGTGCAGAAATGGAACGGCTTCATCGGCCAGTGGGACAACCGCATTTGGAAGAACGACCGCGAGATATACGGCCTCAAGCCGGCCTTTATCAAACGCGACCCCGTGGCGTGGTTCGCCTCTCACATGCACAACAGAGACGGGTTGAACATCTCGTACAACTTCACATACATTTACAAATACGCCGTCGAACTGCCGCTCGGCGCTTCGACGCTGCAACTGCCGAATGATCCGCGCATCAGAATATTTGCGGCGACCGCAGTAGAAAGCGCTGTGGACGCGGTTTCTCCCGCATTCCCGCTCTATGACGTCTTCGAGCCGCCGCAGGAGGACTATCCTGCTCTCAGTCCCTTGCCCGGCGAACATAATGACACTATTTTCGTTCACATCAACCATCCGTGGTATTCGCAGTACGACACTCTGAAATTCAACGTCGGCGCGGAAGTCTCCGAAAACTCTCAGGCTTACCGCTCTCCGATTATGGTGACAGATAGGGCGACAGTCTACGCGCGCTCTTACGGGAAAGACGGAAAGACAAGCAAAGTCGCGCGGGGCGAGTATGTCGTCAACGATGTGACCCCGCCCGACGTAAAGTCAGTGGAGGCGTTCGACCTTGCTCCTGCGGCTCTGGTCAGGTTCACCGAGCCTGTGGAAAAGAAATCTGCGGAGACCGCTTCGAACTACTCTCTTGAATCGGGTCCGACGGTTACCGCCGCTTCGCTTTCCGAAGACGGGCTTTCTGCGACGCTAACTCTGTCGGCCCCGCCCGCAGTCAACACAAACTACATCCTCAAAACGGTTTCGATTAAGGACAGGTCGCCAAAAGCAAACGTGATTAAGGAGCCTGTCTCATTCAAGTTCGCAACAATCAGTCCCGCATACTACCTGAAGATTCGGACGAAGGACATCAGTTACAGTCTGGGAGTGCCGGGCATAAGCCGCGACTATTCTCTGGCGGGAAGCCCGTCGGCGGCCGGCGGCATCTTTGGTCTGGCCCTCAGGCTGAAAGGCGAAGGCGATTACATTGTTATCAACGACCGTTCGGAGCTTAATCCTTCTGAGGCTGTCACCGTGGCGGCTTGGGTGAATCCAAGAGATTGGCATTCCGACCGGATAATTCTTCAGAAGAGCGGCGGGGATGGCCAATACCGGCTGGGCGCGCGCGGCGGCAAGCTGTCATTCGCGATATCCGGCGTCGGAGAAGCTGGCGCAGCTCTGCCTGCGCCAAAAGAATGGAGCCACGTCGCCGCCACCTACGACGGTTGGACGATGCGCCTGTTCGTCAACGGGAATCTCGTTGATGAGAAGCCCGCTGTCGGCGCTGTTCCTTTCAACGGAGGCCCGCTCTATATCGGGTCCAAAGGCAAAGATTCCGCAATCGGCGACTTCTTCAAAGGCGACATGGATAAAGTTACCGTGTGGGGAGCGGCTCTGCCTGCGGAGCATATCGCAAGACTCGCCGCGAAAGAGTGACGCCGGACTAAAGCAGGGCGTTTTTTTTGCGAATCCGCCATTGGGATTTGGGGTTATTCTTCACATTGCGGGCGGCTCTGTTCGCTATTGACTCTTCTTTTCTCCCATTTCTTTGAACAGGGAGAAACCCGGCCGGATAACGGGCAACAGCCGCATCGCTTCGTTCACTTTGCCCATCACCGCTATCTCGCCCTTGCTGATAGCGCTCATTATATTCACTTTCTGAAGCCAGAAGAGGCGCGCCGTCTCGGTGTGCATCCTCATTGACACCACCGGCTCGATGTCGTTCTTGCCGAGGTGTATAGCTATGGGGTCCGCGCTGCAATCAACAGTCAACACAGCTTCCTCGTCTCCCCAGTTTTCGTTGAAATAAATGAATCTCACTATAATGCCGGATTTCTGAAGCTGCTCTGTGACTTTCGGATTCAGGAAGAGTTTTCGCGCGAACTTGTCGGCCACCTTGTACATAGCCTCCAGAGTTATCGCCGGTTGAGGCTCCTGAGACGGCTCGTCCGTTTTTTCTGCCGAAACAGAATCGGCGGGGGAGGGCGGGGCGACTGTCGCTGCGCTCGCTTCCTCCTTCGCATCTCCCGCTAGAGGCTCTTCTCCGTTCCATGCTTTTCTGAAAAACGCCGCCATCATTTCTTCATCTGGCTGGATGGGATTGGTGAACATCGTGCCATCCATCAACGCTTTCTCCACAAGCGCCGGCAACGCGCTTTCAGGAACTCCCGCGTCCTTCAAACTTTGCGGCAAGCCTATCTTTTTAGTAAGCCCGCGAACTGCGCGAACCGCCGCGACCGCCGCGTCTCTCTGATTCATTCCCGGCGCGGCGACTCCTATTGCGGCGGCCGCAGTTGCGTACGCGCTCTCGCTCTCTTCGATATTGAACTCCATTCCGTACGGAAGAAGCAGCCCGCAGGCCGTTCCGTGCGGGACGCCGCATTCCGCCCCGCATGCGTGCGCCGCCGCGTGGACTATCCCCACCAGAGTGTTCGAGAACGCCGTTCCCGCGCAGAAAGACGCTAGAAGCATATCCCCTCTCGCGGCTGCGTCCGATCCGTTCGCAACGGCGGCGGGCAGACTTCTAAATATCATCCTCGCCGCCTGAAGCGCGGCCCCCTCGCTTATCGGCTGGCTGTTGGTTGAATGAAGAGATTCAATCGCGTGAGTCAGCGCGTCCATTCCTGTGCCCGCTGTAACCCTAGACGGCATCGACATTGTGAGTTCCGGATCGAGAATCGCCGCGTTCGGCATTATCGCCGGATCAGAAAAACTTATCTTCAGGTTCCTCGGGCGGTCCTTTATGACAGCCGCAGATGTCGCCTCGCTGCCCGTTCCGGCGGTGGTCGGGATTGCTATCAACGGCGGCGCTTCGCCCTTCAGCACGTTCAGGCCTTCCGGCAGCTCTCCGCCTTCGGACATCATTATCCTTGCGCCTTTCGCCGTGTCTATCACACTCCCGCCGCCCATCGCGATTATCCCGTCCGCGCCGCAGTCTTTCGCCTGCTCATATCCGCGTCTGACAACTTCTATCCCCGAATCCTGAGGAATGTCCGACATCTCTCCAGCGAGAGCAAGCCCCTCCGATTCCAGAGAAGCTTTTATCTTTTCCACAAGTCCCGCTTCGGCGAAAAACCCGTCTATCATCAGCAACGGCTTGCGCATCTTCAGCTTTGCGGCGACCCTTCCTACCTGATCGACGCTTCCGGCTCCGAAAACAACTCTCGGCGCGCTAATATACTCAAAATATTCCAAATCGCTCATAATCCCTCCGGATCCATTTTTCGCTTGTGTCGCCTGTTAAGTATATCCTTTGCCGGGCGCGGATGACAAATCCTACGGAATCATTTTGACCGCGCCTTTGAACTCAGGCCATATATAATATTCATCCGCGAGGTCCTCCGCCACCACCTCGCGCAGAGTCTTTCCGAGGTCTGTTATGTCAATCGCCGTCAGGAAAGAGTTGAACCCCGTTCCGCCCATGAACAGGTGGCTTGTGGAAGCGACGGAATAAAATGAAGCGCCGTCAAGCGGAACTCCGTCGATCAAAATATCGCTCACCCGCGAACCTGCGGGAGCCGCCGAGTTAAGCGTAAACTCAAGTCCTGAAACCTGCAGCAGCATCGGATGCCTGAAGCCTGAAACCGAGTGTTCCAGCGCGTCCCGCAGTTTTGCTCCGGATATTTTTCCAGACACCACATTCTGCCTCGTGTATGCGGGAAGAACGGCGTGCAAATCAATCAGCGAGATGTCGCCTTCCGGGATTCCGGCCCCTATCAACGTAGTGTCGATTACCGCAATCTGTGTCCCGGCGGCGTTGCGTGTCGCGTCTGCTATGCGCCTTCCCAGCCTGTTCTCTTTTTGCCTGACGTCAGACGCGTCAAGGTCAATCAAGCTTACCGCGATTTTCACTTCGGTTTTCTTTGCGAACTCTTCCAAGTATGCGTCGTATATCGCCGCGAGGTCTTTCGCTTCCGGAATATCAATAGATGTCTCGACAAGACGGTTGCGCGTTTTTACATCGACGATTTTGTCTTTCTCATCGAAAAAGAAAAGGACATCGATAATCCCCACCGCTTCGCCTCTGCTGCCTGAGTTGAAAACCTCCGTTGCGCCGACCTTCGCCGGAGGATAGACTCTCTTGTGGGTGTGTCCGCCGAGAATCATGTTGATTCCTCTCTCGTTCTGGGCAAGCAACATGTCCTGCTCGAAACCCAGATGAGATAAAACGATTACGAAGTCGGATTTCTCTTTAAGCTCAGGCATAAGAGCCGCCAGAGCGTCCGCCGGAGGAGTTATTCTCGTTCCTTCAAGATATGGCGGCCAGATATAATCCTCGGTCTGTTGAGTGGCAAGCCCGACCACCGCTATCCTTGCTCCTTCGAATTCTCGGATGATGTACGGCTTCACGTTTGAAAAGTCGCGCTCGGCGGGAAACAGCGCGTTCGCCGCCAGAAAGGCGAAGTCCGCGTTGGCGGCATGTTTCTCCAGCGCTGCCATTCCCCACTCGAAATCATGGTTGCCTAGCGTCATCGCGTCGTATCCGGCGTCATTCAGCAACTCTATCATCGGCACGCCTTTGAATAAATATACCAGAGGCGTTCCGTGAAGGAGGTCCCCGGCGTCGAGAGCGAGCGTATTCGGGTTCTCCGCCCGGACGCTTCTTATAATCGAAGCGGCTCTTAGGATTCCCTGTTCAGGCCGCAGCCCGGCGGTGGATGCGAAATCAGAGCCTCGCGCTGTTCCGTGCAGATCGTTCGTGTGCGTTATCGTCACCAACGCGGCTCGCGACGGCTGAAACTGAGCCGCCTCCGCGGCCTCTGCCCGGTTCCGTGTTCCGCAAAGTCCTGTGAATACAATCGCAAACGCAATCGTTGCGACAATAATATTATAGCGAATTGAAATATGGATGCTCATGATGGTGTGTTCCCGTCTGTCGTTATTTTTGCGATTGCGGCAGTCGTCTCTTTTCTCAAATCATTTGCGGCGGCGTGGGCCAATCGGGCAGGGTAGGGCAGCCGGGTCCCCCGCGCGCACTCGAGCGTTATCCTAATCGCCGTTTCGATGTCGATTCTATGCCCAACCGAAACGAAAACAGGTTTGACGTCCCTTTTAGTGCGAAGCGCCGCGCCTGCCGGCTTTCCTTTATAAATAATGTCGGACATATCTCCGCGCTCATTACCCACATTAGAATATTCGCCCGCAAGCGGCGATTTCGCCACTCCGAAAGTAGGCAAATCCAAAGAAAGCCCGATGTGGCAAGCAAGACCGAATCCCCTCGGATGCGCTTTTCCATGTCCGTCTATCATTACGGCGTCCGGTTTAGACGCGAGCTTCTCGAATGCCATAAGCGCCGCCGGAGCTTCCCTGAACGACAACAATCCCGGCACGTATGGAAAACCAGTGTCTAGCGCCGCAGTCGCCGTCTCTATAATCTCCATCTCAGGATACGACACGACCACTACCGCAGCGCACATATGTTTGGAAAATCTCTCGCATGACACATCCGCCGCCGCGAGCGTCTGCGGCAATCTCCATGCAGGTTTTTCTTCGGTCGCTTTGCAGACCAGCTCTTTTTGAATCGCCACCGCTTCCGCAGGCGACACATCCCATTTGTGAAGAATCCCGACTTTCATAACGGTATTATAGTCCGCGAAGAAAACGAATTGAAACCGAATCCTAATGATGGATTCGGTATAAGATGACATATTAAGAAAAAGGGGGAAACCCTCCATCAGGCTCCCCCCCGCAATACAGCATTCCATTCCAGAAGCGTCGGGCGATTCGCAAGCCTTCCGCTGTTTATCGTCTCTATCGTTAACGGCTATCCCCGCAAAGATTGTCCGCCCATTTCGCTTAAAGCGCTTCGCTCGCGTCAACTTCGGGATGAACACCATAGTCCCTTCAAATGCTCCATTTCAGAGCCTCCGTCGCAGTATTCCCCCCACGATGCGGAGGATGACATGTGGGACATGTCCCGTCCCGTTTCCGGCCTACCGCCCGAGCTTCCCGATGACTCTTTCATTGGTATCCCCTCCGATCATCCTATTTTCTTTGTCTTACTTATGTAACAACAGACGGCTCGTTTGGTTTCAGGTTTCAGAGAAAACTTTTCGCAAAAAAAAAGCCGGGGTTGAATCCCCGGCTTCTTTGTTTCATTTCTGAATGATCGATTACTTAGACTTCTTAGCGATAATTCTTTCCGGGACTCCGCCTTCTCCGTCGAAATAACCGTCATCCGGGATCAAATCAGAGAAATCCTCATAAGTTCCAATCTGATTTATAGGCGTGAGGACATCGCCGTTGAGCGTGCAGACCATCCATATCGGGCCGACGCCGGATGCGGGAACGTTGAAAGATGTCAACAAGGAATCGCCTGAGTAGACATCGACTCTTGCGCCCGATGTCAGCAGGCTTGTGCTGGAGTCTTCGCTGTCCGAGTAATTATAAACGTAATAGACATAAGTTCCTTCCGAGTATTGCTGAACGATAGTGATTGTTTCTGGACCGTAAGAATCCGTATCGTCCAAGTCAAGAATAGTCATCGGTTCGGATTCGGCGTTTCCTTCATCGCCATGATACACATGGTAGTAAGACTCCCCGCCGTTCAGCGGAATGTGGATGTGAGAATCCAAATCGCTAGGATAACTGCCCCATGTCAGCACGAATCTGTAATCGCCCTCGCCCAAGAAGACCGGAGCCACGCTTTGGTTGAAATCTGAAACGGTCTCGCCGCCGACCACTGCGACGCCTATCCTTGAGGTTATTATGCCCTCGCCTGAAAACACGGCGGTGTAGTTCCCGGCGGGAACGCCTTCGAGACAGTAC
>MWCD01000091.1 GCA_002069885.1 bacterium ADurb.Bin236 | reverse complement strand
AATCATCGAAGCCTTCCGTGCCGGCGCCAACGACTTCATAGTCAAACCCATCAAATGGGATATCCTCAAACCGCGCCTTCTGAAACTGTTCAGCGACAACGAGAATAACGCGGCGCACTGAGCGCCCGGCGGCGGGAAACGCGTCAAATATTCTAAATTCCTAGTCCGGGCGGTTCGCGTCGCGGGATTTGATTTCTTTGAGAGTTTTTTCCGCGGCGTCTATTTGGCCGCCGAATCCGTTCCAGTCAAGCTCGCGCATCCTGCGCTTTGCCGATTCGAGGTGTTCGAGAGCTTTGTCCACAGCTTGATCGATTGTGAGATAGCCTGAATCCGCGGAAGAAGACGGAGCGGGCTTGGGCGCGCCTTGCGCGGGCGTCTCCGGAAAGGCGGCTCCGACAAGCCCGGATATGGCTTTCTCAAGCGTCTCTTCCATCACCACTCTGTCTCCGTTGGAGACGATAACGCGCTTGAGTTCCGGGATATCGCCTCTTTCCGCTTGCAGGAAAAGCGGCTCGACGTAGAGCAAAGAATTCTCTATTGGTATCACCAGCATATTGCCGCGCACCACCTGAGAGCCGCTTTGAGACCACAGCGAAATCTGCTGCGAAATCCCCGCGTCCTGATCTATCCTCGCCTCGACTTGGAACGGGCCGAAAACAAGTTTCTTTTTCGGAAAAGTGTAAACGATGAGCCGTCCGTAATCGTCGCCGTCGTTGCGCGCGCACATCCACGCCGATATGTTGTCCCTGCGCGCCGGAGTGAACGGCAGCATCAGCACGTATTCCTCTTTATCTCCTCCGGGCAACTTCATGATGTTGTAATACGGCTCCACTTCCTGCTCGTTCTGGAAGAACATCTCGCGCGGCGTCGTCCATAGGTCCTCCTTGTTGTAGAAGACCAGCGGGTCATTCATGTGGTAGGAGGAGAACACGCGGGACTGCACGGTGAAGTAGTCCACCGGGTAGCGAAGGTGCGCGCGAACGGACGGCGGCATCTCGGCGGCGGGCTTGAACAGGCCGGGGAACATCGCCGCGTACGCTTTGATTATCGGATCCGTCTCGTCGAACATGTAGAACTCCGTCGTCCCGTCGTAGGCGTCCACTACCGCCTTGACCGAATTGCGTATGTAGTTGTAGCGGACGGCTTCGCCTTTTCCGAAATGCTGGGAATACGGGAACGTGTTGCTGATCGTGTAACCGTCGATCAGCCATTTCATGCGGCCTTCCGCGTCGATGAACACGTAAGGATTCATGTCGTAGTGAACCAGCGGCATAATGCGGTTGACAAGGCCGGGGTTGAAGCCGCTTCCGAGGATGTTGCGATAAAGCATTATCCTGCTTTCCTTCGTTATATCCGAGTTGAGAAGCGCGGCGAGAGACGAGAACCTGAGCGCGAACGCCGCTTTCTTGAACGGCGAATCGAGTTTCACCCCGCCCGCGCCGTCGTATTCCGCCAGCACGTTCGTCTCTCCCATCGGATAGTCGAACTCGTCTGCCTTGGTGTTCACGAACACGTAGTCGTTCGCAAGTTCGCCGTAGTAGATGCGCGGTTGGGATATCTTCAAAGTCTCGGACACTGACACGGGCGGTATGTCCTTGACGAAGAAATGAGGCATGCCGTCCGGCGTGAAACTGTTCACCGGGCTTACCGCCGCTCCGTAACCGTGCGTGAAGGTTAGATGCTCGTTTATCCATATCCGCGCCGGGAGTTTCTCGTATGAAAGTTCCCGCGCGGAGATCATCACCTGCCTGTACTCGCCGTCCACCATGTAGCGGTCAATGTCCACGTTGGCGAAGCTGTAGTAGGTGCGGATTTCCTGAAGCTGTCTGTATGTCTGGAGCAGGGGGCGGGGGTCCCACAGACGGATGTTCTTGATCGTCAGGTTGTTGTCCGCGATCTGCTGCGGGGAGATGTCCCTGTCCGCGTCGAAAGGAATTGTCTCGATCCGGTTCAGGTCGTAGGCGGTCCGGGTGTGCTCGATCTGGCGCGCGATAAAGGGGCGCTCCATCGAGATTTCGTTCGGGGCGACGCGGAATTTCTGGATGATTTCGGGATATGCGGCTCCAGCGGCAGAGGCGACTATGAACAGGATTGCCGCCGCCGCTATGGTCTTCCAACTTTTTATGAAGATATTTGCCGCCATCGCCACTGCGAGCGCCAGCGCCAAGATGGAAAGGATGTGTAGCAGCGGCATCCGGACGCTTGTGTCAACGAATCCGGGGCCGGTTACGAATCCCCGCGATGTCGCCATCAGGTTGAACGCCATAAGCTTGTAGCCCCAAGCCTTGAGCAGCGCCGCCATCATCAGAAGCGCCGAAAGATGGCTGAATATCGCGCTCCTGAAATGCACTCCCTTGCTCGTCACCACGAACCCGCGCTTGTACGCGTACACCCCGACGGACATCCCCGCCGCGAGCAAAAGCGTTATAAAGGACCATTGATATATATAGTTAAGAAACGGCAGGCTGAAAACGAAGAAAGCAATGTCGAGGTTGAACACTGGGTCCGCCGCGCCGAAGGCCGCCGGGTTCGAGTAGCGGATGAACAGGTCCCACCTTGTGGACGCTTCGAGGGCCAGAATTACGGCGAGGAATCCCGCCGCTCCTAGCATCACCATCCTGATGTTGCGTCCCAGCGTTTCGCTTCCGGGCAGCTCGACCGCGTCATTGCCGAGCGTGATATAGCCGACCCTGCTCAACCTGTCCGCCGCGATAAGGTTCAGCGCCATGAACGCCATAAACGCCGCGCCGAGCGCCAGCCCGAGTTTTATCCTTGTCAAAATGATGGTGGCGAAGACCGACTCGTAGCCGACGGATATGAACCAGAGCCAATCCGTATAGAGCCGAACCGCGCTCATCAGCGCCGGCAGCGCGAAAAATATCGCGAATATCGCCATCCATATTCCGTTGCGTCTGTTTCCTGTCATTATTGCCATCCTGTCCGTTTTATTTGACCCCGAATATTCGTCGCTCGTGAATAGTAAGGATATACAACATTCTAATAGCGGAAAAAAGAAGCGTCAACGAAACGGGCGCCCGCGAGGCGCATCGACCAACGCAACCGGCAAGAGACGGCGGGTTTCCGGGCGCAGCTGACGCGTCCCGCCAAATTATTTGGACATTTATTGCGCGCAACGGGGGATGCTATATTAAAATACAATGGAAGCGGGGGCGGGATTTGATTTGTCCGCTTTCCGCGCGCTGATTTATTTTTGCGCGAAAGGGAACCGGCTGCGATGGATTTCGATATTGATGAAATTTTGACTAAAGCGGTTCAGAGGAAAGCTTCAGATGTGCACATAACAGCCGGGCTGCCTCCCGTGCTGAGGATAGACGGCAGGCTTGTGCCGATGGATATCGAGAGGATAATCCCGGCCACATCCCAGAAGCTTATCTACAGCATGCTGACGGACCAGCAGAAGCAGTCTTTCGAAGAGAACTTCGAGCTTGACCTGTCGTACGGCGTATCCGGGCTGGGCAGGTTCCGAGTGAACATATTCCTGCAGAGAGGCTCGGTCGGGGCGGTCATGCGCTCCATCCCGTCGAAAGTCCCTTCTTTGGACGACCTGCGGATTCCCAAAGTGGTCAAGACTCTCACCCTGAAACCGCGCGGCCTGATTCTGGTCACCGGACCGACGGGTTGCGGCAAATCCACCACCCTTGCAGCCTGCATAGACCTTATCAACTCCACCCGCGACGCCCATATCATAACTATCGAAGACCCGATAGAATACCTGCACCGGCACAAGAAAAGCATGATAAACCAGCGCGAACTGGAACTGGACACCAAGTCGTTCACCCGCGCGCTCCGATCAGTCCTGCGCGAGGACCCGGACGTGATTCTCATAGGCGAAATGAGAGACCTCGAGACGATGGAAGCGGCGCTGACGATAGCGGAAACCGGCCACCTTGTGTTCGCCACCCTGCACACGAACTCGGCCGCTGGCTCGATAGACAGAATAATCGACGTCTTTCCTCCCCACCAGCAGACCCAGATTCGGACGATGCTGGCGGCGAATCTCGAAGCGGTAATGACCCAGCAGTTGCTGGCCCGCGTGGGCGGCATCGGGCGCGTCCCGGCGGTGGAAATCCTCATCGCCACCCCCGGCGTCCGCAACCTCATACGCGAGAACAAGGCCCACCAGATAAACGCCGCCATCCAGACGGGCGCGGCGGCGGGCATGCAGACTATGGACATGGCTCTCAAGGACCTGTACACCGGCGGCCAGATAACTTACGCTGACGCCATCAACAGGGCGCACAACCCCGACGACCTCAAAAAGCTGATACACGGCTGACGGGCGCGTCGGGCATCCTGATTTCTGAAGGGACTCTTCATGGCGCAATACGTTTACAAAGCGCGGGACTCCAAAGGACAACTCGTCTCCGGCACGATGGACGCGGACAACGAACAGTCCGTCCGCTCCCGTCTCAGGGAAAAGAACTATATCGCCACATCGATTTCGCTCAAGTCCAAATCGATGAACCTCAAGGAAGTCCTCGCGAAGTTCCAGAAGGTCAAGGCCAAGAACCTCGCCGTGTTCGCCCGCCAGTTCTCCACTATGGTCAACGCCGGGCTTTCTCTGGTGCGCGCTCTGGACATCCTTGAAAAACAGGCGGACGACAAGAAATTAAAAGAAATCATCAGAGACATCAGACTGAGAGTGGAAAGCGGAGCGTCGCTCGCCGATTCATTCGGTCAGCATCCCCAGACTTTCAGCGACCTGTTTATTAACCTGACTCACGCGGGCGAGGTCGGCGGCGTGCTCGACGAAACCCTCAGCCGAATCGCGGAATTTCTGGAAAAAGATCAGGCTCTCAGGGCAAAAGTCAAATCCTCAATGACTTATCCCACCATTATCTTTATTTTCGCTATCATTATCGTTATTTTCATGCTCGTTTTCGTTTTGCCCACATTTACATCGGTATTTGAGAATCTGAACGTGACCATGCCTGCAATGACGGCGATGCTAATAAAGATGAGCGACGCCCTGCGCGGATACTGGTATGTCTTTATCGGATTTGCCGTCGGCGCGGTGTTTCTATTCAAATATTATACGAACACGCCAAAGGGGAAGTTCCAGTGGCATACTCTTTTGCTTAGAGTGCCTGTATTCGGGCTGTTAAACAAGAAAGTGACGGTATCGCGGTTCAGCAGGACGCTCGGAACCCTGCTCAGCAGCGGCGTGCCGGTCATGCAGGCGCTGGACGTCACAGGCAAGGCGTCGGGAAATAAGGTCGTCGAAAGGTCCATCGAGAGCGTCAGAGTCAGCATAAGGGAAGGCGAATCCATCTCGGTGCCTATGGAGGCGTCCGGCATTTTTCCGCCGATGGTCACTCAAATGATAGCCGTCGGCGAGGAAACAGGAAAACTGGACGCCATGCTGAATAAAATATCTGAATTTTACGATATGGAAGTAGAGGCGACTCTGTCCGCGTTGACCTCCCTGCTTGAGCCTTTGCTGATGGTGTTCATGGGCGGCATGGTCGGGTTTATAGTGGTAGCCATGTTCATGCCGATGTTCCAGTTGATAACAGTAATCTGACGGGAGCGGAGGAGCGAGCGCGGCATGAGAAAAAGCCGTTCAAAATAAGTGTAGGCCTGCCCCGCAAACGCCTTGCAGGCGGGGCGAAATTGATTCGGAAGCAGGGCCGGCGCTTAGGAGGATAGATTTAAAAAGACGCAATCGGCGTCAAAAAAACTAAATAATTTATTTTTCAACTATTGTTGCGCGGCGTAGAAAAACGGGTATATAATGGATGTACAATACATTTACGGGCGGAATTTTAGTTAAAATTCGTCCGGCAGAAGAACTGCTTGGAGGAATGAGGATCGGTGGAAACCTGTCTTAATAACCCATCATAATTCTATATCATTTTTAAGACTCACACCGACAAAAACAATCCAAGCAAATTCGATCACAAACTGTGAAGGAGGGAGGTGAAAATTGAAACTCACAAAGCTCATGAAAAAGAAAGAAGGGACGCAGAAGGGGTTCACCCTAATTGAACTTATGATCGTGGTGGCCATTATCGGTATATTGGCCTCTATTGCGATCCCTAACTTTCTAAAGGCCAGAGACAAGGCGATGTACACGAAATGCGTGTCGGCGCTATCCGGTTTAAAAGTGGCTCAGGAAATGTATATTTCCGACAACGGCGAGTATGCCGCAGATATTAAGGAATTGGCAATGTACATGATTCCGGGATGCACAGATCCAACTGGCGGTGAGGATGAATGTGATTTGACAACTCGACTTCAATCCAATTGTGATAAAGATACTGATATTACTACTATAATCACCATCACAGATGGAGTTGAATATGAGTTGAACGCCAAAGCTGCGGATAGGACACACTGTGCAATTTGTATGAATCCTTCCGGATATGTGCCTTCTAACTACGCAAATTGTGAACAAGAATGGACATGTGAAGATATCGGAACCGAGGAGTAGGATTGAAACAAGTAGAAGTGGTTGAATCTCGCTAACTACTTGCTTCTTTCGGTTCAAGGCTCTGGCTGGAAGGACCGAACCGACTGGATGAAATAGTTCGGGGGAGAGCGTGTGTGATACGCTCTCTCCCCGATTTTCGTACATGTTGGCAAGGTGGAACATGGTTCATGAGCGTTGTTGGGCACAGGTTATGTTTGAATCCGCGCGCGGGAGCGGCGGGCTTACGTATTTATGCGCTTCTTCTGATTTCCCCAAAAATCTTTTCGAACATAGAAAACAAAACAATGAAAAAGAAAACTTTGATATTGGGCGAAAAACGGCAATCCGGGTTCACGCTCATAGAGCTTATGATAGTGGTCGCGATTATCGGCATACTGAGCGCGGCGTCGATCATGAGTTACATGATGGCAAGAGACAAAGCAAGAGTGGCCGCCTGCAAAATGACGCTCGAAGCTGTGAAAAAGGGCATGGAGGACTATGTTTCTTCCTTCGATCAATATCCAGATGACGGGGGAATAGAAACGTACGCCGATCTAAAAGAAACGCTGAAAGATTCGGTGGAATTTATGCCGAATCAGACATGCGACGACGCTATAGAATACGAAGCAGACGGAATGTGGTACCGTCTTGAAGCCCGGGTGTACTGGATGGGAGGGGGAAAAGGAGGAACGACCCTGATCCTTGAGATGGGGGAACTTACCGAGGAACCGTTCTTCTGATGAAGACGGCCGGAGAGAGAAGCGGGACGGAATAGATAGTGGATATGATACCGGCTGTATTCTTCGGGGCGCTGGGGCTGACCATCGGGAGCTTTCTGAACGTGGTCATCCGGCGGTTGCCTATAGGCGAATCGCTCGTCTGGCCGGGGTCCCACTGCCCTGAATGCGGCAAGAAGCTAGGGGTTCTGGAGCTTGTGCCGGTTCTCGGATATATAGGATTGAGGGGCAAATGCGCCGGATGCGGGGTGAAGATATCGCCGAGGTATCCGGTGGTGGAGGCGGCGACCGGGGCGGGGTTTTACTGGGCGGCTGTGAACGCGGCAGGCCCGTTGGACTTTGTAAATTCAATACTGCTGTTGTCGGGGTTGACGGCGATTTTTTTCATCGACCTCGACCATGGGATAATCCCGGACGTTATCTCGCTGCCGCTGACGGCGGCCGGGCTGGCGCTGGGGGCGGTCATGGGGGCGTTTCCGGACAGGGCGATCGCGGCGGCAGGCGGGTTCGCGGTCTTCTGGTCGATCCGGTTCATCGGCACTCTGCTTGCTAAGGAAGAGGCAATGGGGTTCGGGGATGTGAAACTGGCGGCCATGATCGGAGCGTTTCTAGGAATAAGGATGGCGGCTACGGGCCTGTTTCTGGGATTCCTCATAGGAGGAGTCATGGC
>MWCD01000090.1 GCA_002069885.1 bacterium ADurb.Bin236 | reverse complement strand
TAGTGGAAGCCCCGAAAAGGCTTGGATTTACTGGCTTTTTAAGCAATAAATCTTTTTTACCTTTTGTTTTTGGTCTGGGTGAGAAGATTCGAACTTCCGGCCTCTTGAACCCCATTCAAGCACGCTACCAAACTGCGCCACACCCAGATTTCGACCTTGATTATATTAGCATTCCATTATATCTTTGTCAAGCATTTACCGTCGCGGGGGAAGCGGCGGGGGAGTGGGAGCAAAATAAAAGAAATCCGCCGCCGCATGGTATTCTTTGGGAACCGTGCTATAATAAAATAATTCAATCGGCCCTTAAAGGAGTTGCCGCTTATGAAACTGGTGTTGATTCGTCACGGAGAAAGCGTTTGGAACAGGGAGAACCGTTTCACGGGCTGGACGGATGTCGGCTTATCCGAAACAGGCGTTTCGGAGGCCGTACAAGCCGGCGGGCTTCTCAAAGAAAACGGATTCGATTTCGATGTTTGCCATACCTCGTATCTGAAAAGGGCGATCCGTACTCTGAATATCATATTGGAACGCATGGACAGGGAGTGGCTGCCCGTCGTGAAGAGCTGGAGACTGAACGAGCGCCATTACGGAGCGCTTCAGGGCCTCAACAAATCGGAAACGGCTTTGAAATATGGCGAGGCGCAGGTCAAGATCTGGCGCCGCTCTTTTGACATCAGACCGCCCTCTTTGGATGAGTCCGACGAGCGCAACCCGAGGCTTTGCGTACAGTATCGGGACGAGGATGCAAGCGTTCTTCCCCTGACGGAAAGCCTGAAGGATACCGTTGCGCGGACGGTGCCCTATTTCGAGCATGTGATTAAGAAGGATATGGCATCGGGCAAGCGTGTTTTGATCGCGGCCCACGGTAACTCCCTGCGCGCGTTGGCGAAGTATTTCGAGGAGATCTCCGACGAAGGAATCGCGGAAGTGAACATCCCGACAGGCGTGCCGCTCGTATATGAGTTCGATGAGGCGTTTCGCGCCGTAAAGAAATATTACCTTGGGGACGAGGCTGTGATTCGGGCGAAGATGAGCGGCGTCGCGAACCAGGGCAAACTAAAATAAGCGCATACGTCGGGCCTCAGCCGCCCGCGAGGTGCTCGATGAGTATCTTCAATCCGATGCCGATGAGTATCGCGCCGCCGATGATGCCCGCGCTTTTCTTGAGCACGACGCCGACAGAGTTCCCCAGCAGCACGCCCAGCGTGGAAATGACGAACGTAACGACGCCGATCGTGCACGAGGATACCCAGATGTTTTCATCCGTGAGCGCAAACGTGATGCCGACCGCGAGCGCGTCGATGCTTGTCGCGATGGCCATGATAAAAAGGGTCTTCGTGCAGAAGGGGTCTTTCGGCTCGCGGCCCGCGCAAGCTTGCTTCGCTTTGGCCTCGCGCTCTTCCCGGCTTTCGCGGATGGTTTCGAGTATCATCTTCACCCCGATGAACGCGAGCAGCGCGAAGGCGACCCAATGGTCGACGTCGCGGATAAAGCCATAGACGCTTTTGCCGAGGAAATAGCCGATCACGGGCATCAGGAACTGGAAGAAGCCGAAGAACCCGGCGAGTTTGAACATGCCCGCGCGGTAGCGCTTGCCGCAGATCATGCCGCTCGACACGGCGACTGCGAACGCGTCCATCGAAAGCGCGACGGCGATGAGCATCAGCGAAAGGTAGTCCATCAATTCCTCCGTAGGCGAGGCGGCGGGGGAGAGGGAATCGGAAAAGAGCTTCCTTCTCGAAGCGTAACTCTCCAATCCGGGAATCCATAGCGTGATCCCCGTAATCCGCGCATCCTGAGAGCCATTCTATCATATCCGATGTGGAAATGAAAGAACGAGCGCGCGCGGCATATAACGATAAATCAGGATCATTGATCAATATTAATGTTGTATCATTCCTGAAATTTTTCTTTGATTTTATCTCTCACAGGCGCTTCCGTTTGAGCCATTCTTGCTTTTTCTGCGGGACAGCGCGAGGCCGCCGAAACCGCTGATAATCGCCATGTAATAGCCCAGGTCATACCAGAACCCGCTGTTGTGGATTTCATAGATGCCGATGTCTTTGTTAAAAACAGAATATATGAGCGATATCGGCGCGATCCATCCGTGCCAAACGCCCGAAAAGAAACCTGCGGGTTTGCTTTCCGAATTCGATTCGTCGCCCGGCATGCAGCCGCTCAAAACGATCAAAAGCAAAACCATAACGACACAAAATACCGGAATTTTTCCGCCTTTCACGAACCCACCTCATTTCTCAATTATGCGCCGCTTTGCTTTTCTACCGGATATTCGCATTGGCCGCCGGGCCCTGACGGTTATTTTAGCGCTGATTTTTCGTCCAGATAGGTCTTTAGAACAACCGCATGGTTGATTTGCGGATCTTTCGCCCCATACAGCAAGGTGACCATACCCGCTTTGCTTTGAAGTATGACCTCTTGGGCCGCCGCTTGCGCCTCGGCGCTTGCCTCCAGTTCGGCGCGATAGAGAGAGGCAAATTCGTCAAAATTTTTCGCCATATGCCCGAACCAGATCCGAAGCTGCCGGCTGGGAGCCAGATCTTTGAGCCATCCGTCCAGGCGGGCTTCCTCTTTGGTTACACCCCGCGGCCACAGGTGGTCGACCAGCAGACGCACCCCGTCGCTTGCCTCAAACGCATCATAGATGCGTTTAATTTTTAGCGCCATACTTACGTTCACCTCTTCTCTTCATTATCCATTGGGAATTTGCTGTGCTATCCAGCATTATACCATATATCATAAAGCTATGAGCAATATCATTTCTCGTTTGCTGATATTCGATCCAGTCGAGAATGATGTTTATTTTATGTATATCCCTTTCTCGAACAACAGACTGAAACATTTGGCACAAATCGCATTCAAGGGGATAAACGATTCTATAATACGCAGGAAATGCCGCTGTTTCATCCGTATTAAAACAATAATGTTTCTTTACGATGTCCAGACGTGAGCGCATCTCATCATCCTTGGCTTTTCGGAACGCGCTGCTGCTCAGTTCAGGCACCTCATCCTTGCGAATGCGTACCCGGCAAAAGTTTCTGAAAAAATAATTCAAGTTCACTTCCGCGCCGGAAAGGTTGAAATCAAGCATCCCGACGAATTTCCCCTCATCATCGAGCATTGCGTTTGTGCCGCCTTCATCTCCTTGAAAAAAGACTTGCGGCAATTTTCTATAGTCTGTTTCAAAGGCTTGATACATGGATGAAAACCGGCTCCATATACGATCCGCCCGCTCGCGGAAGCAAGGCAATTCACCGATTATTTGCTTGTGAAATTCATCCTGCCAATAATACGTTTCATCGGATGCGTCGTCGATGCTGAATTTATCGTATAAGCACCATGCCGACATCCATCCCGGCAATTCTGTTGAAACCGTCGCGATGCGTGCGGCGGCCGCGACCATATCTTCAAAATACGACGATGTGTCGCTTGACGCGATCCCGTATTCATCCGCAGTCATGAATTTTTTCTTTTCCTCCGCATAAACAAGGTATCGTTCGTTGTTTTCGAGATATCCGTTCCAGAGACCGCCATATTTATCAGGCAATATTTTCGGCGCATATATCCCGCACTCGTTATAAAGCTCGGTCAGACGCTTCCAACCGGCTATCCGTTCCGGACTTGTAAAACTGTTATTGCTGAATTTGAAAACAAAGTGTTCATCCAAATCGGTGTCAACGATGTATATATGGCGCTTGTCGTTTTCGTCAAAAACCTTTTCTATCTTCTTTGAGGATATAACTTCACCATACAGATATCGCTGAAATATTTGTTCTGGATTCAAAAGCATTATTATGACCTCGCGCAGCATGTTATAATGAAATTATATCATATGTTGAAGCGAGACGCCGGAAAAGCTCTGAAAAACGAAAAAAGCCCGGGAATCGGACTTTTTCGTGCCTACAGCTTTTCATTTTGCAATGCTGGTGCGGGAAACAGGACTTGAACCTGCATGAAGTTGCCCTCACACGGACCTGAACCGTGCGCGTCTGCCAATTCCGCCATTCCCGCAGAAAATTTGGTGGATGGGGATGGATTCGAACCATCGTAGTCTGTGACAACGGATTTACAGTCCGCTCCCTTTGGCCGCTCGGGAACCCATCCACGGCTAAATATATCCAATGGAGCTGGTGAAGGGACTTGAACCCGCAACCTGCTGATTACAAATCAGCCGCTCTGCCAATTGAGCTACACCAGCAAACACTGTGGTATTTGGTGCCTCAGAGTGGAGTCGAACCACCGACACAGGGATTTTCAGTCCCTTGCTCTACCAGCTGAGCTACCGAGGCGGATTTGGCGACCCGGAGGGGGCTCGAACCCCTGACCTCCAGCGTGACAGGCTGGCATTCTAACCAACTGAACTACCGGGCCACATTTTGTTTGGTGGGCCTTCAGGGACTCGAACCCCGGACCAATCGGTTATGAGCCGACCGCTCTGACCAACTGAGCTAAAGGCCCACGAAATCCAAACGGGGGAAAAATGGTGACCCCTAGGAGACTCGAACTCCTGTTACCGCCGTGAAAGGGCGGTGTCTTAACCGCTTGACCAAGGGGCCGTTATGGTCGGGGTGAAGGGATTTGAACCCCCGGCCCCATGCTCCCAAAGCACGTGCGCTACCGGACTGCGCTACACCCCGCTTCGCATTCCGCTTTTCGCGACGCTTAACAATATACCGCATTTCAATGTGCTTGTCAACAACTTTTATCCGCCCGCGTAAGGCTTTCTTCCTATATAATGTGAAGCGGCTTTGACGCCGTTTCAATATGTGGTATACTGGTTTTGCCGGTTCAACAAACCGTCTGACGCTTTGAGCCGAGGGAGCAAAATTGTGAAAAAAGTAACGATTTATACGGACGGGGCTTGCTCGGGCAATCCCGGTCCGGGCGGCTGGGCCGCCGTGCTGCGCTATAAGGAAACCGAGCGCGAAATCAGCGGCGCCGAAACCATGACGACCAACAACCGCATGGAGCTTATGGCGGCCATCCGCGCGCTGAAGCTGTTGAAGGAGCCGTGCGCGGTCGCGCTGCATACGGACAGCGCGTATCTGCACAGAGCCTTCGAGGAAAAGTGGATCGAACGCTGGGTCGTGAAGGATTGGAAAACCGCCTCTAAAAAGCCCGTGGAAAACCGCGACCTTTGGGAGGAGCTAATCAAGCTGACACAGACGCACGAGGTGTCGTTCATCAAAGTAAAAGGCCACAGCGACGACGAATACAACAACCGCTGCGATAAACTCGCACGCGAAGCGATCAAGCTTTTGTGCGCGAATGCTCCGAAGCCGGAAGCGCCCGAAACGCCGCCGGACGGGCGGAAGAAGGTTTAGCGGCGAAAAACGCCGGAAAAGAAGCTTGACAGACCCCCATCTATTCGCTAAATCTAAAGTTTAGCGAAAGCGAAGCAAATGCGCCCGGGAGCCGCGCGCGCCGCAGCGCGACCCTCCTCGCGGCGGACGGAGTGCGTTTGCGCACGCGGTAGATGGAAAGCTCCCGCAGGAGCGTCCCGCGTTGTCAAGCTTCGCGGCGTCCGCGGATGGGGAATTCTCGGGGGCCCCGACGCGGCCCGACATGCGCCAACGCGGACGAAAGAAAACGCTTGACGGGGAGAGCGCGCGTGCTATGCTTTTGTCGCCGGAGAGGCAGAACGACCCATGCACAGCAAAGCGACCTCTCCGGCAATGAGTGAAAAGCACGCGCGCCGAGGCTCGCAGTCAAGCGTTTTGTTTCGCTTCGGGGGAATCCCTATACTTGATATATACCTCAAATAATCCCCATTTGCTGAAAAGTGTATGAATATGACGGGAAAAGAAGCTTGACAACGCTCCATCTATTCGCTAAACGCATCATTTAGCGAAAGGGAAGGCGAAGCATCAACCTATGCTGGCAGATATGAGATGCTGAACCTGAGCGGTAGTTGCGGTGCGCGGCTGCACAGGCTGATAATTGTCGAATTTGAAAGAGAGGGCTTGTCCGTCCAGCCTCGACGCGCGTGCGCCTGTACAGCCGACGCAGGAGGCGGGCATGGGGATGAGCGAAGCGAAATGCCAAGGCCGCCTCAAGCAACTATTCGCTAAATCTAAAGTTTAGCGAAAGCGAAGCAAATGCGCCCGGGAGCCGCGCGCGCCGCAGCGCGACCCTCCTCGCGGCGGACGGAGTGCGTTTGCGCACGCGGTAGATGGAAAGCTCCCGCAGGAGCGTCCCGCGTTGTCAAGCTTCGCGGCGTCCGCGGATGGGGAATTCTCGGGGGCCCCGACGCGGCCCGACATGCGCCAACGCGGACGAAAGAAAACGCTTGACGGGGAGAGCGCGCGTGCTATGCTTTTGTCGCCGGAGAGGCAGAACGACCCATGCACAGCAAAGCGACCTCTCCGGCAATGAGTGAAAAGCACGCGCGCCGAGGCTCGCAGTCAAGCGTTTTGTTTCGCTTCGGGGGAATCCCTATACTTGATATATACCTCAAATAGTACTCATTTACTGATAAGTGTACGAATATGACGAGAAAAGAAGCTTGACAACGGTCCATCTATTCGCTAAACTTGTCTTTAACGAATAGTTATGACATCCAAAAACGAACGCTTTCGGCGGACGCGCGGAAAAGGCTTTCGGGCAGGGGTTCGACTCCCCTCGGCTCCGGCACCATTTCGGAGGACGTATGGCCACGGATTACGCGGGCGCGCAATACAAGGAATACACGCAGATGCTGCGGGAGCGCATGAAGGAGCTGCCGCAATACTGCGCGGAGTTTTTCCGCGGCATCGAGAACGAAACGCTCGTGCGCACGCGCTTCGCGTACGCGGGGGACCTGCTGCTGTTCTTCAAGTACCTGACGGGGGAAGTCGAGCGCTTCAAAGGGCGCGGGATCCCCTCCCTCACCCTATCCGACCTCGACGGCGTGACGGTCACGGAAATCGAAATGTATCTCGAATACATCTCGCTTTACGCCGACGAAAACGAGCGCGAAAAAACAAACAGCGAGCGCGCCAAAGCCAGGAAGCTTTCGGCGATCCGCTCCTTCTACAAATACTTCATTAAGAAAGAAAAGCTCCAGCGCAACTCCCCCGCCCTCGTCGATCTGCCGACCATACGGGAGAAGGCCATCATCCGCCTCGAGCCGGACGAGGTCGCCAACCTCCTGGATATCGTCGAGAGCGGCGCGGGCCTGAGCGAGCGCCAGAAGGAATACCACCAGCTCACGCGACGGCGCGACGTTGCGATACTCACGCTGTTCCTCGGCACGGGCATCCGCATCAGCGAGCTCGTGGGCATCGATATGGACGACATCAACTTTTCCGCCAACGAGTTCTCGATTATCAGAAAAGGCGGGGATCAGGACATACTCGTCTTCGGTGACGAGGCGCGCGCCGCCCTGCTGGACTATATGCTCGAGCGCGAGGGCGTGCGCGCCCTGCCCGGCCATGAGAACGCGCTGTTCCTCTCGCTTCAAAAAAAGCGGCTGACCGTGCGCGCCGTCGAGAACCTCGTCAAAAAGTACGCGCAGATCGCCGTGCCGCTCAAAAAAATATCGCCCCATAAGCTAAGAAGCACATACGGGACGATGCTGTATCGCGAAACCGGGGATATCTACCTCGTTGCCGACGTGCTCGGCCACAAGGACGTCAACACCACGCGCAAGCATTACGCGGCCGTGTCGGAGGACAGGCGGCGGCTCGCCGCGAAGGTCGTCAAGCTCAAAAAGGACGAATAGAACTCACTCTTTCCCGCGCTTTTTTCGGCTGCCCCGCATGCGCGCCGGATCGTGCTTCGGCGTCTCTTCCCCCGTCTCCCCCGCCTCTTTGTCCGCAAGCTCCGCCTGACGCAGCCTTTCCTCCCATTCCGCAAGCAAAGCGGGGTCTATGTCCATCGGCGGAAGCGCGCTTTCATCCGCTTCATCCTCATCCTCGCCGTAATACACGCGTATGGACGCAAGGTCGAACAGGGCG
>MWCD01000089.1 GCA_002069885.1 bacterium ADurb.Bin236 | reverse complement strand
GGGATTCCTCATAGGAGGAGTCATGGCGGTGTGGCTGATGGCGGCAAAAAGGCGCGGAGCGAAAGACCCCATCCCGTTCGGGCCGATGATGGCGGCGGGCGGGGCGATCGCGCTGATAAAGGGGCAGGCGGTTCTGGACTTGTACGCGATGTGTGTCGCCCGGATTTGGTCCCTGTAAAGGGCGGAGGTCGGATATGCCTGAATACGAAGATATGAAACTCAAGAAAGCCGACGGAATGAAGGGCATGACCCTGATTGAGCTGCTGATGGCGGTGACGATTCTCGGCACGGCGCTCATTGGCATGGCGTCTCTCATATCGACAGGGCTGCTTCAGTTGCAGAACATCAGAGTGCAGAGGACGGCGGCCAACTGCGCGAGGATGGTCATGGAATATCTGGAAACCGTGCCGCCGGACGACATATACACGTGGTCGCCGGGCGTGGCTCTCGAAGGCGATTTTGCCGCCGGCGGGGGAGTGTCGCAACTCAACGCATTCGTCAACGCCGGAGACCAGACGTGCAGGGACCTCTCCGACGCGGGCAATGTATACGGCAAGAGAGTTCAGATGAAATACGCTATATGCCCGGGCTGCTATTCAGCCACCCAGTGCGACCCCGACACGCTGATCTGCTGGACTTCATGCTACTACTTTTACAGGGTGAAAGTCACTTACAACGGCGTTGGCATGGGCGACGCGAGGTCAGATGAATATTATACCAAGAAGTATCACGGGCAGAACAGGCTTTGCACGGATCTGGAAGCCTGCGGCGAGGGAAACATTCCCGGGACGCTGAAAAATTGCTCATGGTGAACGGGCGCCTGAAAAGGAGCTGGTCATGAAAACAAAAAACAGCCGACTCGCGTCGGCAAACAGCCAGAGAGGCATGACGCTCGCGGAACTGCTTGTCGTCATGGTCATTCTCGTGATTGTCACGGTGGTCACCGCCGAGATAACCATGAGAACGGTGTCGGTAATGGTCATGGGGCAGAGTCAGACGACCGCGCAGAACAACGTAGAGCGGGCAATAGACGACATGGCAAACGACATAATCAAAGCCGGCGCGCACGACGGACAGCATATTCACAACGGTTCCGGAAGCTCGCAGATTTCAATAACCAAATTCGGAGAGAACCTAGACGCTTTCACTCCCGGCGGGAGCGATGACTTGGAGTTCGACTCCGTTTGCTATAAGTTTACCGCGCCTCAAGGGGCAAACCCCAACAGCGAAGATTACGTCACAGGATATATAGAAAAAGGGGCGTTGTCCGGGAAATCAACAGGAAATTGCCTTGAAGGCAACATGTACAGAATAACAGACGCAACTTCAGATATAAGAGAATTGAAAATAACATACTGCAGACCGAGAGAAGGGGCCGCTGACCCCGGAGATTACGATTGCACAAGCAATCAGACGATAAACAGCGCCAACGGGCTTGTTGAAGGATCCCAGTGCGTGTGGCTGGTGAAGATAGCGGTGAAATACGCGAGAAGACTGCCTTCGCAGGAATCGACAACCAGTTCGACGTACGATGTCGAGTATTCGTACCAGACGGGGGTGGCGCCGAGGAATATATACACGTCGGCGTT
Organism: bacterium ADurb.Bin236; assembly: GCA_002069885.1. Lineage (GTDB taxonomy): Bacteria > UBP15 > UBA6099 > UBA6099 > UBA6099 > UBA6099. The sequence goes on along the minus strand of MWCD01000089.1, from coordinate 6,392 downwards.
GATGAAGGACTCGGACAGGGACACGATAGTGGACTGCTGCGACGCAGACACAAGAATGGACTCAGGTGTCCCGTGGTGTCCGCCAGTGAGATCCAACTGACGGAAGAATTGCGTGAAACGTAAACACTTGACCGGGGGGCGGTTATGAAAACCCGAATCAGAGAAATAACAGGCAAGGGCCGGGAGCGGGGCGTGGCGATGATGGTCACGCTGATGGCGATAGCCGTGATGGGGTTCGTCGGAGCGTCGTTCTCGCTCATGCTCTTGAACGAAACGCGAAGCGCCAACGGAAACGTGCTGGCGCAACAGGCTCTATATGTGGCCGAATCGGGTATTCAGGACGTGCTGTTCCAACGCTCGAAGCGTCCGGCGGACATGTGTTTCCCGTACTTCTTTCACGACGACGCTCTTACAAAGGAAGAGAGATGGGATATCATTGAGGACCTGACCGGAGCAAAGAGCGGATCGGATTGCGGAGAAGAATGCGCGATGGGCTGGGGAGATGTCTGGGCGCATGCGTGCAACCCGAAAGTGGACAGCATACCGTCCGTGGCGCACGCGACCGCTGAGCTGCCCTGCTGGCCATATAACGAGCAGTTGTACGCGAACTATATACACTTCGGGCCGGATTACGAATGCAACGACGGCACGGACGGCTCCAAATGTCCTGACTACAAACCTCTGTTCTACTGGCCGGCTAACGGCGACGGAAGCATGGGCTGGAAGGACTGGAGCGAGACTATAAGCGCGACAACTATGCCGCTCGCCAACCAGACTCAAAGTTCAGGCGCAAGATATACGACCGGGTTCTTCACCCTCTGCAATGACAATTTTTCGGGGATACAGCCGGGCGACACCGGATATGAAATGGCGTGCAAAGAGGCGCAGGACGGGACGGGAACCTGCAACCAGTACGTGATTAGACTGTCGGTCGTTTCCGTCGGCGAGGTTCAGGCGGGACCGAACATCGTCAGGCGAGCGGTGAAATCCGATCTCGCTCCTCCGTCCCTGTATTCGGGCGTCATCGACAAATACGTCGATATGACCCTGATGTGGCAGACGGATATTAACGGGCCGATCCACGTCAACGGCTGGTGGGATGGGTTCGAAAGCCGCTCGTTCTTGGCGGCGTTCGATCTGGCCCCGGCGGCGTTCTTCACAATTCTCGACCCGCCGGAAATGGTCAGCCTCAGCTACCCGGAGCCTCCGGGCGGCGATTGGCAGCCCAGCAGCATTCTGGGAATATCCCTTTCTCACGACATAGTATACGTGCACCTGCCGGTGAGAATTGAAATACCGCAGGTGAACTGGGCGAAATGGGAAGACAGGATGGACGCCTTGTACACCGAGGCTAGCGCATTGTACGGCGATTCCTCAAAAGTCATGGGTTTGAAATACTGCAAGTTCGGCCCGGCCGGGAGCGTGACTTCCACGTTGGGCGATTGCGGAGACGCCGGCGAACAGTATGAATGCAACAATTCCGGCAATTCGCTGGCGGACGACTGCCTTGAGCCGAGTTTCCCGAAGTTCATATCCACAATGAACCCCGGCCCGGCTCCGTACAACGCGTCGTTCGACGGCACGGCGCAGCAACCGAACAGGCGGCGCATTCACAACGTGAACCGGAACACGTATCAGTTGTGGCACACCGGCACGGAGCAGGCGTTCGACCTGTTCGACCAGTGGGACGAGCATTCGGAACATTGGGTGAAGGGCGAGGAAGCGGCGTACATACCGGGCGCGGCGGCGGACGGCAACAGAGATAAATCTCTAAAGAATAAAGTCAGGTTTGTGTTAGACCCGCACTTCGACATAGGGTGTCTGGCTTGCGTCATCACGGGCGGAATAAATCTGGACAACTTTATTTCATGTTGCGTGGGCAAGAGCGAGAACAGATACGCGTTCGCTTTCATGGGCAGGCACGAGTTCAGGGATTTCGTGTTCATAGACGGAGTGATGGGAGTCGGGTTCAGGTCTCCATATCACAGTTGCGGCACGGAGGACGGAGCGCTCGGGATATACTGTATAGTGGTTCCCGAGATATGCCCGTTGGAATGGCTGCTGGATCCGTTCGGAGCTGGGCCGGGGCCGTGCATACCCTCTTGGAAGATAGGGTTGCCGCACTGGCATCTTGGGTCGGCGCTGGTGACGGGGGAAGTCCTAGTCAACGGCCGCACATTCATGGCCGACTGGATACGCATCGAAGGCGGAACTATATACTCCGACGGACACATCATCAAAGACGAGTCCAGCGGATACGACATGATAATCAGGTTGGACCAGTTGGTTTGCTGGATACTGGGACTGGCATTCGGCGGGGCGCTGACGATAGACATCATCCCCGGCGTGCTGGAGATAAATATCTGCGACGTGATATTCGCGGTTCTCAATCCGATAATCGGAGCGGCGGTTCCATGGTGGCCGGAGATGAATCTGACCAACAACGAACTGATAGATTTTGCCACCTATCTGGACATCAACGGCACGGTGAACACATACGCGACGGCGGTGAACCCCGGGACGCTGTACACGCGCGGGGATTTCCGTCTGCTCGAACCCGGATGGGACGCCGCGTCGATGATTTTCACGACTGTGCTTAAACAGTTCCTTCCATTCCTCGAGATTGTGCCCGCGATGGACCCGATAAGGATATGGAACGGAGGAGCGATAGTCGCCGGAGGAACTACGCAGGCTCCCGTTATCCACAACTTGAAGGATCAGGAAGGCGTGCCTTTTGAATATTCCGAGGCGTACAAACATGGCAATATCTATTTGACGAATAACCGGCGGGCGGATATTTTAACGTACAATCCAAACACTGGAGAAAGAAGCGTGGGTTACGTGCTGGCGCGCGGCGGGTTGAGCGTGTGGGGCGACATTGTGTCCAAATATGGAATGGCCGGGCTGATAGACAGTTGCTCGGTGCATGCCATAGGCTTGGACGAGGAATGTCAGGCCGCCGGAATATTCTACTCAGGCGGCATCTCTGCCGGGTCCGACCCGTACGCCATGTTCAGCCGCCGCGGAGGCGATTTGAGCCATAGCGGTTTCGAGTACAACTACAGCAACACCTGCAAGCCGCTGGAAGACCCCGAATTCCTTGATGATCCGCTGGGAGACCTCGGATGCTGGCTGGGAGGAATCGGAGACATACTAAGCGGCAGCAACAATGAATTCAACATACGAGGGCATGTGTTCGCGGGCGCGGTAGGAGCCTCGCCGGGCACTCACTTGCGCCTCGATCAGGACGCGTCCGTAAGACACGACGCGGTGGTAAGGCAGTACTTCGGACAGCTCGGCGGCATACCCATAGACTGGATGGAAGTGGGAGTGCCGGGCAACCTGCCGTTCCTGCCTGCGGATTAAATAAAGCAGCCCGCCCGCGACTGACGGGACAACGGGCTGGAATATACAAATCAAGATATCGCGCTGAGCACAGCGGGCGCGAGCGTTCCGCAAGCGGCGAAGACAAGCCGCACGGATGCGCCGCCTGAGGGCTTTGACGCGCCTAAAAACAGGAATCGCGCTTCCACGCGAGGCGCGGCGTTGTTGCTGTGCGGCAAGTTCGCCCCGGGTTTCCTGACCGGGACAACGGGCATGGAGGCGGCTTGGCGGCGAAGACAAACGACAACAAACAGCGCGGAGCGGCTGTGGCTGTCGCGCTTATGGCGATAGCCGTTATGGGGTTGGTCGGCGCGTCGTTCTCGCTCATGATATTGAACGAGACGAGAAGCGCCAACGCGAATGTGCTGGCGCGCCAAGCTTTGTATGTTGCCGAATCGGGAATTCAGGACGTTCTGTTTCAACGCTCAAAGCGTCCGGCGGACATGTGCTTCCCATACTTTTTCCATGACGAAGCCCTTACGACCGAAGAAAGATGGGCGATTATAGAAGACCTTACCGGCGCTAAGAGCGGTTCGGACTGCGGAAGCGATTGCGCGATGGGACACAGCGACGTTTGGGCGCACGCTTGCAATCCTACCGTGGACAGCATTCCGACAGTCGCGAACGCCACCGCCGAACTGCCGTGCTGGCCGTACAACGAGCAGTTGTACGCAAACTACATACATTTCGGGCCGGACTACGATTGCAACGACGGATCGAATAAAACGAAGTGTCCGCGCTACGATCCTTTGTTCTACTGGCCGGCCAATGCCGACGGAAGCATGGGCTGGAAAGACTGGAGCGAGGTCGTGAGCGCGGCGAAGATGCCCCTCTCCAGCCAGAATGAAAGCTCCGGCGCGAGATACGCCACCGGATTCTTCACGTTATGCAACGATGACTTCGCGGGCATACAGCCGGGGGACGCCGGTTACGATATTGCGTGCAAAGAGGCGCGGGATGGAACCGGCGTTTGCAATCAGTATGTGATAAGGCTGTCCATCGTTTCCGTGGGAGAGGTACAGGCCGGGCCGAACATCGTCAGACGAGCCGTTAAAACTGATCTTGCCCCACCATCTCTGTATTCGGGAGTCATCGACAAGTATGTAGATCTCACGCTCACGTACGCGACGGACATCAATGGGCCGATACACGTCAACGGCTGGTGGGACGGGTTCAGGAGCCGGGCGTTTCTCGGCGCGGACCTTGCCGGCATTCCGCTAGGCGGACTGGCGGCGCTAAACGCTTTGTTCGATCCCCCGGAAATGATAAGCGTCAGCTTCCCCGAATCCCCGGAAGGCGACTGGCAGCCGGGGACGATTTTCAATGTCAGTCTCACTCACGACATAGTGTATGTGCATCTGCCTGTAAGAATAGATATTCCCAAGGTGAACTGGGCAAAGTGGGAAAGCAGGATGGACGCGTTGTACTTGGAAGCTAATAACCTGTACAGCGACGCTTCAAACGTATTAGGGCTTAGATACTGCAAATTCGGTCCGGCCGGGAGCGTGACTTCCACGCAAGGCGACTGCGGTGATGCAGGAGAGCAGTACCCATGCGACAATTCAGCCTACTCGCTGCCGGACGACTGCCTTGAGCCTAGTTTCCCGAAGTTCATATCCACGATGGATCCCGGCCCCGCTCCATACAACGTGGCGTTTGACGGCACGGCGCAACAGCCGAACAGACGGCGCATACATAACGTGAACCGGAACACATATCAATTATGGCATAGCGGCACAGAACAGGTTTTCGACTTGTTCGACCATTGGGACGAACATCCCGACCACTGGGTAAAAGGAGAAGAGGAGGAGTATATTCCGGGAGCTTCAGCGGACGGCCACAGAGACAAATCGCTAAAGAATAAAGTCAGGTTTGTGTTAGACCCGCACTTCGACATAGGGTGTCTGGCTTGCGTTGTCACGGGCGGAATCAGTCTGGACAGCTTCGTGTCGTGTTGTGTCGGAAAGAACGAGAACAGATACGCGTTCGCCTTCATGGGCAGGCACGAGTTCAGGGATTTCGTGTTCATAGACGGAGTGATGGGAGTCGGGTTCAGGACGCCGTATCACAGTTGCGGCGCGGAGGACGGAGAGCTCGGGATATACTGCATGAAGGTTGATGAGATATGCCCGCTTGAATGGTTTTTTGACTTGTTAGGAATGCCGAATCCTGAAGAATTGTGCGTGCCCTCTTGGAAGGTAGGGTTGCCGCACTGGCATTTAGGGTCGGCGCTAGTGACGGGGGAAGTTCTTGTGAACGGCCGCGCGTTTATGGCCGACTGGATACGCATCGAAGGCGGAACCATATATTCCGACGGACACATCATCAAAGACGAGTCCAGCGGATATGACATGATAATCAGGCTGGATCAGTTGTTGTGTTGGATACTGGGATTGGCGTTTGGCGGCGCGCTGACGATAGACATCATCCCCGGCGTGCTGGAGGTCAACCTCTGCGACGCGGCATTTGCAGTCCTCAATCCGATAATCAGCGGTTTTATGCCATGGTGGCCGGAGATGGACCTGACGAACAACGCGTTGATAGATTTTGCCACATATCTGGACATCAACGGCACGGTGAACACATACGCGACGGCGGTGAACCCCGGGACGCTGTACACGCGCGGGGATTTCCGTCTGCTCGAACCCGGATGGGACGCCGCGTCGATGATTTTCACGACCGTGCTTAAACAGTTCCTGCCATTCCTTGAGGTCGTGCCGGCGATGGACCCGATAAGGATATGGAATGGCGGGGCGATAGTCGCTGGAGGAAGCGCGCAGCCGCCCGTTCTCCACAATTTGAAAGATCAGGAAGGCAAACCATTTCAATATTATGAAACATTCAAGCACGGCAACATATATTTGGGGCCGAACCGTCGCGCCGACATTCTGACGTACAACCCGAACACCGATGAAAGAAGCGTCGGGTACGTGCTCGCGCGCGGCGGGCTGAGCGTGTGGGGCGATATAATATCCAGATATGGCATCGGGGGATTAATTGATGGTTGC
>MWCD01000088.1 GCA_002069885.1 bacterium ADurb.Bin236 | reverse complement strand
CCGCCACAGGCTTGACGCCGAACATGTAAAAGAGAGTGTAAGAGTAAGCGAAGAACATCATCGCAGGGAAAAAAAGCGGAGCCGCGCCGGAAGATTTGAGAATCCGGAATCCCGGTTTGGAGCCGGAGCGCCCGGCGAAAGCCCAAGAAAGAATCAGGAGAAGAATCCCGGCGGCGACGCTAGCTCCAAGGGCAGCCCACAGCGCGTCTCGCTCGAACCTTACCACAAGGAATTGCGCCGATAGAACAGCCGCTGCGATGACTATTTGGACCGCTGTAAGCGCTATCTTCATTAAGACATCCCGCGAATCCGCCGAGGCGCGCCGACTTTCCGGCCGGACTTCCGGCTTGGCAACTATCCGCATTGGTTAAAAATGCGGGTTAGGAGCGTGAAAAACAAGAACGCAGATTTTCAACCCCGTTTTCAAAGCTTCTCATATTAATATGCGAATGTCCACCCTCGATAATCCTTTGTAGGACGCGGGGCGCGAGAGAATTCGGGATGGACACACTAGCCGTCGCGGGGATATTATCATGGAGTGAGAATACTTTTAACCATTCCGACGGTCGACAACCGCTCCTACATGGGAAGCAGTTACAGCATGAGGTTTGCGGACAATTTCATCCCGTCGTTGGGGCTGGGCTATCTGGCGGCGACACTGGCAAAGAGAGGGCACGAGGTAAAGATACACAACCCGGTGGTTCCGGAAAGCGTGGAAAGAATCGTCGAGGAGGCGGAGCGATGGCGTCCCGATGCTATCGGCCTTTCGCTTTTCACGCCCCACATGAGGAGCGTCAGGGAGTTGTTCAACGCCCTAGGCGAGGCGGGGCGAAGGCCGGCGATGATAGCCGGAGGGCCGCACATGTCCGCGCTGCCGGAGGACACCATGCTGAGGCATCCGTTCGATGTCGGCGTGGTGGGAGAGGGCGAGGAGACCGTCTGCGAGATTGCCGAAAGGATAGACCGGAAAGAGGGATTCGAGGGGGTGGCCGGGACGGCGATTCGCGCGGACGGCGGGGTGGTATTCGGTCCCGCGAGGCCGTTGATCGACCCGCTAGACCGCATCCCGCTCCCCGCCAGAGACCTCATGCCTCCTTTGAGGACGCACAGGCCGACGCCCGCGTCCATAAGGCGGTTCCCGTTGGCGGTGATGATAACGTCGAGAGGGTGTCCTTACGGATGCGCTTTCTGCGACCGCGCCGTGTTCGGGGCGACATACAGGGCGCACAGCCCTGAATATGTGATGACGGAGATGGAGGAGACCGTCAGTAAACACGGGGCGAAAGAGATAAGGTTTTTCGACGACGACATAGCGATAGACAGGGAGCGGGCAGAGATGCTTGCGGAGATGATGATAGCGAGCGGGGCGCGGACGCCGTGGACGTGCAACATAAGCGCGAAGGCCGCCGAACCGGCGCTTATGAAGTTGTTCAAGCGCGCAGGCTGTTGGCAGGTCCTGTTCGGGCTGGAGTCGGGCAGCGACCGCGTCCTGAAAAAACTGCGCAAACACACTACGACAGAGATGTCAGAAAGCGCAGTCCGCGCCGCGCTCGCCGCTGGCCTTAGAGTCAGAGCAGATTTCATTGTCGGAACGCCCGGCGAGACGATGGACGAGATGTGGCGAACCGTCATGTTTGCAAAAAAACTGAACGTTGATTTCGCCCATTTCAACAAATTCGTGCCGTTTCCCGGAACAAAGATACATGCCGAGCTTGCGCGCGCGGGGCGCTCTTTTGACTACGAAGAGAATTGGAGCGACACGGACGCCTCAAATATCGTCTATCTGCCGGACGGAGCAAGCTCCCGCGAATACTCCGAATTCCTGAGCAGAAGCTATAAATCCTTCTATCTGCGCGTTTCGTACATCGTCAGACGCCTGTCGAGAATCAGGACGTTTACCGAATTCGCGTCGCACGTTAAAGGAATGGCTGCGCTATTATTCCTGAAATAAGCAGCGGCGGCGTGCTTCATGCCGGCGTTTTTTAACGCCGAATCGCAATCGACAATTTCTTATAATCCTATTACAAAAAAATAATTTCCTTTGGCTGACGGCATAGAAGCGCGGCTTCGGAGTTTTGCGCTGAAAAACTGCCGAGGACATTTTTTTTGAGAGGAAAAAAGAGATTGCGGGGCAATAAAAGTAATTCTTGACACCGGAGAGGGGAGGAATATACAATGACGTGGCCATGTGATATATTTCACAATGATTTCGGCAGGTTTCAGGCGCCGTATTTGAGAGGAAAACAATCCCTTTACAGAATGAAGAAGGTCAATTATGATGATAGTCCGCCGATGGGGGGGGAAACAGGGGCAGGCGGTGGCGGCGGCGAGTGAATTAAGGATTTAATCAATAAAATATAGAAACAAATATTCTTAGGGAGGACGCGTATGAGCAAACAGATCAAAAAGGTAGCGGTCCTCGGTTCGGGAGTGATGGGATGCGCTATAGCGTGTCACCTCGCGAACTGCGGGATACCCAGCTTGATGTTGGACATCGTGCTGCCGCTATCGGACGAGGAAAAGGCGAAAGGCGTTAAGAAGACCGATCCGGCGTTCCGCAACAAGCTGTCGGCCGGAGCAATGGCCGTGGCGCTGAAGGCGAAGCAGCCGATGGCTCCTCTGTACGTCAAGAGCAGCGCCGCTCTGATTCAGATCGGCAACTTCGAGGACGACATGGAAAAGATCGCCGATTGCGACTGGGTGATCGAGGTCGTCAAGGAAGACATGAAGATTAAACAGGGTGTCTTCAAACAGGTCGCCAAATACTGGAAGCCCGGCATGATAGTGACGTCTAACACCTCCGGGCTGCCTATCACCGAGATGTCGAAGGATATGCCCGCCGAGATGAAGAAGCATTTCTTCGTCACACACTTCTTCAATCCGGTTCGCCACATGAAGCTTCTGGAAATCATCCCCGGCGAACTGACGGACAAGAAGATTATGGACCGCATGGCCGAGTTCGGCGAACGCGTCCTCGGCAAAGGCATCGTGTACGGCAAAGACACGCCGAACTTCGTGGCAAACAGAATCGGCATGTACGCCATCATGAAGACCATCGCCCACATGGAAGCGATGGAGCTGAGAATTGACGAGATCGACGCGATCGCCGGCCCGCCGATGGGCCGCCCGAAAAGCGCCGCTTTCCGCACCGCCGACCTCGTCGGGCTGGACACTTTCTGCCACGTGTCCATGAGCGTTTACAACCTCTGCCCGAATGACGAAGAACGCGATGTTTTCAACGTGCCGGCTTGGATCAACGAGATGGTGAAAAAGGGCTGGCTCGGCAACAAGTCCAAACAGGGCTTCTACAAGAAAGGCAAAGGCCCGGACGGCAAGAAGATGTTCGAAGTCGTCGATTACAAAACCGGCGAATACATTCCGAGCATCAAGCCGGACTTCGCTTCGGTGAAGGGCACGAAGAAGAAAGACACTCCGGCTGAAAAGGTGAAAGCTCTCCTCGCCGGCGACGACAAGGCCTCTGCGTTCGCGTGGAAGGTTCTCCGCGACGTGACCATCTACGCTTGCAACAGGATTCCCGAAATCGCAGACGACGTCGTCAACATCGACAACGCCATGAAGTGGGGATTCGCGTGGGACGCCGGTCCGTTCGAGACAGCGGACGCCATCGGCCTGAAAGACATCGTAAAGCGCATGAAGGACGACGGAGTAGCCGTTCCCGAACTGCTTGACAAAGCGGCGAAAGCGGGCGGATTCTACAAAAAAGTCGGCCTCAAGAAGATGTACTTCTGCGCCAAGGACCTCAAATACAAAGAGGCTCCGCTCACGGCTCTCACCCTCAACGAGGACAATCTGGTGGCCCGACTTCAGGGCGCAATCGCCACTGTCGCAGACCCGGCTTCCCTCAAGATCAAAATCGCGGACCTCAAAGACCGCGGCAACGAGCTTGAAAAGAACGCTGGAGCCAGCATTTATGACATGGGCGACGGCGTGGCTCTGCTTGAGTTCCACTCCTACAAGGGCATGAATCCGATCGACGCCGACATCATCGCCATGATGATGAAGACCATCGATGTCGTGCAGGAAAAAGGTTTCAGCGGCGTGGTCGTCGGCAACGAAGGCACGAATTTCTCCGTCGGCGCGAACCTGCTGATGCTTCTCATGGAATCCCGCAACAAGAACTGGGCGAACGTCGAAATGGCCAGCAAGACGTTCCAAGACGCCAATATGCTTCTGAAGTACGCCCCGTTCCCGGTCGTGACAGCGCCCTTCCAGATGGTTCTGGGCGGCGGCTGCGAGGCCACGTTGCACGGCGACGCGATCTGCGCGGCGGCGGAAACGTACATCGGGCTTGTCGAAGTCGGCGTTGGCGTCATTCCCGCCGGCGGCGGCTGCAAAGAGTACCTCGTGCGCAACCTTGAGGCCGCTCTTGCGAACCCGCATGTTCCCAGCTTGTTCCCGTTCGTCCGCAGGGCGTTCGAGAACATAGCGATGGCGAAAGTCTGCATGAACGCATACGAGGCCATTGAGAACAACATCTTCCGCCCGACGGACCACGTGACGGTCAACAGGGATTATCTGTTGAGCGACGCCAAGCAGATGGTGCTCGGGATGGTGAAGGCGGGCTACACGCCGAAGTCCCCGCGCAAGGACATTCGCATGATCGGCTCCCAGTACTACGCGGCCTTCAAGAACGCCGTGTGGACGATGAGGCAGGGCAACTACATCAGCGAGCACGACGCGCTCATCACCGACTGGGTGGCGAAGATTCTCACCGGCGGCGACATCCCCGGCAGTTCGGTCGTCGACGAACAGTACGTTCTCGACCTCGAACGCGAAGCCTTCGTGAGCCTGTGCGGCACTGAGAAGACGCAGGACAGGATGCAGTACATGCTTCAGAACAACAAACCGCTCCGCAACTAGTCCGGGGCGCGATAACGAGACTACAATGGAGGATACAATATGAGTAGAGAAGCTGTCATCGTATCAGCGGCCCGAACTGCCATAGGCAGAGCGAAAAAGGGAACGCTGAAAGATATGCGCGCCGACGACATGGCCGCCGTGGCGATAAACGCGGCCATCGAGCGCGCGGGAATCAAGAAAGAAGTTGTCGAAGACCTCATCCTCGGTTGCGCCATGCCGGAAGCTTCAATGGGCATGAACGTGGCCAGAATAGCGGCTTTCGCCGCCGGCCTGCCCATCGAATCGGCGGCCGTCACCGTCAACAGATTCTGCTCTTCAGGCCTTGAATCAATTGCCATCGCCGCCGAACGCATCATGGCGGGTTGGAACGACGTCGTCATCGCCGGCGGAGCCGAATCAATGTCGATGGTTCCCATGGGAGGATACATTCCCGAACTGAACCTGAGACTCGCCGCCGAATTCCCGGAAGCGTACTGCCCGATGGGCATCACCGCCGAGAACGTGGCCTCCCGCTACGATGTAAGCCGCGAAGTTCAGGACGAGTTCGCGTACAACAGCCACATGAAAGCCGTCAAGGCTATCGAGGCCGGCGTTTTCAAGGAACAGATCGTTCCTGTTCAGGCCCGCGTAGCCAAAGGCGCGACATGGAAGACCGTCGAATTCAAAGTCGACGAAGCTCCCCGCGCCGACACCACGGTCGAAGGCCTCGCCAAACTGAAACCCGTTTTCAGGACAGGCGGAAGCGTCACCGCCGGCAACTCCTCTCCGATGAACGACGGAGCCGCCGCGGTTGTCGTCATGAGCAAAGAGAAAGCCAAAGAACTGGGCTGCAAGCCGCTCGCCACTTTCAGGCACTATTCAACAATCGGCACGCACCCGGACGAGATGGGCGTCGGACCGCTTTACGCGATCCGCAAGCTCTGCCAGAAGACCGGACTCTCAGTCGACGATATCAGCAACTACGAGATCAACGAAGCGTTTGCTTCTCAGGCCGCGTACTGTTGCCGCGAGCTGAAGCTTAACATGGACACCGTCAACATCAACGGCGGAGCCATCGCCCTCGGACACCCGCTGGGCTGCACGGGCGCGAAGCTCTCCACGCAGCTTCTGTACACGCTGAACGACCGCAAGATGAAGTACGGAGTCGTTTCCATGTGCATCGGCGGCGGAATGGGCGCCGCAGGCCTCTTCGAGCGCGAAGAGTATTGATGATTTTCCGCGCTGTCGCCGTGATCTCTTCTTGAGAGGCGCGGACGACGAACAAGCGCGGAGCGCAATGAATTAAAAAACGCCGTCCCGCAAGGGGCGGCGTTTTCTTTCGGCTTAGTTTTCGAATATTACAATATTTGGAGACAATCAGCGGTTATTCCGCCTCTTTAGACTGTCCGGCGCTTTTGTTGAATTCGTTCATGGCGGAACGGACGCCATCGGCGACGCACATTTCCAGAGCGTCCGCGGCGCGGCGAAGCGCTATGTCAAGTTCTATCCTCTCGTCCTTGTCGAAGGGAGTCAGAACATGGTCGCGCAGGCTTTCGCCGGACGCCCGGCTGATGCCCACGCGTAGCCTCGGTATCTGTTCGGTCCCGAATGTGGATATGATGTTGCGAAGCCCGTTGTGTCCGCCGGAGCTTCCGGATAGCCTGATGCGGAGTCTGCCGATGGGAAGCGCGGCGTCATCGTAAACGATGATGGTTGATGCCAACGTGGAGTCCCAGTTTATGTTGGACGCCGCCATCGCCTCTCCGCTCAGATTCATGAAGCGCAGGGGTTTCAGCGTGGTTACGGTTAGTCCGTCGAAGTCATAATCCGCGCGATCAAATTCAGGAGTCTTTTTTTTGAATGCGGGCGCGCCGCGTCTCGCCGCGAACTCGTCGATAGCCATGAACCCGACATTGTGCCGGGTGTGCGCGTATTTCCTTCCCGGATTTCCGAGTCCGACGATGATTTTCACTCTAGCGTCGTCCATGCCTGTTTCCTTTGAGCGCGAGCGGGTCTTTGCTCCCGAATCCTGACAAATGATTCGGGCTATGCGTCGATTATAAATTCTCGAAGGTGAAAACGCTAAGGGGCGGAAAATAAAAAAGCGGCGGCGCAGCGTCAAGCCCGCCGCCGCCTATGTTTTCTTTAACGTTACTCTTCGTCCTTCTTGTCTTCTCCGCCTTCGGCTCCCTCTTCGCCTTCCGCCGGAGCCGCCGCGACCTCGTCCTTCGGAGCGACTATGCTCACGAGGACTTCCTCTTCGTCGTCCATTAGAGAAAAATCTTCGGAGATTTTCAGGTCGCCGACATTGTAGTTGTACCCCAACTCCGCGTCCGCGAGGTCCAGCTCAATGGATTCGGGAATCTTGTCCGGGAAGCATTCGACGGTGACTTCGGTGGCTAGCTGCTGGATGATGCCGCCTTTTTTCTTTACGCCTTCATCGTTGACGATGACGAGGGGCACGCTGATATGGACTTTTTTGTCCATGGAAATCCTGATGAGGTCCACGTGGTTGATGACGTGGGCTATCGGCTTGTACTGGATTTCCTTAATCATGGCGAGGTTCTTTTCGGAAGAGCCCTCGATGTCCAGATCGATGATGACGTTGGAGCCTTCATAAGCTAGGAGCTTGTCAATCTCGCGGCGGTTGAGTTTGAGTTTCAAAGGGTCTTTGTTTTCGCCGTAGATGACAGCGGGCACCAAGCCGGCCCTGCGGGCTTCCCGCGCCGCGCCTTTGCCCTTCGCGTCTCGCGCTTGCGCTGTAAGTTTTGCGTTTGTCATTGTTCCATCTCCTTTATGATACGCCGTTCCGGGGAGAGCGAACCGCTCGCTCCGGCGGGTCTTCTAATCGATTTTCTTCGGCACGAACAATGCGCTTATCGACTCGCGCGTGTGCGCTCTGAGCATCGCTTCGCCGAAAACATCCGCTACCGAAACCACAGTGATTTTCGGATCCTGCTTCTCCTCCGGGAGGGGAATGGTGTCCGTGATAATCAACTGTTTGAGCTTCGAGTTTCTGAGCCTTTCCATCGCCGGGCCGGATAAAGCTCCGTGAGTGCAGTACGCGCTCACGTCGGAGGCTCCCTTTTGCGCTAGAAGGAACTCCGCCCCGTTTACGAGAGTGCCGGCTGTGTCCACGATGTCATCGAACAGCATACAGCTTTTGCCGGCGACGTCCCCGATCAACTCCGTCACTTCAGATTTGTTAGGTTCCGGCCTCCATTTGTTCAAGATGGCGAGCGGAGAGTCGATCCGGTTTTTTATCCGCGTCGCTCTCTCGACACCGCCAACGTCCGGCGAAACCACCACCGTGCCATTCCCGCCAATGCCGTTCTCCTTGAAGTGGCGG
>MWCD01000087.1 GCA_002069885.1 bacterium ADurb.Bin236 | reverse complement strand
GGCGGCGGAAAAACTCTCAGAGCCGAAACCTGCCGAAAAAGACGCGCCTGAGGATGAAATCCGGGAAGACGGCTCCGACCCCGCGATGGAATCCTCGACTCGAATTGTTGTTTTCGGCGACGCGGATTTCCCGTCGAATTCTCTCGTTTCTATGGACGGGATCATCAAGCAACTGATGGGCGGAACGGGGAACGCCGACCTTTTCATGAACGCGACGGCATGGCTGGCGGGCGAGGAAGATATGATTGTGATAAGGCCGCGCCCGGTGGACTTCAGGCCGCTTGAAATGACGGCTCAACAGCGGGGCAGTCTGTTTATAATCTGCGTCGCCCTTATTCCGCTGGCTCTCGCCGCGACGGGCGCTTGGATATGGTTCAGGAGGAGGTCAAAATGAAGAGGTTCACCGCGACAGCAGTCGCCGCCGCTCTTTTTCTGGCCCTTGCGGCTTATGTATATTTCATGGAGAGAGGGCCATCTCGGAAAGAGCGCGCGGACGAAGCGAAAAAACCGGTCGTGGCTGAAATTGACGCCGCAAAAGCAGTTTCATTGGAAATAGTTTTCGGCGGCGAGACTTTGAGAATCGAAAAGAAAAAAGGCTCATGGCGGCTGGCCAGCCCGGTGGACGCGCGGACTAACAAACTCGCCGTCGAAACGTTGCTCGAAGCTCTGCGCGAGATAAAATCCGAGGGTGTGGCCGGAAAAATGGAAGACGCCGCAGAGTTCGGGCTCGACAGTCCCCGGCTCGAAGCGGCAATTACTCTGGACAGCGGTCAAACCGTAAAAATAGTTGTCGGCGACGCCGCGCCCGTGGGCGGCAACTTCTACGCGGCGCGCTCCGGCGGCGACTCCGTTTACCTCGTTTCATCCTACACGATAAAGAGTCTGGAAGTCACCGCCGATGGACTGCGCGACAAAAGCCTCACAGAGCCGCTCGAAAGGGACAAAATACGGCGCGTCACAGCCGCGCTCGGCGCGGCTTCGGTGACATGCGAAAGAGGAAAACCCGGCGACGGGGAGAAAGAACAGGCGGTCGCTAACCTTGATTGGCGAATATCCGGCGCGACGGAAAAAGAATGCGCGAACGAGGCTCTCGACCTGATGTCCGCGTTGGAGTTTAACGAGGCCGCTGGGTTTGCCGAGCCTTCGGACGCCGACTCGTGCGGTCTGGAAAGTCCTGCCTATTCTCTAGAATTCGGATACTCGAACGGCGAAAAAAAGACATTCACGATTGGCGCTCCGGGCGGAGACCGCTACTGCCTGAAAAATCCGGACAGAAACGAAATCTACATCATCGACAAACGCCTGATTGAAAGCATGGAAGCCCTGAGAATGCTCTCCGCCAAGCTGTGAAGCGGTCGGAAAATTTATTTTTCTCTTGATTTAACCCTCATTTTACTAGTATATTTAAATTCGAAATGCCATAAGGACAGTATTTATATGATTGTTTTATCGTCTATTCGCGACGAAAAAAACAGAGCGAAAGGTGAGTCATGGGAAGAAAAGTCTATGTGGTGTTAAACGGCAAGGCCGGACGCAGAGGTTTGGATTTTTCCAAACAGGAGATTGAAAAGTGGTTCAAGGCACATGAGCCGGGGATAGAAGTCGTATTCGGGATAACCGAGAGAGCGATGCACGCGGCGGAACTGGCGGCGGCGGCGGCGGCGAAGACTGGGGAATACTATGCGGTGGTCGCGGCCGGCGGCGACGGAACGGTCAATGAAGTGACCAACGGGCTGGCTCATTCGGGCGCCCGTATGGGCATCATACCCAACGGCAGCACCAACGTGTTCTGCTCCGAGATGAAAATCTCTTCCGACATTCAGATCGCCACCAAGAACGTGCTAGAAGGAATCCCCGTACGCGTGGACGTCGGCAGGGTGGGCGAAAGGTATTACATCTGGATGCTCGGCATCGGCATAGAGGCGAAGATTGCCTATCAGGTGAATCCCAAAGTGAAGAAGTACGTGGGCGTTCTGGCTTACGTGATATCAGCGCTCAGGCAGACCTTCGACAAGGGCCGTCAGGTGATGAAGATTATTATCGACGAGGACAAGGAAGTGACGTTCTCCACCTTCAACACCATCGTCGGCAACGCGGCCAGCTTCGACGGTTTTCTCGGAATCAAATCGAAGTTTTCGATCAAGAGCGGGTTTTTGGACGTCTGTGTTCTGCAGCACAAGTCGCCGATCGGCATTCTGCAGCTTATAATCAACTTCGCGCGCGGAAGGCGGGACTACTACAGGTTCGTAGACAAGTTCAGCGCCGGCCACCTGAGAGCCAAGAAAATGCGCATCGAAACAGTCCCGAACGCGTACTACCACGTGGACGGAGAAGTCTTGGGAATGACGCCGATAGAAGTCGAGGTGCATCACAAAGCGTTAACCCTCATCCTGCCGGAAAATACCGCCGGCAAGGCCGAAGCCGAAAACTGGAGAAAACTCAACAAGGAAGAACGCGAGAGGCCGTTGCCCTGACCGATTGTTTTTTTCGCCGGTTTTGTTTAGGATATGAAAGTCGCGGGAACGATATAGAAAGGAAATGAAAAATGGAACTGATGATAGAAAGGGACGGCGCAAGGGTAAACATCAAGCCGGAAGAGGAAATCCACTTCGACAACTATAAAGAGGTGGAAGCGGCGATAGTCAAAGAGATCGAAGCGGGCGCGACCGAGGTTTCCCTCGACCTGTCCAACGTGACGACTCTCTACAGCATGACGCTCGGCATGTTCAACAAGATCGCCGCCGCCATTTCCGAAAAGGGAGGAAGGTTCGTTCTCACCAATATCAACAGCGACATCCGCAAGGTGATGAAAGCCACAAGGCTCGACAAGATAATTACAGTGCGATGACAATCACAGCGCCGGGATTCCCGGAATCGGCTCAGCCGCTCCGGCTCCCTGACGGGACATCCGGTTTTTCTCCCGGAATTATCTCATATTGATGACCTTGGAAAAGAAACACATTTTGGTTGTGGACGACTCAAGGTCGGTCCGCGCCTTCTTTGAGGATATCTTTTCAAAAAAAGAGGATTTCAGCGCGGTTTTTGCAGCTTCCGGGGAAGAGGCAGTCAAGATTTTTGAAGCCGACCGCGAAGACCCCAATCCTCTTTTCCAGTTCGTGCTCACGGATATCAACATGCCCGGCATGGACGGATTCGAAACTATTGAGGCTATCAAAAAAATCGACCCCGGCATCAACACCGGGATGATTACCGGATTCAATATCGACGACTACATGAAGATGGCCCTCGAAAAAGGCGTCTTCAACATTATATGCAAGATGGACCCCCCGGATGAGATTATCAGAACGGTGGACAACCTCATCACCGGAAACAACATCTTCGGCATAGACAATTACCTCGAAGGCTCTCCGAGCATTATTAAGGTGAAAATAACAGAAACCTCCATGTTAAAGACGGCCGTCAACGACATAATCGAATTCGCGCGTCCCAACCTTGACGAGGAAAAACTCTATGGGCTGAAAACCGGCCTCATTGAGATGGGCACGAACGCAATCTATCACGCCTACGGATATGAAAAAGGCTCAGTAGTCGCGCTCAAAGACACCGAGGAAGTGGTGATTCAATACGGGGCGGACGATAAAAAATTGATAGTGGTGATAAACGATTCTAGCGGTTCGCTCTCAAAAGAAAAGGTGTTGAGCCAGATAAACAAAGGCGTCAATCCAAGCCCGGAAGACCTCATTGCGTCGGGCGGCAGGGGCATCTATCTGACTCGCTATCTTTGCGACAAATTAATAGTTAACATCGAGAAGGATAAAAGGACTGAAGTGCTGATTTTCATGTATTTCAATCAGGAGTATATCGAGAACAAACCGTTGTTGATAAACCAGATATAGTGACAAAAAAGTCACAGGCGATTCGCAAAAAAGTCACAGGTGGGAGAAAAAAGGGCAGTTTCGAACAGCACGATTGGCGACAATGGAGCGCGATTAAGAACTTTTGAAACACGGCAAATCCTTTGTTTTTGGCAAGTATTTTGCTATAGAATAAGGCGTAGATGTTTTAGTTGAAACGGGGGAAACGAATATGAAAAGAATACGAATAGCGGGAGCGGCGCTGGCGCTTGTGGTTCTATTGAGCTGCGGAGCGATGGCGGAGGATGTCAAATTCGAGTTTGACATTCCCACGATTCCGAAGACGCCGAAGATTACGGATATCGTAAACTCTTCGGCGGTAGCGGGCGCCGTTATGAAGGTATACGCGACGATTGTCGGACAGGAACAGATGCAAGCCTGCTGCGGCGTGAACTGTGACCAGACGGACTGCGAAATGGCGCAATGGTGGGGAAGGCCCGACCCGACCGTCGTGCCTAATCCTCCTTGCATTCCTAATCCCAACGGAACGGGAAACTGCATGAAGTCGGGCAATCCGAAACTTTTCTATTACGTTAACGAAGTCGCCAACACAGGCCCTCCCGTTACTATGTCCTATAACACTGATTCGGGGAAGTTCGAGGGCGAAATAAGCTTGGCTGGCACGGCGGTCGGGGATATTGTTTACTATTATATAGTAGCAGTGGACGGCAGAGGAAACGTCACTTCCCAACTTCCCAAACCGGACTCGGTGTCATGCACCAGCGTTACATCGTGGAACGCGTCTTATGAAACGGCTGCCACGAGCAACTGCACTATGATGTCGAGTTACGAGCGCTGCTCATTAAACCAGACAGGAACGCCCACTTGCGGAACAAGCTATTCCGTCAACGACCCCACAGGGGACACATGCGGCGAGCCGGACGCAAACGGAAACCAATCAGTGGTCTCAGGCTGGCAGATACTGGATATCGGAGGATATTCAGCCAGCGCAGGACAAGGATACGGAGACCTGCCGACAGACGACGTGGTGTGCACGAAGATAAAGCTCGGAGCGCAACCGCCTCAATCGGGTTCCGGAGCAATCGAAGGTTATCTCATGATATTCTTCAATCCTGACATAGCAGACCCGAATCCTTCGGATATTCACTTCCCGAACGCTTTTGCGGTTTCATTCGCGCCTAAAGCGGAAGCTATAGACGCAAACCTTGCAAAAGTTTTATGGAACGGCGACTGCGTTACCAACCCGAACACTCCTGACCCTTTAGCCTGCAAGCTTTTTGTGGGAACCGACACTGAAACCCGCCTTAAAATCGGATTTACAAACAGCGAGTTGAGGTTTATCGCAAAGAACTCGCTGCCTAACGGAAAAGCGCTAATCGGCTCAACCAGCAAAAGCACGACTATGGTGTTCTTGACTGGCAAGATTCAGTTATCGGGCGGAACTCCGTTCTATGTCGTTGACCTCACGCCCGGTCTGGATATGCTTAAGGACAACAGAAGCGCAACGGTAGGCCCTCCGGGCAGACCGGCTCCTCCGATTGTAAAATCGACCACCTGCCAGACAGGCGGCGTGGGAACCACCTCAACATGTATCAAGCAGGGAAACGTAGCCCCGGCTGGAGGAAACAACTGTAATTTTCAGTTATTGCCCTCCCCGGACAAATCCTTCACCAACTACTACAACGTGTATTACAACACCACTAACGACAAGACTTCCGCGACTCTGGTAGCAACGCTGTCAGGCTCCAGCAACTTCGCTGAAAACGGCTCGGCCCTATATAATAAAACTTACAACATCCCAAATTCAGGGGGCCAGTTGAACGGCTATCCGAGATATTTCTTCTTCTCAGCGGTTAACACTTCCGCAGAACCCGGACAGCAGGAAACATTGTCGGCTTCATGGACAAGCGCGGTCTGCACTCCGGAAGACTGGGTTGCCCCTGCGGCTCCGACAGCTTTCTCCTGCGCCACCCCGTCAGGACAGGAAGAGAAATGTTACTGTGTGTGGACGGCGGACAAGACATCGGACCCGTCTCTCTACGGCTTTGATATCAGGCGCGGCGGAGTGCTGTTGAACACCTTGGCCATCCTTCCCAATTCCTATGACGATCCCAACTTGGTCAACGCTACGCCGTATAGCTATGAAGTCAGATCGATAGATGTCGGCGACAACAAGTCGAGTTGGGCGTCCACGACATGCACGCCTGAAGACTTCAAGCCGCCAAGCAAGATCGAGCCTTCGGTCGTTCTCCAGATAGGCAAATACGGCGTCAACGTCAACTGGGAACCCAGCGCCGAGGAAGATATGACCGGCGGCGGGTATAACATCTATTACTGCGAGAAGCCCGCTCAGACATCATGCGGAGCGGACACCGGCGGTTTGCCTGTCGGATATTCGAAACTGAACGGAACTCTTGTGGCTCATCCGGCCGTGCCCAATCCTATGTCATATTCCAACGACAGCGCTTTCGGAAGCGAGGAAAAGGAATGGTGTTTCTGGGTGGAAGCCTGCGACAACTGCAAGACGGCGAGCACGTGCCCGTCCAACACCGGCGCCAACTGCAGCTACTTCGACACGATATATCAATACAGGAAATGCATAGTGGTCAGCGCGGTCGTTCCTGACATCGCCCCGCTGTGGCCTGAAAATCAGGAGGTAACTGCGGATCCGGCCGGGCAATCCTGCACGTTGGTTTGGGATCAGGTTTGCACGAACGAGGAAGGCGCTTTCGGCAACTGCGACTATCCGGAACCGGCCGAGCTTGTTGGTTATAAGATAATGCACTCTGCGACGGTGGCGGGCAGTTGCGATCAGTTGCCCACTCCCGGCGGCGGCACTCCCATCAAGACAGTCATGGCCGGCGGCAGCACGGACTACACCCACGCGAGTTCATTGCTGACGAACGGCACATCCTACTGCTACAGAGTGTACGCGTACAACATGTTCGACAAGTTCTCCCGCGCTACGCCTGTGCCTGCCACAGCCAATGCTGTTATCTGCACTCCGCTGGACACAACCGCTCCGAACAAACCGGACATGATAGAGCCGATAGCATTCGACCAGTTCTCCTGTACGCCTTCATGGACCGCGGTGACGGACAAGAACTCGGTTACATATGATATTCACAGATGCACGGGCGGCTGGACGACCTGCAACGCGGGAACGAAATTTACGAAAATCAACTCTTCCGCGATGACGGCGCTCAATTATATGGATGACACGGTGTCGTCTGAAACAGAGTATATTTATTGCGCGACGGCAAGCGATCCGAGCGCGAACACGAGCGCTAAATATGAATCGACAGAACTGTCCAACTGCGGCTATTGTTATCCGTCTGACAAGTGTCTCCCGCCGACGGCGGTAGAAGGCTTCGAGATAGCTCCCACTTATTACGGGGCAAGGGCGGGATGGACGAATTCCACTGATGACGACGGAATGGGCGCCGGATACCATGTGTATCTTTGCACCAGCTCGAATCCGTCATCCTGCACAACGCCGTACGGAAGGCTGACATCATCCGGGCCGATTCCCGGAGCGCATGACAGACAGCTCGGACAGGATCCGAAAACGTTCGCGAACATCCCTGTCACATCATCAGGCAATTATTACATCGGCGTCAGCTACACAGGAGTCGCATGCGGAGAATCCCAGATTGCGGTGGCGGCGGCGCCTGTTAACTTGGAAACTCAGGACGCGTGCATGATAGATCCCGACGAATGCCCGGTGGAAATTGCGCTTGCCGAAGCTTTTATGGGATATACGATAGCTACCTGCAACAGCGGAGACTCAGGATGCTTGGTAGCGACAGGACAATCAACTGGGTTCAAGAAAGTGGCGCAAGGAGTGCCCGGAGTTCAGATTGAAGTGGTTGAATCTGTGTCCAAGGCGGTTGTCAAAATGGCGACAACCGATTCCGAAGGCGAAATACCGACATTCAGGTTGAGAACGGGATCGTGTTCGGACTGCGCGGACCCGACGAAGCAGTATATCGTTCAGGCCAGATTCACCGAGGGGACATGGGATCAGAACGCGTCCGGCCTTATGGGATGCGCGGCTGATTCTCCCGCAGGCGAATGCGTGGTGACGCTGCAGGCGGCAGGGGCTTTAAGCGAGACAGCCGCCACATCCGTCAAGTCGGTGGCCGCCCCCGACGTTTCCACCGCCGGCGGAGGCGATGTGGGCAATCCGACTTGCCGCCCGACGGTGCATGTCGCCAATCTGCAACCTCTCAAATACAGGTTCGGAGCGTTCGCTGGCGACGCCAAGTATCACCCGGCGGTAGACTTCAATATGGACGGCAAGATATCTATCCATGACCTCGCGGTTCTGAAAAAGAACTTCGGAAAACCGGTCCCGGTATCGTCAAGCACGATGTTGTGCGACCCCGAGTTCGACAACAGAACTCCGTGACGAAGGAAGCGGGAACGCGAAATTAAGCAAGATTGGAATATCAAACCGCGGCGGACCGACATGGACGCCGCGGTTTTTCTTTGTTATATCAGGTTTGCATTTGAGCGAATCCTACTTGTCC
>MWCD01000086.1 GCA_002069885.1 bacterium ADurb.Bin236 | reverse complement strand
CGCAACTTGCGGCGACTACACATTCCAACTCATAGTCAACGACAGCCACATCAATAGTTTGCCGGATTCAGTGACGATCACCGTCAACTGCGTGCCTGTCGCCAACGCGGGGCTCGACCAGTTCATCATCCAGCCGGGCATCCTCGTTACCCTCGACGGAACGGCTAGCTCGGACGCAAACGCGGGCGACACGCTCACCTACGCATGGACTCAGACAGCGGGCGCGGCGGTCGTTCTCTCAAGTTCAACCGCCTCCCAGCCGACGTTCACTCCCGCAACTTGCGGCGACTACACATTCCAACTCATAGTCAACGACAGCCACATCAATAGTTTGCCGGATTCAGTGACAATCACCGTCAACTGCGTGCCTGTCGCCGACGCTGGCCCCGACCAAAATATTTCTGCAGAAGGCGTGCTGGTGACCCTCGACGGCAGCGGCAGCTATGACAGCAACGGCCATCCTATCACCTACGCATGGTCTCAGATCAGCGGCCCGGCGGTGACTCTCTCGTCGCTTGCCGCCGTCAACCCGGCGTTCACCCCGCTGACGGGCGACACGTATGTGTTCCAACTCATTGTCAACGACGGCTATGTGAACAGCTTGCCGGACACTGTGACGATCAGGGTGAACGCAATTCCAATAGCCAACGCGGGCCCCGACCAGTTCATCATTCAGCCGGGCGTCCTCGTCACACTCGACGGCGCTGCCAGTTCCGACGCTGACGGCGACGCTCTCACCTACGCATGGACTCAGACGGCAGGAGCGGCGGTCGTTCTTTCAAGTTCGACAGCTTCGCAACCGACGTTCACCCCCGCAACTTGCGGCGATTACACATTCCGCCTGATAGTCAACGACGGCGCAATAAATAGCTTGCCCGACTTTGTGACGATCACCGTCAACTGCGTGCCTGTCGCCGACGCCGGGCCCGACCAGAATATCAACGGACTAGGCATAACGGTCAATCTTAATGGCTCGGCAAGTTACGATCCGGACGGCGAGCCGTTGACATATCTGTGGACGCAAATAAGCGGGCCGCCGCACGCGCTGTCTGGAGCCACTTCCTCAACCCCGGTGTTCGTCACGGCGGACGGCGGAATCCTAGTATTCCAACTAGTTGTAAACGATGGGCATATTGACAGCCCTCCGTCCATAGTCACTGTCGGAGTAAACTATCCGCCAATAGCCGACGCCGGGCCGGACCAAATATTGATTCAACCGGGCGGACTAGTGACGCTTGACGGAAGCGGTAGCTACGACCCCGACGGCTCTCCCATAACATACGCATGGAGCCAGTTGTCAGGCCCCGCCGCAACGCTCTCAAACTTGACATCCGTTTCTCCCACATTCACACCCGCCGTCTGCGGAGACTATATCTTCCAACTGATAGTAAACGATGGCCTCGTCAACGGAGACCCCGACACGGTTCTTATTGACGTGAACTGCGTGCCTATTGCCAACGCCGGGCCTGATATGACCAACGCAAGCGGAAACCCGAAGATGACCGGATGGCTGATTTCCCTTGACGGCTCCGCCAGTTCAGACGCCGACGGCGACACGCTTTCATACCAGTGGACGCAAATCGCTGGCCCGGCAACTGTGTCCCTGTCAAACCCGAATTCCGCTGTCGCCACTTTCAAAAGCAACGTTCCCGGTATGTTCACGTTCCAACTGATAGTTTCCGATAACCTTATTAATAGCGCTCCAGACACGGTTTCTGTCGAACTTGAAGCAGGCCCGAATCCGCCGCACCCGGTGTTTATTAACAACGACACTCAGGGCCAACTCGACATCTCTTGGGTTCCGCCGACAACTCTCACAAACGGCATGCCCATAATCAGCCCGCCCCTCGCCGGTTTCTTCGTTCTCAGAAGCGAGACTCCAAACGGCCCATACACTCAAATCGACGACATCTCCAACGCGGCAATAACAACCTATTCCGACACCGACGTGAAACCTTTCAAACAATACTGTTACGTTATCCAAGCATATACAGCGCCATATCCCGCTCCTTTAAACGCCCCCGGCGTCAGCTCCAACTCTATAGAAGTTTGCTCAACTGCCCTGCCTGTGTCTTATAAATTCAGCGCAACCTGCGGAAATCCCTTTGTAACCGGAAATGTCGTTCCTGCTAACACTCCGGGATATTTCAACAGGCCGGGAGGAATAGCCCTAGACGGCAACGGATATATTTACGTTGCCGACACGGACAACAATAGAGTCCAAAAATTTACAACTTCCTGCCAGTACAACATGCTTTGGGGCGGCATAGGAACTACCAACGGAAAATTCGTCAAGCCTCTCGGAATAGCTTACAATCCGGCAAACGGCAATATTTACGTGGCCGACAGCACCAATAGAATTCAGTACTTTACGACAAACGGCGTTTTCATCGGAAGCTTTGTTTCTCGCGGTGTGAAAACTATTTCCATTGACCAATCAGGCAATATTTACGCGACGACTGGAACAGGTTTAGTGGAGCTTTTCAATTCCTCTCATGAGAGCGTCGGGCTATTCTCTCAAGTTGGCGTCGCCGGTGTTCATTATGACCCCTCTTTGGGAATTGTCGTCACAAACGCATCTGATCACAAAGTCAATATCCTTTCTTCTTCAGGCTCAGTCCAGTCATCGTTCTCAGAGCTAGGCTCCCTGCCCGGACAACTCAACTCTCCTTTCGGCATTGCCATCGGCGATTCCGGCTACTTCTTTGTCGCGGACACTAAAAACAACAGGATACAGATTTTCGACAGCGCGTTCGACGTCATCAATATTATCGGTAGCTACACCGGTCAGTCAGGCTATTCAAACGGCCAGATAAACAACCCGATGGACATTGATGTGGATTCAAACGGCTCGGTCTACGTTATCGACCAATACAATAATAGAATTCAAATATTCGACGAGCCGTAAATATTCCATCATTAATTCAGACCTCTTATCATTATCATTTTTAATTCCTATTAAGTTATCCATTATTCCGCCGATAACAAATATAGAATAAAAACCATAGGTGCAATGTGTATTTCTCTGCGCCTATGAATGCTTTGCATCCTCGTTTGGAGGAAGCGGAGTCGCATACCCGTATCCAACGGAGGGATACGGTCTATAACACGCACGGATGCAGGCGGGAGGCGCTGGATTTAGCATACCTTGCTGCCGGGTATCCATTTGCTCCCCATTTGGAGCGACGCTATTGCATAGGCTCGGCAGGCGGCACGTGAGCCTTTTTTGAGCGTGGGCATATTCCCGCCTTCCCTTCAGGAACGCTTTATTGCGCCGTTGCGCTAGCGCGGCGTGGAAAATGATAAAAAGGAGGCCGTGTGACGTTGCGGATTTATTTAGCTCGTTCGCGTAGCGCAAAGGACAGCGTCGATTCTGCGTGAATTGAAAACAGCGTCGCGACTGAACACGGAAAATATCATGGAAATGAACAGCGTAACTTTAAGCATTCTTCAGAATTATGGAAAACTTGGAGCGAACGCCAACAGAATTTCGGCGCAGTTGTCTTCCGGGAACCGATTGGTGAGCGCTTCCATAGACCCATCCGGCCTCGCTATATCTAAAGGAATGCAATCCCAGATCAGGGGTTCCTTCGTGGCGATTCAGAACGCTCAGGAAACCCTGAGCCTTATCTCGCTTGCGGACAAGACGCTGGAAAACGTTTCTCAGATGGTCATCCGCATAAGGGACATCTCCGTCAGGATGGCCAATGAAGCCACGTCCAACACCTCATCTTCGGGCAATCCTAACGTGATTTTGCCTTCTGATCAGCGCACGATGTATGAAGAGATGGCGAGTCTGGCTCAGGAAATCAGGAGGACGCTCGGAGGAATGACGCTCCCGAATCCGCCTTTCATAGTGGATGAAAGCGCCGTTAAGTTCAACGGCAAAGACCTCTTCTTCGCCGCATTCGACAGCGGCCAAACAGCTCAGATAGGCGCCGAAAACGGCAGCGTATTCCAACTAGCCGTGGTGATTCCATCCATGACGGACATCGCCGACAGCATCCCCACTCCCGCAACGCCTATGCCCGGAAACTTCACCGCTTCCGACTTCAAGGATTTCGCCCTCATCCAACTTTCAGAAATGGACATCGATCTTAACAAAATAAGCGACGTTCGTTCAGCTCTCGGAGCTCAATACGAAGCCATCTCTCACATAATTGACGAATTATGCGTTTCAGGCATAAATCTCAGCGGCGCCAATTCAAGGCTTGCGGACACTGACGTTGCGGAAACCGCAGCCGCGTTGAAACAAAACCTGATAACGCAATCAACCGCAGATATGGCCCTTATACATCTGAACGACATGCGCGGCCTCGTTCTCGTATATCTGGATGTGTTGCCCGTAAACGCGGAGTCAGAGCAAGCAACGGCGGGAGAAGCTGTCTCGGCGGAGGGATAATAGTCAAGAAAAAAAGCTTGCCAGCCTCTCTGTGGCATTTTTTCTTTGCTACGTTGTATGGATAGCGTGTGCAACTGTCTTTTGCGGGCTTTTCATTGTCGCAGGATAACGCCAAGCCGAAATCTGCATTGTTCACATACAATCTTATGCCTCAACATAAGATGAACACGCCGCAGGCGACCGGCCCCGCTTTGCTTTTCTATTTTCTCCCTTCCCTCTCGCGTGAGAACCGCGATTTCACATATTCCAAGATTAAAATCGATAGAGATATACACGTTATCAGATGATTCTACCCACTAGCAAGTGTGCCTTGCACAAATTTTATTTCCTTTGTGCATGATTCTTTTTACCATATTGCTAATGGGCGCTTTTATTTAATTCTTCGTATAAACGCCATCTATCGTCACCCCGCTCGACGCGCAAATGACATGAAATAGAAAAAACATAAAACACATTTAGATCGGGTATAGCCCCTAGGGGAGTCGAACCCCTGCTTTCGGACTGAGAATCCGACGTCCTGGGCCACTAGACGAAGGGGCCTTGCTTTTTGTTCTGCGGGAGGAGGATTCGAACCCCCACCAGATGGTCCAGAGCCATCTGTCCTGCCATTAGACGATCCCGCAATGCGCTGTAAATTATAATGGATGAAATCGAAAAGTCAACTTCATTTGTGAGCTATTTCGGGGCGATCCGCAAGGTTTTTTTCGCTACCGCGCTGAAGCGTTGCAGCAACGGTGTCCGCTAGTTAAATACGGCGGGCGCGCGGACGCGTCATTTCTTTTTCGCTTTCTTCTCCGCATACTCTTTTGTCTGATTTAACAGGATGCTGACTGGGGAAACCTGAAGGGCGAGAGCGAACTCCGGCCTCGTTGTGACCAATCCGGAAACAAGCTTGCCAAGTTCCATGAGGTCAGGGGCCTTGTCATAGTAATAGACGAGAGTGCGTTTGCCGCCGTCTATCGGAGTCAACTGCCAGAAACCCGGCTCGACGCTCGAATCTTCGGGGTCGTGCATAAACATTTTCGGCTTCTTCATCACGTAGCGTGTCGAATACTTCTGAGTTGATGCAATCGGGCCTACAATTTTGATTCTTAAAACAAAATCGACAGTAGCCTCGTTGTCTTTTTTGTTCCGAATTACCGGCGGGTCCATGTCTGGTATGAACTTATCGTAGTTCTTGAAGTCGGTTATCACGCCCCAAACGATGTCCGGGGAGGCGTCCACCATGACTATGCACAGCCGATGGGTCAGTTCCCCTTTCTCGTCGTATATCATGTTGAACAACTGGCCTTTTTCGGCGAGTTTGATGAGGGTGTCCTGATCCAGATTTTGTTCCAGCGGATTCACGGCGGCGCGCGCTCGCGATGAGCAAATCAAAAGCGCCGACGCGACGGCGAAGACGAGAAGTTTCCTCATAACGAATCACCTCTCATTTGTAATCAATATGAAACACATGATACCCGCTGCGGGCGGGCCGCGCAAGGAAGAAGATTGAGCCGGGCGGCGCGCTAGCGCGCGGGCACGGGCAACAAAAGATGCGACGGCTTGTCCTTGCTAAGATGTATCGTAGTGTTGGCTATCTTATAGTCATCCGGCAACTGCGGAGTGGAGGCGTATTTGCGGAAGCTTTTGGCCGCTTCTTCCAGCGGCTCCGGCCGGATGTCGATGAGGCGTCCGTTGTGCATGTTGACGTCGAATCTCGGGAAGCTTGAGCCGGAAACGACGGCGCGCAGTTTGTGGCCTTTGTTGATTATGATGCTGGTCGACCACAAATCCACTTCAACCTGATACGTCTGGCCGGGTTTGAGCGGAACGCGGTATCTGTCGCTCTCGCGGCTGGACGCGCGCAGGAACCCGTCGGTGATGAGCATGGAGCGTCCGTCCGGATAGACGTCGGTAAGGCGCACCGCTATGTCGGTGTCCACAACGTCCGTTGTGAAATGGACGACGGCTTTGATGCGGCCGGTGATTTCAAGAGGCTCGGAGAGAACGGGAGTCGAGAAAACAAGGACATCGTCGCGGCCCTCGATGGGGCTTTGGTCTCTCGGCCCTGCGGGCAGCATCAGGTTGGCCCCGCCGATGGACGGCACGGGATTCGCAGGATCATCGACGAATGAGCGAGCAGCTTGAGCGTCGCCGGGGAGCGAAGCGGACAAGGAGCCGTCAGAGTGGAAGTAATAAGGAACGGCGTTGTCATGGACGGGCCAGTTGTCGGCGGTTCGCCACTCATTGCCGGGAGCGGCGGGGTCGTCAACGTCGCCCATCACGTAGTAGCGCACTTTAGGCCCGCGAAGATACCCTTTATCTCGTCCGAGCAGGCATTCCTGAAACCATTCGGGCAGTTTGAAGATGTCGTACACGGAGTTTACCGGGTAAACGAGGTCGCCCTGTTTTGCGCCCCCCAGACCGAGGAATCCCATGTGAGTCCACG
This sequence comes from bacterium ADurb.Bin236, assembly GCA_002069885.1. Classification (GTDB taxonomy): domain Bacteria; phylum UBP15; class UBA6099; order UBA6099; family UBA6099; genus UBA6099. The sequence goes on along the minus strand of MWCD01000086.1, from coordinate 1,769 downwards.
GGCCTATGACCAGAAGCTGGGTGTCGCGCGCGGCGGGACCGCCGTTTTTGCGTATGCCGACATACGCGTCCAAATTGCCTTGAAGGAACATGTCATACCAGCCGGCCATGTGCATTATGGTGTAGTTCACCCTGCCGTAATCAGGCGTCAGGTCGATGCGCTCCCATACACCGTTGTATTCGGTGTTGGACACCATCATCTGAAGAGTGTGGAGCGGGAATTTGTTGTCAAGCAGCCACCCGAAAATCAGGTAGCGTTTGAGAGCGCCGCCCTGATAAGCGGCGGTATGGTACAAGCTGGCCGGGGCCGCCATCACATGCTGGCATACAAGGCTGTCCGGGGGATTTTTCGCAAGAGTGAACTGAGTGATGCCCATAGCCGAAACGCCCGCTGTTCCTATTTTTCCATTGCTCCACGGCTGAGCGGTTACCCAATTTAGAGTGTCCAGTCCGTCGTCGGCGTCGTCGAGGAACGAGGAGGAGACGCCCTCGGAAGCGTTTCTGCCGCGCGTGTCCTGAATAATCCATATAAAATTCTTGCTGGTGAAAAACGGGGCAAGCATGGCGCCCATGCGCACCCTGCCGTATGGAGTTCGCACGAGCACTGTCGGGCGCTTCATTTTCTTTTCGCTTTCGGGGAAATACACATCGGTGGCCAGCCTAACGCCGTCCCTCATCGGGACCATCTCGGTCTTGATGTTGAACTGGGCGAAAGAGCGCGACGCCGCCACAGGCACAAATAACGCGACAACTGCCGCCGAACAGAAAAACTTGATAGATAATTGTCTTAGCGCTTGAGTGGATTTCAATTCAAATTCCCCCGTCCCTTTTCGTTGAAGCGATATTCTATCCCCGCCTGCGGAGATTATCAAATAAAGTTAAACCGGACATGCCGCAGATAAAAACCGAATCCGTTATTATGATTCGGGTTCAAAACCGGCTTGCATTAAATGAATTGAGGTAAAAATAAGAGCGCTCAGCGGGCGGCAGCGATATACCCGCAGATGGCGGCGGCGGCAAATATAAAAATCATTCCCAGCCAGTTGCGGCGCAGAGGGTTTTCTTTCAGGAATATTATCGACAGAACGAAGCCGAAAGGTATGGTCGTGGCGAACAGAGGAGCCCATACGGAAGCCGGTAAGCCATCCAGCCCTGCCATCAGAAGGGTATCGCCAAATACGAGAGTGGTCGCGGACAATAGACAGATAAGGAAAGTTTTCCTTGTGACTTTGCCTCCTACGAAAGGATACATAGCTCCGAGAGCAAGCGCCGCCGCAGTCAGCTTAATAAAAACGAATGTGGCGTATGGGACGCCCGCCACGGCGATTTTTGTGATGATTATGCCGACCGCCCAGAGGATGGAGACCAACAACGCGGCGGGAATCGCAGGACGCCAGTTGTGAGCGCCGTTCTTGGGCGCCGGCCCCATACACGCGACGCCTATCCCCAGAAGGATTATCACGGGAACGAACATCGGAAGAAATTTTTCTCCGAGGAACACGACGCTTAACAGCACCGTCCAGATTCCTATGGAGTTCGAGACGGGGGCGACGCGGTGCATTCCGCCTTTGTTCATTGCTGTGAAAAAAATGATTGCTCCGACCACCCAAGATATCAGCCCGACGAGGGCGGTCATGGCGTACTGCCGCAGAGTGAGGTCGGGAACGGCATCGCCAGTCATCGCCACGCTGAGGACATAGCACATGGGAGCGGCAAGACCGAACCGGAAGAAGCAGACCTTGACGGGATGCAGATCGCGAGTGGCGGCGG
>MWCD01000085.1 GCA_002069885.1 bacterium ADurb.Bin236 | reverse complement strand
GCACCCTGTTCTCCCGGCCGGGGCTTGACTCCCTGCTCGCAGAGGTACGAACGGGCAGCGTGGCGACGGTCATCATAAAGGACCAGAGCCGCATCGGGCGTGATGTGATTGAGGTCGGGCTGTTAAAGCGTACGTTCGACGAGTACGATGTACGCCTGATTGCCGCAAATGATAATCTCGACACCGCCAATGGTTTTGACATTATGTCCATCTTCCGAGACGTCTTCAACGAATGGTTTGTTGCCGACACGTCAAAGAAGATACGCGCTGTTTTCAAAGCGAAAGCTCAAAATGGCAGGCACTCAAATTCGGTCGCTCCGTATGGTTACAAGCCATCCGCAGCGGATAAATTCATATGGGACGTCGACGAACCCGCCGCCGAGGTCGTCCGCGACATTTACAAAATGTGCGTGAGCGGAATGGGGCCACAATATATCGCCAAAGAACTCGAGAGCCGCGGCTTGAAAATCCCGCAAATCTACAAGGCAGAGCGTGATGGAGTGACTCCAAAGCATATTCCCAAACGCCCTGATACGATGTGGCACACAAGCGTGGTCGTCAATATCCTATCCAACAAAGAATACACAGGGACAGCGGTTTTAAACCGCAAAACGACCAAATCGTATAAAGATCACCGGAAATACATCAAGCCCGAAGAAGAATGGATCATTCACGAGAATGCTCATCCTGCCATCATCGACACCGAAACATGGGAAACCGTTCAGCATATCCGATCGAATCGCCGCCAAGTCACAAGAACGTACGAGAAAGGTGCTCTTGAGGGCGTGATTTTCTGCCTTGATTGCGGAGAACGCCTTTACGCCAAACGGAATTCACGCCCGAACAAAGATGGCTCGGTCAGAGAGTATTGCTACTATATTTGCAAAAACTCTCGTACCTATACCGACCTTCCGACCTGCACCTCGCACTCAATCATGCGCAGCAACATTGAAGATGTCGTGCTGAAGGACCTGCAATGGGTTGTGAAACTAGCAAAAATGGACGAGCGAAAATTCGCTGAGAAGCTAAGCACTGCTTCACGCAAAGAAAGCGAGCGCGGCTTTCAAAAAGCCAAGAGCGAACTTGCCAAGGTTAAAACTAGGATTGAAACGCTCGACCGCATCATAAGCAAGATCTACGAAGACAACGTTGAAGGCAAAATCAGCGACGAGCGGTTCGCCACAATGCTTGCTGGGTATGAAACCGAACAGGCAGCTTTGAGAGCGAGAGCGGTAGAATTGGAGACCATTATCGCCGAGACCACGGTGCAGAACACCAACATTGAAAGCTTTCTCAGACGGGTACGATCGTACACGGAAGTCACAGAATTGAGCGCCGATCTGGTACACGAGTTCATCGATAAAGTGCTGATTGGTGAAGCGGAATACACACCAGCGAGATTCAGCCACTGGGCGAGAGGAAAGACGCAAGAGGTACGGATCATTTACAACTACCTCGGTGATGTATCCAAAATAGTAAAGGAAGAATAGCGGCGTGAACCTGTAAATGCAGAGTTCACGCCGCTTTATTTAACACTTGAAAAATTGTCCGTAAGGCTTTTAATTCTCGATGTTGCAACATGCCGCTGGACTGCTGATGGATTTTGACGGAGGATTTTGGATTGCGAGATAACGTCCATATAATGGTGTAAATTCGAGAAAGAGCCATCCGCTCGACCTTGGTATAATCAGGTTGCAGAAACCAAAACACCAAGGAGGAAGAAACAGATGGCCCAGATCAATCTTACCGTAGACAGCGAACTAATAAAAGGGTTATTTTCTGCAGATGGAAGAGACGAGGCGTTCGCTGCACTGGTGTCGACGATCCTGAACCAGGTGCTCAACGCTCAGGCTAGCGAGCAAATTGGCGCACAGCCATATGAACGCAGCGATGAACGTCAGGCATACCGTAACGGGTATCGGGAACGAGAGCTTCACACGCGGGTGGGAACACTGCAACTGCTCGTGCCGCGGCTTCGAAACGGGGAATTCAGCACAGAACTGTTTCAAAAATATCAGCGGAGCGAGCAAGCTCTGGTGCTGACAATCATGGAGATGGTTGTTAACGGGGTGTCCACTCGAAAGATTACAACGATCACAGAAGAGCTGTGCGGCAGATCGTTCTCCAAGTCCACCGTGTCGGCGCTGTGCACTGCGTTGGACCCGATCGTCATAGCGTTTCGAGACCGACAACTGGACAAGCGATATCCCTTCGTGATGGCAGACGCTCTTTACACGCGGGTACGTGAAAACGGCAGAATTCGCTCCAAAGGCTTTATGGTAGCCGTAGGTATCAATGAACAGGGTTATCGCGAAATACTGGGATTCAGCTGCGCGGACAGCGAAACAGAAGCAGGATGGACTACCTTTTTCCGAGAACTGAAAGGCCGGGGGCTATCTCAAGTGGACATGGTCATATCCGATTCTCACAAGGGACTTGTCAAAGCCGTAAAGCAGTGTTTTCAGGGAGCAGCATGGCAAAGATGCCAAACACATTTCTCACGCAACATGCTGGACGTTTGCCCCAAGAAACTCCATCCGGAGATGAAGGCAGCCTTGAAGAGCCTGTATGAAGCGGGAGACTACGAAACAGCCGTGCTCCTGAGAGACAACATATTGCTCCGGTTTCAACAGGAAGCGCCGAAAGCGGCCGCACTGCTTGAGGAGAGCTTCGAGGACGTGATGGCCGTGCTGTCTCTGCCATATGCCATGCGCCGCCGTCTTCGAACGACAAACGGTATCGAGCGACTCAATGAGGAGATCCGGCGCAGAGAGCGAGTGATTCGAATTTTCCCCAATGAAGAATCCTTATCCCGCCTAATCGGAGCATTGCTGATGGAAATCAATGATGGCTGGCAATCAGGGAAAGTCTATTTGGACCTAAATGCCTATCTCGCTCAGCAGCCGCTGGTGGATAAACCAGCTACCCAAAGATCTGTTGCCTGATTATGCAAAAGCGAATTTACACACAATTCTGGACTTGACTGATTGCGACGGTAGCTTAACAAATTGACTATAAAATAGTTGTAGTCCCGTAAAAGAGCATATACGATTCTACAACATTTTATGCCCGCACACAGCTTTGGGTTACAAGACACTAGTGCAATTTGAGGATGAATATTTTCAGGAATTATCTAGGGAAAACTGCACATGGGGAGTTCAAAAGCGGCATTGTTGAAGTTATAATGAAAAATTTTTGAAGTTTTCAACAATCAATATTGAACAAAAGGACAAGTTCGGGTATTAAAAAACCGCTTGACATCTAGATTTTTCATATGAAAACGGTAGATATTGAACATGGGGAGTTCAAATATCTACCGTCGTTCATGTACGGGACGCGCTGTTTCTGATTCGATAGATCGCTTAAGCTTCGATGCTTGCGGCTTCTTCATCGGAAAGGTAGGCAGAAGGAGCAGGTTTAACGCCCTTCGCCCAGCCGATCCAGTTGGTAATGAAAAATGCCAGAGTGCCGACTGCGCAACCAAAAACCACAGGCAGCAGGCCAAGGTAGAACGAACCTCCACTTAGGATCTGCCAGACCACTACACCGATGGTGCCGGCGATGATGGAGATGATGCCTGACGCCTTGACGGCACGACGAACTATCAAGCCTAAGCCATAAGCCGCGAAAGGCCCGGCGCAACGAATGGCGAACGCGAACGTGTTCAACGTTACAATATCGATTCCGAAGAATGTGATGCACATAGCAACTAAGCAAGCGATGACGTTGCTCAGGCGCGTTGCGAAAATAATCGTTTTCTCGGACATCGCTTTTTTATTGATGAACTTGCGATAGATGTCGTTGATGAAGATCGAGGACATGCAAAGCAGGTTCGAGTCCGCGCTAGACATGGTCGCCGAGATGATCGCAGCGGAGATGATACCCGTGACGATCGGCGGTGCATAGAAGTTCGTGATATCCATCATCGCTGTTTTTGCGGTGATGTTCGGAATCTGATCCTGGAGGGCGAACGCTGCAAGTCCGAGCAACGCTGGGAAGATGGACATCGCAGCCATTAATACCGCGGAGAGAAATGCCGAACCCTGAGCGGTCTTTTCATCTTTAGCTGATGCAAAACGGCTCACCATTTCAGGTCCTGAGAGGAATGTGCAGAAATAGTTGAAGACATAACCAATGATGGTGACCCAACCGATTGCTGTGAAGCTAAGCTTCGCTGCAGGTAACTTCTCTGCGATGGCAGTCCAACCGCCTGCGCTTGAGAGCACAATTGGTGTGGCGACTGCAAGACCGACGAAGATAATCAAGAACTGAACAAGATCGGTGATTTGGTCGGCAATCATACCGCCAAGTGTCGTGTAGATGATCGTGACCGCGCCTGCGACGAGCAGGCAAACATTCAACGGAATGCCAGTCAGCGTTGAGATAACTGCACCGGACGCCATAATCTGTGAACTGGTCAAGCAAAACAGAGCGAGGATATTCAGAACTGCGGTGATCGTACTCGTTACCGTACCGAAACGACGCCCTACTACTTCGGGAATAGTTATTGAGAGTGTTTTTCGAATTTTCGGCGCAAAGAAAGCCAACGGAATCATGGCGAGGGATGCCGCAAGCACATACCAGCTTGCACTCATACCCCAATCGCCGAACGCTTTCGCGGCAAGACCCGTTGTGCTACCGCCACCAATGTTGTTGGCCGAGAGCGAGAATGCCACCATGAACAAACCCATGCGGCGCCCTGCAATCATGTAGTCCTTGCTGTCCTTAATCTTGGTTTTTCCGACGACATAGCCGACTACCAACATTCCGATGAGATAGGCTACGACGATGACCAATGCTACTAAATTCATTTTCCACCCCCGCTTATAAATTTCGCATTTCTGCGATGATTTGATTATATCAGAACGTGTAGTCCAAAATCAACAAAATGTTTTCAGGATGTTCAAAATTGATAACGTCCATATAATGGTGTAAATTCGAGAAAGAGCCATCCGCTCGACCTTGGTATAATCAGGTTGCAGAAACCAAAACACCAAGGAGGAAGAAACAGATGGCCCAGATCAATCTTACCGTAGACAGCGAACTAATAAAAGGGTTGTTTTCGGCAAATGGGAAAGATGAGGCGTTCGCTGCCCTGGTATCGACGATCCTGAACCAAGTACTCAACGCTCAAGCCAGCGAGCAAATTGGCGCACAGCCATATGAGCGCAGCGATGAGCGGCAGGCTTACCGTAACGGGTATCGAGAACGAGAGCTTCACACACGGGTGGGAACGTTGCAGCTGCTCGTGCCGCGGCTACGAAACGGGGAATTCAGCACTGAACTGTTTCAAAAATATCAACGGAGCGAGCAAGCTCTGGTGCTGACAATCATGGAGATGGTTGTTAATGGGGTATCTACTCGAAAGATTACAACGATCACCGAAGAGCTGTGCGGCAGATCGTTCTCCAAATCCACCGTGTCGGCGCTGTGTGCCGCGTTAGACCCTGTCGTCATCGCGTTTCGAGACCGGCAACTGGAAAGACGATATCCCTTCGTGATGGCAGACGCCCTTTACACCAAGGTACGAGAGAATGGCCGGATTCGCTCCAAGGGCTTCATGATCGCCGTAGGGATCAATGAACAGGGTTTTCGCGAAATACTGGGCTTCAGTTGCGCGGACAGTGAAACAGAAGCAGGATGGACCGCCTTCTTCAGGGAACTGAAAGGCCGGGGCCTTGCTCAGGTTGACATGGTCATATCCGATTCTCACAAGGGGCTTGTCCAGGCCGTGAAGCAGTGTTTTCAAGGAGCAACATGGCAAAGATGCCAAACCCACTTTTCTCGCAACATGCTGGACGTTTGTCCCAAGAAACTTCACCCGGAGATGAAGGCGGCACTAAAGAGCCTGTATGAAGCGGGCGATTACGAAACGGCAATTCTCCTGAGAGACAGTATGTTATCCAGGTTTCAGCAGGAAGCTCCTAAAGCGGCCGCATTGCTTGAGGAGAGCTTCGAAGACGTAATGGCCGTGCTGTCCTTACCATATACCCTGCGCCGTCGTCTTCGAACGACAAACGGCATTGAGCGGCTTAACGAAGAGATTCGTCGTCGCGAGCGAGTGATTCGGATTTTCCCCAATGAAGAATCCTTGTCCCGCCTGATCGGAGCGTTGCTCATGGAAATCAATGATGGTTGGCAATCGGGGAAAGTCTATTTGGACTTAACTGCCTATCTCGCTCAGCAGTTACAGGCAGACAAACCAGCTTCCAAGAAATCTGTCGCCTGATTATACGAAAGCGAATTTACACACAATTCTGGACTTGACTTCAAAATTTTGTCACAATGAAACAAAATTCACATGCAGTCTCTTAAGTATCACTCATGTTCAATAAGTGACTTGTAGAGAATTGTTTATTTTAAGTTTAACTGTGATGTAGTCGACAAAGGAAGCTGTTTTATTAAATACCAAACTCAAGATATACTCATGCGAGATGCAGAATTAAATTAGCTTGAGAACGGGCTCGTAAGCCGTTTGAATATCGATTTTTCTCATTCGAAGTTCAATCGAACAAGAGTAACGAATCATAAAAATTGCCTTGCGGGTTATTCAGAACCGTAAGGAATAATAGCGGCGTGAACCTGTAAATGCAGAGTTCACGCCGTTTTTTGCCTTTGAAAAATAGACAATAAGATGATTTTACAAACAGAAGGAACAAACAGTAAAACGATTTTGCGCTTAAGTGGCATATATCGAGCGGATTTTTTATTTGATCATTTCGATTTCACCTGCAAATGTGGTTTTAAAGTTTTATGCGATCCTTATTTTACGATGAGTTGTTGACTCACTGGAAAGCTCATATTACAATGTACGCATAGTATTTTTAAGAGCTACTAATCAATAGACAACGTCTGGATAATCGTGAAATTTCAAGTAAGAGCCATCCGTTCGACTTATGTATAATAAGTCTGAAAAAAACTAAATCACCCAAAAGATTGCCGAAATTGCATTTCAGCACGAATCTTGATTTCAAATGGTAGAATAATTCCGACTTCATTTATACACAGCTACAATGTTGATTTACTAGTTGACTTATGCACACGCTAGATCAGAAGTGACGGAGTTTTATTTAATGAAATAGAGGGATTGAAATGTTTTGCTATCATTGTGGCAAAGAATTACCTGATGATGCATATTATTGCATGCGATGCGGCAAACCCCAACATGGGAAACGAGAGCATCACGAAATTGTTCAATTCTTAAGATTCGCAGCTACACCTTGTGAATTTAGATTTCGATCAAATGACGAACAACTTGCACGACATGTGTTTAACATTTTCAAACCCGTTGTGAAATATCCTGAACTTCTAATAATTGATTTAAAGGACGATGCGTGGAACATAAATTACGATGGTAGAAAAAAGTGGCGCGATGTATACGAAAGATCAATTAGCGAAAAAGCATCGCTAGTTAGCGAATATGCATTGGTCAACGGATGGATTGCTGAACCATTGCGGACTAACACAGATGAAAATGGGTATTGGCAGTCTACCGCATATAGTTTTACTCGAAAAATCGAAACTTAAGTTTTGATCTAGCCCCACTGAACCGGGCCAGCTACAATGTTAGGAAAAAGAGAAAAAAGACTAACAAAGGAGCTGAAAGAAGATGGCAAGAAAGAACTACACAGTTGAACAGATCATTGTCAAGCTGCGGGAGGTAGAGCTGCATTGCAATCAAGGCAAATCGATCTCTGAAGCCTGTAGAGGGCTTGGAATCACTGAGCAGACATATTACCGCTGGCGAAAAGAATACGGTGGGATGAACACCAGCGACGCCCGACGAATGAAAGAACTGGAAAAAGAAAACGCACGTCTGAAGAAGCTTGTAGCCGAGCAGGCGTTAGACATCTCGATCCTCCGGGATGTGAACTCAAAAAACTTCTAAGCCCTGCTAAGCGCGTAGCGGCCGTCAAATATGTCGTGGACAAACATCATGTTGCAGAAAGACGGGCTTGCAGGGTATTGCAAATCAACCGCAACAGTTGCCGGTATGAGCCTGTGAAGCGAGCTGACGAAGACGAGATCCATGCCGCGATCATCCGATTGGTTACCAATTACGGTCGAGTCGGGTATCGGATGGTTACCTATATGCTTCGGAATGAAGGCATTCTGATTAACCACAAACGTGTAGAACGAATCTGGCGGGAAGAAGGTCTGAAGCTGCCGAAAAAGCAGCTAAAGAAGCGCAGACTCTGGCTGACAGATGGCAGCTGCATCCGCCTGAGAGCTGAGCACAAGAATCATGTATGGAGTTATGATTTTGTTGAAGACAAAACCCGTAATGGCCGGAAGATACGATTTCTGAACGTCCTGGACGAATACACGCATGAATGCCTCGCTAGTGTGCCCCGCAGAAGTTGGCGAAACAATGATGTGATTGAATTACTATCTGACCTCATGCTAGCCCACGGTGTTCCAGAGTACATGAGAAGCGATAACGGAAGCGAATTCACTGCAAAGCAGGTTCGTAAATGGCTGAGCGAGGCGGGGTCTATCACCGCCTATATTGAGCCGGGCAGCCCTTGGGAAAACGGTTATATCGAAAGCTTCAATGCTCGTATGCGAGCTGAATTCCTGAATGGCGAGTTATTTGACACCATGTATGAGGCACAAGTGTTGACGCAACTATGGGTTCGCTACTACAATCAGGTCAGACCGCATTCGAGCCTCGGCGGGCGACCGCCCGCCCCTCAAACCGTAATCCCAATCGCTGCTTAGAACAATTCATTTACTAACATTGCTGCTGAACCATAAATCGGGGGCAGATCACAATAGGACTGCTGAGAAGACGAGAATTAAGAATAACCCTCATTACAATGCCGTTTATTGCAGAACAAACTATTACATGATCATTCAAAAGACATGCACAGTCTCTTTTTATCTCATTGACGCTGAATAGCGTCATTTTTATTTTTGGAGAAAGCATATGCTAATCGCCAGACAGATTTGAGATCATTTTTTTTGCGTAAAATTGGAATTCATGCGTGTAGGAAATAAGTTCACGCAGACTTTATCGCCCTTGGGGATTTGTCCATAAAGCGCATATACCGATGAGGGAATCTCAGCTACTAACACAAAAAAGCGTGACGGCTTCAAGCAGATGGTCAAAGACGCGCTTGCC
>MWCD01000084.1 GCA_002069885.1 bacterium ADurb.Bin236 | reverse complement strand
GCTTCACACGGGAAAGTATCTCGCCGTCGAAAAGAAGGTTTTCCCTGCCGATGTCGGGTTTAACTCTGTAAGTCCAGACAAGTTCGGGGAAAGCCGCCGCGAAAGCCGAGGCGGGAAACACCGCGCCAGTCGCAAGAATCGCCGCCGCGCAAAGCGCCGCCAGATGTGGTTTCAGTTTCAATCTATAATCTCCTTCCGGTCAGGTCCCGGTCTCGCCGGGAGCTTCACGTATAATAACAAAGTAGTTCAACCTAATCAATGAGTAGAGCGCGGTCGGGCGGCGATATGAAATATTCCTTGATCGCATGGCTCTGTCCTCTGAGCCGGAATTGTTGTCGATTTGAAGGATTCGTGCGATAATAGCGGTTATGAAACCGATAAACTATATAGAACTGACGAATGTAGAAGTAGAGGGGCTGAGCCGGGCGGACACGGTTTTCCTTTCGGCGATATCGCCCATTGAGGCGCACGGCCCTCATCTTCCGCTGGGCACGGACATTTTCGTGGCGGAAAATCTGAGGGACAGGATAGCCGAAAAGCTGGTCGCCGCGAGGCCGGAAACGAAAATCATATATCTGCCCACCCTTGCGCTCGGCTCTGACCCGATCCCGGTGAAAGGCTCTATCAGCATCGGGCATCAGGGTATCCAGTCGATTGTGTTCGACATCGGAAAATCGTTGTCCGACCTAGGATTCAAATACTGGATTCTTACGGACAACCACGGAGGGCCGCACCATCAGATGGCCATAGAGTTGTCCGCGCGGAAACTGGCCGGAATGGGGTTCAACCTCATCGCGCCGTTCCACACCCTGTTCAGGCGCATGGTGGGACATGACTCCGGGCTGCTCGAAAAGACCGGGCTGAGACCGGGGACCTGCGGAGATTCCGAAGACGCGCACGGCGGGACGAACGAGACGTCTCTGTGCCTCGCCGCGTTCGCCGAAAAGATGTCCGACCTGTGGAAATCAATGGGGCCGGGCAAAGCATCGGATAAAAAATTCCAGTATCACGTGCTGTCGGCGGCGTCAAAACTGCTGTCCGCGCTGGGCGCGAGAGACGCCGCGCTGGACTTCGACTTCCTTGCCCATGCTCTCACATGGGTGAGCGACCCGGAGATGTCTCCATATCAGGGAGACCCGTCGAAGGCAAGCCCCGAAGCGGGCAACGCCATGCTTGACTACCACGCAGACCTTGCGGTGGACTTGTACGAGCAGGCCAGAAGCGGCAAACCGGTAGAGCAGAAACCCCTAGGATGGTCCATCCGCGCTATCAGAAACCTCGTCTAGTCCGCGATGGTGAAAACAATTGCGCAAGCGTCAGGGCGACGCCGCGCAGTTCGTTTCAAAAGAAAGGCTTCGCCATGTTCATCAATTACAAGAAATACTCCGGCAAAACGGTTCTTGTGGTCACCGCGCACACGGATGACGCGGACTACAACTGCGGGGCGGCGGTCGCAAGGCTGTCGGACGCTGGAGCGCGCGTCGTTTACGTCGTGTGCACCAAAGGCGAAAAGGGAACGATGGACAGAGCGCTTTCCGCAGACGAGCTTGTGCGGACGCGCCGCGACGAACAGGACGCGGCAAACCGCATTCTCGGAGTGTCAGAAACAATTCATTTCGACTATCCCGACGGGGAACTCAAGGCGGATTTCGAGTTGCAGGGACGGTTGACTGCGCTGATAAGAGAGCTTCGCCCGGAACTGATGCTGGCGTTCGACCCGGAGTGGCCCGAACACCGCCAGCACCCGGATCACCGCGCATGCGCGGTCGCGGCCATCCGCGCCAATTCCTTCAGCCCGCTGTTCCAGTATTTTCCTGAGCAGGTGGCGGGCGGGGCAGAACCGTTTCAGTGCCCGCTAATCCTTCTGTTCGACGTCTTTCGCAACCCGGACACGTTCGTTCCGGTCGGCTCGATGTTCAGGCGGAAGTGCGACGCGATGCTCGCGCACGAGTCGCAGATCGCTCACCTGCTGAACGATGACCGGAAAAAGATGCTCGAAACTTTTATGAAGATACCGTTCGACGCGGCCAAGCAATTGCTCATCGGCGCTTTCGCTCCAGCGTTCATAGTCGAGATATTCCGCGCGTTGCGTGCGGGCGACACTCTACGCTGAATTTCCGCGTCGCGATTCATATTTCCATTTTATTTATCGTTGATTATAACCGGCAGGTTTGCATTAATCCTTATTCTGCGCAGTCGGTTCTTTTTTGTTTTCCTGTTTATCTTCTCGGGTTTTCCGGATCGTTTTCTCGGCGGGTTTGGGTTCGGGTTTCTTTTTGGGGACTCGTTCAGAGAGCAGTCTGCCGCTGATGAGGATGTGGTTTTGAAGCATGAGGATTTCCTCGAACAGCGCTTTGAGTTTCACGGACGAAAGCGGGCCGGACTCGACTTTGTTGAGCAGCCGGTTGACGTCTCCGGGGGTGAGTATGGGGTTGACGATGTTGAGAATGGTTTTGAGGAGCGGGCGGGCCGGCGATATGCCGAAGGACTGGACGTACGATAGGTCGAGCACGACGCATTTTTTCTCGTCTATCGCTATGCGGCCTGAGAGGGAAAGAGGCTCTTTTAGGTGGAGCAGCGCGGCGAGGCTGGAGGGCCGGCAAAGCGTGATTCGCTCCGGCGTTATGCTCACTTCCGCGCCTTTCAATAGAGGCCCTTTGGTGTCCAGAAAGTCCTCCAAGTCCTCTTCGAGCACCCTGATTGTCCACTCCGTGTCTCCGGCTTCGAGGATTACCGGGCGGTTCAGGAAAAACGTCGAGAACGGGTTGAACCGGAACCCGGTGGAGACGAATGAAAAGAAGTCGAGGCGAAGCCCTGAGACGCGGGCGGCTCGAAGCTCCACCGTGACGCCTCTGCATTTTCCGAACATGAGGAACATGAATCTCGAAGCGCTGATGCGGATGTGCGCGGACTCGATGCCGGGGACGGCGTCCATAAGCCGTTTTTCAAGGGATTTTTCTATGGGCGCGTAGGGGTCAAGCCCGATTATCCAACTGATGATGACGTAGAAATAAACCCGCATTATGCCGAAAATCCTCCGCGCGCCCGGTTCCCGGATTCGCTCCCGCCGCCCTTGCGCCGACGTCTGTAATAATATACATTAACATTGTTTTGAAAGTAGCGAGATTATTAATAAAAAGCGTGTTTTTTGCGGCCTTCGCCACAGGCGCGGCGGGCTATGCGACGGCGCTGTGGAAGCTGCTCGACGCTCCGTGGGCGGTGTGGACTTCGGATGTCCGCCTCTGGATGGCCGTCGGCTTCGTCTTATATTTTCCGATTCATATTATCTTCAGGCGGCTCATCGTCCTTCACGTTTTCGGACACGAGCTGACCCACGCGTTGTGGTCCATGCTGTTCGGCGGAAAGGTCGAGGAACTGTACGTGTCGAGGCGCAACGGCGGTTTCGCGGCGTACACGAAAGGCAACTTCATCGTCACCCTCGCGCCGTATTTTTTTCCGCTTTACTCCGTGTTCTTCCTGATACTGCATCTTATAGTGGCCCCGGCGTTCCGGCCATATATCGACGGCCTGCTGGGCGCTTCCATCGCGTTCCACATCATGCTGACGGTTTACACGATAAGGCTCGGCCAGCCTGATCTGGCGAGGGCGGGAGCTTTGTTTTCCATGTCGTTCATCCTGATGATGAATTTCTTGGGGCTTGGGCTGATATTTTCGGCGGCGGTGGGCGAGGACGTTCCCGGATTCCTTCGGGACGGGCTGAGCTATTACCCGGTCGTGTGGGACGCGTTCAAACGCGGCGCGGGCGCGTTGTGGAGCAGGACTTTCGGATTTCTGGATATGTGAGCCGGGGCGGAGCGCGTCGGCTCTCAGGTTTTTTGCGGACCGCCGCCTGCGCCGCCCGGAGCGGACGGTTCGGGGTCGGGATCGCAGTACGGGCACTTGCCGCCGGGAGGCCCTTGCGGGACGGTCCCCGCAGGCGGCGCGGGCTGCCGGATTACGTTCACTCCGAGGTCTTCAAGCGTCACTTCGGGATGGAATACCGCCCGGGACGCAAGCTTGCGCAGCCTAGTCCCGCCGCATTCCCGGCACTTCCTCGCCACTATCCGGCCCGAACCGAGGAACTCGACAAACTCGTTGCGCGCGCCGCACTTCACGCATTCGTATTCGTAAACAGGCATTCCGCACCCTCCGAATTATATTATAGCGCGAATTTTTCACGATAAAAATCCGGAAAACCGAATAAAGGGCGATCTATGTTGTTGAATCATCGACTCGAACTCGGTCACATACGAAACAGTATGCTCCCTCATTCTCGCTCGATTCGCCTCGTATCTCATTCCTTTCTTCGATTTTATCCCGCATTGGTGAAAAATGCGGGATAGCGCGCCCGCGCGCGTTTCCCTCGCGCGTTTGCAAAATCGTCGCCGACCGTCTACAATAGAATGCCATGGCCACATTGTTTAACATTGCCGTTATCCTGATTGCCATCTGCGCGGTTCTAACGACCGCGATTCTGTTCTGGGTGGCTAGAAGCCTCATCGACGGCTCCGCTTCGCTGAAGAAACTTCTCGAAACGGTTAATGAAAATGTGGAGCGGACCGTCGCCGAGCTTAGGAAATCCATCGAAGACATCAACGAGATAACCGAGAAAGCCGGCGGGCAGATGGAACGGGTTGAGGAGATCGTCAAGGACGTGAGGCACGCCGCGGGCGACGCCCGCTCCATCCTCCACGCGACGGACGAGACAGTCGTGCCTATCGTGTCGAACATGAAAAGCATTTCCGCCGGGTTGAGGAAAGCGGTGGAGACGTGGAACGATATGGGCGAGCGGAGGGAGGGCTGCGACGCAGCCCCCGGAGCCGCCCGGAAAGGCTCAGATGAGCGGGACTGAAGGCGGCAACGGCGGAGGCGGGCGCGCGTTTTTCGCAGCGTTCATCGCCGGGCTCGCGGCGGGAGCCGCGGCGGCCCTGCTTTTGGCCCCCGCAAAAGGCGAGTCCACACGAAAACAACTCGTTGCCAGAGTCTCTTCGGCTTACGCCGGAGCGGTCGCTCAGGCAGCAAGAGCCGGCGAAACCGCCTCCAACGCCAGATTCCAGATCGACCGGCTCTTCGCCTCAGTCGCCGCCGGAATCGATGAAGCCCGCATTGTCCGCGCCCAACTCGAAAGCGCTTATATCGACGACGAGGTCTCGAGGCGTGGATAACCAGACAGCCCAGAAAGTGGTCGACCGCCTCAAGGACATCCCGACCCTCCCGGCGGTGGTTCAGAAAATCATCGAGATCGTCGACAGCCCGCACACTTCCGCTTCCGACCTCAACAAAGCCATCTCTCTGGATCAGGCTCTATCCGCCAAAGTTCTCAAACTTGTGAACTCGGCCTTCTACGGATTCCCCAAGAAAATCGAAACCCTCCAGCAGGCGATTATCATCCTCGGATTCAACACCGTCCGCAGCCTCGCCCTGTCCATATCCATGCTGGACTTTTTCAGCGGGCGCGGGCGCAAACACCAGCTCAACTACGCCGGATACTGGAAACACTCCATCAGCGTTTCCATACTTTCCCGCGCTATCGCAAAAAAGGTGTTTCCCGCGATGGCGGAGGAAGCCTTCGTGTCCGGCCTGCTTCACGACATCGGATTGCTGATACTCGACCAGTTTCTGCCGGACGAATTCGAGTTGGCATACAAAAGAATGAAGACCCAGCGCATCCCGCTTTTCAGAGCCGAGAAAGAAGAACTGGGCGTCACCCACTGCGACGTCGGACGTTTGCTTGCCATCAAATGGAACCTGCCGGACCCTCTGCTGTACTCCATCAGCAGCCACCACGAGCCGAACCCGGCGAAAGATTATTTCCCGATAGTGTCCACCATCCACGCCGCCAATGTCGGCGTCAAGATGCTCGGCCTCGGCTCGGTCGGCGACGAAGAGCACTACCGCTCGTTCCACATCGACGAACAGGCGCGGCGCATTCTCAGACTCGAAATGGATTTCCCACAGAATTTCGCGGACACCCTAGACGCCGGACTCAAAGAAGGCGAAGATTTCATCCGCGCGATTACATCCTGACCGCCGCCATTCTCGTTCCCATCATTCTATTGATTCATCTGGCGTAATTATATTTCTTCTTTTCGAGCGGCAGCGCTGTTGCGAACCGCTCCGGATGCGTTGCGGCAGTCAGGCGGCCCATGTCGTCATAAGAGAATTCGGAGAGTTCGGACATGAGAAGCGGCGCGGCGGGGTCCGACGGCGGCGGCAGCGCGTCTTCCAGCGCGACGATATTGGCAATTGTCGTTAATGTTGGCAATAGTCAACAACCTTACTCATTCTATTCATTCCTACTCCCTGCTCTTCATTTTAGAAGTTTGTCTCTGACCGATCCCGAATTGATTAATTTGTCGCTTCTTTTATGTTTTTGTTTTGATGATAGAAGTATCCATATACACCCAATGAGTATGCCGATTATTGTAGTAGAGATTAGGATTTTAAAAGCATAATCGAAATTATAGAATGAACCATTACTGAATATTATGAAAAAACCAATTGCCTGTAAAGAAGCTATGGTAATCGCTAACTTTTGTTCTTTTTCTGTAATAGTTACAGCTTTTGCATTTTTATTTCTTGACTTAATTAACTCAACTAAAGCCACAGTGTCGCCATTCTTATAGAAGTCGGACATGCTGTCGTCGTATACCAATTGATATTCAAACAATATCTTTAAGCATTTCCCGTCACTTAAGAATAAATCAAGATGAGGGACAGAGTTGCTTCTTCTTTGTTGCATGAAAAATGGATGAGAATAAATTCTGTATCTAAGAACGTCTTCCCATAAATATGTTTTGCCTTTATAAACAAAAGACTCGTCCGAAACAACAATTTTATTAAACATTATTCGTACCTGCAATTTTCAATCGTCGTTTCACAACCTTCTGCTGCGAAATATTGGGGTCAGAATATTGGGGTCAGGCCGAGACTATTGACACATATTTGCATTCCCGCTGACATTGTCATTGTTGTTGCCCCCGACGCCTCTTAAACTCTTTCAACATCGACTTAATCTGTCAATAGTCTCGGCCTGACCACAGATTATGTGACCACAGATTATGCTGACATTGTCATTGTTGTTGCCCCCGACGCCTCTTAAACTCTTTCAACATCGGCTTAATCTGTCAATAGTCTCGGCCTGACCCCAGATTATGCCTTACTTTCAAAGCTATTATGTACAAAAGCATTGTCAACATTATTGAGTTTGCCATTGTGTGAATAATTGTCATGGCTAAATAATTGTAATACTGCATAATAATCATATCAATACGTTTAAGCGTTATGTATGATAATGTATAAATTAACACCCAAATGATGAAATGCCATTTGAGTCCTTTGGCCAGAACAATTGCGTTATTCATATGCATTAAACATGATATTGAAGTCGGTTGGTTGTTTCTTCCAGTATGTTTTATCAAAATATCGATACAAGATAAAGGCAAATGAATATTCTTAATATAATTTAACGGAATAGACAAATATATTAACAATAACGATAAAGAGAACAATGTTTCTTTATCACTTGTAAATAACAGCGCAATATGAAGTAAAAACCAGTTTGCACCTATTAATATTATTGATAATGGCAGATACACATAAAGAAACATATCCTTGAGGAATACGAAAAACAAATTAAAGTTGCAATAAAACACCAAATCAAAAGATATGTTGACATATATTATATAACAACCTAATAAATATAGC
The DNA here is from genome assembly GCA_002069885.1 of bacterium ADurb.Bin236. Taxonomy (GTDB): domain Bacteria; phylum UBP15; class UBA6099; order UBA6099; family UBA6099; genus UBA6099. The sequence continues at coordinate 1,547 of MWCD01000084.1, read as the reverse complement.
ACATGTAACATTACCGCCAAAAACAAGCTTAGTATGATATTTGAATTGTCAAACTGATGGTGAGTCATGAATATCCTTGGCGATGTTGAATAATTATAAATTAAAAATATAATGAAAGCAACAAAACCATGCTTAACGAACCAAATATAAAACAACTTGAATTGATTTAATATATCGATCCGCACTCTTCACCTCGAATGCTTTTAACATTCTATTCCAAATACGGGTTATATGGGTCGCGATATGTTCTGCCCCAATTATTATTTCTTAATATACAATGAACATTACACTGACTTAAAACAAGATATGGTTCGATCCCTAGATTCGTAAAATTGCAATCAACAACCCCGCCGGTATTTTCAATATACTCGACGCAGCAATTATAGAGACATTCGCTTCGCGTATGTTCTATAGCACGAATTACCGGTTTGTCTGGTGAAGGCTTAGTGTTTTCTCTTTGTTTTGGGTTATCAGCAATGACTGGTTTATTTTTATCACCAGTTTTTGTATCAATTGGACATGACCTAGGGGGCGCATCGGGGTTATGCAAGGGATGATCTTTATTATCTGGCGCAGTCTTTACATTCTCACCTGGTTCGCCGTCATTTTTTCCTGCGCCTTGGTTGTCTTGGGCTTTGGATTTGTTTTCTTTGCATTGGGCAATGCAGGTGTTGGTATCGGGCATGCCGTTGCAGATTTCTTCGCAAGAGGGGGTGTTTGCTATTTTCACGCATTTGCTGCATCCGCATCTCGGATACCATACATCATGTCGCAGCTTGAATCCGCCCGACGTGTCGCATGAGCCTTTAAGCTGCTTGTGACATTTTCCACCGTACCCGCAGTGGTCGCTTTTTACACCATAACAGACATTCGTCCTATTGACGCGCACGAACTTCTCCCATTCGCAGCCCTTCTTGCTCAACCCCAGCGGGTCGGTGAAGTTGACGGGGTCGTTGTCGGTGTAGGCGTAGGGGTTGGCGGCGGGGATGGGGTCGTGCTGGAGGAAGGAGCCGGTGTCGGGGTCGTAAGCGAATTCGGAGTCGGAGTCGAGGTAGCCTCGACCGAGGTGAGCAAGCGGATGTGAGGTCTGACGCAGATTCATAGCGGTTATGTTGCCATTATGATCGAAAGAAAGCGATTTGGCAATCTGGTTTATTGCGGAATATTTGTTTAGTTGGAAGCTGGGGCGGGGGTGTGGATTTGTTTGTAAGGGGAAGGGTGGGTTCGGGTTGAATAAAGGGGAGGGGGCAATTACAATATCGGCGGTTGTGCGAGCGAAAGGAAAGGCGAGCGGCGATGCCGGAGATAAGGCTTCATGGCAGGGGCGGACAGGGCGCGGCGCTGGCGTCGAGGCTTCTTGCGGAGGCGGCGTTCATAGAGGGGCGGCACGCCCAGTCGTTTCCGGCGTTCGGGCTGGAGAGGCGGGGCGCGCCGGTGACGGCGTACACGCGGATACAGGATACTCCGATACTTAATCATAGCAAGATATACGCGCCCGACGCGGCGGTGGTTCTGGACGCGACGTTGCTGAAGCTGGCGAACGTGGC
>MWCD01000083.1 GCA_002069885.1 bacterium ADurb.Bin236 | reverse complement strand
GCCCGCTTCGCCGCGCGCATTGAAACGTTTTGAAAGGGATTTTAAGGGAAAACTTTTTCAAAAGTTTTCCCTTAATAACAATCATTCAAGCGGAGTCTTTTATCCAAGCGTCGGGCAAAGACCTGCGCGCCCAGATGAGACATCGGGGCCTGTTTTCGCAATGAGATTTCGGAGCGGCGCAAACGGCGCATTCGTCGCACAGACGTACGCCTCGCTTGGCGCATTCAAGAGAAGCTACTCTTCCGGGGTGGTTGACGCATTCCTGCATTTTCGTCTGCCTCTCGGCGCGTTGGTCCTGACGGCAGATTATACGGGGCTTGCTCAGCGTTTGACTCTGTTGTTGGCGCGGACCTGAGAGCGGCCCATGGAAACGCGGCGGCTGTAGCACGCGTTCTCTGCCACTTCTGCGGCGACCTTAGCAGGGTCATAAACCATCTGGGACAGCTTTTTGACTATGCCGCTTCTCATTACGAGGGTCGCCGGAAACACTGCCGCCCCGTACCGCTTCGCCAGCTCCGGGCTTTTGTCCACATCAACCATAGCAAACTTAACCTCTTCAGCATACTTCCCTTCGGAGGCGAGCTTAATAAGGCCTTCGGAGTCCTTGCCGTTGCTGCTTGAGTAGAACAGCACCACGACAGAGCCGGTCCGGGTCTTTTCGTCAAAATCCTTGCTTGTCAATTCGATAATCATGCTAGTTCCTTCTAACGCCCTTTCCTATTGAACAAAATTTCTTTTAAATTAGTTCCGCCGCGAAAACGCTCCGGGGCAAGCGTCCCGATCACAACATGCTCCGCGTTCCGTTTTCCGTTCCGGAATGTCAGGCTTTCGCCCGGTTTTTCCGCTTTCTATTGCGGCGGAAAGATAACAAGATATACTATACTTGTTTTGGAATTGCAACTAATTTTTTTCCGCGCCCCGGCGCGGAAAACTCAACAGAGAAAGGCGGCGCAAGAAAGAGATGAAAAAAGAGAGAGTGGGAATACTTACGGGAGGCGGAGACTGCGCGGGGCTGAACCCGGCGATCAAGTGGGCCACGAAAGGACTTCTGGACGAGGAGCTTTGCAGAGGTTGCGGGCGCAAGTTCGAAGTCGTCGGCATCAGAAACGGCTGGGGCGGACTGCTCAACTATAACCCCGGCAAGAACGGGGCCGACCCCGACAACATCCAGCCTCTCGACGCGGCCATGGTCCGCACTTGGGACAGGCTCGGCGGAACCAATCTTTATTCCTCCAGAACCGATCCTCTCAAAACCCCGGACCGCGAGAAAAAAACAATCGAGAATATCGAGAAGCTAAAACTGGACGCCATCATCGCCATCGGCGGCGAAGACACGCAGAGCGTCTCTCACGCGCTAGTGCAGCGCGGCATCCCGGTGGTGGGCATACCGAAAACTATCGACAAAGACCTGATGGGAACAGACTACAGCCTCGGCTTTGCCACCGCAGTCGAAGTCATAATGCAGGAGATAGGACGCCTGCGGACGACAGCCGGCTCGCACAAGCGCATATTCGTCGTCGAGACGATGGGCCGCCACGCCGGACACCTCTCCCTTCAGGGCGGCATCGCCGGCGGAGCCTGCATGATCCTCATCCCCGAAGTCGTCTTCGACATCAATAGAGTCCTTCAGATAATGGAGAATAGGAAGAAAAACGGAGCCAGATACGACATACTGGTCGTCGCCGAAGGGGCGTTGGAGAAAAAGCGCGGCGAGTTCAAGGACACGGACAAACACCTCGACGTCGATTTCGGACACGTCACGCTCGGCGGAGTCGCCAAGTTCATCTCCAACAGCATCGCCAAGGAGAAGTTCGCCGAAGTCCGCTCGGTCTCGCTGAGCCACCTGCAGAGAGGCGGAGAGCCTTCTCAGGTGGACGTGCGAATGGGCCGCGCTTTCGGCCTCGCCGCCGCCGAACTGGTCATCCAACGCAAATATGGCAATATGGTCAATCTGCGCAACAACTTGATTTCATTCGTTCCTCTTACGGACGCCATCAGAAAAGACAACCACGGGAAAACAATCCTCAACCTCGTCGATGTCGAATTGGAGTATGACACCGAGCGCTATATAGCAAAAAGACAGTCGCTCGGCATGAAGATGAACTGACCGGAGCTCCTATGTCCGTTTCAGTCCGCGAAAAAATCAAAACAGGAGCCGCAGCGCTCCTGTTTTTGTTGTCCGCCTTTTTTGCGCCGGGAGCCGCGCGGGCGGATTTTTCGGACTTCTTTTTAGTCGGAGACGACATCGGCTCCGACAAGATACCCCGGTTCGGCTCCTCCCGCGTCCTAGTCGTATTCGCGATATCGGACCCGTCGTCCGCGCCGACGCGCCTGCTGGACTTGTTCAGCCTAGACGCGCCCGGCCCAACTCTGCGAGACTACTTCCGCGCCGCTTCCATTTCGCAGTACGACCCCAAGCCGGAAATAGTGTTTGTCGCCGCTCCGAGCGGCGTCGCCCCGTCCGGTTTTCCTTCGTTCAACGAAGCCAGCCCGTGGCGCGGCTTTACGAAGGAAATCCTTGAAAGTCTCTCCTCTTCCGGCTCCTTCGTTCCCGCGGAGTTTGATATCAACGGCGCGGAGGGATTGCCGGACGGATACCTTGACGGATTGATAATCATCGCGGACGGAGTGGAAGGCGCTCACGCGTTCCCCGGCGGAGTTCTCCCCGGGACGATTTTCGGAGCGGTCGCGCCCGGCCCGTTCGCTCTCGCAGGCCCCGACGCTTCCGAGTTCGAAATCCTGCGCGCCTTCGCCCGCATGCTCGGATTCGCCCCCATCCCCACCGGCCCGGACGGCCGCGGCGGCATCGTCCTTTCCCTCATGGGCGCGCCCGATAAAGGCATACCTCTCATAGACGGTTACAGCCGCCTTCGCGCCGGCTGGGCAAAACCCGTCCTTGTCGCCGACCCGCCCCGCCTCTTCTTTCTCCTCCCGGCCCTCGACTCCGGCGAGATATACATCACCGGCGGCGCTCACGAATTCTTCCTTGTCGAAAACCGCCGCCCCGCTTCCGGCTTCGACACCGCCCTTTCCGGCCCCGGCCTCGCCGTATTCCACATCGACGAGACAAGGCTCGTCCCTCCCGGCTCCGAACCCCCGGATGGCGACCCCGTCTGGCGGCCCGTAATCATGAACAAATGGCCCGACGCCTCGTACCCTTTGCAAAAAGGCATTCCCGCATCGTCCGATGACGCTCTCTTCAGAGACGGGGCCGTATTCAAATCCGACTACTCCGCCCAAAACCCCCTCTCGGACAAAAGACATCCCATCAACTCCAACTACCACGGCGGCGAGCCTTCGGACTTCGTTATTAAGGACATCGACGTTTCCGCCCACTTCCCCATGATAACCGTCACTTTGGGAATGGAATGAAAGCGCGCGCCGCGCGCGATATGTCGCTGATTGGAGAATATGCCATGAGCGTTCCGACAGAAAAAGAAATCGTTTCCCCCGTGAACCTGTGCGACGACAGCGGCCTGCTCAACAGAGCAGCCGTCGGCTGGTCGAGAGTCCCCCTCCAGAAGGGCAACCTCAAAGGCGCTTTCCTTAGAAAAAAACGCTGGGACTACTGGTGCATAACCTCGGACGACTTCATCTTTTCCCTCACCATCGCGAACGTGGACTACGTCGGCCTGTGCTCGTTCTACATCATCGACTGCGCGAAAAAAGAAATGTATGAGAAGACAGTCGCCACCCCGTTCGGCGCGGGAGTCGAACAGGGCGAACTCGTCGACTCTCCCGCCCGCTTCTCTTGGGGCCGCTCCTCCGCCTCCTTCGTCCACGACCCCTCTTCCATCCGCATGAAAGCCTTCATGCCCGGACACAAACTCGGCGACTTCTCGTGCGACCTGAACATCTCCAAACCGGCGGGCCACGAAACTCTCAACGTCGTCGTCCCGTGGGACGACAGGCGCTTCCAGTTCACCTCCAAACAGAACACCATGCCCGCCTCTGGCAAAGTCACTCTCGGCGGCATGTCAATCGAGTTCGACGCCTCCAAATCGTTCGCCTGCCTCGACTACGGGCGCGGCATCTGGCCGTACTCCATCTCTTGGAACTGGGGCTCGTGCTCAGGCCGCTCCGGCTCGAACATCATCGGCCTCAACCTCGGCGGCAAATGGACGGACGGCACTGGCTCCACCGAAAACGGCATCTGTCTCAACGGACGACTGTATAAAATCAGCGAAGAGCTTGTCTGGGAATACGACACCAAGAACTTCCTCGCCCCGTGGAAAATCCGCACCCCGCTCTCGAAAGACCTCGACCTGAACTTCGTCCCGTTCTTCAACAGGCGCGGGCACACGGACGCAGTCGTCCTCAAGATGTGCGCCGACCAGACATTCGGGCGCTACTTCGGAACCGTCCGCGCCGACGGCCGCGACGTCCCCCTCGACGGCGTCCTCGGCTGGGCCGAACACGTCGTCAACCGCTGGTAACCCCGCCCCCTGCGCGTCGCGGCACAATCAACCTGCGCATCTTCTTATACGAAGAACTAAATGAAAGCTCCCATTTACTATTTGGTGAAAAGCATCATGCGCAAAACAAAAAGTTTTGCGCATTGCACACTTGGTAGTGGGTAGAATCATCTAATAGCATGTATATGACTTGTTTTGTGTGGAAATTATCCAGAGAAAAGCTGCGTTGGCCGGCAACGTTTTTTTAATGTTTGAGTTGCCGCATGAAATTATTCCCGGCGGGTCATCGGCGGTAGCTGTTGGTGATGGGAAGCCGGCGGTCTCGTCCGAACGCTTTGGGGGTGATTTTGACTCCGGGCGCGGACTGGCGGCGCTTGTACTCGGCGGCGTCAACCATCCTGATCACGTCCGCTACGGCTGCGGGGTCATGCCCCATCTCCACTATCTCGTCCATGCTCAGGTCGTCTTCCACGTAAGCGTGGAGGATGGGGTCGAGAACCGAATAAGGCGGCAGGGAATCCTCGTCCTTCTGTCCGGGTTTCAGCTCCGCGGTGGGGGGCCGCTCGATTGTGGCGCGCGGGATTATCTCCCGCCCGGCGGCGGCGTTGATGTGCTCCGACAGCCTGTAAACCGTGGTTTTCAGCACGTCCTTAATGGCGTTGAACCCGCCCGCCATGTCGCCGTACAGAGTGCAGTAGCCGACGGCGACCTCGCTTTTGTTGCCGGTTGTCAACACAAGCCAGCCGAACCGGTTCGACAGCGCCATGAGGATGTTTCCGCGTATGCGCGCCTGCAGGTTCTCCCGCTCTATGCCGGGCTCTCCGGGGCCGAAGGCGTCCTTGAGTTCCGAACCGTAGGCGTCGAGCGCGTTTCCGATGGGGATTTTTATGAGTCTGACGCCGAGGTTGGAGGCGAGGATTTCCGCGTCCGAGAGGGTCTCGGCGGATGTGTATTCCGAAGGCATGGTGACGCACACGACGTTCTGCCTGCCGAGGGCCTCGACCGCCACGCAGGCGGAGAGCGCCGAGTCTATTCCCCCGCTGAGGCCGAGCACGATTTTCTTGAAGCCGTTCTTGCGGGCGTAGTCGCGCGTCCCGGCGATCAGCGCGGCGAGGATTTCGTCGATGTCCGACATCTGCGGGGCGACGGTGTGAGAGGCCGGGGCCCAAGAGGCGGTGACTTTCGACGAAAGAGAGAGCCGGGGCTGCTGCGCGGATACGCGCGGCGCGCGCTTTGCCAGCCGGGGGTCGTCGGAATCGATGTCCACGACAAGCAAATTTTCCACGAACCGCTGCGAGTGCGCGAATACCGAGCCGCCCGGCTCGGCCGCTATCGCGCCTCCGTCGAACACAAGCTCGTCCTGACCGCCGACGAGGTTGACATACAGCACAAACGCCCCCGCGCGCGTCGCCAGCCCGCTGACAAGCTCCTCTCTCACGTGCGCCTTGCCCGCGTGGAACGGCGAGGCCGACATGTTGATTATCAGCTCCGCGCCAGCGCGTCGCGCTTCCGTTTCCGCCCTGCCCCCCGTCACCCACAAATCCTCGCAGATGGTCAGCGCCGTCCGCACGCCCTTCATCTCGAACACGAACGGCCTGTCGCCCTCTGAAAAATATCGCTTTTCGTCAAACACCCCGTAGTTGGGCAGCTCCATCTTCCTGTACGAGCCGACTATGCGCCCGTCGTCCACCACCGCCGCGGAGTTGAATACCCGACCCGCGTCCGCCTCCGCGTATCCGACCACCGCCGTGATGCCCTCTATCGAATGCGCCAGCTTCCTCATAGCCAACTGGTTGTCCTCGATGAACGAGCCGCGCAACAACAGGTCTTCCGGCGGATACCCGCACAACGTCAGCTCCGGAAACGCCACTATGTCCGCCTGCTGCCTGCGCGCCAGCGCGGCGTATTCTATGATCAGCGCCGCGTTTTCTTCTATCGCCCCCACCGTCGTGTTGATCTGGGCGAGGGCTACGCGCAATGTTTTTTTCTCCGGCATGGCTGGCAGGCTCCAAGTTGAAATTGGGTCGGGCGCGGAGGGAATCCGGCTGGTCTCTCCGTCGGCAATTCCGTGTCGTTTATCCACCGCCCCTGTCCGAATAATATATTACATCGCGCCTTGATACTTTTCCACTTCGGCGTTAAAATTATCTTCCAAGAGCATAACGGCAAAATTGCCGTATCGGAGCGCCCCACAATGGACGACAAAAGCAAACGATACAGAACGGAAATCCTAAAAATCCTGCGCGACAGCGGCAAACCTCTGGGCAGCACCAAGATAACCGAACTGCTCTCCGTCTCCGGCATCGAAACAAACGAGCGGACAGTCCGGTTCCACCTTCAAAAACTCGACGACGACGGGATGACGAGAAAGATTTCCAAGCGCGTGGGCCGCGAGATAACTCCCGCCGGACTCAGCGAACTGGAGGGCGTGAACATCCTCGGCAGGCTCGGCTTCATCGTGTCGAAGATCGACGGATTGTCGTACAACATGGGGTTCGACCCGGTGAAGCGCGAGGGGCTGATTGTCCTCAACGTGTCCCTTATCCCGGTGGAGCAGTTCGAGACCGCCCTCGAAGAGATACTGATGGCGTTCCGCGCCGGGCTTGGCATGGGCCGTCTGGCCCTTCTGCGCGGTCCCGGCGAAAAAATCGGAAACATGATAGTCCCTTCGAACATGGTCGGGTTCGGCACGGTGTGCAGCGTGACCCTCAACGGCTTGCTTCTCAAAGAGGGCATCCCGGTGGCGTCCAGATACGGCAGTCTGCTGCGGATGGAAGGCGGACGGCCGGTCTGCTTCACCGAGCTTGTGGACTATCTCGGCACCACTCTCGACCCGCTCGAAATGTTCCTTCGCGCGGGCATGACCAGCGTCGGCAAAGCCGCTCGCGGCCAGAGCGGCGTCGTCGGCGCCAGCTTCAGGGAAATCCCCATCGTCGCAGGCGGCAGACTCGAAGCCGTCCGCAGAAAACTCGACATACTCGGCCTCTCAGGCATCCTCGCAGTCGGCAAACCGAACCAGCCCCTGCTCAACGTCTCCGTCGACGAAGGCATGATCGGCATGGCCATCGTCGGCGGCCTGAATCCCGTCGCCGCCGCCCACGAGGCCGGCGTGGACACCATCAACGCCGCCCTTCACTGCCTCGCTCCCTACGAGGCCCTCGAAGGTTTTGAAAACCTTCGCACTCGTTTCAGAAATCTGGTAAAATAACCCGTCGGCGGCCGGCGCTTCTCAAACACTGATATCGGCTTGCCATCTTGATATGCCAGAAGAATCTTTTGAAAATCTCGCCATGCCTCTTATGGACATGCTCTACGGAGCCGCCCTCCGCTTGACTCAGAATCAAGCCGACGCCGAAGACCTCATTCAGGAAACCTACCTCAAAGCCTTCAGGGCGTTCAATCAGTTCGAAACCGGAACCAACTTCAAAGCTTGGATTTTTAAAATCTTGACCAATAACTTCATCAACAAATACAAAAAAGACCGCCGGGAACCCAACCATATCAGCGTCGAGGACACACCCGACTTCTACCTCTACGACAAAGTGATGGATATCGGGCGCGAAACCGGCGTCGGCTCAAGCCCGGAAGAACTTTTCATGGAGAAGTTCATCCCGGCCAATATCACAGACGCCATCCGCGAACTGCCGGAAGACTACAGGGCGACATTCGTGCTGTCCGACGTGTACGGCTTCAGCTACGACGAGATATCGGACATGACAGAAACCACCCTCGGAACCGTGAAGTCGCGCCTGTTCCGCGCGCGGCGACTGCTTCAAAAAACCCTCTGGGATTACGCCGCCTCTCAAGGCCTCGTCCCCGCCTCCGGAAAATAATCCCGTATCCGCAACCTCCTAAAACAGCATCACCTCTCCTTGTGCCGTCATTCCCTTTTTCTTCTGTTTTTTCTTCACCGTCATTCCACTTTTTTTCTATACCGTCATTCCCGCGAAAGCGGGAACCCATTTTCCCCTATCCTTCCCCATAACACGCGCCAACGGCGGAGGCGCAGCCCCCGACTTTCCCGGATTTTTCTTGTGAAAAAATCCGGGCAAGCGTGAAAAATTTAGGAAAGGGGTTTGGGGAACAACCCTTTTCAAAGGGTTGTTCCCAACCGCCGCAGGCGGCGAAACGCTTTGTTCATTTCCGCTTTTCTTCTTCTATGCTTTTCGCTGTTCTTCTTTTCTTATTCTATATTTGAAAGCGTCCCAGACGGCGGCGGCGAGGAACGCCGGCAGCGCCGTCATGCGTTTAGCCCGGGACGGAGCAGTCGCCAGCCTGTGCGCCCATTCCAGACCCGTCTTGCGGAAGAACGCGGGAGCCCGTTTCGTCTCTCCGGCGAACACATCGAACGAGCCCCCCACCCCGATAAAGACGGACGCCGACAGTTTAGGCGCGTTGTCCCGTATCCAGAACTCCTGCATCGGCGCCCCCATGCCAGCCAGCACGATGTCCGGCCGCGCCGCCTCGATCTCCTCCGCCAAAGCCACCGGATCGGCATCCCTGATATACCCGTGATGATAGCCCGCCAGCAGCGGCGGCGGCTTCCGCGCCGACAACTCCGCCGCGCATTTCTCTATCGTTTCCGGCTTAGCCCCCAGCAGATACACCCGCAGCTTTTCAGCCGCGGACATCTCAAATATCTTTTCAGCAAGGTCAATCCCGGTGACAGCCTCCGCGCGCGCCCCGTGTTTCAGCCTCAGCGCTATCCTGATTCCCACCCCGTCCGCCGTGTTCAGCGTACCCGACCGCGCCAGCGCCGCAAACTCCGCGTCCCGCCTCGCCAGCATCGCCATCTCAGGATTGAACGTTATTATGTGCAGCCTTTCCCGGTTCAGCGCCGCCCTCCTGATTTTTTCCACTGTTCTATTAAGGCTCATCGCAACAACAGGAACGCCGAGCACATCAAGCGTCCTGCCCTCAGCCTCAAGCAAGTCGCGCTCAAGGACGCTCAGAGACCTCTCCGCGAGCGCCGAGAACGAAGCCGCCGCCCCCGCAAGCTTTTCGCGCGCCTCCGCCGCCCCGCCTCCCGCGACAAACTCCACCGCCCTGCTCAACTCGAATGCGGACACCTCCTCCAGCTTCTCGAACACAGGCTGCCCGCACGCGTCCGCAAACGCCTTCACCTTCGGATCATAGCTCAACGCAACAAACGGGACCCCGCGCGCCGCCGCAAACGCCAGCGAATGCAGCCTCATTCCTATCATCGCCCTCGCTCCCCCCACCACCTCCGCTGCCCGCTCCGCGCTCATCCTCCCGTCCACGCCGTGCGCCCTTATCTCTATACCCGGACACAACCGGCGCATCTCCGACACGAACCTCTCCACCACCGGCGCGTCCGCCTCAGCCTCAAACGCCATCGCGTCCACAGCCACCGCCGCCGTCTCCTTCAGCCTCATCAGACACCCCACCAGCGCCCCCGTCAGAACGTCCACACCCTCGCTCTGCCTCAACGACACAGCCAGCCTCATCGAAGCGTCCGCCGCCACCGCCGCCGCCTCCCGCGACCCCGCTCCCGCCGCGAACGTCATGTCCGCCCCCAGCTCCGCCACATCCGCGCCCAGCCCCATCTCCCGCATCA
>MWCD01000082.1 GCA_002069885.1 bacterium ADurb.Bin236 | reverse complement strand
AATGCGGCGGCAACGAAGCAGTTCGCCGCTATGAAAATCGCCCCGGTTCGTCGGCTCTATCGACGAATCCGGGTTCATAACTCATACTCTCGCCAAAAAAGAAAACGGGCCCGCTGTTCGGCAGGCCCGTTTTTGAAATTTCGGAGTGTGGAATTAGTCTTCTATCTCAATGTTCATAGAAAGTTCAAGGAATTTACCCGAAGCTTTCGCTTTCTGAACAACGCTGTCGGTGATGGTTTCGCCATGCCCGACCACTAGGGAGCCGTCGTCGCCGACGACATCCTTGCTGACTCTTTTGCCGAGCATATATTTAATCTGTCTTCTTTCAAAAATCTCGCTGAGGCTTTGTTTGCTCTCTTCACCCTCGTCAGAAGACGCCGGTTCCTCGACAAGACCCGCAGACTCGGCGGCGGAGTCGAGATCGAGTAGCTCTTCGATATCGACGTCGGAGGAGGCGTCGATGCCGGAAGCCGCGACGGATTCTTCCTCGATAACCGCAGGTTCAGGAATCGGTTCCGGTTCAAACACAGGGGCCGGAGCGGGTTTCGGAGCCGGAGCCGGGGCGGGTTTCGGAGCGGCGACAGGTCTGGGCTTCGGAACCGGAACAACGCCGTCCGTGGCCAGCGCCAGCGCTTCTTCGTGCGAAGAGCACAACGCGCTCAATGCGTCTTCTTTCACGATTATAATGTCTTTGCCTATTGTCTCGATGTAGTCCGCAGGAATTACATTTCTATCTGGCGAATCAAGTTTGGCGTCGCTTCTAAGCTGCATGCCAAGGATTCTGCCGGTGCGCGCGAGTATGCTGTACTCCTTGATTTCGCCTATCAGCTCGCCTTCCTGCGTGATTATTTTCGCGCCGACGATTGAAAGGCCTTTTTCGAGCAGCTTGGCCTGTTCTTGCATCTCCGCCAGCGGCACCACTGAAGAACTGTTCTCGGTGGTTATGCAGAAGTCGCCTATGTTCTTTATCAGAGAAAAGGCGATCATCTTCGCGCCGGTGTACCACTTGTCGTCCTTGATCACCATCGACGAAATTGATTTTTGAATCGGGTCGATTATGAAATCCTCAACCACACCGACCTGTTCGCCTTCCTCTATTGAAACTATCTGCAATCCCTTCAGTTCTTGACTCAACCTATAGAGTTTCATCCAACATTCCTCCGACTCAAGTTAATTTAATATCGCTTCCGGCGGCGAGCCAATTGATATGCCGGCGGATTATATTCTAATGTCAATTATGCCCGTGTGCGCCGGAAGCCTGAATTTTTTTTTCGCGGGGTCTTCCGCCGCCGCTTGAAGATCTTCTTCCGGCTCGCCTTCCCTCTGTCCCTGTTTCTTCCCTTGGTTCCTTTCCTGCTGCTCCTGAATCTTTCCGGATTCGTTCTCTTGGTCCGACTGCTGTACCTGCGTCTTCTGAATTTCTTTTCCCTTTTGTTCCTCGACCGATATGTTGTGCTGCGACATTCTCGCCTGATGCTGTTCGAGCATCTGCGCTTTTTCCACATCCGAGGTCTTGGAAAAAAGCACCATCATGTCCACCGAACGTATTGACATGACCGGCTCCTTTCAAGACGACCCTCGGCTGTTCGCCAAGGGATTAACCGTAAACTCCCACTTGCACTTCGCCGTCCTGCTCGTAGAAAACCGTCGAATTGATCTGGTCCCTTATGTGCAATACGGCTTGTTTGATTATCAGTTTCACGCCGGGGTAAATAGCGTCTGATATCGTCACTTTTCCTTTAAAGGAGGAAGCGAGTATCTCTTCAAGTTCTTCTTCCCTTGCCTCCAGCTTTTTCAACTGGCCCATCAGGTTGAACTGGGCGCGGGTGAGCTGAAGCAGAAGGTCTCTCTTGGCGGGCGGCAGAGTGCCTTGCTTTTCCTGAAGCAACTTCAACGATTTGACGCCTTTTTCGGATCTGTCGAGGTTCAGTTTGAGATTCTTTTTCTGCTCTTCTATCTGTCTCAGCTCTTCTCTGACCTTGGGGCTTCCGCCTGCTTCCACTTCGGTCGGAGTGGCCATATAATTCCCTATGACTCTGGCTCTGACTTCTTCACCTGCGCTGACGCGGCCGCCCACGATGACGCCCTTCTTTCCTTCGGCGACTATGCTCTTTTTGGCGGTCACATTGGAAAGAATCAGCCCGTCGCTGACTTTGATGTTTCCGCCGGCTTTAACCGTGGTATGCTCTAGGAACTTCGCGATAACATCCTCGCCGGCCACGATGACGCCTTTGTCCTGACCGTGCATGCCTTTGTTTAGAAAGACGTTGCCGCCCGCCTCGATGACGCATCCGCTCACAGGCCCGTACACCGAAACGTTAGAGTCGGCTTTCACAACGAATCCTTCTAGTATGCCGCCCTTGACTATCACGTCGCCGACGAAACTAATGTTTCCGGTGGAAAAATCCACGTCGCCTTTGACTTCGAAGACCGGCAACACATGAATCTTGCCTTGAACAAGCCTCGGCTGTCCGGCAATCTGCGAAACTATGAGGTTCGGATTTTCCTGCGAGAAGGTGACGTTTTTGCCGATAGGAAACGGAGTGTCCTTGCCGGGCCGCGCCGGAATCTCCTCGCCGAGAACGCTTCTTCCGGCTTTTCCCGTCGTAGGAGGCGTTTTTTCGGCCAGCGGCTCTCCTATGTGAACGTTGCTCACCACGCCCAGTTCGTAATAGTCTACATCGCCCTCGTCTGTCATCATAGGCTTGGGCTTGGAGTCTTCGACGTTGAACAGGAACTCTATCTTGCCGTCCTGCCCGTCTTCCGAAGGAGACCCTTCCGCCACAACGACCTTCTCGTTATACCATGCCTGAGCCACTATGTTCTGGATGACGTCTTCCTTCTGACCGAATCTGACGCCCGCCATCGCAAGCGCGGCTTTCACGTCGTCAACATCGATTTCCTTGCCGCCCTTCGGGGGTATCATCGTCACAGAGGCTTCCATCTTGTCGGAAGACACCGCGACTTCGACGCTGCCGTTGATCTTTCGGGCAATAGCGAACATTTTCCCCGTGCTACCCTGAGTCTGGATAAGCCGGTCGATCGAGGAATAATCGATCTCGAAGTTCTCCGCGCCTATCTCTTCCAGCGCCATGAGGAACTGCTCGGCGACGACCGGCATTCCGCCCGTCTTCGCTTGGTCGATGTCCGCCATTACTTCGCGGCCGTCTGAAGAAAACTGAAGTTTTACTGGTGAGTCATGCAATTTCGGTTCGCTCTCTTTTTCAGTTTGCGATGTCTGACGCTATCGCGGATATTTTACCACAACAACCTTTATTTATTAATGTTAATTCAAAATTATTAAGAAATGTCGCCGTCGCCCTCTTCAATCGAAAAATATTTCTCGGTCTCTCTCCATCAGCGCGCTCTTCATCCTGAGCATCGCCTTGGTGTGAATCTGGCAAACTCGCGACTCGGTAACTCCCATCGCCTCGCCTATCTGTTTGAGAGTCATGCTTTCCACGTAATACAGCCCGACCACTATCTTTTCGTTCTCCGGCAGCTTCTCGACAGCCTTCGTCAGTATCTTTTTGACTTCCTTTTTGACGGTGGTGTCCGACGGGTCGGCGGCGGTTTCGTTCTTTACCCTCGCGATGAACGGCAGCGGCTTGTCGTCATCGGACATCTGAAGCAGCTCTTCGAATGAGAAAACCACCGATCCGGCGATGTCTCCGAGCGTCTCGTTCAACTCATCGGTGGAAATGCCCAGTTTTTGGGACACTTCCTCGTCCGTCGCCGGACGCCCCAGTTCCCTCTCCACCTCATTGAACGCCGTTTCAATGTCCCTGCTCTTCTGTCTCAACGTCCGGGGAACCCAGTCCATCTGCCTTAAAGAATCGAGCACCGCTCCCCTTATCCTGACTATGGCGTACGTCTCGAACTTGTTTAGCCTCGACATGTCGAACTTGTCGAGAGCGTCTATCAATCCCAGAATGCCTTCGCTAATAAGGTCGTCCCGCTCAATGAACGCGGGAAGCTTGTATGCTATGCGGTCTATGACATAGCGCACGAGCGGCAAATATCTTTCCGCGAGCCTGCCCCGCGCGTCTTCGTTTCCGCATTCCTTGAACAGCCTCCAGTCTTCTTCTGCCGGACGCTGTTGTTTTGCCATCGCCATATATTTCTCTTCCAGATTAAAGATCGGCTTGCGTCAGCTCACAACAAGAAACGTCGCTATCAACGCCACTATCGACACGAACAGAAAACAAAGACCGTACATTATCTGCCTGCCGAATTTCCTTTCGGAAAACACGGATTCTTCATTCTGGAACGGGTCGTATATCTCGACGTCGCCGTCCTTCGTCTTTACCTTCACTTCGGGAGGAACGAAAAACTGGCCGTATATTCCGGGACCGAACTCCACGAACGTCTCGACGAACGTGTCGGACATGATGTTGGTCTTAACAACCGGAACGCAGAGCGGAATCAGTTCTCCGTTGATTGTTCCGCCCAGAAGTTCGGAGAAATAAACGGCGGACTCTCGTCCATCCTTGATTTTGACAATGACCTGATCGCCCTCGCAGAGAGCGCGGGCGGGTTTCCCGTCGAAGGGAGCTATCTCAGGCTCGGAGATGAGCACGATGCGAGGCAAAGGCTCCTGAGGCGAGGCGCTGGGGAGGTCTCCCAGATCGATGTTCGCCGGCGCGGCTTCCGGGCTGCCGAAAAGCTGGGCGGCCTGCTGCTGGGGAGTTATCGCCGCGTTTTTTGCGCCTCCGATAACTGAAGCCAGTGAATTAAGCGAGTGCGCTCTCGCGGCGTACGTCGCGGTCACCGCTTCGCCAAGAACGTCTGAAATGATTTTTGCGAACTTCTGAGAGGCTTCTGCGCTCTGTCCACGGCTGTGAAGCCCGACCACCGTCTGTATGAAGTTTGAAGAGAATCTTGATTTAATTTGAGCCGCATTGCTGGAACTGGAAGCGGCGTGCCGGTCGCTAAGCCCGGAGCGAACCGTTTTGAGGCTCGACGCGAATACTGTGGGCGGCATGTTGACGTCTAATGACTTTTCTTTTTCGGCTGCGAGCGGATACGCCATGTCCGAGTAAATCACGCTGTCGGACTTCGTGTCGAACATCGCGGCCAAGAATCCGGTTCCGCTTTCTTTGCCGGCCGATTTGAACTTTACTTGAAACGCCATTATCTCCTTGGACACAGCGTCCAGAAGCTTAAGCGCCGCCGTCACGTTTCCGCCGGCCTCTAGCAGCACGTTTTGAGCCTCGGTCTCGGTGCATCCCGTGGCATCCATCAACACCTTCACGTTCGCGTCCATTTCAGGCGTTTCCCTTCATGTGTTTTTCCTCCGCGCGTCGGAGGTGTTTTCACTCCGGCATGGGCATTTCCGCGCCCTGACTCCAGTCGAGATGCCTGCCGATTTCCTTTTCATGGTCTTCTTTCTCTACTCTCGGCTCCAGTTGGTTCTCTTCGTGAATTCTGCCGAGTATGCGCGCAGTCACCACTCCCAGCACGGTGAACAGTATATACACGGCGATTCCTGCGATTAGAAGCCGGGTCAACTCGACATCGGCTATCAGGCCGATTATCATGAAAAACAGGAACGCGAGCGTTCCAGTTAGCCACTTTATCGAGGATATCACGTTTTCGTAGACGATCTTCACTTTCAGAGCCTCCAAGTCGCAGCGCCGTCCGATCTCTTCGGGACGGGTTTATTGTCAACCTTTTCTGAACCGAGACGCCAGCCGTTTCAACTGCCCGGCCAGCCCGCGCTCCGTCACAAAATCCACTTCGTATCCGGCCATCTTCATCGCTATCCTGTTTATGTCCCTCGACGCTCTCGACGAAGGGTATAGAAGGGTGAACGGTTGCTGGCGGCGCACCGCCTTAGTCACGTTCGGGTCGTATCCCACCCATCCTAAGTCCTCGATCTTCAGGTTGAAAAACTGGCGGGTTATCAGCTTCATCGTCTCGGAAACATGCTGAGCGTCCGCCTGATCCTGAGCCATGTTCACCAGAAGCTTCACCGTTGTCTCTTCCCTCTCCCTCGCCAAGATTCTCAAAGCTCCATACGAATCCATCATCGAGGTCGGCTCCGGAGTGGTAACCAGCAGTATCTCGTCGGCCAGCAGCAGAAACTCCACTATCCCGTCCGCCAAACCTCCTCCGGTGTCAATCAGCGCCGTGTCAGCCTTCTCCGCGCTGTTTCTTATCGCCTTGATCACGGCGTTGCGCTTGTCGAAGTCCACGCCGTCTGCCATTCTTCCGTGCGAGCTTGCCGGGGCGACTCTCACTCCCGACGGCCCGGTGATTATTATCTCCTCTAGCGTCTTGGCTCCGGAGATAACGTGCGACAAGTTGTGTTTCGGCGCTATTCCCAGCAACAGGTCTATGTTGGCGAGGCCCATGTCGGCATCCACCACCAGAACCCTGTGGCCGAACCGGGTGAGCGCTATTCCGAGGTTGATGGCGATGTTGCTTTTTCCGACTCCGCCTTTGCCGCTCGTCACCGCTATTATTTTGTTGCCGCCGCCTGCCGGCGCCGGTAATTTCTCCTCGACAGTGTCTTTTATCTCGCGCAACGGCTGCGCCTGATCCGCCATCAGCGCTCTCTCCCGGCGTTGACTGCCTGTTTGAGCGGCTTGCCCATCACAAGGTTCAACAGCGCGCCGGGCGACGCCGCCTCTATCTCTCCGGGCACGTTCTGCCCGAAACACAGATACGACACGCCCACGTTCCGGCTCGCTATCAGGTTTATCAGGTTGCCGTATGTCGATGTCTCGTCAAGCTTCGTAAATATCAGATGGTTGTACGCCAGCGGCCTGAACTTGTCGGAGATGTCCAGCATGTCTTTGTATCTTATGTGCGCGCTGAGCGTCAGGTGTATCTCCAACGGATAACACACCGCCAGCAAGTCTCTTATCTCGGATATCCGGGCGGTGTCCCAGTGGCTTCTTCCCGCCGTGTCTATCAGTATCAGGTCGCGGTCCGCGAACGAGTCCACCGCTCTTTTCATGTCCTCCGCCGTGTACACCACTTTGACGGGAACGTCGAGTATCTCGCTGTAGACTTTTATCTGTTCGACCGCGGCTATCCTATACGTGTCGGCTGTGATTATCCCGACACTTTTCTTTTTTTGAAGCGCGAACACTGTTGCGATTTTCGCGATAGTCGTCGTTTTTCCCACGCCCGTAGGTCCTACGAGAGCCACTGTTTTCGGTTCCCTGCCTGACAGCGTTATCGCGCCTGAAACCTTGAGCAGCCTCCGCAGTTGGCGCTCCAGCGCCGCCCGCGCAGCTTCTTCGTCATCCTTGTCTTCTTCCGCCAGCGAGTCGTCCATCGCCCTGATTATGTCTTGAGCCAGCGCGTCGCTGACGTCGTTCTCTATGAGTTGAAGGTACAGAGATCCGAATATCGGCGGATACGGGTTGACCGTCTCCTGCTCTTCGGCCCTCGACTTATGCAGCAGAGTCTGGAGCGCATTTTTGACTTCGCGCAACTCCGAGCGCATCTCTTCTTCGGCCTTGGGCGAAGCGGATTGCTGAGTCTGGGCGGGTTTTCTGGGAGCGGGAGATTGCGCCGGTCTAGCGGCCGCGCGCGGCTGTTCGCGCCTCTCCGCGGACGCGCCCGCCGATTCCATATCCGTCGCCGCCAGAACTTCCACCATCGATTTGCCCAGCAGTCCGAACACTCCTCCTCGGTTGAACTTCCGGGTCTGTAAAATCACCGCTTCGGAGCCGAGGTCGCGCTTGACGTGCTGCAGCGCTTCCTGCAGCGTCGGAGCCTCGTATCTTTTTACCTTCATCGCCATTAGCGTCTTCCTCAACCGCTTCGTCAGTCCCGCCTTACACGCCCACCATTCCGAGCGACCTTACTTTGCAATCGGACGATATCTCGCTGTGCGACAGAACCGTCAACGACGGGAACAACCTTTCTATCAGCCGCCTCACATACATCCTCACCCTCGGCGAACACATGATTATCGGCTGGTAGTTCAACTGCACCGTCTTTTCCACCATCTTGCTCATATTCTCCGTCAGCTTGTCTATCACTTCCGGCGGCAGCACGGGATATGACATCGTCCCCGCGTCATGCACCGACTGAAGCACCAAGTCCTCAAGCTTCGGGTCTATGGTTATAACCGGCAGAGTGCCGTCGTTCATCTGATGCTGTTTGCAAATCTGGCGCGCAAGCGCCGCGCGCACGTACTCCGTCAGCACGTTCACGTCCTTGCTCAATGTCCCGTAGTCGGCCAGCGCTTCGAGTATCAGAGCCAAATTCCTTATCGAAACTCTTTCTCTCAGAAGGTTTTGCAGCACTTTCTGGATATCCCCAAGCTCCATCTTGTTCGGTATAAGCTCCTCGACAACGACGGAATGCTTTTCCTTGACGATGTTGACAAGTTCCTGAGTCTCCTGCCTGCCGAGAAGCTCATACGCGTGGCTTTTGATTACTTCCGTCAGGTGCGTGGCGACCACGGACGCGGGATCGACCACTGTGTATCCGAGAAGTTCAGCCTGTTCCTTGCCGCCCTCGCGTATCCACTTTGCGGGCAAGCCGAACGCGGGCTCGGTCGTGTTTACGCCTTCGATTTCCTGAGTTGCCCCGCCGGGGTTCATCGCCAGAAAATGATCCACCATCAGAGAGCCGCCTGCGACTTCGACTCCTTTGATTTTTATCGAATAGTCGTTCGGCCTCAGTTGGATGTTGTCGCGTATTCTTATCGGCGGGACGATTATGCCCATCTCAAGCGCTGTCTGCCGCCTTATCATTGTTACCCGGTCGAGAAGGTCTCCCTTTTGATCCGGGTCAACAAGAGGTATCAACCCATATCCTATCTCAAGCTCCATCGGGTCTACGTAAAGAAGAGCGGAAACAGCTTCGGGAGAAGCGTAAGGCGCGGAGGGCGGATGTCCCTGTTGCGTTCCGGCTGACGGAGCCGGGGCTCCCGACATACCCGATCCCGGCCTGCCGCCTGCTGGAGCCGGTCTTCCTGCAGCCGATTCCTGCTGCCCCAACCCCAGCCTGTCGAACGCCAGCGCGAACCCGCCGAGTATGAGCGTGATGATGAGTAGCGAAAACACCAAACCGAATGAACCGGAGAAAACTGAGAAAATCGTGAACGCGCCCATCACTCCGGCCGCGATCGTAAGCACCCGCTTCTGCCCCAGCATCTGTCTGACTATCTCCGTGCTGAGATTCGCTCCGGAAGCCGCGTTAGTAACCATCACGCCGGTGGCGGTGGAAATGAGCAGCGACGGTATCGCCGCCGCAAGCCCGTCGCCTATGGTCAGCACGGTGTACCTCTGCACGGCTTCCAACCAATTCATCTTGTATATCGCCACGCCGAGGATGAATCCGCCAATGATGTTTATACCGACGATAATTAACCCGGCCAGTGCTTCCCGCTGAACGAATCTGCTGGCTCCGTCCATCGCCCCGAAATAGTCCGCTTCCATTTCTATGGTTTTGCGCCGCTCTCTGGCCTGCTGGTCTGTTATCAACCCGTTGTTCAAGTCGGCGTCGATACTCATCTGTTTGCCGGGCATCGCGTCCAGAGTGAACCTAGCCGCGACTTCGCCTATCCTCTGCGCGCCGTGCGTGATAACCATGAAGTTTACTATCACTATGATGAGAAAGATTATGACGCCCACCACATAGTTGTTCCCGGTAACGAACGTCCCGAAGGTCGTTATTATCGCCCCCGCAGCCTCTTCATCCTGATGCGCGTTCAGAAGAATAGCTCTTGTCGTCGTTATGTTCAGCGCGAGCCGGAACACCGTAGAAAACAGGATGACCGACGGAAACGAGCTGAATTGAAGCGGCTCATTGGCGTGCATCGTCACGAGTATCGTCAGTATCGCTACCGTGAGACTGACCGCCACCAGCATGTTGATGAGGGCGGCGGGCACAGGTATGACGAACATTGTAATAACGACGATTATCATGACCGGCAAGGCCAGCTCAGGCGATTTCGCCATGTTCGCCAAGAACTGGACGGCCTTTGTCTGTATTTGCGCTATGTCCATTTAACTTGTCTTTCCTGTCAATATATTATTATTCAGTAATTGAGAATTATATTATCATCAGTGAGGGTTTTACAATAGGCGAAAAATATTTGGCCCAATGCTCCGGGTGTCGTCCGCGCGCATAAAAATTCCTTCTTCCGCTCGAAAAATCAGCTTTGCGCGGCCGTTCAAATCCTAAATTCCGAACCTGTGCTTCTTTTTGCTGACTCTGTAAACGTATGCGAGTATCTCCGCCACGGCTTTGAACAGTTGCGGCGGCACGTAATCTCCGACGTCGGTAAGCTTGAAGAGAGACTGCGCCAGCGGCTTGTCCTCGATTATCGGAACATTGTTTTCTTTCGCGACCTGCTTGATCTTTT
>MWCD01000081.1 GCA_002069885.1 bacterium ADurb.Bin236 | reverse complement strand
CCCGCCGCGCCGACCCTGAATAGCCTGTAAACCACGTTCCACGCGGTGTACAGAACGTCGCCGGCTATTGTGGGCCAAGCCCTCAGATGTATCGGCGTCGCGCTTACGGGAATCGGTGAAAGCAGCGTCCCTGAGGCGGGACTATAAACACCGATTTCAAGGCGGCTGTCATAGGCGATGTAAAGGCGGCTGTTCGCGGGATTATAGGAAAGCGCGGTCGGATCGTCGGGCAGAACTACTGTCCCCGCCGCCGCGCCGGTGGCGGCGTTGTATATACGGAGCGTCGCCGAGCCTGACACTGCCGCAAAGATTAGGTTCCGTTCGGGAGCCGCCGCCGCCGCCGTCACCGCCCCCGGCGCGGATATCTTAACTGCTTCGGCGTCCGCAGACGGAACTGCCCATATATAAGAACAGAGAGTATCCCAGAAAAGAACCGGGAAATCCGACCCAGTGACAGATGCCCGCAGGTTCGAGCCGCCGCCGCATCTGTCGATTGTCCAAACGCGGTCAGGAATGTCGAAGCCGGTCGAATCAAATCGTGTAACGGACGTCCGGTACAGCGGATTGCTATTGCCCGCGTCCGTCCTTGATGTCGCCGCGTTTGCTACAGCATCCCGCCCGAACAAGTCCGTTATGCTTAATTCTCTTTCCATAAGAGTGAATTTCACTTCAAGGTCGGCGGGGTTAGCTCCTGAGCGGTCATCCGAATATGACACCGACACGATCGAAGGCGGCTGGGAGGTAAACCATGAGGAGCCGTTATCCGGGGCGGTTATCTGGATGGCAGGCGGGACTGTGTCGATGGTCAGGGGGACATGAGTATTCGTCGTTGCGGTGTCCGCGCCGCCGGAGCCGGAGCACGCGAGGTATATCACCCTCGCGCCGTCCGAGAGGCCGGACACGGAGCATGACTGCGAAGTTGTTCCTGAGCCGGAACAGTTGGAAGACATCGCCGAATACGCCGAATCCGTCAAAGCCCACCGGCATGAGGCGGATATATTGGTGTTGAAAGTCAAGTTGAAAGAGCCAGAGTTGTGGAAACCGTTTTTTGCCGGCGACCAGTTGCTCTGCGTTGGGGCTGAAGTCGGAGTGGGAATAGGCGCGACCGCTCCGCCGCCACCCCCTCCTCCGCCGCAGCCGGAAATGGCTGAAGCCGAAATGAACGCGGCAAACGCCAGCGCGGCAACTTTTGCCGGGTTCCTTCGCCGATGGTTTGCGCTTTTATGTTTTCGTTTGGAAAGTGTCATTTCCACGTAGATGTCTTTTGCGGCGGTTCCGGGTTCAAGCCCGGATAACCGGTCGGGTGTCAACATGCATCAGAAACCCGGAGGCGGCGGCGCGACTGCCTGCTTCAAGGTTATTGAGAACGGGGTCGCGGAGACAGAGCCGCTGACGGCCCTGACTGTGGCAGTTCCGGGAATCGTGCCCGCCTCGAACCTGACCTCCGCCCTGCCGCCTTCCGTGAGAGCCGTCGTCTCTATCCAGCCGAGCGTCGTCGAGAACGTCACCGTCGTTCCGTCTTTGATAAGGTTGAACGCCGAGTCCCGGACTGTCGCATAGACAACTGTTTCATCCTCATCGTCGGCGGTGAGAGTCGCGCTGTCCGCTGAAATAACCACATATGCGGCAACGCTGGTATATCTGAGAAACGTGTTGGGGTCCTGAACTTTTATGAACCGCCAGCCCTCTTCCTCGCGCCTGAAAAAGAACACCGCGCTCTGCGCATATCCGGTAGTCGAGCTGTTAGCGTCCCAGTTAAAGGAGACCTGCCCGTTGTCTCCTGAAACAGTCGTCGCAGAAACCTGATATCTCAGATAGATAGAAGATTCAGCTATGAATTTGTTGTCAAGCGAGGCTTCTAGGGAACTGGAGTCCTCGACGCCCTGATAGTCCGACGTGAAAGTGTCGGAAGTCAGCTCCATGAATCCTGACGAATTTTTATCGATATAAGCTTGGATAAGCCTGCGGAAGATATCGAGCAGCTCCTCTTCTCTCGTGAGAGGGGAGTATTGGATTTCGAGCGACTGGAAAGCCTCGTCGGAAAGATTGCCTGCGGCGTCCACCGCGCGCGCTTGGGCAAGGTACGATTCCGAAGACGGGTTGAAGGCAAGGCTCCAAGAGGAAGTTCCCTCGGCCGGACGCCAAGAGGCCCCGTCGTCCAGCGAGACCTCGACGCGCGCCAGAGAACATGCCCCTGCTGTGGCCGCGCCCCGGATCGCTATCTTGCCGCTTTCGAGATCGTTTCGATAAATTTTGACAGGCTCGTACACGTCCGTCGCCGGGACGCGGCATACCGTCAGCAGCGAGGCCGACGGCGGCGCTATATCTTTTTCAAATGATATTTCAATTTCTAAAGGCTCGCTTTCCACTCCCGCCGAGTTCGCCGCTTTGACTGAAAGCCTTACCGGCTCGTCAGTCGCCTGAGTGGCGTCCATGTTAAAGGATGCGGACCATGAGGTAGTCCCCGTCACCGTCAGCGGAGTCCCGTTCCGAGCCGCGCTCACGCCGGTTATAGTCCCGCAAGGCGTGGAGGCTTTTCCTGATATGGCATAAGAGCGGCTCGCGCAGTTCGTCAGCGTTATCTCGCGTGAGTCGCCGGAAGAAACCGTTGCGCCGTCGAACACGACGTCCGTGAGAGTTGGCGGGGCCAGCGGGTCCTGTTCCACCGTATATTCGAGATCGAAGTCGTAAGGCTCGCTTTCGTTTCCTCTTGAATCTTTTGCTGTTATTCGGAAAGACGCGGAGCCGCCTTGAGATGAAACCGAATGAGACGCGCTCCAGTCCGAAGTTCCGGTCGCCCTTAACGGAGTTCCGTTCTGCGTTATGGACACCGAGCTTACAGAGCCGCAGCGCGCCGTGGCTTTTCCGGCGATGGCGAACAGTTGCGAGTCGCAGCCCGAGATGGTCGCGTTGAGCGCCGCGCCTTGCTGCGCGGCCCTTCCGCCGTATGTCACGTCTTTTATCGTCGGCGGGGTCGTCATGCTTTCGTGCAATTGCAGTTGCGATGTGAATGTAAATGCTGTTTTGTTGCCGAAGCTGTCCGTCGCCGAAATCTCCACCGTCTTAGGCTCTGCGTCCGCAAGGTTGAGGGTCACCTGTTGGGAGCCTGTCTGGCCTTCGGCTAGCGCGCTGAAAGTTTTCGTTTCAGTCCCCACTTTTACAGCTGAAGAAGCGACGTAACCGCATTCGGCGGAAACTTTCCAAGTTACAATTTTCTGAGCGGACGCCGAGCATTCGGCGCTTTCGATGGTCATCGCCGCGCCTTCCGACGCCGCCGCTCCCCCCGCCGTGACTTCGCTTATGACAGGCGGCGTCTCGCATTGCGTCACTTTGAACGCCGCTGTCGTTGCGCGCGTTATCACGATTGTCTCATAATACGCCGCTTCCGTCTGAGGCTCCGCCGAAAACACCAGAAGACCCGTTTCATCAACAATGCTCTTCTCGTCTTTGACTTCCCGGCAGGTCCCGTTGTCGCATACGCCGCAGCACTCGTCGTCCGACGCGCATGCCTGTCCGGGTTCGAGACACCGCAGAAACGCCACTGCAGAGTTGGAAGATAAGCTGATTGTAATGTATTCCTCCGACTCACCGGAAGAGCCTTCGATTATGGTAGCCTGCTGAGCCTGCGCCGCCGCTTCTCCGCCTGAAAATGAAGCCGAGCCGGAGGAGGATATCACGATGAGCGTATATCCGTCATCGGTCTCGATCGCTTCGACCGTCGTCAGCCCGGCTTTGATGGTCGCCTGCGAAATCTTTTTCTCTTTGCACGAATAAGCGTCGTTTGAGATGTCGAAAGCGGAGCGCATTTCCGCTGTTTCAGGCTCCGGCTGGTCATGTTTGAAAAGAGCGCGGGTGTTCTGCTGGATGGCGGAAGGATTCATGGGGGCAGACGCCGAGCGCACCGTCATCGCTCCGGAGAACACGTCCACGCACGAGCTTTTGTCCGCCGGGTTCGCCTCGATGAAGAAAGCCCCTTCGCGGGTGTCCGCCGCCCCGCCGGGAGTTTCGATGATATAGCGTTCCAGCAACTCCGCCGGCTGAACGCTTATCCACAGCCCGCCGGTTTCCACAGAAAGAACCCTGCTGGGTTTTCCGTCGGATTCCGCCATGACTTCGTAGGAGATGGACGCGAGCGGGGAGATTTTGACGAAACCGCCTTCGTGGAAGTTAATCAGGACGGAGGATCTTTCGCCCGCGCGGACGCGGGTTCCGGGAGCCACTGCCGCGCCCGCGACGGCCTTTTCCCACAGCGCCATGCCGGGTTTGAGCAGACGCGCCTCTCCGTTGACCGAGGCCAAAACCGGGTCCGGCAGTTGCTGCGCCGACGCCCCTGACGTGAGAAATATCACAGCCGCGCTCACAAAAACACACATGAAAAATCTGTTCTTCGTCATCTTCCGCCGCCTATGGCAAAGGGACATCCGCACAAAACAACCGCGCAACTCGCGCCGCCGCCCGGCCGCTCGGCCCGCGACATCGTCTCAAGTTTGCGTTATCGCATCGAAATAAACCGGGGTTGCGCGGGCGGCCCGGACTCTACCGAACCGCCCGCCGTCCCAGTAGAAACTTTACTTCTTAACCTTTATCGTCAACTGCGCGGACACAGTGACAGTCTCCGTCGACGTCGAGGTGATCTCCAGAGAGAGCGCGCCGTTCGAGTCCGTCGTCGCGGATATCTCCGGCGACCCGTTGCTCACGAAGGTGGCGGAGCCGGAAAGATTGAGTTTCACGTTGACTTCCCCTTTGAAAGGGGAGCTGTTTCTGAAGAGTTGAACGTTGACCGTGGCGTTCTTGCCCGGCTCGACGACCTGCGGGGAGACTGAAATCTGCAGGTCGTATGTGGCCGCCGCGAACTCCTCTTCGGAGAACCCGGAGCGTCCGGCGTCATACTCGTTCGCCGGGATAGCCGAAGGGGCCGAGGGGTTCTGATTCGGGGCGACGGTCGAGCGCTGCCTCGCGCCGACCATTACCGCCTGATCCGGGTTCGCCGAGCTGGAAACAGCGACCGCTCCCTCGAAAACGTCGAACGTGCTGTCCGATGTCTGGGCCACTTCCGAGGAGAAGAACGTGCCGCGCACGCCTGCCACCGCGGTCGGGGTCTTTATGCTGAAATCGGACTGTTCGTTGAGCTTATTCACTCTGCTCCACGTCTTGCCGGATCCCATGTCGATGTTGGTCTTGCTTGCGGCTCCGGTCTTGTCGAGCTTGTCCATCTTCATCGTCGCCAGCGGCCCGACCTTCACCATGGTTCCGTCATCCATGCGGATGATTGCCGTCGAGCCGGCGTCTGTTTTAAGTTCATCGCCTTCTTTCAGTTCCATTCTCACAGCAGCCGGAGCCCAGTCTTTCTGCCCGGACTGTTTCACGCTCACTGTTCCCTTCACGTTCGCGATGGACGCCACTCTCTGTTTCTGCGCATACCCCGCCGTATATGTCATCGCCAGAGCCGCCGTAAGAGCTATCGCCGCCGCCCATGCCAATACTGTCCTGATATTCATGTTGTTGCCTCCTTTTCCCTGCCGAATTTTTGCGCGCCTCATTGCGCGCCTTTCCCTTTCGATGCGATTTGTTCGGATGTCCCCTCCTCTCATTGTTTTCGCCTGTCTCTCCGGGCGCGTTCCGTCTATCTGAAAAAACTGTACGTCAGTTCGAAAGCCGTCGCGTCGTAGTCCCTGTAGTTGTGCCTCTGGCACTGAACCCTTACTTCCCAGTCGTTTATGATGTCAACTTTGTGGAAACCGAGCTTGAATGTGCTCCTCGCGTTAGCTGGAGTGTTATAGTAGCGCCCGAATCCGGTCGAAAGTTCCACCCACGGAGCTATTTCATAGTTGAGACTCAAGTCCGACTGTCTTGTCACCGACTGTCTGTCGAGATACCACCTCTCGCGCTGGGTCCGCGTTTCCGCGCTGAGCTTCTCGTTGATATTCGTCCTCACGGACACCGAATGTTTCTGTCTGAACGACAGGTCGGTCGTCGTTTTCCTTTTTCTTCGCTCGAACGAGGCGTCCACTCTGCTTGTGCCCAGTTTGTCGACTATCCTTATCTCGCGCGTATCCTGTATCCGCATCTGGTCTCTAATGGTTTTCTCGAAGTTGCGCCTTACAGTCACGTTCATTCTGCTCCGGCTTTTCAGCGGGCTGAACTTGAAGCTCGAAGGATAGATGTAAGTCTGTCTTCCGGCATGGTTCCTGACCCTCACTCCGGCTCCGCCCACCGCGTTCGAGCCTATCCGCGTGTTGTACATCGTGGATGTTTCGTTGCGCCCCCGCGTGAAATAAGATGTTTCCGAATAGAAGTCCGACCCCGTCCTCTCGTGCGTCGTTTTCCAGCTTGACTTCTTTGTGGTTCGGTCAAGTTCGATGGATCTCGCCGTTGACCCGCTCGACGAGACGCCTATGAAATCGTTGTCGCTGACGGCGAAATCCGCGTTTATCTTCCAGTCCCCGTATTGCGTCGCGGCGTCTACGGCGACGGCGATATTGTCCTGTTTCAAATAGCCGGGCCTAGAGCCGGTGTCCCGCACGCGGACAACGCCCGCTCCGAGCGCCACAGGTTGGAGCGCCTTCAACGCGCGCGGCGCGTCCACCGTCTTTTCCACCCTCGCCCCGGCCACATATCTGGTATATTCGGACGACCTCATCTGCTTCGAAACTTTTCCTGCGGCTCCCATCAGCGTAAAATGATTGCCCACCCGTTTGTAGTCCAGCCCCTGTATCGGATAGCTCCTAAACATATAGCGACCGAACTTCGGCTCAACGTCGTATGCCGATATTTTTATTTTGTTCTTTGAAAATCCCAGTTCGAGCCTTTTCAACTCGCCCTGTTTCAACGTAGGATCGGACGTCTGCGATGTCCTCATGACGCCCGTGAAGTCATATCCGTTTTTCATCAGTCCGACGAACCGTACATTCAGGTTGTTGTATGCCTCTTCCTTGTCGTCGTGAAAACTTAGCGTCTTGTCTCCCGACACGTACGCCGACAGGATGCGCGTCTGGTTTTCGTATGTGTACGCAAGAAAAGGAACGGTGGTCTTGAATTCTTCAGCCGCCGTTTCTGGTTCAGGCTCCGAAACTTGAAGGAGGGCCGCCAGCCTTTCCGAAGGGGGCGTGGAGATAATCGTCGCATCGGCGGAGAGAACGCCCGAAGGCTCGTCCCAGTTGACGTTCAGCCCCAGCGCCTCGAAGAGCGTTTTCGCGGGCACGAAAACTATGCCGGAGTCCCGGAACGCCGCTGCGTCCGCGGCGACCCTTTTTCCGGCGTAAGTCGCGAACACCCCGCCGATTTCGAATGTGACGTCTCTTCCCATTGCGGTCAATGTCAAACACTCCCTGTCGCCGCAAGGCGACAGCGCGAGAGTCGCGCCGAGCGCGCCCAGAACGCTCTCGTCCAGCGGCGCGAAAAGAGTCAGGCTCCTCACAATAGGAGTCTCGTCCGTGGGCAACGCCATGCCGTTGACAACAATCTTCGGCTCAGGCGCGGAAACCTGCGCCCGGGACTCCCCTGCCGAGAACGCCGCCAGCGCTATCGCCGCCGCCAGCGCCGCCGCTTTGAGAATGGACCGTCTCTTCGCTCGTGGTTTTTTCGCGATGGCTTTTCTTATGGTTGTATTATTAAGCTGCATGCCTCCGCGGCCTTGATCGCGTATCCCTTCCACGGGCTTAATGGAACTCCGATCTGGTGTCGCTCATACCCTCCGGTGACATTGTTGAACTCGAATATGAATGGCGCGATCCAGCCGCGCTCCACCGCCTCTTCCGCGCTCACGCTTTCCCCGCTCCGCTCGAACCGCATCCTCTCTCCGTCCACATCGACAGACTCATACGGGTTTCCTATCAGGTTCCATCCCTGCGTCAGCGGTATCTCCACCGCCGCGCCCTCTTCGAGCTTCTTCCCGGTGAACTCTATGTCTCTCTCGTCTTCGAGGTACGCCCAATACCCGATACCCGCCTGTATGTCCACCTTCTGCTCGTGGTCGGGGTCGTAGAACTCCCGGTCGAAATACTGGAACACCTGAATGTCTCGGATATGGTCTGCGAGTTGGAATCGGACATCCGACGGATCCGGCTCCAGCGGGACCGAGAACATCGTCCAGCCGCGCGGGAACCGCTTCGTCAGCCGCGCCGCCGCCAAATCCGCCATCTTGCGCGCCGTCAGCGTGAACTGTCTGGCGCTCCCGGTCTCAAAATAGCTGTATGTGTTCTGAAGTTTCGGGTCGAACTCCGACCCGGTCAATTCGTCCTTGATGGTGAACTTGTAGTTGTCCGGCAGGTTTTCCACTTCGGGCACGGTTAGGGCGACGTTCCTGCCGGGGTCGCTTATCTCCACGACAAAGTTCCATGTCTTCGTCTGGTTGACTACTAGGTTCGGCCTGACGTCCATAGCCAGCCTTGCGTCCTGTCCGTCCGCCGGGTCGCTCTCTCCGCGGAACGAAAGCGCGACGTACGGCTTCACCACCGGCGGCTCTCCGGAGTCGGCGGGGTCGAACCCGTCCGCTGCTCCGAGCAGAACCGCCGCCACGTTGTCCGCGTCCGTCAATCCTTCCGTCTCGGCGGCCAGCCTCATCTTCCATTCGTACGCCGGTCTCACTATGCGGGCCAACCC
Source organism: bacterium ADurb.Bin236 (assembly GCA_002069885.1). Taxonomy (GTDB): domain Bacteria; phylum UBP15; class UBA6099; order UBA6099; family UBA6099; genus UBA6099. Next base: position 1,818 of record MWCD01000081.1, on the reverse strand, counting down.
CATCGGAAGCCCCGCTCCGGGATCGAACAACAGGTGGCAGTCCCTGAACGTCTGGATGAAATACCCCTTATTCGGAACAAGCCCGTCCTCAGGCCCCCGCCCCACATATCCGCTCTGCGAATATTCGTATATTCTGCTGTCTATCCATCCGGCGGTTATCGCGTCCGCCATCGTTTTCGTTTCCTGTCCGGGCGCTCCCTTGTTTATCATCACCTGAACCCGGCCCCACTCGTAATTGTCCAGACTTGTTCCGCGCTGCTTGAACGGCGAGCCTATCTGGTTCCATCCCTGTCGGATTTGCATCTCGACCGTTGCGGAAGTGTTTGTCGTGTATGCGTTCACGGAATAGCTTATCGGCGCGTCGTAAGGCTTCACCCAGAAGCCCATTCCCGCGTTGCTGATGGAGATATTGTTTATCTTGTATTTCAACAGGTCGGGGTCGGTCGGAGCCGTGGGATCCCACCTTTGAACCTCGTAGCGTCCGCCGCCGAGGAAAGTCCTCGGATCGCTTTCGGTAGGCGTTCCGGGAAGCGCAACCATCGTCCAAGTCCCCGCCGGAATCGTCCCGGTCAGCGCCGTCAGGTTGGTCAGGCTTATCGTCCGCCTCGCTTCGCTGGTCGTGTTGAACGGCGCGCGGTCCGACGCCGTAAGTCTCAGGGTGTAAACGCCCGACAGTCCGGTGGTGTCCCATGTCGCAAGCGTGCCGTTCGCGGCGGCTGACCCTATCGCGCTTGTCCCCGTCGATATCGTTCTCCAAACCGTCGGATTCTCTCCCGCTCCGTATTCGAGCGTGTAGCTCTGCATGTGGTTGAGCGTATCATACGCCCTGCCCTGCACGGCCACATTCGGCCCCACCACGTTGTCGCTCATCGATATCGTCACAACAGGGGCTTGCTCGTCGTTGTGAACCGTCAACGTTTGCGCCGCCGTGTTGCTCATCCAGTCCATCGCCGTAATCTGCACCTGATTTGCTCCGGCGAACAGAAGAACATTCTTGTTGAAGCTGCCCGACGGGCCGACCGGCACGCTTTCGACGTACTGCTGTCCCGACAGCGGCCCAATCACGTTCACCGTCGCCGTCACTCCGGGAGCGGTCACTCCTTGAAACGCCAGCAGCCCGGCGGACGTCTCTTGCCCTTCCATAGGCGACGTTATCGTCAGCGACGGCGGCACGGTGTTCACCATGTCCCCGCTGGAAACCGACGCCGGACCGGCATAGCTAAGAGAGTTGTATTCCGAATCGTATGCCCCTCCGGGAAGTCCCGGAGCAGGCCCTATCGTTTCCAGCGTTATCGAAAAAGCGGCGGTGGCCCCGTGCGTCGCCCCCGCGCCGTTTACCCTCATCGTGAATGTCGCCCCGCTTCCGGGAGCCACGCTTATCCCCGACGTCGCCGTGTCCCCGGCCACGCTCGCCACGCTCGTTCCGCTGTTTCTCCACGCCAGCCCGGACACGAACGGCGAGGCGTCGTCAACCTCCACGCTCCACGTCACTCCGGGATACATCGCGGCGTTGCTCATCGCGCTGACGTTCACGCGGACGGCTCCCGCCGCGTTGCCGTTGTTGACAATCGAGAAAGTGTACGCGGCAGGCTGGCCGCCCTCTATCTTCAGCGGCACGGCGGTCGGCGTAAATGGATTTTCCCTGAATCCGTATATCGGCTGAACAGTTGACGGCGCGGGCGCGTTCGATTCTGCTTCCCCGCCCGGCAGGCTCACGGTGTATATCCGGGCCACAGGATGGTTTATCGCCGTTCCGGCGGGCGTCGGCATTGCCGCAAACGCCGCAGGCGAGCTAAAAACAACCATTGAGGCGCATAG
>MWCD01000080.1 GCA_002069885.1 bacterium ADurb.Bin236 | reverse complement strand
AAACTTCAAACTGACGTCTGCAGTGGTGGCAGACATAGAGTGGAGCGTCGATATAACGCGGGAAGTGGAAGGCGTGGAAGAAATTGTGAAGAGCTATCCTGCGGCTGTGGCGCTTGGCGCGAGGACGGTGTCTTGCGGGCCGATAGTGTGGACAGGGGACATTGATGGGAGCGCGGGGACGGCTGAAGACGGTGTGTACAGGGTTGTCGCGCGGGCGAGCGCGTTTTCGAGTTATCCGGACGGATTGTTGTCGAGCGGAGAATACACGGTCGCCGAAGTGAGAATAGACACGGCGGCGCCTCAATTCCAACTGGCCGGAACGGAGCCGGAAGACTATTTCAGCCCGAATGGGCCGGGAGCATTCAAGCAGGTCGCGATAAAAGCTGAAACAGGCGAACAGGAGTGGTTCGAAGCAGGAATAAAGATATATTGCGCCTCCGGCAACCTCGAATGCGTGGCGCTGTTCGGCGCTGAGCCGTTGAATTCTCAGAAACGGACATACACGCCCGTAGGCGGAACCACAGAGATAGTATTTGTGTGGAACGGGAGCGCTCAGACATCAGCGGCGCCGGACGGAGATTACAGATATGAGATTTCACTTGAAGATAGAGCGGGAAATATTTCGACGGCAACTGGCACGGCGACGAAAGACGACCCTCCGGTGATATCGGTCGCGGAGTTTGGCGGAGCATTCTCTAAAACGGCTGAGCCTTACGCCGCAAGCATCGAATGGAGCGCGGACCAAGAAGGCGTGTTTTCATTCGATTTGTTCGATGAAACGAAAGGGCAGTTGTTGGAGAACCTCGCAAACGGCGTCTATCATCAGGCCGGGACGCACACATTCCAGTGGGACGGTGGGCAGCATGAAGACGGAACATATTACATAAGGATATCGGGAAGAGACATGAAGGTCGCGCCACAGAGGGAGAACGCATGTGCGCCGAAATGGACGAAAGCGGCCATCGACAGCACGCCCCCTGTGGTTGAAGCGTTCTTCCCGCTTAACGACGAATTCACGGAGCTTGACCCTCGGATAAAATTGAATATTTATGATGCGTGGTCGGGTTTTGACGCAGAGAATGCGGCGGAATCAGTTGAAATTATGATTGACGGAGTGGCGGTTGGGAACGTTGCGATTGAGCCGATTGAAAGCGACAAGCCGAACGCCTTCAGAGCATGGGCGGACGTGAATCCTGCGTTGACGACGGAAGGCCCGCGAGAACTCACGGCAACGATCAGAGACCGCGCAGGCAACGTCGCGCAACTGCCGGCGGTAAGGTTTATGGCGATAAAACCGCTTGAGGACGATTTCAGCGCCGCCGACATCGAAAAACGATGGAAAGCGTTTTCCAACCAGCCTCAGGCGACAAACGCAAGCATGTCGGTTGATGGCGGCAGAGGCTTGTTCAAGGTGAATTATCATCAAAGCCATACGGGAGGCGGGATAGAAGGCGGAGCGATTATACGCAGCTTCGGCGATGTGACCCGAAAGAGAATGGTTGTCGAGGCCAAAGGTATGGATATTTCGTGCGACGGGCCTCAGCGATGCGGAGGCGGGATATATATCGGAGGAATAAAAACGGGAGACAATGGCGAAGTAATCAGCGGAGCCCCAAGCTATCACGTTATGCTGATGGCAAGCTTCACCGTCTGGGACGCCTACGGGCAGAGTTCGCCTAAGTTGACATTCGGTTACGGCGCATACGGCGACGACTTGGGAACCAGTCCTAGGTTGTCCAGCTTTTACGATGTCGCGCCGCAGTTGCTCGATGTCAGAATTGTTTATGAAGAAGGCGCTTTGAGCTACTATTTCAAACCTACCTCCGCGCCGGAAGAATCATACATTCTAATGGGGGCGGACAAAGCCAATATTAGTTATATCTGGACGGCGGTGATAGGAATTGGCATATCCTCAGCGCAGACGGGCGACTCCATAACAGTGTCGTTTGACGAGTTTACGACAGACATCGCGCAGCCAGTCATACACAGCATGACGTCGAAAAACGTCACAACGCAGACGCAAGCGATGACAACTATAGAATACGGCGAAGAACAATTCGAAATAGTGGTGGAGGGCACGCCGTGGCAGAAGGATGTGAAGGCGCGATTTGACAATGCGGCAAATCCGAAGTTCAACATCTTTTCGGGCAAGTCTGGCGGAGGAGAAACCGCATACGGCCCGTATGTGCTTGTGGAAACGGAACCGGGGATGTACACCACCGGCCCGATAACTGCCGACCGGACAAAAGACGCCGACGGAATAGACGCGCGATATCTTATTCCGGTGGCGAATACGAATCTATCGCGTGTTTCCGGAGTTGAAAACATAAACATTACTTTCGGATACGACATCTATGTGGAAGAAATGCTGAGGATGGTTCAGGAAGGGACGATGACGCAGGAAGAAATGCAGCAAATCATGATGTCAAACATGCTCATGCTGATCACAAACGCCGTCCAGAGCGTAGAGTTCACGAACTTAGACGGCCCTCCGATGTATGAATACATCAAGCCCGGAGAGAGATATAAAGTCGTCGCCGCGACGAAGCCGGGAAATTGGGATATTAATGTTGTGTTGCTAAATCTTGCAACATTCCAGCAGCGCGGATTCGACGATATCGAAGCGGCGATTGTCGCAGGTCCGATGAAGTTGACAAAAGTTATAGAGGGGAAATATGAAATCATTGGGGCGCTGGGATCAATAACCGACGGGTCCGGAGCCGTAGCGGACTTAATTATACCATTGTTGTATTTCGGCCCTGTAGAATCGCCTGAATACAAATTCGGCAACCAACTGATAATCGGCGAACCTATTATTCGAGAAGCGCTGGTGAAGAATATGGCCCGGCCCGGCGCTGAAGATGTCGTCGAAGGCGAAACAGTCAAGATAACCGCGATAGCTAATACTGGACAATCTCTGATGGCCGCTCTTTTCAACACTGGCAACCCCGATCCCAACGCGCTCGCTCTTGTCGGTGTGCCGATTGTAATGGAAGAAGTCTCACCCCGGCAATATGAAGCTGTTCTTGAACTAAAAATGCTGAAAGACTGGACTGGAACCACTGTCACCGGAATAATGGGCGTGGCTGTAACGCCGCCGATTCAACCGCCTGACGAAGAACCCGACTTTGCGGCGCTGTCATACAATCAACTTGTTGCGCTCGAAGGCGACCGCATTGCGCCGGACAGACCGGAAAAGCCAGTCACCATATCGGATGTCGAAAAGACGCCTGATATCGGAGAAACCGTTACATCAAGATTCACATGGACTCCATCAAGCAAAAACGAGGATGGAAGCGAAATCACCGATCTTGCCGGTTTTAATATTTTCCGTGTGAGAACAATACAGGCGCAAGGTTCGTTTTCTGTCGCCGCCGGCTCGGATCAGATGCAATTGTCCGGGAGCGAAGGCCATTACAATCTCTCCAATAGCGCGCTTGAGTATCAGGGCAACATCTATGTCGGCAGTCAGATCAACAGCGGAGCGGCAGGTTGGCTCAAAAAAGTAACGACCGATTTAACGCCTTTGCCGTTGATTGATTCTGATTTTATTGAACCCGGCAAACATGTGCTTGCATGTGTTGTGAACCTCGACCTGACGGGAATGATATATGGCAAAGGCGCATATTCTGGAACGATTTATACACAGGACTCCAGAGAGGCCGTTGCGAGGTGGATCGAAAAGCTGATCGACACCGGAATCGCGGAACTCGGAAGCGGAATCGACGCTTGCACGCTGGCGTTCACGCCGAACCCGGATGGAACATTTACCCCGGCGACCCAGTTGACGGCGCTCGATTATTATTCCTATGAGTCGGTAGGCGAAGCCGCAGCCGGAGAAACAGTATCAACCGATATCTATGCTTACGAGCACTCGGTTTATCCTCATGCTGTTAACGCTATTGACATGTCAGGCAATGAGAGTCTTCCTTCGGTGATAACCTCGGTTCCGATTTCCTCCGAAATCATGGCGGACGCGCGACTTCTGAACGGTCCCGATTCCGTTCCCACGGGTTACATTCAAGCGGGAGAGAGTTATCGTCTCATCGGCAACATGAATGTTGACAACGGAACACAGGCGGAGCTTTATCTCCTGAATCTTGACGCTCTTGAAAATGGATCGACATTTGCTCAAGCTGTCATAGAAGGCCCGATAACCCTCGATATTCAAGGGGATCAATTCGATCTGACAAAACCACTTGCAACGTTGGAAGACGCCGCGGGCCGCACGGCTTCACGCCTGCGGGCTGTCCTACTTTTGAAAAACCATTCCGAAGAGATAGTCACCGCGGAAGGCCTGCTCAAAGGTGGAGTGGCTCCGGTCAGAATGGTTTCCATGTCGAATGCGGACCGGCCCGAAAAAACAGAAATACGCACAGGCGAGAATGTGCTCGTCACGGCAGAAGGCAATCCAGGTCTCACTCTGATCGCGCAACTTGTCAATCCGGACAGTGTTGTCGAAAGCATAGGAGTGGCAATCAATCAGGATGACGTGCAGATGAATGAAATACCGTCGGGAAGCGGGCATTACGAAGTAACCGCCCGGCTGATAACCAATCAGGATAAGCTTGGAGCGTCAGCACAACGGCTTGCGGCGGTTGTTTCGGACATATCAGGCACAGTCAACCCGCCTGTTCCTTCGTCCGAATCACTGAACCTGCTTGTTCCGCCTTCTCTAACAGGAACATTAGCTATCCATCCTGAACTGATACGTACCGGATGGTCTTTCGAATCAACTTACACACTCACGAACAACAGCCAAGAATCGTTGTCCCCCGTTACAATATCAGGCTCTGTCGCAACGCCGGACGGACAATACACATATACTGCGGCAAGTGAAGAAAACCTGACGGGAGGTTCAACCATCGACGGGACATTCCTCCACTCTGCGGTCTATCTGTCGCCTGCTGTTTATGACGTATCGCTGTGGATAGACATCAATGGGTATCAATCTCAGGTGACTACAACCCCGATTACAATCGTGGGAGATATCCTCGACGGCTCAATCGTTTTAGACAGACCCGTATATATCTCAAGCGAAACAGTCAGCGTCAATTACTCGTTGACGAATGTTTCCGGCTTAACGTCAACTTCCGCGAATACCGAATTAAGACTATTGGACGCGACCGGAACAGTCGTGCAATCAATCCCCGGTCCGACGCTGTCGGAACTTCCCAATAATGAATCCGCTACCGGTTCCCTTTCAATAGCAACGCCATCCGGCTTGAGCGAAACGGAGAGATACTCGCTTGAACTTGCGGCGGTTCTTGATGGCGGAGAAGATACGATTGCAGTTGCATCGTTCTCCGTGACACCGGAGCAGATGCTCATAACCGGGTTCCCACAACCAGACCTCATCATTCCCAATCAAGAACCGATCTTCGAATATCAACTGACCAATAACACTACAAGCGGAATTACAAACGGCATAATCACAGGAATAATTGTTTCCCCGGATTACGTGCCGGGAAATCCCATTTTTGCTTCTTTTGAAGATACCGTGCTGAGTCTCGAATCGCGAGACAGCACACACAAATCTGCCACATTCACGCCAGTGCAAGCAACAACGGGTGAATACAAAATATTAATCGGTTTCCAGCCGTCTGAGGGATCGCCTTCTGAAACAATCTTTGAAACACCGATATGGGTGGGAAGTTGCGACTAAAAATGCTTGGAATGGATATTCAAACTTTTGAGGTGAAAAAATGAAAAAACTGCTCTTGATCACTATTGCCGCGCTGATGATATTGTCTTTCATGATCGCCGGAACCTTTGCGCAGGATAATCCGGGAAGCAACGTGTTGATCGAATCTTTAAAAAACATGAAGATTGAACTCGGATCCCCGGCGTCATTCACGATATCCCTGCCTACAATGGATAAAGGCGCCAACGTTATATTTCCGGGCGGCACAATAATCGGCGATATCGAAGAAGACGCCGAAACAAAAGCCATAGCGATACGTGGAGACGCGAGTTTCTTCCTGCCCAAAAAGCACACCGGCGGTGTCTTATATCTCAAGTTCCAAGATATTTTGATCAACCCCGTTGAAGTCTCATTCAAACAGTATCCGTTGAAGACGGAACCGGAAAAAGCTCAACTCGACGGACGACCTGTGGAAATAGAAATCTCGGCGGATAAAGTATTCATAATGCTTTCAATGAAAAAAGGCAGCGAACTGAAACTAGAAAGCATCAAATTCACCGAAGGAGCCAAGATGTCAGATCCCGTCACATGCGACTGCCAGCAGATTGACATCGACAGCAAGCATTACACCTATCCCGGTGGCCATTGAGATTATGCGCGTATTGCATAAAAAGGAGCCATGTTTAGGCACATATTGAGGAACTCCAAATAACTTTTTATTATTTATGGTCACCATACCGGGGTAAAATGTGAAAACATCCCATAAACAAAGCGAAAAAACGAAAGTTTGGAAGGAATTTGAGCGCAAGTGCATGGGTTTCCTTGAAAACCGGTATTCCAATTTTGACTGGCAACATGTCGGTACTGGGGGAGTCAGGCGGGGATACGGCGATGGAAAGGTGGATGGCGTTGCAACTCTAGACATTGATCCATTCGTCTTGCGAGCCGGAGCCGAGTTCAAATACCGCACAAGGAAGATATCATCAAATGATGTTTTACCTTCGGTCACGAAAGCACACCTTGAGGATTATTTCTGTTTTCTCGTTATCGGCTCCTCGCCTTTCGGAAACGAGTGCCATGAATTGCTCCAAAAATTTAAATTGCGCCACTACCCACGGCTTTCTTGGTTTCAATTCCCTGAAAACAAGGGAGATAAATTATCCTCATTCAGCGTTGTCTCATCAGTAAACTACGATGTTGACACGGAAATCAGCTTTCATGGAATTCCCCCTGTGCGCCCTGCACCCACGGTAAGCATAGGAGAACCTTTTCTCATTTCATTTCACATTGTAAATCTGCTAGGCGAAAAAGTGATATTGGATTTCGATAACAGCCCGGATTTGCCTGTGAAACTACATTTTGAAAAAAGAGAGTTTCAGATTGAACCATTAATGTCCCTTGATTTGAGCGTCACTGCTGAATGCAAGGCACATGGAAGCTTTAAAAGTCTTGGCTTACCTGTCAACGTCTCGGGCGAAAGAGCGATGATTCCATTGCCGTCTGTCAATTCCTCATCTAGAATCGTACCATCGTTGACAGGAGACATTGCACTGGAGATTGCCCACACTTTCAAATTTGAATTTGAGAAGAAGGGTTTCATCTCTGTCCCAAGGGTATTGTTTCTAAAAGGATCAGCCGGGACAGGTAAGACCAGAATTGCGGATATTCTTGCGAGAGAGGCCAATGCTTACGGCTTCCGAGTTGTTCGACAGATAATGATGGGTGATAGCGAACGCAACGAAATAACGCAGACATGGCGTGCTCTAAATCGCATTTTATGGGGCGCCGCTGAAGACGGATATTCGAAGTGTATTGATTCCGGGCCGGATAAACTGGCAGATATGTTTTTTGAAAATATCAGAGATTCCGATATGCCTTGCCCGGCGTTCTGGCTTATTGAAGACTTACATAAATCATCGGTTTTCATGAAGCGGCTTATAATGAATCTTATGACACGGATTGTTCGCGGTCGACAGCCGGTGTTTTTTTGCCTTTCATATCGACCAGAGAATGTTTATGTTGATGAAACACTTTACTCATTGGTAAAAGTCGCACGCGATCTGAAGACGGAATATCCCACCGTTGTTACCTTTTGTGATCTGAAGCCGCTTTCTCATAAAGAAGCGTTTTCTCTTGTTAATCAGATGTTTGTGGAGCCGATGCGGGACCCGGTTGTGGAAGACTTGCTGGCAAAGTGTGGAACAGTCCCATACAACATTCTGCAAACCGTCCTCCATCTGAGAGACGGGGCGAAAGCAATCGGGCAGGAGAAGAACCTGTTATATATCAAGCCCGGCGCCGATCTGAGCCGGTGCATACAAACTGTTCCAGATAGCATAAAAGACGTGCTTAAGGAACGTGTCGACATATTGGATCGTAAAACGAAAGCACGAAACATTCTGGCTCTGATGCGGATATTGCCAAGGGGGGCTCCAACGAACCTTTTTCAGAACTTCTTGGGGGAGGATGCTGCTCAAGATGGTATCAATATTCTTCACTCTTTGAATCTGGTCAGATTGCAAGGTTCCTTCAACCATCTTATAGATTACGATCATGATTATCTATGGGAAACCTGTTTCTTTGATACGGTAAAATACTCCGACTATTACAAAAGGCTTTCCGAGAATTCCTTAAAAGAAGTTCTGGGGGCAAGTCTTTCGCCATCATTAAGTAATTATGCTCTTTCGCTGCTCAGCATCAGAAGGCGCGATGAACTCGGGAAGTTGTCAACCGCCGTCGAACTGGCGCTCGACAATGACAAGGAGCCGGTTTCCCATTCTGACATCGTGAATCTCAACAGACTGCTCATTGGGCATAAGCACAACCTTGTTCTACAGGGGGATTCGGGTTTCAAGGTTCTCAAAAACATATCGGATGCGGAGGTGTTTTCAGGGAATTGGGAAAGAGCCGTAAAAACACTTAAACGCATCAGAGAAAACCCTGATGAGTATAACATTACGCAAGATCGTGTTGCGGAAATTGATCTATCATTCTGTACGATATGGCAGGGACAAGGCGACTTTCCGCAGATCGATGATGAAATCGAAAGGATTACATCAGATGGTTATTTGAACAGATTATCACCCAGTATGAAGGCCAACATACTCAATCGGTCATCTGTGATCCTGTTGCAGAGAGGAGACATGAAGGCTATCTCTCTCGCCGAAAAAGCGATGAGCATCGTCGATAAGGACATTTCGCCCCTTGTACGTGCAAAACTAAGCACTGATCTGGCATACGCCTGTCTGTTGATCAATGACGATATCGGTAAGGCCGTTGATATATGGCAAAACATGACCGATATGTACAAGAAATATGAAAGGGAACTCAGTCAATATGATCGAAGCGTTTATGAAAGAAAGCTCGCGTTGATGAATTATCTCAGGGAACAATGGGAACCTGCCTACTATCACGCTCAAAGATCGGCAAGTATTGCAAAAGAACGCAGGATTGAAATAGCTGGGCTTCGCGCCGGAATCATTGTCGGCTCTGCCGCGTTTCGTATGAAGCGAATTGATGAATCAATAGAGATATTCAACAGAATGGAAATCCTTGCCCGGTCCATCGGTGTTTTCGATCACCTCCATCTGATACTGAGCAACCAAGCAGTGCTTCATTTGTCTCGAGGCCAAACGAAGAAAGCAAAGCAATGCATGGCGGAAATCCCTGAAATACGCTACAAAATCGACACGGTTTTCGGCAAGATATTCAATCACGTTAAGAAATGTGTGGATCAGGGGCGCCTTATCCCCAAACCGAACGACTATCCGAGAGCTTACTGGAGCGGCTCATCTTATATGATTGCCCTATGACGAGAAAATAGAGAGTCCGCAAAATCGGCGTTTCCATAATAGTCAACAATGAGATCTTTTTTGCCCTTTCTTTGTTCGAACCACACGATGTTCTGATAAAATGATTCATAATTCTTGAACAGGTATATGATAGGAGAGTTTGTTTTCAGCACTTCTATAGTAAGCAACGAAAAAAGAGATGGATGTTTATCAAGCGTATTTATCTCCAACATGTCTCCGATTTGGACCTCGAATGCTTCTTGAATCGCCTCGATATAAAATATCCTGTCGAAAAGCGGACAGATGATAACCAGCCGCACCGTTTTCCCCCTAAGACGCGATCTGTCCCTAGCGCTTGAGAAGGATTTTATAAGCCATCGTGGAAGATCAACATCTATTGTGTCACGCCACTTTGCGAAAAAATATGCTCTGGACTCACTGTCCAGAATCATACGTTTTTCGCCAGACACATGTCTGAAATGCAAAACCTCACACGAACCGTCACTGATGTTTGTGAAACCAAGCCTTTTCAGTTTGAGACACAAGTCGAGATCTGTCCATGAAACCGGAAAGTTCGAATCTCTTGGTCCTGCTGTTTCATACGTTTCATGCTTTATGAGTGCGAAACAATCTGGAACGGCTTGAAAATGATTCGTCTCGGAAGATATTTCGGGATGCGGGAGTGAACGCGTCCATAACGCCACCGCGTTTGCTTTGCCAAAAGCGATCCCGCAGTAATTCAAACTCCTGTCTTGCATCGAGATGATTTTGGGTGACACAAAACCGGGATTGTTCGCGGAAGCCCATGTGCGCATCAGTTTATCCCGCCAGCTATCATTGACCATAATGTCGCAATTACAAAAGACAAGGAAATCTTCTTGCGCATGAGACGCTAGACGATTTGTTGTGGCACAGTAGCCAAGCCACTCCTCGTTATAAATCAGGTTGGCGGCAAACTTTTTGCAAATATTTGCAACATCCTTTGGGCGGCCCGGTTCATCACAGCAGACATGAACGGCAACATCTGAAGTGGCCCGCAACGATGAAAGACAATGGGACAGGAGAGTCCGATTGTTTATAAAAGGGATAAGCACAGCAACGCTGTTTTTCTGTTTCGTTTTGTGCGGTTTATTGTTCGTTTTCGCGTTCATATAGAATCAAAATAATAAAAAGTTATTTGAAGTTGGCTGGGCTGTTACTTGTTGATGATCATCCGGTTTCGCTGGTTGTATTTCAACAGGACTTTTTTCTTGTGGTTTGTAGAAACCTGCGTGTATATCTGAGTTGTGACAATACTCGAATGGCCAAGTATCTCTTGCACAGCTCTTATGTCTGCTCCATTC
>MWCD01000079.1 GCA_002069885.1 bacterium ADurb.Bin236 | reverse complement strand
GACAAACTACGAAGTCACTCACAAAGGAAAGTTCTCAATCGTGAGATAGATGCCGCAAAGAAGGAATGCAAAACTGTTGAGTAGGATTAATATGGACATCAAAGAAAATGGCTAATTAGTCGCATCTTGCTTGATTTAACCCGAGTTGCCCGCCTTGCCATTTATCCCATAAGGAGCAACTCGGATTCATCAAAAACTATCTTGACCGGCCTGAAAAGCTTTGCTGATAGCTTGAGATTTATAACGATAATCGCAGACACGACTTGAGTCTAGTAGCGCTCAATCCCGCGCGCAATTACCGCATGCCGAGTCGACATTTGGCTTTGGCGAGATTACGTTTACATAGACTTGGTGTAGGTTGTTTTTTGTTTAGCAAGTCACTGCCCTATCCCTGTAGCTTCTTCCCGCGGCATCTCTGACAGTTTATGCTGTTGCCGATCTTATCACATGCAAAGATCGATTCGCTCGTGAAGCATATCCCTCCTTATAGCGTATGTTTCCTTCTCGTCGCCGAGCACAAGATTTTAAAATATGCCGCATCATTTATGTTCGCTGACATTAACGCTTGCATCACGGTTTCGCTGATTTCGTCGACGCATATAGTCATCTTCATGCTATGTTTCAACTGCTGTCCTACCGGATACACACTCCAAGGATCAAAGTTTGTCTAGTTTTTTTTGTTGTCTGTAAGATGCTCGCCGGACGTTTTTCGCCACGACTAGTTTTTCAACAGGTTCCTGCGTGGTTTGTGTTGCAGGAAAAGAAAGGCAAACTGGCGGCATTTTGTGCCCATGCGCAGGAAGGCGTAGAAAATTTGGGGGAAAACATATCACAAATGGCAATATGGAGGGCGCCCATTGTTTCACGGCTTTAATTGAAGACAAAAAACAAGGTGGAATAAGCGTTTTGTTGTTGCTTCACAACTCGCCCTCATTTGAAAATAGCTCTTTAAGGTGGATGTCAGTGGTTAGAATCTTGTAGTCTCCATTTTGAAGGCTATTTTTTTAAGTCAGTTTATAAGAATGCGATTTGTATGCGTTGTTCATCATCGATTATCCAATATCATTAAACCAAATGCTGTTCGTAGCGCGAGAATGGGATAGGGAAGTCGGAATGCCGTTGCGACGGAGTATTTTGATCATTATAATTCTCAAAGCGTAGAGATTTCTATCCGCAACGGCGAGAAGCAAGTGAAAAAGATTGTTTATTATGAGGGTTGGGAGATGGGTTTCCTTTCTGAGTTCTGGCAGTTTTTGAAAGAGCGCAAACTCTGGTGGATCACGCCAATCATAGTGACGCTGATAATTCTGGGGCTGATAATTTTCGTGGCAGGTCCGAACTCGCCTGTGGCTCCGTTTATTTACACGTTGTTTTAGTCAGGCGGCGCGGAGATTAGATGAACATTCTCGGCATTTCCGCATATTATCACGACAGCGCGGCGTGTCTCGTGAAAGATGGCGAAATATTCGCCGCCGCGCAGGAAGAACGATTCACAAGGAAGAAACACGATCCCGATTTTCCTCATAATTCGATTGACTATTGTTTAAATGAAGCAGGGCTTGGCTCTGCGTCGGAACTCGACTGCGTTGTTTTCTATGACAAACCGTTTATCAAGTTTGAGAGGCTTCTTCTAACTTATCTGAGTTATGCGCCGGCGGGGTTTAGGTCTTTCATGACTGCGATGCCGACATGGTTGACGCAAAAACTCTGGTTGCGCGAAGAGATATCCAAGAGGCTGAAATTCAAAGGGCCGCTGCTCTTTTCTGAGCATCACGAGTCGCACGCGGCGTCGGCGTTTTTTCCATCGCCGTTTGAAGAGGCGGCGGTGTTGACGCTGGACGGGGTGGGAGAGTGGGCCACGGCGAGTCAGGGCGAGGGCCGGGGCAACCGCGTTTCCATTTCCCGCGAAATCAGGTTCCCTCATTCTCTGGGGCTGCTTTATTCCGCGTTCGCTGATTTCTGCGGATTCAAAGTTAATTCAGGCGAGCACAAGCTGATGGGGCTGGCGCCGTACGGCGAGCCGAGGTTCGTTGACGAGATAAAAAACAATCTCATCGACATCAAGGATGACGGTTCGTTCAGGCTGAACCTGAAATATTTCTCGTACATGGCAGGGCTGAGGATGACGAACAAGCGATTCGCCGCGCTGTTCGGGGTCGGGCCGAGGAAGCCGGAATCTTCAATAACGGAAATTTACATGGATTTGGCGAGGTCCATTCAGGCGGTAACGGAAGAGATTGTGCTGAAGATGGCGAGGGATATCCGCGAGCGGACCGGGATGAGGAATCTGTGCATGGCCGGAGGGGTGGCGCTCAATTGTGTGGCTAACGGTGCGCTGTTGCGGGAGGGAGTATTCGACGACATTTGGATACAGCCTGCGGCGGGAGACGCCGGGGGCGCGGCAGGCGCGGCCATGTTGGCGTGGCATCACTATTACGGCAAACCCCGGAAGACCGGCAAAGGAGACGCGCAACGCGGCTCGCTGCTCGGCCCGGAGTTTACGGATGAACAAATCGAGGCGTTCCTCGTCGAGAATGACATCCTGTTTGAGCGCGTCGGGCGGGAAAATGTGGCGGCGCGGACGGCGGAGCTTCTTGAAGAGGGAAACGTCGTCGGGTGGTTCCAAGGTCGCATGGAGTTCGGGCCGAGGGCTTTGGGGGCCAGAAGCATAATAGGCGACGCGCGCTCGCGGGATATGCATAGCGTGATGAACCTAAAGATTAAGTTCAGGGAATCTTTTCGTCCGTTCGCGCCGTCGGTTCTTGCGGAGCGGGCGGCGGATTATTTTTGTATCGATCGCGAGAGTCCTTACATGTTGCTGACTGTCGACGCGCGAAAGGAAACACGCAGAGAGCTATCGTCCGAAGAACTTTCGCTTAAGGGGTTGGACAAACTTCGCGTGGCGCGTTCTTCAACTCCGGCGATAACTCATGTCGATTATTCGGCTCGCGTGCAGACGGTCTCAAAGGATGTGAATCCTCTGTATCATGAAATGATATACGAGTTTGACCGGCGCACGGGCTGCGGTCTGATAATAAACACATCGTTCAATGTGCGCGGCGAGCCTATCGTCTGTTCGCCGGAGGACGCTTACAGGTGTTTCATGCGCACGCAGATGGACTATCTTGTGATGGGCGGGTTCGTTTTGGACAAGAAGCGGCAGCCGGAAGTTGAGATTTCCGAAGACTGGCTCAAGGAGTTTTCACCGGATTGAGCGGCGGAGATAAGAACAACGAGTTGAAACAGGCGGCTAGATTCGCGCTAACGGCGTTTATCGCGACCGGAGCGCTGGCCGCGCTGGCGGCGGCGCGCGGCAAACCTGTCGCGGCGCAGGCGCTTGCGTCGCTGTCCGCGTACATGTTCGCCGCAAGGTTTATTCTGCCGGGCATATTGCTGAAGCCAACTTTCAACGCTGTTACGGCGGCGGCGCGGGCGCTAGGATGGGTGAATGCGGCGGTAGCCCTCGGTCTTGCTTACTTCTTCGTGTTTGCTCCTGTAGCGATGGTTCTGCGCGCGGCGAGGCGGGATTTCATGCTGCGGCGATTCGACCCGAAAGCTGAAACCTACTGGCATGAAACGGAACAGAAGCCGCTTGATCCCAAAAGATACGAACAAAGGTTCTGATTAAAATAATCCGCTTGATCTCTGATTGACGCTACGCGCCTTTTTTCAAGAGAGATTCGGAGACCGTTCTCGGGACTTCCTGATAGCTGTGGAACTCCATTGAGAAATTGCCCCTGCCTTGAGTGCAGTTGCGGATGACGGTGGAGTATCCGAACATTTCGCTGAGAGGAACCATAGCGGCGATGACGCGCCGCGCGCCGGCGACGGACTCCATTTCCGCGAGCCTGCCCCTGCGCGAACTGATGTCCTGCATGACGTTGCCGACGAACTCTTCAGGGACGTCGATCTCGACTTTCATGATCGGCTCTTTGAGTATCGGGTGAGCTTTTCTCAGGGCGTTCTTGAGGCCGATGGAGGCTGCGATTCTGAAAGCTTGGTCGTTGGAGTCCACCTCGTGGAAAGCGCCGCCGAGGAGCGTGACCGCGATGTCGATGACGGGATACGCTCCGAGCACGCCGGTTTTCATTGCGTCTTCCACGCCTTTCTGGACGGAGGAGAAATATTCCTGTGGGATTTCGCCGCCTTTGACGTCGGTTGCGAAAATGAAACCTTCGCCGGGTTGGAGCGGCTCTACGCGGAGGATGACTTTGCCGAAATGGCCGCGACCGCCGCTCTGCTTTACGTAGCTGCCTTCGGATTCGACAGAGCGCGACACCGTTTCCTTGAACGCGACTTTGGGTTTTCCCGTCAGCGCGTCCACGTTGAACTCCCGTTTCAGCCTGTCGGTGACGATTTCAAGGTGAAGTTCGCCCATGCCGGAGATAATCGTCTGTTCGATATCGTTGTTGATTTCCACCTTGAAGGTGGGGTCTTCCTTCGCCAGTTCGTGGAGGGCCGCAGACATTTTCTGTTGGTCGCCTTTGGACGCAGGCTCGATGGACATCGATATGACCGGCTCCGGGAAAGTTATGTTCCCCAGAACGACCGGAGAGTTTTCGTCGGTGAGGGTGTCGCCGGTGTTGACCGTCTTGAGGCCGATGACGCCGCCGATTCCGCCTGCGGAAAGCTCTTCAAGCTCTTCCCAGCGGTTGGCGTTCATGCGGAGTATGCGTGTGACCCGGTCCATTTTGCCGTTCACCGAGTTGTACACGCGGGAGTTTTTTTTCATTACGCCGGAGTAGACTCTGACGTAGGTGATGTGGCCGACGTGAGGCTCTCTGGCGATTTTGAAGGCGAGAGCCGCGAGCGGCTCGCTGTCGTCCGTTTCCCGGACTATGCTTTCGCCCGTCTTCCTGTCCACGCCCACGACCGCCGGGACGTCGAGCGGAGATGGCAGATATTCGTTGACGGCGTCCAGAAGAGACTGAACGCCTATATCTTTCATTGAGGTTCCGCAGAACATCGGAACGAGGCCGGAGCGGATGGTGGTTTCGCGGATGGCTTTTCTAAGGATATCTTTGGAGATGTCAGCCTCTTCAAGGAACATCTCGGCGATCTCGTCCGATTTGTCGGCGAGGCGCTCGATGAGTTTTGCGCGCCATGCGGCAGCGTTCTCCATGCAATCTTCGGGTATCGCCGTCCGAGTTCTGCCGTCTTCGCCTTCGGTGTCGGGCAGCTCAAGCTCCATCTCGATAAGATCGATTACGCCGGCGAAAGTTTCGCCGTCAAAATATGGAATAGAGACAGGGGCTGGCGAGGCTCCGAACTTGCTTTCTAGTTGTTCGGCGCATCTGAAATAATCTGCGCCCAGCCTGTCCATTTTATTGACGAACACGATTCTCGGAATGCCGTATTTATTGGCCTGCCGCCAGACTGTTTCCGTCTGCGGCTGAACGCCGCCGGTGGCGCAGAATACGACCACAAGGCCGTCGAGCACGCGCATCGCCCGCTCGACCTCGACTGTGAAGTCAACGTGTCCGGGAGTGTCTATGATATTTATCGAGTGGCCTTTCCATTCGCAGGAAGTCGCCGCCGAGACGATTGTGATCCCGCGTTCCTTCTCCTGCTCCATCCAGTCCATTGTCGCCGTGCCTGAATCGACAGCGCCCAGCCGGTGAACCTTCCCGGTGTAGTAGAGGATGCCCTCCGTCGTGGTTGTTTTTCCGGCGTCAATGTGCGCCACGATTCCGATGTTTCTGGCTTTTCTCAAATCAGACTCTTTCATGACCTTGCAAACCTGTTCCCTTTCGAGCAAAAAAAAACCGGCCCGTTTCGCCGCTTGCCTTTCGCGGCATGGCCGACATTACATTCTAAGGGTTAAGCGGAATTTGTCCATACGCGCGGAAAAAAACTTTGCCGCGCTCAGAGTTTCATTATGTGCTCGATGGATTTCATGATGTTCGCCGAAGAGATGACGCCTTCGATGAACCAGTCTCTGTAGCTGTCGTCGGAGAGGTCCACGTGGAACGGTTTCACTGGTTTGGTTTCATCTTCGTAAATGACGAGAATGCGGGGGCGCAGCGGGTTGTCTCTGTTAGAGTTGATGACCACCGCCCGCATCGAGTTGTTGAGTTGCACGAAAGTACCGGCGGGATATATTGCGAGATTCGAGACGAACACGCGCAACACTTCGGGGTCGAACCTGTGATATTTAGGATCGACGATAGTGACCATAGCCTGATGAGGGTCCACCCTGTTGGCGGGGTCGAACGGCGAGACGAGCGTGTTGAAAGCTTCGGACACCGCGATTATGGACGCGAGCTTGGATATCTGTCCGGCTTTCAGTCCTTCGGGGTATCCCGAGCCGTCCATGTACTCGTGGTGTTGGGCGACGGCGGCCAGCGCGTTCTCGCTGATGCCCCTTATCTCTCTTGCCATCTCCATGCTGCGGAGCGGATGCTTGCGGATGTTCGCGGGCGCGGCGGTCAGCATCGAGTTGTCCCACTTCTGTTTCTTATAAGCGACAAGGCCGAGGTCGTGCAGCAGGCACGCCGTGCCGAGGTCGTTCTGTTCGGCCTCCGGCAGTTCGAGCGACCGGCCGAGTATCAGGGCCGTCACGCACACGTCCACATTGTGCTGATATATATATTCGTCCGAAGCTTTCAGTTTGGAGAGCAGGGACAGCACGCCCTGTTCGAGCGCTATGACATCGAGTATCTGGGTAATCGTCCGGGATATCAGATCTATCTCGCACGCGCCTTCCGATATCAGGTTCTTGGAAAGCCGCGCGAGAGATGTTATGGCGTCCTCGTAGGTCTGTTTGGCGAGCACTTTTATCGACTCGCTGAAAACCTCGTTGTTGTCCGCGCCGCCGTCGTATGTCTCGACGAAAATATGCTCAATGCCCCACTTGCCGAGTCTCTTTATGTGGGGTTTTTCGAGCATGAAGCCGGGCCGCATAAGTTCCCGCCCGCCGGAGTGCAGCACCACGACCGGTTTCGCGAGAATCATCCCCGGTTCCGCGTCGAATATGCGGATTTTTTTCATTCCCATCTGCGCCGAGCGCCTCCGCTTGCCTTAATTCCTACTAATTATCTGTAATAGCTTAATGCTATATAAACATACATTTCCGTGTCTGTTTTGTCTATGTCGAAACCGAACAAAAAAACTACCGTTCTTTGCCGTCCGGGATTTCGGATGCCGGCACGGGAACAGGTCTATTCTCCTCTTCCGGCACCGTCTCTCTGCCGGCGTTCTCCGCATTATGCAGCGAAACGTCGTCCGGCTCATCTTTGAAAGCCGCGTTTTCGGCGTCTCGGACATTTGTTTCGGGGGAGCCGCAACCGCATTTTCTCTCGCAGGGCTGGAACCTGTTTTCGAATTCCAGAGGAGGCAGTTCCGCCCACGATCTTCCGCCATCGGGCGTTTCTATCTCTACCGAGTTCTTGGGGATGCTCAGCCCGATCACTCGTCCCTTAACGCCCTCGATGGTCACCTCTTCGCCCATGCGGGGCATCTTTTTCTTGATTTCCATATAAGTGTCGTGCTCGTATTTCAGACAGCAGAAAAGCCTGCCGCATATTCCCGATATCTTCGTGGGATTGAGAGGCAGCCCTTGCTCTTTGGCCATTTTTATCGATACGGATTGGAACTCGCGCAGGAAAGTGGCGCAGCACAGGGGCCTGCCGCAGGGGCCGATGCCGCCGTGGAGTCTGGCCTCGTCGCGCACGCCCACCTGCCGAAGCTCGATCCGCGTCCGCAGTCGCGACGCCAGCGTCTTTACCAGCTCCCTGAAATCGACCCGCCCTTCGGCGGTGTAGCAGAGAGTGACTTTTGTTCCGTCGAAGGTGTACCGGGCGCTGACCAGCTTCATGCCCAGTTTTGCCTTCTCAATTTCCTCGCCGCTGACCTCAAGCGCGCGAGTCTCTTTCTCGTTAGCGCCCGCCAGTTTCGCCGAGTCGTCCTCGTTAATCTTCCGCATAAGCTTCATCAGCGGAAGCGCCTCGGCCTCTACTTCCTGTTCGCAGATTTCGCGCATCAACTGTCCGATATCCATACCGAAATCGGTTTCCACCACCACGAGGTCGCCCGGCTCGATCTGCTCGGTCAGCCCGACGGCGTCGAACAGGAAAGACCTGTTCAGGTAATCCATCCTTACTTCTCCGCATCTAACAATCATCTATTTTCTCCAGTCGCGCCGGGAGGGTGTCCGCCCGGACCGCTTCTTCGCTTCGATTTTGCGGTGCGCGCCCATCAGGCGGCTCCGGCTTTCGCTTTCAAATTTATCGCCATCGCTTCGAGGGCGGATTCCGTCAGGCCACCGCCTCGAACGGTCTGTATCGTGCTCATAAGAGTTTCGAGAATGTCGCAGCCGCGTTTCATCTTGCCTGCGCCCGCGTCGACCGTCATGTGTTTTCTTTCAACCATGGACATCATTATTTCGAGGATGGCCGCCACGCTCTTTCGCCGGGCGGTGGATTCGGTGTCCTCGGCTGTCGACAGGTCGATCCTTCCGGCGAGCGCTGCCACTTCCTCGGCTAGCCTCGTGGGCGACGCGGAAGCTTCCTTCAGCAGCCTCTCGAATAGTTCCGCTTCCACATCTTCGAACAGTTCTTTCAATTTTCTGTCTTCGCTCAGTCGCAGGATTTCTCCCATGTTGCCGCGCGCGATGGGGAACAGGTAGTCCACCTGACCGCCGGAGAGTCTTTCTCCTGCCACCGCCGCCGCCTCCGCCGGAGTGAGCGGACGGAAAGGCACGGAGAGGACGCGCGACTTGATGGTCGGCATTATCCTGTCCGCCTTTTCTGTCAGCAGCACGAAGACGGACATTTCGGGAGGCTCTTCGATGACTTTGAGCAAAGCGTTCGCCGCTTCGGCGCCCATGGCGTCCGCGTCGTCGAGAATGAGGAACCGTCTTTTTCCCGCGTTAGGGGTCATGTGGGCGTCATTTCGGATTTCCTTCGCCTCTTCTTTTCTGTAGCCCTGTCTGGTGGGGGAGTAGACGCGGGCGTCTATGTCAACGCCGCGTTCGACGCGGCGGCATGAAGGGCAGACGCCGCAAGCGTCCGCGTCGTCCATCGGAGCGGCGCAGTTGACTGCCTGAGCGAAAGCGAGCGCGGAAGTCCGTTTGCCTACGCCCGCTGGCCCGATGAAGAGAAAAGCATGTCCGAGACGGCCCGACTTCAGCGTCCCGAGCAGGCTCCTCACAGCCACGCTCTGTCCGATTATATCTCTCAGCGGCATTGTTTTGTCACGTGTACATGTCCAGCAACAGCCCTCTAATGCGGTCCAGCCTCGCCATAAACGCCAGAAGGTTCGTCTGTCTTTTGACGAACTCCTCGGCCAGCGCCGCAAGCTCCGTGTCTATGGTTTTCACCAGAAGCAGAGACTTCTTCTTGCCCGTAGGGCTGACGGACAGTTTTTCTTCGACCGCGAACAAGTCGTTCACCACGACGTTCACGAATTTTCTTACAAGCTCCCTGTATTTTTCGAGCGACTCGAAGGTGAGGCTTTTTTCGATTTCCGCTGCCTGTTTGTCGATGCCGGAAAGCAACTGCCCCAGCTCTTCTTTAATCTCGGCGCGTTGGGCTTCGAGAAGCTTCCGGGTGAAAGGCGCGTCGGCGGAGGCGGATTTTGCCGCCCTTGCTTTGGACGAGACGCCGGCTTTGCTCGATCTTCTAGTCCTGTCGCGTCCGGCCTTGTCTATGTGGACTTCCATTGTTCCTCAGTCTCCGATCCGGGCGGCGAATTCGTCCAAGAAATATTTATGCAGACGCCAGTCGTCCGTAAGTTCAGGATGGAAGTTGCCCGCCAAGCACAATCCTTGGCTTATAAGCGCGGGAGCGCCGGCGTGGCTCGCGAGGATTTTTACACCGTCGCCCACCCGCGTCACTTTCGGCGCTCGTATGAACACCGCCCTGAACCGCATCGGCCCTGCTCCATTCACTGAGTCGATTACGATGTCGGACTCGAAGCTCTCCACCTGAGGGCCGTATGCGTTGCGCTCCACCGTCGCGTCTATGAAGCCGAGTTGCGCCAGATCATGGTCGCCCTCCGTGTCCGAGCAGACGAGTATCATTCCCATGCAGGTTCCGTACACCGCCAGAGAGCCGGAAAGGTATCTTTCGCGGATGGCCTTGTCTAGGCCGTACCTGCGCATAAGGCGGGAGACGGTCGTGCTTTCCCCGCCGGGGATGACAAGCCCGGACACCGAGTCGAGTTGCGCTGGCGTTCTTATCTCTACCGCCTCGACTCCGGCCCTGCGCAACATCTTAATATGAAGCTCGAAATCGCCCTGCAGCGCGAGCGCGCCGATTCTGCCCAAAGTGTGTGCTCCGCCTTACCAGCCCCGCGTCTGAAGCAGGTCTTTCTCGTCCATCTTGGAAACGTCCAGCCCGCGCATCGCGCTTTTAAGGCCCCGAGAGACTTCCGCTAGAACCTTCGGGTCGCGGTAGTGCGTAACCGCGTCCACTATGGCCTTCGCGCGCGTCGCCGGGTCCTCGCTCTTGAATATCCCAGAGCCTACGAACACCGCTTCCGCCCCCAGCATCATCATCAGCGCGGCGTCCGCCGGAGTGGCGATCCCTCCCGCCGCGAAATTCGGAACCGGCAGTTTGCCGTTCTCTTTAACGTATTTCACCAAATCGTATGGAGCGCCGAGGTTTTTCGCTTCCGTCATCAACTCT
This sequence comes from bacterium ADurb.Bin236, assembly GCA_002069885.1. GTDB lineage: Bacteria > UBP15 > UBA6099 > UBA6099 > UBA6099 > UBA6099. Next base: position 1,624 of record MWCD01000079.1, on the reverse strand, counting down.
TCATCCGGCAACTGAGTCAACCGCCTGATATCGCCCGTGACGGCGCGCATGTGGCGCACCGCTTCGACCACATCGCCGGAGCCGGCCTCTCCTTTGGTTCTTATCATTGCCGCGCCTTCGCCGATCCTGCGCAGCGCCTCGCCGAGGTTTCTCGCTCCGCACACGAATGGAACTTTAAATTTATGCTTGTCGATATGGAAATGCTCGTCGGCGGGCGTCAGCACTTCGCTCTCGTCCACGAAGTCCACTCCCATCGCCTCTAATATCTGAGCTTCCACGAAGTGCCCGATTCTGGCTTTCGCCATCACCGGCACTTCGTATTTCTTTTCCTTTAGGGCCTTGATGATGCCGTCGATCACATTGGGATCTGCCATGCGGGCGACGCCGCCGTCTCTCCTGATGTCGGCGGGGACGCGTTCGAGCGCCATCACCGCAGCCGCGCCAGCCTCTGCGGCTATCAGCGCCTGCTCCGGCGTGGTGACATCCATTATCACTCCGCCCTTCAACATCTCCGCGAGCCCTATCTTGACCCGCATCGTGCCTTTCTCTTCCATCTTTCTCATCTCCTGTTCCAACCGGACGCGCCGGATCGATTTTATTTTGCTTTGCCGAACGACGACGCGGGCCGGACGCCAAAAAACTCAAAACCACGGCCGCGCTTCGCCGCTTCAGCCGCGTCCCGCGTATGCGCGAATTGTAACACATCAAATTTGCGAATTCAATTTGACATTCCATGCGTAGAAATCTATTTTGATTCCGCCTTTTTCCCGGACACCTAAATCCGGCATGGACAAAGCTATCGACAAGAGATATGAAATACGACAATTACATGATAAAATTAGTCAAAATTATGGTCAGAATTGTGTTATAGAACAATCGGGCCGTATAGCCCGAAAATCAGCGCGCGCAGGCGACGTTTTATTTGCGCGCCAGAGATTTACAGGCGGAGAGCATCATGTCTTTGCAGTTGAAACTCGCGTTGTTTTTCGTCGCTTTATCGGTAATAACGTTTACCGCGCGACAAGATAAGGGAAGTAATATCAGGAGTTCTGGGAGAGTGGGATGAAACTGAGTCAGACGCATCGGCAGATTCTTTTTAACACTGTAGAAAAGGTTCTCGAAGAGGCGGCGTTCGCGCTTGTCGATGCTCCCGACGAGGAGCAGGACGGGGAATGCGCGCCGGAGGCGGAGATCGCGTCGGCGGTTGAATTCTTAGGTTTTTTCGCAGGGGCGACGGCTATGATAGCTCCAATGTCTCTGGCCAGAATATTCGCCGCCAACATGATGGGCCTCGAAGAAGACGACCCCGAGGCTGATGGAAAAATGTCCGACGCGCTGGGCGAGTTGATGAACATGGTTTGCGGCAATCTGCTGCCGCAGATAGCCGGCAGAAGGCCGGAGTTCGAGATACTCGCGCCCCGGCCTCTAAATCCGGAGGCGTGCAGGCGCGCGGCGGACGGCTGCGATGATTTTCATGCCCAAAGAATCAGGGTAATGGTCGAGGGTCGCGCGACTGAGTTTTTCCTTTTTGTGGAATCTGATTTATTGAGGGGCTTGCTGAATGATTAAAGTTCTAGTCGTGGACGATTCTGCGGTCGTGAGGAATATCCTTAGCTCCGAGCTA
>MWCD01000078.1 GCA_002069885.1 bacterium ADurb.Bin236 | reverse complement strand
CGGTGTTCCCGATAGTGGACAAGCCGATGTCGCTGGAGGCGGCGATGAGGGACGGAGGGGAGCTGCTGGAGAGGGCGGCGAGGCGCGCGGGGCGGCTGTTGCGGGCGGGCGTTAGGATGGGCGCAAAATGAAAAGACGCGCGGTGGCGATACTGCCGACGTACAACGAGCGGGAGAATATCGTGTCCGCTATAGAAGGCGTGTTGGCGAGGCCGGGCGGGTTCGACGCGATAGTGGTGGATGACATGTCGCCGGACGGGACGGCGGGGCTTGTGAGGGAGAGGTTCGGAGCGGAGCCGAGGGTGTTGCTGATCGAGCGTGGCGGGCTGAGGGGGAGAGGATACGCGGGTGTGGAAGGGTTCCGGCGGGCGCTGGCGCTGGGATACGAATATATATTTGAGATGGACGCGGACGGGTCGCACGATCCGGCGGCGCTGGACGGGTTGCTGGAGGCGCTGGGGCGGGCGGACGCGGCGGTGGCGTCAAGGCTGATCCCCGGAGGCGGGGAGCGGGGCCGGGGCGCGGCGCGCAGGTGGATAACGCTTGCGGCAAACGTGTACCTGAGGGCGGCGCTGGGACTGAAAACGAGGGACTGCACGACGGGGTTCCGGGGGTTTCGGCGGGAGGCGCTTGAGGCGGTTCCGTGGGAGAAGATGAGGGCGGCGGGGCCGGCGGTGGTGCAGGAAGTGTTGTTCGCCGTCGAGTCGCGCGGGTTCGCCGTCGAGGAGGTCCCGTTCATGTTCGAGGAGCGCCGGGCGGGCAAGTCTAAACTTAACTGGAAACTTCTGGTCGCCGGTTTTGCGGCGGCTCCGGGGATAAGGCGCAGGCTCGCTCCCTCGGAAGGCGAAATGAAACAGATGGGAAATGAAACGGCGCGATGAGAGAATTATTGACAAAAATAATATACGCGGCGGCGCTGCCGGTTTTGCTGGCGGCGATGGCGTTCGCGGTGTACAGGTTCGTGATAGCGCCGAAGCCGGGCGCGGAGCCGCCGCCGATTGAGCGCGCGGAGGAAAGCGGCGAGCCGGAGAATCCCGTCTTGCCGGGAATCGAGGCGGAGAATCCTAAGATAAAGCATTTCGTGGACGGCAAGGTGAAATGGACGATGGGGGCCGAGTCGATATCGAGCGAAGACCTCTCCGGGCAGACGGTGTTCTCGAAGTCGAGCGGGGTGTTCGTGAGGGAGGAAGGATTTGAACTGGAGTTTGCCGCGCCGCTAATGATATACGACCGGGCGGAGAAGACGGTGAGGGTCGAGGGAGGTGTGAGCGGGACGCTGAAGCCGGAGGGCCATGAGATGAGCGCGCGGCAGATGGAATGGAAGGAAAGCTCGGACGAGTTGTCGGCGGCGGACGCGGTGGTGAAGGTGGACGGCGGGAGCATCCGGGGGGACGAGATGAGGCTCAAGCGGGAGGGAAGGCGGGTGGCGATGGAAGGCAACGTAGTGATTGAACTGGAGCTGAACAGGGAAAAAAGATGAAAGTCGAGCGCAGATGCGACAACCATCCGGACCGCGAGGCAAGCTCGTTTTGCGTCGGATGCGGGAAGGCGATATGCCCTGAATGCGAGAGGCCGCAGGCGGGCAGGCCGTACTGCGCGCCGTGCGCGAAAGCGCGCAAAAAGGAAAAGAGGATGGCGGATTCGCAGAGGCGGGCGGAGGGAATAGGAAGCGGGATTGCGGGAGCGGCGCGCGCGGCGGCGGAAGGGGCCAAGCATGGAGCGCCGGAAAAGTTTCCGAAAGAGGCTCTGAGGGCGGCGGCGTTCGCCGTGGACGCGGCGGCGATTGCTCTGATATCGATTCCATTGACGCTGATTTTCAGGGCGGCGTCCATGCAATGGATGTCGGACATTGGCGGGATGGGATACCCGGTGAGCGTGTACCTGTCGGTGTTGACGGTGTCGTCGTTGTATTTCATATTGTGGCACTGGCGGGTAGGGGCGACGCCGGGGAAGGCGCTGCTGGGGTTGAAAGTGAAGTCGGCGGCGGGGGGCGGCCCGGTAGGCGCGGTGGCCTCCGTCTGGCGGTGGGTCGGGATGCTGGCGGCGATAATCTGGGCGGCGGCGGGCGCGGCTGTCATGTGGCGTATTATTCTCTGGGGGAAGTACCTGACCAAGGGGTTGTCTATGCCGCAGGCGGTGGTGGTGTTCGTGTTCGGAGCGGCGGTCATGGCGGCGCTTTCATCAGGGCTTTTGATAACGCTAGTCGGCAAACACAAAAGAGGATTTCACGACCTGCTCGGCGGAACTGTCGTCGAGAGGGATATAAAAAAGAACAGGAGACGGGAAAGTGAGAGTGAAACCGGAGAAGTACCCGTTCGCGGGGATTAAGAGTGGAAGGCTGACATTCGGAGGAGCGGACGTCGCGGCGATGGCGAAGAAGTTCGGCACGCCGCTTTATCTGTTCGACGAGGACGGATTCAGGTCGCGGTGCAAAAGTTTCAAGACCGCGTTCGAGCGCGAGTATGGAGACGTGTTGGTATTGTTCGCCAGCAAGTCGCTGACGACGCTTGCGGCGCTTGCGATAGCAAGCGACGAAGGGCTGGGGCTGGACGTGGCGAGCATGGGCGAGCTGGCCGGGGCAGAGCGCGTCGGAGCCGACATGTCGAAGGTGGTCCTGCACGGCAGTTTCAAAAAAGAAGAAGAGCTTGAGAGGGCGATGAAGGCCGGCGTGGGGAGGATAGTTCTGGACTCGGCGCTGGAGGCGGACGCGGCGGACAGGGCGGCGCGGCGGCGTGGCGTCAAGGCGAAGGTCATGCTGCGGGTGACGCCGGGCATCGAGGCGCACGTGCACGAGATGGTGCAGGTGGGCAAACTAGACAGCAAATTCGGGGTCCCGCTCGAAGGCGGGGCGGCGAAGGAGCTGATCGGCCACATCATCAAGAAGCGCAACCTTGATTTCACTGGGATACACTATCACATCGGCTCGCAGATACTTGAGACGGAGCCGTTCCGGGCGGCGGTGGCGCGCGCGGCGGAATTCATGTCCGAGCTCAAGAGCGAATACGGTCTGACGCTGCGCGACCTGAACATCGGCGGCGGGTATCCGGTGAGGTACGACAGCGCGCAGGCGATGGTGAGCGAGGCGAAGTTCGCGGCGGCGGTGTGCGGCGCGCTCAAGAAAGAGTTGCGGGAACGCAAACTTGACGCTCCGAGGCTGATGCTGGAGCCGGGTCGGGGAATCGCCGGCCCGTCCGGGATGACCGTCTACACGATAGGCCCGGTGAAGACCATTCCCGGCGTGCGCAACTATATCAACGTGGACGGCGGGCTGTCGGACAACCCGCGCCCGGCCCTTTACGGCTCGGTGTACGAGGCGGTTGTCGCCGAAAGGCCGCTGGACCGCAAGGGCGTGAAAAAGTACAGGGTGAGCGGAAGGCACTGCGAGACGGACACGCTGATAAGCGAGATAGAGCTGCCCGACCCAAAGCCGGGGGAGACGCTGGCGGTATTTTCCACAGGCGCGTACAACCATTCGATGTCCGGCAACTACAACAAGTTCCCGAGGCCGGCGACGGTGTTGTTGAGGGGAGGAAAGCCTGAAGTGGCGGTGAGGCGCGAGACGGAGGAAGACCTGTACGCGTGCGACACGCCGCCGGCAAGGCTGATGAAGAAATGCGGAAAAAAGAAGCGGTGAAGCGTCAGTTCGCAAGGGCGGCCGCGCTCGCGGCGGTTGTCGCTTTGGCGTGCGCGGCGTCCGGTTGCGGCGCCCGGCTAAAGTATGATTTTCCCGTCCGCAAAACTTTAGTCTATTCATACGCGGAAGGCCGTCAGGTTGAAAAGAAGGAAGGAGAGTTTGAGGACCACATAGCATGGAAGAAGCTTTTGATAAAGGCGAGGGCGCCCGAAATTCCCAGAGGGGGGACGACGATAATCAAGCTGACGGCGCACCCGCCGGAAGGCGAAGGGCACGCGACAAAAGGCCGCTCATACGGAGATGTCGAAGTCTATATCGACCGTTCGGGGCGGCATCTGGACATAAGAGGCTCAGGCATGCCGCCGTCCATCAACCTGCATCACCTGCTCCCGGAGCTTCCCAAGAAAAGAACGCGCCGCCGCGCCGTGTGGACGGAGACGTCCGATGTCAAGGTCTTCAAAATGGACGTGAAGATGGAGTTGACAAAGAGATATCTCGGCAAGGAGCGCGTCAATTCCATCCTTTGCCACCGCGTGGAAAGCGAGGGCAGTTACGAGGTGGAGAGGAAAGCGCAGGACCCCGATAGCGGGAGCATAGTGGAAGTGCGCATGGAGATTGAGCATAAAGAAGAGCTGTGGTTCGCAAAGAACGGCTATCCGGTCAAGCTGGTGGTCACGCAGAACCGTGTCAGGAAGATGAAGGACTTAGACACCGGGCTGGACCTCATCAGGCGCGGGGACAGGCTGATAACGGAAACGATGCTGATGGGGACGGAATGAACCTCGGGGCAAAGCTGAAAGAGTCTCTGCCGGAGGCGTGGAGCGAGGCGCTCGCGGCTCTGGGAAAAATGGCGGCGGACGCCGGGTTGCGGCTGTGCGTGGTGGGCGGATGCGCGAGGGACATGGCGATGGGGCTGCGCCCGCCGGATGTTGACCTCGTCCTCGAAGGAGACGCGGTGAAGTTCGCCGCGGCGGCGGCGCGCGCGCTCGGACTCGAATGCGAAAGCCACGCGCGTTTCGGCGTCGCCACGCTGCGGTCTTCCAGCGGGTTCAGGTTCGATGTGGCGTCCGCGAGGACAGAGACCTATTCGCGGCCCGGCGCTCTGCCGGATGTTTCCTTCGGCTCGATAGAGGACGACCTTCGCCGCCGCGACTTCGCCATAAACGCTATCGCCGTCGAGCTTCGGCCCGGCAGTTTCGGCGAGGCGCTTGACCCTTTCGGCGGGTTGAAGGACATTGAGGCCGGGATTGTCAGGTTGCTTCACAGCAAAAGCTTCATAGACGACCCCACCCGGATCGCCCGGTGCGCGCGGTTCAGCGGACGGCTCTCTTTTGATGTTGAGACTGAGACTGCCGCTCTGGCGGCGGACGCGTTGGCCTCCGGGGCGATGGACACGGTGTCGGGCGAGAGAATCAAGAAGGAATTGAAAGCGTTATTCGAGGAGAAGCCGCCGGGGCGCGGGCGGGCGGTCGCCGCGTTCTCAAAGATGGGCGTCGATTCCGCCGTCTGCTCCGGTTACGCCATGAGCGCGGCGCTTTTTCTGCCGGAAGATTTAGCGGCGGAATCAGAAACGGCGGCGGAGCGGTTTGCAGCGGACGGAGAGTTCTGCGGATGGATGGCCGGGCTTGCGGCGGCTTCCATAGGAAACGCGCGGGACGTCATGCGGCGGCTCTCGGGGAGGATATGCGCGACCCGCGAGGAGGAAAGGATTCTGGAGGCGGCGGGAGAGATTGACGCCGGGGCGCTGAGCGCGGCGCTGGAATCGGCGGCTGGAGGCGCGGAGGTTTGCGGCGCGCTTGAAGCTCTGCCGCTTGAAGCGTTGGCGGCGTTCAGGGCGGCGGCCTCGCCGCAGGCGCGCGCCAGCGTGGACGATTTCCTCCTCAGGCTGCGCGGCATGAAACTGGAAATAACAGGAGAGGACTTGGCGCGGATCGGGTTCGGGCGCGGGCCTAGCATGGGCGCGGCGCTGGCAGAACTTCTGAGCAGAAAAAGGGACGGCCTTCTATCCGGCGCGGCGGACGAACTGGCTGCGGCGCGCGACATTCTCAACAGCGGTTCGGAGCGGACATAATATTAAATGGACAATTTCATAAACCTCGTAGTTTTCTTTCCTTTCTTTCTCATCGCCATAATGTTCCACGAAGTGGCGCACGGATACGCGGCCCTGAGGGCGGGAGACGACACGGCGAAACATTCGGGCAGGCTTACTCTGAACCCGATAGCGCACATCGATCCCGTCGGCCTCGTTTTTTTCATCATCTCCGCGATGGCCGGAGTCGGCTTCGGTTGGGCAAAACCTGTTCCGGTGAACCCCGCGCGGTTTAGGAATTTCAAGCGAGACTTCATAGTCGTTTCAATCGCCGGAGTCGCGGCGAACTTGGCTCTGATATTATTCACCGTCTTAACGATAAAACTGTTGATGATGGCGGGAGTGTTGGAGCTGGGGGCGGACGGCTCCATCTACGGGGAAAGCGCGGCGGCGCAGTATATCCGGATGGTGGTGATGAGGTTCATCGCGCTGAACGGGATATTGATAGTGTTCAACCTGATACCGATACCGCCGCTGGACGGGTCGAAGGTATTGATGATGCTGTTGCCTCCGAGGCAGGCGGTGGCGCTTGCGCGCATAGAGCCTTTCGGATTTCTCATACTTCTGGCGGGGCTGTGGTTCGGAGTGTTCGACATATTGTTCAGGGGCGCGCTGTACGCGGTGATGAGCTTCGCCTACTATATTTTTATCCTATGACGGGCGCGGGGCGCGCATATTTGGTATACTGAACAGCCGCAGGGGAGCGCGGCGGAATAAATGAAAATACTGAGCGCGTTGAAACTGAAGCTGGCGGGATTCGTCGGCAGGCTCGAAGAGCTTGTGTCTGCGGTGAAGACGCACGTTATGGACATATTGGACGTGCGGCTCGGCGACGCCGCGCGCCAGTTGGCCGACGCCGCCAGAACGGGCGGCCACGACACCATGCGGTTTACCCCTTTCCTGTCTCTGGCGCGGCTCATGTTCATCAAGTCCCGCAACCTTCTGCCCGGACAAGACCAGTTCGAGGACACCGACCTCGAAGCCGAGGAAGTCCAGCCGGAAGAAGAGCCGACCGAGGTGCGCGAGAGGCTCAAGAAGCAGCAGCACAGGTTTCAGGAAGTGGCGCTGCGGCTGCGCGTTCTGGAAGAAACCAACGCGACGAAACTGCGCTCCCGGCGGACCCGCTCGGAGGGCCTCCCGGAGTTCATAGACGAAATTTCATTCCTAGAACAGGCCACCCCGTTCGACCTCATGCAGACCATGATACAACTGCTCCGCATGAAGCCGGAGGAGCGGCTGTACCGCGTGAGGGTGGACGACGCCAAACTGTTGTCCATGAGGATATCCGAAGTGTTCGATTTTCTGCTGGCCCGCCGGGGCGAGCCGGCTCTGTACTCCGAAATCGTATCCGCCGAAGCGCGGCGCGAGGAAAAGGCCCTCTCGTTCTTGGCGGTGCTGTTCCTGCTCAATCAGGGCAGGATCACCGCCGAACAGTCCGCCCCGTACGCGGACATCGAGATAAGGGTCAGGCAGGCTGAAGGAGGGGCGGGCTGAACATGCTCACTATCGACGAGATAACAAACGTGATCGAAGGCATATTGTTTCTGTCGCCGACGCCGGTGAAGATTGATGATATCGCCGAACACCTGAACGTGGACGCGTCTCTTGTGGGCGAGGCGATGGAGCGGCTCAGGGCGCGGAGCGAGGGCGGCGGGCTGGAAGTACTCAAGACCGCGGGCGGCTGGGAGATGGCCACGAGGAGCGAATACGTCGAGCATCTGCGCGCGTTCTTCGGCGGGCTTGACCGTTCACGCCTTTCGCGCGCCTCTCTTGAGACGATGGCGATAATAGCCTATCAGCAACCCGTCACGCGCGGCGCGATAGAGGCCCTTCGCGGCGTCAACTCCGCCGGAACCATCAAGTCGCTCCTCGACAAAGGACTGATCCGCATCAGCGGCAGGGAAGACGCCCCCGGACGACCTTTCCTTTTCTCTACCACGCCGGACTTCCTTTCCTACCTCGGGCTGGACAAGCTTGCGGACCTCCCCCCGCTCGAAACTTACGACTCCAAAGTCTGACCTGCGGACTTTCGCTGCGGCGGCAGGCTGAGCGGCGGGCGGCCAGATGTGTCATTATCCATCAGGGAGAATCGGCGATGAATCCGCAGGGCCTGACGATAGAGGAAAAGCTTGAGAAGCTGCGCGCAGAAGTCCGCGCTCTCGGCTCGGCGGTCGTCGCTTTTTCCGGCGGGGCGGACAGTTCGCTGCTGGCGCGAGTGGCTTCGGAGGAACTATGCGGCCGCGTCGTTCTTGTCACCGCCGAATCCGAAACGTACACTCCAGAAGAGCTTGAGACGGCGAAGGCGACGGCCGCGAGCCTCGGCGCGCCCCATGTGGTTATTTCCACGCGGGAGTTCGACGACCCTGTGTTCCGCTCGAACCCGCCGGACAGGTGCTACCACTGCAAAAAGGAACTGTTCGGCGCGCTTGAGCGGATAAGGGCCGAACGCGGATACGCGCGGATAGCGGACGGGTCGAACGCGGATGATTCGAGCGATTATAGGCCGGGGAGCCGGGCTGCGGCGGAGCTTAATGTGGCAAAGCCTATAGCCGCCGCGGGGTTGACGAAGGCGGACGTGAGGGAAATATCAAAGGGGCTGGGGTTGGCAGGGTGGGACAGGCCCGCCGCCGCGTGTCTGGCATCGCGAGTGCCATACGGAGTGGAACTGACGCCCGGCCTGATGGGGCGCATCGCGGAAGCGGAATCGAAAGTAAGGGAACTGACGGGAGCGCGTCAGGTCCGCGTCAGGCACCACGGAGAAGTCGCCCGCGTCGAGGTTCCGGAACAGGACATCCCGGCGGTCGCCGCTTCGGCTGCGCGCCGCGCGCTCGTTGACGCCCTCCGCTCCCTCGGCTACCATTATGTCGCTCTCGACCTGCTCGGATACCGGACGGGCAGCCTGAACGAGACGCTTCCAATCGATGGGCGGAAGGATTGAAGTTATGAACGGACACAAAGTGAGAGAGCTTCTAGAGTCGGTCGGGCGCGGCGATGTGTCCGTCGAAGAGGCTTGCGAACGCCTCAAGACGCTCCCTTTTGAAGAACTGGACGGGGTGAAACTCGACCATCACCGCGCGTTGCGCAAAGGGTTCCCCGAAGTGGTGTACAGCGAGGGCAAGAGCGAGGAGCATCTGAGGGAGATAGTGAAGACATACGCGGCAAGGCGGGTGAACATGTTGCTGACGCGGGCCGGGGAGAGAGTGGCGGAGCTTGCGAGGGAGATAGAGCCGGGCGTGGAATACAACGCCGCGGCGCGGACAGTGCGAATGATATACGATCCGCCGCAGGTCTGCGCGAAGCGGGCGCTAATCGTAACCGCCGGAACGTCGGACATCCCGGTGGCCGAAGAGGCGCTAGTCACCGCCGAATCAATGGGATGTCCCGTCGAAAGGCTGTACGACGTGGGAGTGGCGGGTATACACCGGCTGCTCGGCAACAGAGAGAAACTTGACACCGCCGGGGCTATAGTTGTGGCGGCTGGAATGGAAGGGGCGCTCGCGAGCGTGGTCGGCGGGCTGACCGGAAGGCCCATCATCGCCGTCCCCACAAGCGTCGGTTACGGAGCCTCCTTCAAAGGGCTTTCCGCACTTCTCGGAATGCTCAACACCTGCGCTCCCGGAGTTGCCGTCGTCAACATCGACAACGGCTTCGGCGCCGGATACTTCGCCGCCGTCATCTGCCGCGAACTGAGCGCGTAAAACTTTCAACTCGATAAACCCGAGACTTTTTTATCTTCTTATTTCGTTGCCAAGGAGACCTTGGCAACGATAAAAGAGACCTAACCCGGATTATTTTCAAGAGAAAAATACGGGCTAATTAAATTCTTTAGCCAGATGGAGCATGAGGTTGACGCGGGCGGGGTCTGTTCCGGGGTTGACTTCGCCGCCGGTGGCGAATATGAAGCCGCCGCCGGGAGCGCCCGCTTGGAGAACTTCGACGCAGGCGCGGCGGACCTCTTCATCGGAGCCGCGCGCGAGGACGCCCATCGGCGAAATGTTTCCCATCAGGGCGACGCGCCCCTTCATCGCCTCTTTGGTCTGCCGGACATCGTTTTCGTATCCGAAATGAAACAACTCCATGCCGCAAGACGGAAGTACGTCCAGCAGGTGAGTGGTGCGCGAGTCGTTATGCAGGATTTTGAGAGCTTCCGGGAACGTGTCGAAGATGCGGCGGTGGAAGGGAGCGACGAAACGCGAAAAGGCGGCGGCGCTTATCATGCCGGGGAAATCCTCGGCTAGAATGACGCGGTCGGGCGCTCCGATTTTCTCCGCCAGCCATTTCGCTCCGGCGACGCTCGCCTCGGTGAACAACTCCATCGCCGCTTCGATGAAGCCGGGGTCTGACTTGATTTTCAGGAACCAGTCGCTTGAGCCTGCGACTTCGACGAGGCTGTCGAAAGGGTTCTCGAACCTGACAAGGCCCCGGCAGTAGCCGTATAGTTCCTTCAGCCTTTCGGGCATGTGTTCGGAGATGAAGGTAATTTCGTCCAGCCGTGCCAGATTTTCCGGAACGGAATCGGGGTCGGGCAGTTTCGTCCGGCGGAAGACGTCCGCGGAGAGAGGGCCGCCGCCTGCGGCCTCGCGTAAGTTGCGGATAAGCGCCGGATACATGCATGGCGTCGGGTCCGCGACGAATATGATCGGTATGCCGGGGAACAGTTCGTCCGCCCGCTCAAGCATGCGGATTTGTTGCGCCGGGTCAGACATGTCTTCCAGCCCCGGCGTGATGGTGGACATATAGAACTCGGTTATCGCTCCGGCGACGGGCACATGCTCAGTCTTTTCAAATCTTGCGGCGGCCATGAACATCCGTATCGGCGTCATACTTCCTCCGGGGGCGGCCGCAGCGTTTGGCGGCGCGAAATGAATTTTACATTATTCGAGAAAAAACAGACAGAAGAAAAGGCGCGGGGGAAGTCCGGGCGAAGGAGGGAGGGGAGGGCATAGTTCTGCGGGCGAGGCGCGCGCCGCCGCGGAGCGCTATAATATGCGGTGGAGAGAAATGTTTATGTTGAAGATAATCGCGTCGGTTCTTCTAGCGGCGGCGGCGCTTGCCTCTGCGGCGTTTGCCGCTCCGGCGACGGTCGAGTTCGGGCAGGTGTCTCTGGACGGCGAATGGATGCTGGCGGTGGTTTCGCCCGGGGAAACGCCGGGGGCGGAACTGACGCCCGCGCCGGATTTCCCGGAGGCGGCGATGCGCCCGGCGCGCGTTCCGCATAACTGGGAGATGGACGGGTTCGAGCGCGCGCGGTACCGTTATCCTTCGGACAGCGTAGGGTTCTACAGAAAAAGGTTCGTCGCGCCCGACATGACGGAAGGGCAGCGGCTGACGGTCTGGTTCGACGGCGTTCTGTACGGGGCGGAGGCGTGGCTGAACGGAAAACGGCTGGGGGCGCATGTGGGCGGTTTCACGGGGTTCGGGTTCGATGTCACCGAGTTCGTTGTTCCCGGAGCGGAGAACGTTCTGGATGTAAAAGCGACCAAGAGCGGGACGCCCGGGCATGAGTTCGACTGTGGCGACGACTGGGCGTTGAGCGGGATTTACAGGAGCGTTTACCTGCGCAAGCTTCCCGCAGTGTATATCGAAAAAATCAAAGTGGAGACATATTTCGACGGGGGGGGCGAGGACGCCGAATTGCGGGCGAGGGTGTGGGCGAGGAACAGCGGCGCGGCAGATGGGGCGGCGACCGCGAGCTTCGAGTTGTTCGCGCCCGGCGGCGGCGCTGCGGCGGCGGAAGCGTCGGCGAAAATCGACGTCGCGGCGGGCGAAACCGTCGAACTGACTCTGTCGTCGAAAGTCGAGAGGCCGCTAAGGTGGAGCGCGGAGACGCCCTCGCTGTACACGTTGCGCACGGCGCTGTCCGGCGGAGATTCTGAGCCGACGGCCGTCGAGACGAAGGTCGGGTTCAGAGAAGTCAGGACGGACGGGGTATTGCTGCTTGTCAACGGAGCTCCAGTGAAGCTGAGGGGCGTAGTCAGGCGGGAGATTTCGGCGGCTAGGGGAAAGGCGGTATCGGCGGAGGACGCGCGGGAAGATATCCGCATGATGAAGCGCGCGAACATCAACGCAGTGAGGACGCAACTGAGGCCGCCGCATCCGGCGTTCCTCGAACTTTGCGACGAGATGGGCATGTACGTGTTCGTCGAGGCTCCGTTCGGCTACGGCGATTTCATGCTGGACAGGCCGGAGATAGTCCCGATGGCAGAGGCGCGAGTCAGCGAAACCATCGAGAGGGATTGGAATCATCCTTCAGTTATCGCGTGGAGTCTGGGGGACGACAACAGGCTGTCTGACTCTCACCCGAAGCTGTTGGCGCTTGCGAGAAGCCTTGACCCGACGAGGCCGCTGACGATGCCGGGAACGGGATTTCACAGGGAGAAGCTCGGAGAGCCGCTTCCGGAAGAGGCGGGGATTCTGGCTCCGAAGAACCCGGATGTGGAGCAGTTGCGTCTGATACTCGCCGATCAGGTCGGCAGGCCCGGAGGCAGGCCGGTGGTGGCGGCGGAGTTTCTGAACGCGCTCGGCAGACGGCTGGACACGGCGGAAATGTGGAATGCCGTCGGGCAGTATGATTCTTCCGCTGGCGGTTTCGCGAGCCGCTGGATGG
>MWCD01000077.1 GCA_002069885.1 bacterium ADurb.Bin236 | reverse complement strand
TAACCTGTCCGTTTATAACATGAGCGCGCCCAAAAAAGAGCAGAACAAATGGTCTATTAGCTCAGTCGGTACAGATTGATGTTTCAATCGTTCCGTCCGCAAGGGCGTGATTTAGACCCCCGACCTGCTGATTACGAATCAGCAGGTCTTTGCTCAATCCATTCCGCCCGGCGCATGATGCGAAGAACCGCCGGCCTGAGGAATTTCAGCCTATCACGCGCCGGCAGGGTTTCAATCCACGCGCCCCGCGCGGGACGCGACCCCGCATCACAAGGGGATTCGAAGCTTCCATGAGGTTTCAATCCACGCGCCCCGCGCGGGACGCGACGACCGACGGCCGTTCGTTTTTCGTTCACAGTCATGTTTCAATCCACGCGCCCCGCGCGGGACGCGACCCAGCGATTCGAGATAATTTTTCCCACCTAAATTAGTTTCAATCCACGCGCCCCGCGCGGGACGCGACTTGGCCCCGAATGTCAGGGCTCGTGCATTTATCTGGTTTCAATCCACGCGCCCCGCGCGGGACGCGACACACGGCGACGGCGATGATGTTGGGGTCGATCGGTTTCAATCCACGCGCCCCGCGCGGGACGCGACCCATCGCTGAACGCTCTCCTCAAATGGCATTGGGCGTTTCAATCCACGCGCCCCGCGCGGGACGCGACGCGGCAAGGGTAACAAGGAAATTAGCATCCACAACGTTTCAATCCACGCGCCCCGCGCGGGACGCGACCAGGATTGGGGGACGGACGTTCAGGGGATCATCCAGTTTCAATCCACGCGCCCCGCGCGGGACGCGACTTACTAAGGACATGCGGAGCGGATAGCAATGCAGTTTCAATCCACGCGCCCCGCGCGGGACGCGACTCGTTTCCATAGCAATGTTTTTTGACAGGTTCGCGGTTTCAATCCACGCGCCCCGCGCGGGACGCGACATTCGCCCCCAGGATTTCTTTCCACAGTCCAGAGTTTCAATCCACGCGCCCCGCGCGGGACGCGACGCCCTCGGGTTTGTTGATGGCGTCACCGGTGACGTTTCAATCCACGCGCCCCGCGCGGGACGCGACCTTTTTCTTTCACGGCAATTCCGAAAAGGTGGTGTTTCAATCCACGCGCCCCGCGCGGGACGCGACCCCGTCGTGTTTTTTTCGTTCCCAAGGATTATCAGTTTCAATCCACGCGCCCCGCGCGGGACGCGACGAGGGCCGGCGGCAACCCCGGCCAGGGAATAGGAGGTTTCAATCCACGCGCCCCGCGCGGGACGCGACACGGTGATTAAGGGCGTCCGGGGACAGCTCCGAGTTTCAATCCACGCGCCCCGCGCGGGACGCGACTGGGGCTGATCTATCAGGATTCGCCGGATTGGCTAGTTTCAATCCACGCGCCCCGCGCGGGACGCGACACAAATGACATTCACGACCCACCCCTTATGATTAGTTTCAATCCACGCGCCCCGCGCGGGACGCGACCCGTTGAGGCAATGAGCGCTGAGGCGATCGGCTGAGTTTCAATCCACGCGCCCCGCGCGGGACGCGACTGGCTCCGCCCAACAGATCAGCGGCCGCAACATTCGCGTTTCAATCCACGCGCCCCGCGCGGGACGCGACTCATAATTCATCAAAAGCAGAGAAGTTATCTTCAAGTTTCAATCCACGCGCCCCGCGCGGGACGCGACCAGACGGAGACAACGGCGTATCTGGACGGCAACGGTTTCAATCCACGCGCCCCGCGCGGGACGCGACCGTGAGGCTGTGGGGCGTATGGCCCCGGGGCCGGGTTTCAATCCACGCGCCCCGCGCGGGACGCGACAGGCCCTCGGGTTTGTTGACGGCGTCACCGGTGACGTTTCAATCCACGCGCCCCGCGCGGGACGCGACCCGGGTACAAACTGGCCTCGGTTCCGAAGGGCCTGTTTCAATCCACGCGCCCCGCGCGGGACGCGACCGAATCCCATGACTCCGACAGGCCCAAGGATGGGTTTCAATCCACGCGCCCCGCGCGGGACGCGACTCCGATTCGGGCTGTGTGGGGACACGCACATTGGTTTCAATCCACGCGCCCCGCGCGGGACGCGACCCTGGCCGCCGATGATAAAATCACCGCCAACCGGTTTCAATCCACGCGCCCCGCGCGGGACGCGACCCATATAACCGTCGTCTGTTTCCGGCGGCTCCGGTTTCAATCCACGCGCCCCGCGCGGGACGCGACCCGCCGCGATCGCGGCCATCGCCAAGCCCAACGGGTTTCAATCCACGCGCCCCGCGCGGGACGCGACATCCGACGTTGACCCATAGCCGCCGCCGTCGGATGTTTCAATCCACGCGCCCCGCGCGGGACGCGACGTGTCCCAGCCGGGGAGCGTCCGCGCCCACGCCTCGTTTCAATCCACGCGCCCCGCGCGGGACGCGACCGGGCAAAGATCTGGAGGCTGTATGAGCAGCGGCTAAGTTTCAATCCACGCGCCCCGCGCGGGACGCGACACCTTCAGGAGATAGGCGTTCGCGTAGGTATTGCTGTTTCAATCCACGCGCCCCGCGCGGGACGCGACACGGGACGCAATGGCAGGGCGAACAGGACCGCGCCGGTTTCAATCCACGCGCCCCGCGCGGGACGCGACGACGCGATGGGGACGGAACCCGATGACCTCGTCGTTTCAATCCACGCGCCCCGCGCGGGACGCGACCTCGCTGTTCGGACCATTCGGCCAGGGCGATATCCTGTTTCAATCCACGCGCCCCGCGCGGGACGCGACCCGTCCCTCGATAAAATTATCAAGCACGGGCTGGTTTCAATCCACGCGCCCCGCGCGGGACGCGACATCGAGAGCGGCGGCGCGGCGGTTGGACATGATCGTTTCAATCCACGCGCCCCGCGCGGGACGCGACACAGGTTATCCGGGCGACGGATTGGCAGCGCGAGTTTCAATCCACGCGCCCCGCGCGGGACGCGACGGGGGGTCTCCCGTATTGGCGGGAGTACTGGGCCGGTTTCAATCCACGCGCCCCGCGCGGGACGCGACGCCGATAAAAGCCCGGAGGGACGGGCATTGACCGTTTCAATCCACGCGCCCCGCGCGGGACGCGACGAGGTTTCCGCCAGCCTCAATGCCGCCCCCGGCCCGTTTCAATCCACGCGCCCCGCGCGGGACGCGACCAAAAACGTCGCCGCCAGTTTCGGTTTCCGATTAGTTTCAATCCACGCGCCCCGCGCGGGACGCGACCGGCCGCGATAGGAGCCGATTCCGCCGGGCCATCGAGTTTCAATCCACGCGCCCCGCGCGGGACGCGACGTCCATCCGATTCGCCGGCTCGATTTGGCATCCGGTTTCAATCCACGCGCCCCGCGCGGGACGCGACATCACCGTCTGTAATTGTTCGAGCGCACCAGTGAGTTTCAATCCACGCGCCCCGCGCGGGACGCGACCGGGTTTACGTCGAGCCTAATGCCGAGCCAGGGTTTCAATCCACGCGCCCCGCGCGGGACGCGACCGAAGCTCTACCTCCTGACTCAGCAGTATGGACTGTTTCAATCCACGCGCCCCGCGCGGGACGCGACATCGTCATTTCGCACCCCCGCAAACCAGGAACAGTTTCAATCCACGCGCCCCGCGCGGGACGCGACCTTCCTTGACCGGATATGCTTCCCAGAATTCAGCGTTTCAATCCACGCGCCCCGCGCGGGACGCGACTTGCCGCCATGCGTGCGGAGTATCGCACGCAGTTGGTTTCAATCCACGCGCCCCGCGCGGGACGCGACCGGTGCTGACTACTGGTACACCCCCGCCAAAGTAATGTTTCAATCCACGCGCCCCGCGCGGGACGCGACAACGCCATCCCATTGTGAGTCGCCGGCCAGGGCGAGTTTCAATCCACGCGCCCCGCGCGGGACGCGACATGGTTTGCCCGACGCATTCTCCGGGATCTTTGAGTTTCAATCCACGCGCCCCGCGCGGGACGCGACTGCGTCGACTATCGACGGGCGCTCCTCCCGGCTGAGTTTCAATCCACGCGCCCCGCGCGGGACGCGACAGGATTCAATGCACGATCCCCGCCCGTATCCAATCGTTTCAATCCACGCGCCCCGCGCGGGACGCGACTCGGGGAGCCGTGCACGTATCCATGCGGACAAAGTTTCAATCCACGCGCCCCGCGCGGGACGCGACCGAAAAGGAGCTGATGCACTTTGCCGATTTTGAGTTTCAATCCACGCGCCCCGCGCGGGACGCGACATTGCCTCCTCCTCCAGCGCGTCGCACGTTGCCGGTTTCAATCCACGCGCCCCGCGCGGGACGCGACACTGAACAATGTAAGTATATTAAAAATATTGCGTTAGAGCAGTATTTGCGCGTATCGAGTCAAAATATAAAGTATGTTTTGTCATTTTTTAAAAAAATAATAACATCGTGATGAAAACAAACGAGATAGACCTAGCGCGAAGCATATCTGATGAAAATGGACAATACGGATTCGCGGAGGGTATTCTAAACCAAAAGCGTATCATTTTTTAAATCCAGGCTAGGTTTTGCACCGAAGTGTTCGATACGCCGTTGCCAATTGCTCCCAAGAAAATAGAAGCGAAGGCTGTCCTCATCAAAATTGATGATATCAAGGAGACGAATTTTCATCTCCGCCCATTGGGCCGGATCGACATCACATTCAAAAACCGAGTGCTGAACGCGTTGGCCGCGATCAACGCAAGCCTTGGCGACACGCCTTAACCTTGATCGTCCCTCTTTATTGACGGTCGATACATCATAACTTACCAGAACCATCATTGCAGTACTTCCCTTCTCTATTTCCAAATAAAAGGCGGATACCCGTCCAGGTCATCTCGCAAATGCCGGGAAAGCAGGAGCGCTTGGACAAATGGAATCTGTCCTATGAGAATCGATTCATTTAAAAAGCGGTGTTGTATCGACTCTTGCTTACGCTTTTGCCAAGCCGTGATGACAGTTTTCCGAGTGTCTTCGTCCATTTCGACGGCTCCCGTTTCTGTTTTATTAAAACCTTCCGTCGTTATTTGACGGAGGTTGATCAATGATAAAGCCAAACGATCCGCCAGGAACGGACGGAGTTCCTCCATCAAGTCTAAGGCAAGGCTGACGCGTCCCGGACGATCCCGATGTAAAAAACCGGCTTGAGGGTCTAATCCCACCGCTTCCAATGCTCCGGTGCAATCATGAACCAGGAGAGTATAAGAGAATGATAATAAAGCGTTCATGTTGTCCAGGGGAGGACGGCGATTACGATAATGAAAAAAGAAATTCTCTTTTTGGTTTGTAATGAGGTCGTCGAAAACGCTGAAATAAGTCCTGCTCGCGTCACCTTCAAGGCCGCGGAGTTGGTCTAAAGTCTCCGCTTTGCGCAAAAGAGAGGCTTGTTTTGCGAGAATTGCGACGGCTTCGGATATTCTGTTTATTGGAATCGTATCAGAATGATCGCGAAGAGCCCGTTGAAGAATCGTTCGCGAGTTGATCGTTTTGCCTATAACTGCTGATCGCGCAATATGAAGACATGCTACGGGATTATCCGCTCGCCGGTATTGTTCACGGCGCAAGAGAATATTGCCCGAAACCTTTCCCAAAACACGCGCCAGAAAACGGCCGTTGGCGGTAAGAAAACTCACGGCCACGTGGTTTTCTCCGCAGTGTCCAAGGAGGAAAGGACTGCAAAGCACGTTACCAAAACAGATAATACCTCCCAGGTTGTGGATCGGAATGCGAAATCTTTCTTCGCCTTCAACCGATGCGACGACGCATTCGCCATCCTTGTTCAGGTACGCCCCTTGTGTTGTCACAAAGAGTGTGTTAAGAAGTTTTTTCATTCGTTTTCCAGCTCCAGGTCCAGATAACTTTTAACAGCGTTTCGTTTTTGGGGCAATCGGGGAAGGCAGTGCTCGATTAAGGAACATGACATACATTTTGTCTCGTACAATGCGGGAGGTGTTCGTCGGCTTGTCAAAAGGGAACGAAGTTCCATAACCTTCTTTTCAAACGTGTTCCTTAACATGGAATCAATGACGACGATTTCGCGTTTCCTGGTTTGTCCATAAAACAGAGCACCCTCGGGGATTTCAATGCTCAACATCTCTTCCAGACAGACGACTTGTGCGCATAATTGAATACGATCGCAGTCGTTGGCTTTACAGCGCCCATGTTTGAATTCAACCGGATACGGTCGTCGAGCTCCAGACTCATCCAAATGAAACTCGATGAGATCAGCTTTCCCTGTTAAACCGAAGCGCCTTGAACTGATAGGAACTCCATATGCCCGACGAATATCGCGGCGATTCTCGAGACCCGCCTTATGTACTTTTTTATGAAGGTATTCGCCTTCGACGGTAAGGCGGTTTTCCTCCCAGATTTGTTCAATATGAATGAGTCCGCATTGTCTTGGGCAGAAAAGAAAATGTTGTAACGCGGAGATCGGAATAAAATTATCTTCTTGGATCGCGGAGTCTGTTTCCGTTTGGTTATCCTTTCTTTCGAGCTTCTGACGATCAGGTCTTTCCATGATCGTAACAAAATCAGATCAAACCGCGAAAACCGGTCTGTAATATCATCCGGCGCCAATCCGGCCATCGGGCATCCAATGGCTTACTAATAAGGCTGTTTTTATTGAATCTCTAATTCATGCCAATTCTAATAACTCTATGCCTTGAGGAAGCTTAGCCCGATCAACGGTCACATTATAATCCGTGAAGGAACGAGGCGGCTTTTCTTTGTCGCCGGCGCGTTCGACTTTGACAAGTTCAAATAGCTTGCCGGAGGGCGCATTGCCCAGGGCGGTTGCGTGTTTAAAAACAATTAGCTTCTGGGTAGTCATCAGTCCTCTGGCTGCGCTGCGATCGTGCTCGAACATGTTTTTCAACGCATCCCAGAATAATTCCAAGTCGGTTTGACTGAATCCGGTTTGGGCGGCGAGATGGGCGGAAACGAATCCATGTGACACATACAATCCGTAAGGGATCGTGTTTTTTCGACCCATCGTCCGGTTGTCTCCGCTTTGTTTTTCCGCTTCTTCCTCAGTTGCGACGGCCATCCTCGTGATGGAGTGTTCTAATGATACGACCGGATCAATCGACCGTCCGAAAGTCATCTGGACCGGTCCGCGGACTTGACCGGCGTTGGCACCCGTAGACATCACAGCGCCAAAAGCACGAATATCATAGTATTGACGACACATCTCGGAGCGGGCACGGTCGACTTCCTTCCCCTGGCCGACTCCCTCCTCGTTTCTCTTCTTCCCATCCTTCTCGTCAGCGGGCCGTTTTGTTAGATCAATCCCCAAATTCTCATAAGCGGAATCAATCAGTCTATTCAAGACCGCCTTTTCTTTCACGAAAATCTCATGCCCCTTCAGCATCACGTAATTTCTGACTTTTCGTTTCAAGCATACGTCCGTTACGAGTCCGCATCCGGTTTCGGCGTCGAGCCGAGGCAGATTTCCGGCGTCGGGATCTCCGTTTGGGTTTCCGTCGCGTACGTCGAAAATCAATACAAACTCATGCCGGTTCTTAATGGGTTCACTCATGTTCAATCCTCCTTTTCCGGATTATGATTTTTCTTCGAATAGAAATCTTGCATTTGGTGGTAATAGCCGATGGCGAACCGGCCTTGATCCGCCATGCATAGGTGAGCGGGAAAATCGACGATTTCGGACACGATTTCACCGAGCAGTTTGTCAAAATAAATCCTTCGCCCGACATTTTCGAGTTTAGAGAGATGATGATTCTTGAGCCGCATCAAGTTGCCGAAAACAGTAACCGGCGTGCTGGACGCGGCGCCGTAGAAGCGATCACGGATCGTGGCGTTGATGCCGGGAACCGCTTCAGATTGGATTTTCTCCAGCGCCGCGAACAATCGACCCAGCCGATAACCGATGTTTGGATTGGCGGTGTCGAGACTCACTTTAAGTTCCTCCTTGTGCGTAGGATTATTAAATCGAAAGGCGCGATTAAGACATGCCTTGATGATGGCGGCTCGAGGGTAAGTCATTTCTCGTTCAATCCTTGCGCGGCGGACCGCAGCCTGTAGAAGCGTTTGAGGATAGGGTAGACCTTCCAAGACGGAACGCATCATGTCGCCGCCGAGGTTTGGAGCTATGTTTTTCGCCTCTCCAAGTGCGGCCGTGGACACAAGCAGCCGAAACAAAGATAAAGTATCTTTATCGCGCGGGCCATGAACGACCTTCGTATCCTCGAAATGACGGCAAATTTTTTCCGCCATGCCGGCTATCGTGTCAACGATCCAAAAACGTATCGAGATACGAGAAGCATTCGGCGCAAGGCCGAGCGTATAAAACCGTGTGTTTGAATCATCAGAGGAATAAGCCCCTGTTCGGACGGCCTTGAACAATGCCTCTACGGCCCTGACATTGCGATCGGGATCATCTTTTGGGGGTTCGTTGAAGAAGCTCGGCATGAGTTCTTCCATGGGATCGGCTTTTTGCGACCAGAAGACGGTCGATGCATCGCCGACTTGGATTCTTTGTTTTGATGTTTTATCGAGCAAATGATTTAACGCGGTGGTATAGGAAAAAGCGGCCGTTTTCCCTACAGGAGCGTTTGCTCCTTGTTTTTTATTGAAAGAACGGAATGCGTCCAAATTAAATGATACGATATTCGCACCGCTTTTTTGAGCGCCCCAAACGCCCTTGATCGCGGCGTGCACTTGTTCTGTTTCGTCCCGCTCTCCAGTCACCATGCAAATGCTTTCTCGCCGCGTGGAGAGAGTTTTCGTAATTGCCTCTCGAATGGCCGGCTGTTCAAGAATGAGCCCGATTTGTCCCACAATCCGGAAGGAAAGATAGGCGCCGGTTTTTCTCATCTCCTCAAGGCGGTCGCCGAAAGCTTCCAATAACGTCGATTTTTCAGGATTGGCTAGAAATTTTTGGACGGCAAGCAACGCGGGATCATGGGGAAGTTTCAAGTCATCAAGGCGTTTTCTGAACGCAAGGTGCTGATTAGCAACGCGGGCGGGTTTTCCTTTGCATACAATCCCGAGCGCGTATTCGGGATTATCCCATAGCAAATTTGCGCTTATGTCCACTGTTCGCTTGACGGATTGAGGCACTAAAAATTTTTTTGCCTGTCGTTCCTTGCCCATTCCTTCATACGTGTCGGTAAGATTAACGGGAATTCCATCAGCGTTAAGAACTAAGACGTACGGAATCTCTTTCATCTCAAAACCGGCACGGGGAAGATCAGGTTTCCGGTCATAATATTCCTTGAGCGCTTGAAGAATCATCCGCGCACCTCGACTTGATTTCGGTCAATGTTGATGATTCCTTTGACGATTTTTGCTTGAAAGAAAAGCGGTTTGGGATCATCCGCATTCGAAAAATCCATATCGTAAAGCATCCAGCCGAGATCCTTGGTCAAATCAATCGGAATTGAAGGTTCTTCTAGATGATCGACAAGCCGAAACGATGCCGAAAACTCGCGGCAACCCAAATAAGGTTGATTGAAACACTGTCCTTTTTTCGCCCGACGCTCAAACATTGCCGCATATTTTGCCGGTGTTTCATTCCCCCTGTCATCGGAGACATCCGTGCTTTCGCTAAGATAGGAAGGAACGGGATTTCGAGGGGATTCGCGTTTCTCTGTCGGCAAGAAATCGAACTCCGCATGTAGCCTGTATTTCACGTCGCGCAAGAACAATCCAGCCCGTTGCTGTCGATCATCCTCGATGAAAACGCCTCCGCTCCGCGGCGACGCGACTTTCCCCACTTCATTCCGGCGGAGGGATATCCAGCGGATCGGGGCGAGGACTTCAATTTGCTTCATTTCCCAACGAATGGCCGGTTTCCAAAGGATGGCTTCGAAAATCGCCCTTGCGGCAGAGGGAGTAATAACATCATAACTGACGCGTTCCACTTTCATTTCAGGTCTCGTGAAACACGCATAGGGTCCGCTCACTTCCAGGCAGAATCCTTTCATATCGCTCCTTTCCGTCAGATCATTAGATCCTCAATCGGCAATTGTTCGGCAAATACGGCTAAACCGGTTTTTTCATCATAGATCTTTAATCCACATTGGATCAGAATCCCCGGCTCGATTTCCTCCATCCGTCCATCGGATTGCATAGCTTCTGCGACCTGGACAGGAATATTCACAGTGAATCTTTGAAGCGCCCGTGTGATCTCCCGGCACGGCCCGGCGTAGCGCAAGCGGTTTATATAATGGTTGCTATCTCCATATCGAACGATCACCGGCCGTTGGGCTTGATCATCTATAAGCTTAAATTGTTCGGCCGCGGTCCTGAACTGAACGAAGAGATTTGGATTTACATCCTTTGTCAATAATTCTCGAAAATCGCTGCCGGCATCATTGATTCGAGAATAAAAAAGCCGAAAGTAGCGAAAAACCGCGCCCGGCTGGTCGGGATTTTTCATATCCTCGAACATTTCGCATGTTGTGTCCTCACCCTTGCGCAGTAAACCTCTGGGCGCCGGCCTGGGAGCCATAAAAACTTGGACTTCGCCGAGTTTTCCCGATTTGTTTAGAACGCCTTCCCGGTTGCAGCGGCCGGCTGCTTGAGCGATGGAATCCAACCCGGCTAAAGCGCGATAGACTACCGGAAAATCAATGTCGACTCCTGCTTCAACAAGCTGGGTGCTGATGACCCGAGTCGGCAAGTTTTTCTGAAGCCGCAGGCGAATCGACTGAATTATGGCCGATCGGTGTGCTCCACACATCAAAGCCGATAAATGGTACGTCCCCTCCGGCATCAATTTAAAAAGGTCATAACAATCACGGCGGGTATTCACGATACAGAGAACTTGCTCGTGTTGTTGTAATCGTTCCGCAAGCGACACCCAATCCTTAGGTCGAATTGTCGATTCCGGAAAAACGATTTTTGTCCGTTTCAATCGGTCATAGAGGTTCATTTCCGGCGGGATGATTTCCAAGGCCGGCTCGAGATTCGGCAAAAGGGGTTGAGTGGCCGTAGCCAAAACCAAGCTGACTCCGTAATTCCGAACAAGCTCATTCATCGACTCCACGCAGGGCATCAAAAGATTAGGTGGCAACAACTGGGCTTCATCGAGGATGACAACGCTGTTGATGATATTGTGGAGCTTGCGGCAACGGCTCGATTTGGCTGCATAGAGCGATTCGAAGAATTGGACATTCGTGGTGATGATGATAGGCGCATCCCAGTTTTCTGAGGCGAGTTGCGAACGAAATGTTTCTTTTTCCGGATGAAGATTGCTGTGATGTTCAATGACATTTTCGTGACCGAAAACCCGGGAAAGAGTGTGCCCGGTTTGTTCGATGATACTCGTATAGGGAATTACGTAGATAATGCGTCGTTGGCCGTGCTTTATCGCATGGCGCATGGCAAAGGCCATTGCTGAAAGGGTTTTCCCGCCCCCAGTGGGCACAGTTAAAGAGAATAAGCCTTTCGGCGAATCGGCTTTCCGCTCACAGGCACGGCGGATTTCCGCTCGGATTTCATTTACCGATGATTGAGGTGCCTTCTGTTCCAGATCATCTAAAAAATCGAATAAACGAGGAGCGAGAGAAGAGAGATAAGGATAATGGCTTCGTTGCCGGGATTTCTCTTCATCCATGAACTGTTCGGTGTCGAGATAATCCGCATCAACCAAGCATGAGAACAACATCCGTGCCCAGAAGTGGAAGTTGGCCGCGTTCACAAAAGACGGCTTCGTCATTGGCAGAAGTGATAAAATCAACTCTTCAGAGAAAGCTCTTATCCGTTTCGAATTTTCACGTCCTTCTTTAAGACGCATTGAAAGGGCGGCATTTGCCGATTCCGATGAAAACCAATCGGGCAATCCCGCGTGATGCCCCGCTATTAAATAGGCGAGTATGCGTCCGAACGGCTTGATGCCGTCTTCGGCGCATGAGGCTCCTGTTGAGGAATGATTGACGCGGCCCGAGTCATAATCTGAATCGTCCAGTTCGTTGCAGCGGAGGAGATATCCTTGAAATCTCGAATCGCTTTTTCCCAAGTCGTGCAAGAGACCCGCATTGTAAGCCCACGCTCCGGATTCCCAAGTTTCTGCAAAATGACGCGCATTATTCGCAGTCGCGTGAAGATGTTCTTCCAGGGGATGCCATTGATTTTGCGGCGTATCGGCTTTGGAATGCGCATACAATTTCATGACGACGATCTAAAGGCAATCTGATACCGATCTTTTATGCTTTTCCCCTTTGTGATTTTTACAGCGAATATATTATAGACCGCGGAAGCTGAAAAAAGTCAAGTTGTTTATTTCTCGGAATCAAGAAAAGTAATCGAGTTCCAAATTCCTTGACTAACGAAGGAGCGTGTGGAATATTGATCCGTTCAAAAACACGAACGGGAGATGATCATGCGCTGGAAGAACGCGGGTCCGAAAACCAATCTATTCAAAAACGCCCGCTGGCTTCTGATTCCGGCCGTCCTGGCCGCCGGCGCCTGGCTCTGGATCGTCAAGTTCGAGTCCGAGAAGCCGGCGGTCCGCCTGCTTCGCGACGGGCCGGCGCTCGGCCGGGAATTATCCCTCCGGTTCGAGGACCGCAAGAGCGGGCTGGCCCGG
>MWCD01000076.1 GCA_002069885.1 bacterium ADurb.Bin236 | reverse complement strand
TTGGGGCCGAGCAAGCCGAGCGCTTCGCCCTTTTCGAGCCGGAAAGACACTCCGTCAACCGCCCGCAGGCCGCCGTAGTTCTTTGTGACGTTCTTTACTTCCAGCATGGCCTTCCTCCGTCAAATCTATGAAAAACATCGAAAATAATTTGCGCCAAACACTCCGTCATAAAACCGACGGATGGAATTATAGCCGAACGCGCCGGAAATATTCCTTGCCCTTCATCATTTTTCGCTCCCCCGCTCCCGCCGCTCATCCATTTTTCAATCATCTTTCGACAGTTTTTGCGCCCAACTTGTTCCCGGCGCTTATTAATCCGCCGATTTTTCATATAATATTATGCGTCAAGCAAGGAGATTGAAGAATGAAAAAACGTCTAATCTGTCTGGGCCTCGTAGCCATCTTATCTGTCGTAGGGTTGTATTCCTCCATCCATCTGGCGGAAATGCACTATAAAAAACCCCATCATCAGTTAATGCTCATAGACACCCTGCCATTCATGGAAAAATGGTTCCCGAGGGATCAGGTGGAGTCGGCAGTGAAAAGCTTGGAAGTCCTTTCAGACGTGAACACGATAAACCCGTTCGACAACCCGGATTTCGACCCATACGCCGCCGCTATGAATGCGCCTGCGGCGACAGAAAAGTTCGTCCCGCAGGAATCCTGCGACATTTCGGAAACGATAAGCTGCACAAAAGTGGACGACAGCGATTATTCAAAAATCGCGGGGCTGGCTGTGAGCGTGTACGGAATAATCGGATACATACTTCTTATCGGACTTGTGATAATCCACGCCGCGCGCCGCATATCGAGGTCGGACGTTTTTGTCTTCATGCTTTGGGTGGGCGCATGGCTCGGCATTTTGTTCTCGATATATCTGACCGTCGTCGAAGCCTTCTTCATCAAGAGTTTCTGCCCGTACTGCTTGGTGTCCGCAGCGGTCATGCTCGGCATTTTCATCTGCATGATAGCGGGATTCGGCTTTGAGCCTTTGAGGATGTTCCTTCGCGGAGAAATATTCCCGACATCACTGTTCATCAAGAAAAAACAAAGCTGAAAACGCGCCCGGAGAAACAAGAGATAGTCGTTTGGTTTCTTTCTAAGTCTTGACAGATAACCTCTACTTCATGGTCAAAAAGCGAGAGTATATATGCAATTGAAAACACTTTTTTATAAAAAAAATGACAGAGCTAAAAACAATATGAATAGCATGAAAATATCACCACACAACCGAATGGCCTTTTTTCACAAATATCCAATTAATAAATATTGCCACATAGCAACATTTTTACCTCGTTTTGGCGCAAATGGTTTTTCGTCAGTTCAACAAATCTTCTGCTATAATCGTGGAGAATAACTATGAAAAAACGTATGATTTCCCTTGCGCTGATGTCGATATTATCATCAATCGGCATTTATACTAGTCTCCACCTCGTTCAACTCCACTATAGTAAACCAAAGCATCAACTTAATCTGATCAACACTCTGCAGTTCATGGAAAAATGGTATCCGAGATATCAGGTGGAGGAGGAGGTGGAAAAACAAAATAATCTTTCAGATGCAAACACAGTAAATCCATTTGATAGCTCGGATTTTAATCCATACGATGCCGCAATGAACGCGCCTGCGGCTCCCGAAAAATTCGTTCCCCAAACCGGCTGCGACATTTCAGAACATTTCGGATGCACGCGCCCCGATGACAGCAAATATTCAGAAATTGCGGGGCTGGCTGTGAGCGTGTACGGAATAATCGGATACATACTTCTTATCGGACTTGTGATAATCCACGCCGCGCGCCGCATATCGAGGTCGGACGTTTTTGTCTTCATGCTTTGGGTGGGCGCATGGCTCGGCATTTTGTTCTCGATATATCTGACCGTCGTCGAAGCCTTCTTCATCAAGAGTTTCTGCCCGTACTGCTTGGTGTCCGCAGCGGTCATGCTCGGCATTTTCATCTGCATGATAGCGGGATTCGGCTTTGAGCCTTTGAGGATGTTCCTTCGCGGAGAAATATTCCCGACATCACTGTTCATCAAGAAAAAACAAAGTTGAAAACGCGCCCGGCAATTCATCGCTTGTGTCAGCAATAAATCAATACAACAGAAGCCGATTTTACGTGAACGAAGTTCCTTACAATCGGCAACCAATAGTTTTTTTGGAAGGGGCGCGGGGAAACCTATTTTTTGCAAAAAATTGGTTTTTCCGCGCAAATATTTAAAAAAGCTTTAAGCTTCCGCATCAACAATAATGACCGGGCGATTGATTTTTTCCTTCCATGACTTCAAAATGAGACTGCCATAAAGAATCGGAGCGGGCGGCCCTTATGTCAAATTTCCACGGCAGTTTCATCCTCGTGCTGCACACCCACCTTCCGTGGGTTATGTACCATGAAGATTTGCAGGAAGGCTGGCTCATGGAAGCCGTCGCCGAAACCTACATCCCTCAGTTGCTGTCTCTTCGGCGGCTGGTGGCCGAAGGCATTTCTCCAAAAATCACCTATACAATGTCTCCCGTCCTCATTGAGCAGTTAAAGCTCGACCATTTCAAAGAGAGGTTCAAAACATACTGCCAGTCCAAGATAGATGCCGCCAGAAACGACCACGAGAACTTCAAGTCCAATTCCGAGCCGCATCTGGCATATCTTGCCTCCCGGTGGGAAGAATACTACTCGGCGACGCTTGAGACATTCACGAAAGAGTTTGCCGAAGACATCCCCGGAGCGTTCAAAGCGCTGAAGGACGCCGGGCATATCGAACTGATGACGTGCGGAGCGACGCATATGTATTTTCCCGCCGCCTCGGAGGACACTTCCATTCAGGCGCAGGTGCGCACAGCGGTAGAGTCTCACGTGGTGAGCTTCGGTTCCCAGCCGAAAGGCATGTGGCTGCCTGAATGCGGCTATCGGCCCGCCTGCAAGTGGGCCCCTCCTGTCGGCTCAAGATTCGGCGAAATTCCCTACTCCCGCAAGGGCGTCGAAGAGTTCCTCAGCGAGGCCGACCTTAACTACTTCATCATCGACAACCACCAATTGATGAAAGCCCACCCGTCCGATTACGTCAAAGACCCCTTCTTCGCGTACAGGGCCGCCGGCGCTCAGACGCCCAAAAAGCCCGTCTCCGTTTTCGCGCGCGACATCCAGCTTTCACTTCAGGTATGGCGGCACGAAGTCGGATACCCCGGCGACGGCTCATACCTCGATTTCCACAAAAAACACTCCGACGGCCGCCTACGCTACTGGAAAATCACTCACACCAAAGCCGACATGGCGTACAAAGACTACTATTACCCCGACGACGCCCTAGACCAGAAAGTAATCGAACACGCCGGACACTACAAAAAACTCATCGCCGACAGCCTCAAGGCTCATTACGACCACACCGGAACCGCCTCTATGGTGCTCACCGCTTTCGACACCGAACTGTTCGGCCACTGGTGGTTCGAGGGGCCTCAGTTCCTCTACAACGTCATTAAGTGGATTAACAGCGA
This sequence comes from bacterium ADurb.Bin236, assembly GCA_002069885.1. Lineage (GTDB taxonomy): Bacteria > UBP15 > UBA6099 > UBA6099 > UBA6099 > UBA6099. The sequence goes on along the minus strand of MWCD01000076.1, from coordinate 9,344 downwards.
CCCCGAAATCCGGACGGAGACCTGCTCGGAATACCTCGCCAGAATGGAATCGAAGGCGGACGTCTATCTGCCCGAATCCTCTTGGGGAGCCGGATACGACTCGTCAACTTGGATAAACGAGAAAATCGCTTGGATAATCGACCGCGAATGCGACGCCGAACGGGATATGCAGAATCTTGCCCGCGAGTTTTTCCACACCACCGACGAGGAACTTATCAAAATCCTCAAACAGTGCGCGCGCGAGATGATGCTTCTTTCTTCCTCCGACTGGAAGTTCATGATAACCAACAGCAGCGCCGCAGACCACGCCGAACGGCGCGTCGGTCAACACCATTCGGATTTCAAACGCCTTGCCTCTATGGCGCGCGGCTACGGACACGGCCTCGCTCTCTCTCAGGACGACTGGTATTTCCTCGGAGACTGTATGGCGCGAAACCGACTGTTCCCCGGCGTGGATTTCAAATGGTTCGCCAACCCGGCTTTCCCGGCGGTTGACTGCGGTTAACGCCGACATAGCGTCCGCAGAAAAACTTCCTGAAGTGTCAAATAAAAAAAGCAGGCTTGTCTAGTGGCTTTTCAGCCCGAAATGGCGTTTTTTTATGTTTTAGGTTATATTCATCCGATGAAAAAAGGATATTATATATAAAATATTGAATGGACGGTTATGCCTGTAAGAGTCATTCACACTGCTGATATACATTTGGGACGCCGGTTCCCCAGCCTCGACAGCGAGGCGGAAAAACTCCGCGCGGCGGATGTTGTTAATGTTTTCAATGAGCTGGCCGACTACGTAATCAAGAACAAAATCAACATTCTCATGATAGCCGGCAGCCTGTTCGACAAGATGCATCCCAACCGGGAGACGGTTTCCACCGCTCTTTCGGCGTTCGGGCGCATCCACGAAGCGATGCCTTCCACCCGCATCGTTCTCACCCCCGGACAGGAGGAACTAGTGGCGGAGAAAGACGGCAGCTCGGACTGCGCCCTGTCGATATTCGACCACCTTTCATACGTAAAAGTGATGGGAACGACCGAAGACCCGGAAAAAGTGGTATTCGAGTTCGACGGCCAGAAAGTGATGATAGCGTCCAGCCAAGCGGCGTTCTTCTTCAGCGAGGCGTTCAGCCGAAGGCGCATACCTCTTCCGAGGGACGCGGCGGGGATATTCCTGATGTGCGCCTACTCCCGCAGACAGGGCCTCATTAATATCGAAGACGAACTTCTCAGGGAACGGGTTCTAGACCCTCTTCGCGACCGGGGCTATCAATACGCCGCCCTCGGACACAAAAATAAATTCCAGACCCTTACCGCAGGAGACTTCACCGCAATTTACCCCGGCAGCCTCGAACGCTTCAATTACGAGCTTGACCGGGAACGGAAGTTCTTCGTGCAGTTCGAGATATCCGGCGGAAAGATTCAACAATTGACGCCAGTGCGCTCGTCAGCGCGCCCGCTCGAATATGTCAGCCTCACCTTCAGCGCGGGCGACGCCGATATCGCTAAGTCCCTCGAAGACACTCTCCGCCGCGCAAAAAAAGAGAAGGCTCTTCACATTATCCTCAACGGACAGATAAGCCTTAATGAATTCAACTCCTTCATGAAAGGCGAAACGATAAAGAAACTGCGGGAACAGTTCGCGTTCGCGCACGTGGAAAACCGGCTGGCGCTGGTGGACGCGGGAGAGGAATACCGTTTCGACGCTCTCCGCGTGAACTCTCCGGCGCAGGAATTTGAAAGATACGTCGAACGGGAAATCGCCGCCGCTCAGGACAGGGGCGACGAGGTCAGATTGCTTAAAGAACTGCTCGAAATGGGAGTCAAGGAGATCGAGGAAGGCCTGTGATCTTAAGAGAAATTAAAGCTTCGAATTTCATGAGGTTCGAGAACTTCGCTCTCGGCGGGATGCCGGACACCGGAGTGGTGGGAATATTCGGCGACAACGAGTGCGGCAAGTCTTCCATCGGCGAACTGATATGCTTCTGCCTGTTCGGTCGCACCCCAAAGGCCCCGGACGGCGACCCGAAAAAAATTATCCGCTGGGGACAAGACACCTGCTCCACTGAGATTACCGTCACAATCAACGGAACCACTTTCAGGGCGTCCCGCCGCCTATCCGCCGACGGATCCACCGACGGCCGCATGATCGACACCTCGGACAACTCCCCTATTGCCACTTCCTTCGACGAAATCGAACCGAAAGTCAACGAACTGCTCGGTTTCACTTTCCGGGAATTCAGATACTCGATGTTCATTGCGCAGAAAGAACTGGACATCATGCTCCACAGCGCTGACGACAGGCGGCTGGTGCTCAACAACATGCTCGGCGTCGGTTTTATGGAGAAGATGGCTAAGAAGGTGGCCGCGAAACGCTCCGACAGAGAGCTTGAAATTAAATACATACGCGAACGATTCGAAGAGAAAAACGAAGTCCTCGACGTGTACCGCGCGCGCGAGACGGACATGGAGCGGCTGACTGAGAAAAGGGACAAAGCCGCCGCCGCCCTCACCGACATTCTCAAAGAAAGAGACCGCGCGGTCTCCACTCTTTCCATGCTCGAAGACATCCGCAGGAAAGCCGAGCAGACGGAAGTGCTCGACATGCGGATAAAGAGCCGCCGGGAGCAACTCAAGAGGATAGAGCTTGAATGCGCCGCGCTCATGCGGGAAGCAGACCGCGTCCCCGCTATGCAGAAAGAATCGTTGGAAAAAGAGGCTCTCATCGCCGAATTGAAAGATGTCCGGCTGGTCGAAATAGAAGAGTTTTTCAAAAAAATAGACGATTGGCGCGACATGGCGGCAAAACGCGATCAGGTAAGCTCACAACTCGAACTTAAAGAGGCCGCCCTCTCTGACATCTCCCGCAAACTCGCTGAAATCAAGGCCGCCGAACAGGAAGGCCGCGAGTCCGAGGCCGAACTCCTCGGCGTCGAAAATTTCCTCCGCGCATACTCCGACCCCGACAGCCTCAGCCGCATGCGCTCTCAGCTTATGAAAGACATCGAGTTTCTCGAAAACGAGTTGGAGCGCGTCAAAACCTCGTCCGTCCACGACGCCGACAAATCCGCCCAGTTGATAGACACTCTGGAAAAACAGCGCGACAGGATGAACAGGCAGATGTCCGCCGCAAGCGTCGAGGAGATCGATCCGCTGAGCGTCGACAGGATGCAGAAAGCCGAACTCAAACAAATCAGATCAAGAGATATTTCTCTCGGAGCTGCGGGCGCTTCTCTCGCAGCCGGCGTGGCTTTGACTCTTGCGATGTCGAATACCACCATGCTCGTCGTCATGCTTGGAATGATCCCCGCGGCCGCAGCCGCAGCTTCTTTTCAGTCAAAACTTGCCCTCACGCGCCAAACTCTTCAGGACTTGCAGAGAAAGACTTACGCGTATGAAATAACTCGTCGCGGCGTCTCCGAAATGAGCGAAACCCTCGACGACATCGAAACCCGCCTATCCAAGATGAAATCGGACAGCGCTTCGGCTGAAAAGATATCAAACGTATTCTCTCTTCTGCGCACGGACAGCTTCGAGTCGTTGAAAAAATCCATCGAAGTTCTGGACGAACACGGACTGCGGGAGTTCGAGCGCGCTCGCGGCCTTATGAAAGACATCATCGAGAAGTTCTCCCCTCTCCGCGCTATGGCAGGCGAAGGAAAATCTTTCGTTCAGATTGCAAACATCGAGTCTTCGGATTTGCTGTCCGACAAACAGCGTAGGGAATCCGACCTTAAATCTAGGCTCGCCGAGTTGAAAGATGTCGTGGAACCGAAAATGCGCTTTATCGAGCAGTCCGAGGGTCTGCTGAATACTATCGGCGACATACGCGCCCAGATAGCAAGAATAGAATCGGGCATGATCGGTCTCGGCGTCACCGCCGACGACGAGCCGGAAGCTCGTCGCAGGAAACGAGAGACGGAAATCCAACTCGAACAGCTTGCCCGCGAAATCGAAAACAACAATGTCGAAATCCAACGCATTGAGGCGCAGAAATTCGAGTCCGTCAGGCTGGATAAAAAACGCCGAGAGATAATTGATCATATAGACGAAGACCTGATAAAGTTCTACGAACTGCGCGAGAACACGCACAAGATAGACTGCTCGGACAGGCGTTTCGCCGAACTTACCTCCGATCGGGAGGAGTCGGAAAAACAGTCCCTCGAAGCTCGCGCTCAGATAAAGGAAATCGAGGCGGAAATGGGAGTCGTGAAAACCGACCTCGACCGCGTTTCCCCTCTCGTCGACGAAATCAACGCCATCGCCTCCGAGCTTAACTCGAAGGAAACTGTCATCCTGAAGCTCAGGGAGCTTGAAAGCCTGTTCATACAAACCGGACTTGAAATCAGGAAGAGGATGATACCCCAGATTGAATCCTATTTCGGGTGGGCCTTGCCCAAGATGACCCGCGGTCGTTACTGCAAAGTGCGCATCTCCGAAGACTTCAATATTAGCGTGTTCTCGGACGAAAGCGGCGGCTACGTCGACCTCGACTCGCTAAGCGGCGGGACGGTAGACCAGTTGCTTATCTCGCTGAGACTGGCGTTCGCCCGCGCCGCCATCGCTCATTCAGGCGACTCCAGCCAGTTCCTTTTCCTCGACGAGCCTTTCAGTTCCTTCGACGAACCGCGCCGCGAGCTGTTCCTTAAACTTCTGGAAACGCTCAAAGGAACTTTCCAGCAGATATTCCTTATCTCTCACCTGCCCGACTTGGAGGACTTCGTAGACCATTACATCCGGGTGGATCTATCCTCCTCCTCGCAGCCGGTCATAGTCAGTTGGGCTTGAAACAACCTCTTCAGAGACGTTTTAATGGAATATTTGCCGCGCCCGACAGGATTACTGAAAGCGTTTCATAAATATGAGCGATTCCAAAGCTGAAAAAATAATCAGAATAACATCAATCATATTCGCGGCCCTGTTGCTCGCAGGAGCCGCTCTTTACCTGTTCGTTTTCGTCAACTTTTTCAAGAACGACGCGGTCTATGGCGGCGGCGAGGACATCGTCCTGTACTGCTCGCGGCTGCTCGCCGGCGGCTATCAGATATATCATTCCAGTCCGTCCATCGACGCGCCTTTCTGCTACCCTATGTATCCGCCGGTTCATTATTACTTTCTCGTTTTCACTCACAAGTTGTTCGGCGATTCGCTTATCGTGGGACGGCTGGTTTGTTTTTCGTTTGTCTTCTTTACCGCCGCTATGATTGGAATGATAGCGAATATCAGAAGCGGCAACAGGCTCGCGGGGCTTGCCTCTGCCGGCATCTTCCTTTTCTTCCATCCGATTCTGGTATGGTCGGGACAGAACCGGGTGGATATTACCGCTCTCATGTTTGCGGTTGCTGGCGCGCTATGGTATTTCAAATTCGAAAAATCAAGGTTCGCTTATCTGTTCAGTTCAGTTTTCTTCGCGCTGGCCGTTTACTCGAAACAAACTATGCTAGCGTGTTTCGCCGCGCTTGTTCTTTCCCTTTTGTTCTTGCACGCGAAAAGAGCCGTCGCTCTCGCAGCGTCGTGGTCCGCCATATCTCTTGCCGCTTTCTTCTGGCTGAACTCGCTTACTGACGGCGGATTCTATTTCCAGATGTTCGGGATGCATCAGGCCCCGATGTTGCCGGGCCGCGCCTACGCTATGCTTAAAATGATTCTGTCTGACGGCATGTTTCTCGTGTTCACCGCATTGGCGCTGCTGCCGTCGGCTTCGCGCGGCAAACTCAAGTTTGAAACCGCATTTGCTCTGGTTTCGTGGATATCCGCCTCTGCCGCCCTCTCCTACTACGGGTCTTCCGTGAACTATATGTTCGAAACATGCGCGGCATTATCAATAGGCGCGGGATGCGCTGTTGCCGGTTTCCGCGAAAACAAAGTGGCTAAAGCGATTGTTCTCGTCCTCGCCGTCGCGGCCCTTTCCCAGAGCGTTTTCGTCAACTTGCGGGAAATAAAAAATATCGCGATCATTGCTCCTCGTATAGCGCATGTGCGCGCGGTGAACGCTGCCGCCGACGAACTGAAATCCAGATATTCGCCAGATAGCATGATCCTTTACGACACTATGGAATTAGCCCTCGACCTTGGTTGGGACGTGAGGATGAATTACGTTAAATATTCAGAAATCGGCGGGGTTGACGACAACGTTTTAATAAGGATGTTAAACGAGAAACAATGGGACGCGATCGTAATGTCATACGACCTCGAAAACGCCGCCGACACCCATAAGGTGGCTTTCCCTAAATTCTCCGGCAAGCAACTGGACGCCATCGACGCCAATTACGTCGTCGACCGGGATTTCAAAAGAAAACAAAACGCTTTCACGTTATTTGTCCCTAGATGAGATACGCCGAAAAGACAATGCTTGTTACGCGAGAAAAGGATAATAGGTTATAATTGCGCGCGAGCGGCGATTTGACGGAGACAGGCTTCAATGACGATGCTTCACGACATAACGATGGAGGGAGCGTCTTTTCAGAGGCGGGCTCTTTTCGTGTTCGCCAAATTCGTCGAACTGCCTCTGCTGAGATGGTCGTATCAATTGTTGCGCGGCAGATGGAAATGGCTCGGTTCAAAACCGCTGTTCAAAAAAATCATGGGAGTCGTCTTGGCGAGGCCGCTGGCGCTGTACGGCGACTCCGCAAGGCCCGTCCCTTATAAAGAAATCGTCGAACATATTAACAGGCTCGACGGCGCTATCGCCGTCGGCGCTTGCCGATGCAGAATCTCCCACCACTCATGCCCTCATCCGCTAGACACCGACATCGTCATCCGCACCGGGACGGAAGCGTGGCTGAAGGCGTTTCCGCGCGACTACAGAGTGATTGATAAACAGGAAGCCTTGAACATTGTGGGCAGATGCCATGAGCTTGGAATGTTCCACATGTTGTTTTTTCATTTTCCTTCACACGGAAAAGCCGAATACGTCATCTGCAACTGCTGCGAATGCGGGTGCGTGCCGTACATAATCAACCGGGAATTGGGACAGGATTATTTCCCGCTTCTGCGCGGGCGCAGCGCCGCGGTCACAATCGACGATAAATGCGACGGCAGCGGAGAATGCGTGGCCGCCTGCCCCTTCGGACAAAGAGAAATCGTCAACGGAAAAGGCTCCACTCTCGACTGTTTCGGCTGCGGGCTGTGCGCGGCGGCTTGTCCCGCCAACGCAATACGAATGAACCATACGGAGCATGACTGCTATGAACATCCTCATGAATGAAAAAATATCCGAACCTCCTGCCGCCGGCATTAAAGTGAACCCCGGCGCTGACTGCCGTTGGCCAGCATCCGAAGTTTACTCTGGAATATCTTTCTGCGACGCGGTCAGATCCGCCACAGAGGGAGACGGCAAAGCCGTGACGCTCGACTCCGGCTCGATATCCGTCTGCAGGTGGTCGAAAGTAGTTCTCGGATTCAACGAGCCTGACCCCGCGCTCGACCTTAAGGTGCAGCATAACCTTCCTTTCGGTACTGAATCTATACTTATCGCTCCGATATCTATGTTCGACGCGGAATGCCCTCCGGACACGGTTCTGATAAGAACGACACCCGCTAAAATAAAGAAAATCATAAAGCTGGCCGGGGAATCCTCTCTGGCGGGCGAACACGCGGACGATCTCGGCAAGTCCGCGCTCGCGGTGCTGTCGAAAAGCGGAAACTCCATCGAAAAAACCCGCGTCGAACTCGTCAACGGCGCTCTGGCGCGCCTCAACTCCCTCGAACAATGGCGGGATTTTACCAAGTGGATTTTTAAACATCAGTTGACCACTTATGTTTTCGATCTTCTCCTCGATAAATATCTCGCCAATATGTCCATGTGCAGGAATTCGACTGTCATACCTTTTCTGTCAGGAAAACTGAATGTCTCTTACTTCTGCACCGGAGGCATAGCATGGGGCATGAACAGCCCGGAACACTTGGCTTGCGGCATGCCGCACGACATCTACGCGAGGATAGCGCCGCAGATTGCGGACAGTTATTATAAATGACGTGTAAATTGCGCTGAATTTTATACCAACTGTGTTTTCATACTTAATATTTGGGTTTTACTGCATTGTCATCTTGTGTATAATTAATAGCTGTATTTATAAACTGAGAGACAAAACAGATTGAGCGGCAAAAAGCTGACTGGGAGTTTCACACACGGATGACATTCGAAAGTTCACGTATCCGTGTTCTACTCGCATGTGCGATATCGGTGGCATTTGTTTTTGCGATGGCGTTATTCTTAGCGCGTCCTTCATCTGCGGCCACATCCGCTGACGCGCAACAGATTAAACCACAGATATTCCACGACGCCGCGCCTCAAAACCCTCAGTCCGAAGAGCTTCTAAAAATAATCGACGACATACTGAAACAAGAAGAAGAAAAAGGAAATGTGAAGCCTCCGGAATTCGACGACGTGATAGACAGCCTGATATATCAATTGGAAAACGCCATCCCTGAAAGAGCGCTGGAACCGGCGTCAGTTAAAACAGCAGAAGAAAAGCCTCCTCCGCCGCCGGCCTAAAGGCAACTGGCACAATGCTCGCCTTGCCATCGGCCAGGGAGAAGCCTGAGGAGTGAAGTATGGGTGTTCCTGGATGATCGGCGGCAGGGCAGGGCCAGACCAGACTGGAGCCCTCCAGCCGCTGGGCGGCCGGCTACGCCAAGTACTCGCTGAACTACCGGCGCGCTCTGCGCTACATCCCCTTCTGGCGCTTCGTGGGGAACAGCCTCTACCTGGTGGTGCTGAACGTCCTCGGGCAGCTCTTCGCCTGCAGCCTGGTCGCCTACGCCTTCGCCCGCCTCAGGTTCTACGGGCGAGACATCCTCTTCGGCATCCTCCTGGCGACGATGATGCTCCCCAGCCAGGTGACGATGATCCCCGTCTTCCTGATCTTCAAGAGCTTCGGCTGGTACGACACGCTGAAGCCGCTCTGGGTAGGCTCCTTCTTCGGCAGCGCCTTCAACATCTTCCTGCTGCGCCAGTTCTTCATGACGATCCCCCAGGATCTGGAGGACGCGGCCAAGATCGACGGCTGCAGCTTCTTCGGCACCTACTGGCGCATCCTGCTGCCGCTGGTGCGCCCGGCGCTCGCCACCGTGGCGATCTTCACCTTCATGGGCACCTGGAACGAGTTCATGGGCCCGCTGATCTACATCGGCAGCCAGAGCCTGACGCCCCTCTCGCTCGGCCTCTTCATGTTCCGCAGCGAGCACGGCGGCGAGTGGGGGATGATGATGGCGGCCAGCACCCTGATGACGCTGCCGGTGGTGGTGATCTTCTTCTTCGCCCAGCGCTACTTCATCCAGGGCGTGACGCTGACGGGGATGGGGGGGAAGTAGGCGGTGAGGCGGTGATCCGGCGGGACGTCGGGCGG
>MWCD01000075.1 GCA_002069885.1 bacterium ADurb.Bin236 | reverse complement strand
GAAGCGGCGGCTGGGACGGGAGTGGCTGAAGCGTCCGCGCGCGCTCCGCAGCCGGGGCAAAACTTCGCTTCAGGCTTCATCTTCCGGCCGCACGCTGGACACACGCCGCCCGCCGCCGGAGCCTCTTCTGCAGCGGACTCTTCCATGCCGAGACTTCTTGCTACGAGGCGTTTTTTTAGCAGGGTTTTTACATTGTCGTCCAGCGGCCGCTCGTAGTCGCAGTACAAACATGACGGCCTGTCCGGATAGAGTTTTCGTCCGCAAACCGGACATTTCATTTCTTCCGCGCCGTCCAAATATTCGCTCCGTGTCGGCAAAATTTATTTGTCAATTTGATATTAGATTCACCGCGCTCATAAGTCAAGGGATGAGGTGTCTTCGAGAGGGCGCGCAGAGAGAATAAAAAAAGCCTCCCCGCAAAGGGGGAGGCTTTTTGTTTCGATGTCAGAGTTCGCGAGTTCTCAACCGAAGAGGAACGGAGCGAACACGAGAGACACGATGGCCATGAGTTTGATGAGGATATTGAGGGAGGGGCCGGCCGTGTCTTTGAAGGGGTCGCCGACTGTGTCGCCGACAACCGCTGCTTTGTGAGCGTCGGAGCCTTTGCCGCCGAGGTTGCCGCCGCCGGCTTCGATGAACTTCTTGGCGTTGTCCCAAGCGCCGCCCGTGTTGGCCATGAAGATAGCCATGAGGACGCCTGAGGAGGTGACGCCGGCGAGCAGTCCGCCGAGCATCGCGGCGGGTTGCGCCGGATCGATCAGCCTTCCGATGATGCCGATAACGAGCGGGGACGCCACGGCGATGAGGCCGGGGACGACCATTCTCTTGATGGCGGCGGATGTGCTGATGGCCACGCATTTGCCGTATTCGGGTTTGCCTTTCGCGGCGTCGAACGCTTTGTTCTTTTCAGCGTCGGCCACTTTCTCGCCTGCGGCCTCTTTCTTGAAGATGGCCAGAACGGCGGCGAGTTCGGGAATGGATTTGAACTGTCTGCGGACTTCCTCGATCATATCGAACGCGGCGTCGCCCACGGCCTTCATGGCCATTGAGGAGAACAGGAAGGGGAGCATGGCGCCGAGGAGCAGTCCGGCGGTGACGTAAGGATTCATGATGTCGATGGAGGTCTTTATGCCGGAGGCCTTGGTGGCGACTTCGGTGAAGGCGCCGAACAAGGCGAGCGCGGTGAGAGCGGCCGAGCCGATTGCGAATCCTTTTCCGATGGCTGCAGTGGTGTTGCCCACAGCGTCCAATTTGTCTGTGCGTTTGCGGACTTCGGGGTGGTCGGAGAGAGTCATCTCCGCGATGCCGCCGGAGTTGTCCGCTATCGGGCCGTAAGCGTCGACGGCGAGGACGATGCCTGTGGTGCTCAGCATGCCGAGGCCGGCGAGCGCGATTCCGAACATCCCGCCGAACACGTACGCCAGAATGACGGCGATGGCCAGAACGATAACCGGTAGTGCGGTGCTCTTCATGCCGACCGAAAGGCCGCTGATGATGTTAGTGGCTGTTCCGACTTTGGACTGCTGGGCGATGCCCTGAGCCGGGCCTTTGGACTCAGCCGTGTAGTACTCGGTGAGCAGCCCGATGGCTGTTCCGGCCACGAGACCGCTGATGCAGGCGAGGAACAACTGTAGGCTTGAATATGTCGCGCCGCTGGGGAAAACGAAACCGGCGGGGCCGACGATCAAATTGATGGCGAAATATGAGCCGACTATCATCAGGATACCGGATAGGAAGGAGCCGTTGTTGAGGGCCGACTGCGGGTTTCCGCCTTCCTTGGTCTTGACGATGAAGGTTCCGAGAATTGAGGCTACGATGCCGACGCAGGCGAGAATGAGGGGCAGCATGATGCCGCGCACGCCGGCGTTGGTGATGGTGTATCCGAGAACCATGGCCGCTATGATGGAACCGACGTAGGACTCGAATAGGTCCGCGCCCATTCCGGCCACGTCGCCCACGTTGTCGCCGACGAGGTCGGCAACGACTGCGGGGTTGCGGGCGTCGTCTTCAGGGATGCCGGCTTCGACTTTGCCGACGAGGTCGGCGCCGACGTCGGCTGCCTTGGTGTAGATTCCGCCGCCCACGCGGGCGAAGAGAGCTATCGAGCTGGCGCCGAGGCCGAATCCGCTGATGGTCTCCATCGGGTGTTCCATGCCTCCGAAAACGAGGTATAGAATTCCGAGGCCGAGGACTCCGAGGCCGACGACGCACATGCCCATGACAGAGCCGCCGGAGAAGGCGATTCCGAGGGCGGTCGTCAGGTCCGTGCGCGCGCCCTGAGCCGTTCTAACATTGGCTTTGGTGGCTATCTTCATGCCGAAGTAGCCCGCGAGAGCCGACGAGAACGCTCCGTACAGGAAGGCGGCCGCGGTGAACGGCGCGTCCTGCCTGATTCCGAGCGCCAACAGCAAAGCCGCGACGCATACCACGAATATGCTCAGCGTCGAGTATTCGCGTTTCAGGAACGCCATGGCTCCTTCTTGTATGAAGCCGCTGATCTGTTGCATCTCGGCTGACCCGGCGTCTTTCTTTGAGACCCACGCCGCTTTGTAAGCCGCGAACAGAAGGGCCAGCACGCCGAAAAACGGAACGCCGATGATTGCAATCTGTTTGTATTGACCAAGATCCATTCTTCTCATACCTCCTATGTATGATATTTCTATAGATTAAATCTATAATAGACCGACTTTGACGCCGGAGAACTTATAGTAGTGTGGCCGCCGCGTTGCGGACGCGGGGTCTCCGTGCGTGGCCGGGCCGATTCCATTTTCCGCCCTGTCTTGTTTCCAAGTTTCATCCCGGAGCCGCGTTTCGTGGCAGATTCTCCGGGGTTGTCAGTCGTTCGCGCGCGCGGCGCGGGAGGATTTGTGATTGATTTCACAAACCTGCCCCGCAAAATATATATCATCGCAGTTTTTTTTGCAACAGCCGTTCTTGAGTTTCGCGCTCATAACCATATTTATAGCGCCTCGACCGTTCGCCGGGACGCTCGTCATTCGGGCCGCGTCACATCCGCTCCAAGCCCGCGAAGTTTTTCTTCGAATCTTTCATACCCTCTGTCTATGTGGTCGGCTCTGTATACAGTGGTCGGGCCTTCGGATGCCAGCCCTGCCAGAACAAGCGCCGCCCCCGCCCTCAAATCGGTCGCCACCACTTTCGACCCGTTCAACTGCGGCGTCCCTATTATCACGCAGGTGTTTCCCTGCACGTTCACGTTCGCTCCCATCCGCGCCAGCTCCGCAACGTGCATGAACCTGTTTTCCCACACTGTTTCCTTTATTATGCTCACTCCTTCTGCGGTGGACAGCAGAGCCATCATCTGCGGCTGCATGTCCGTCGGAAATCCGGGGTGGGGCAGTGTCGTTATTTTCAGAGGGTCAAGCTTTTTTCTGCCTACCACTTTGAGAGCGTTCTTGTGCTCTTTAATCGAGACGCCGCATTCCATGAGTTTTACGATTATCGGGCGCAGGTCTTTCAACTGAACGCCTTCGACGGAGATGTTGCCTCGTGTGATTGCGGCAGCGGCCATGAAAGTGCCTGCTTCGATGTTGTCAGGAATCATGGTGTGGGAGGCCCCGTGCAACTTGGCGACTCCCTCAATAGAGATCGTTTTCGTGCCGGCGCCGTTGACTCTTCCGCCGATAGATTTGATGAACCAAGCGAGGTCCTGAATGTGAGGCTCCTCTGCGGCGTTCTCGATTACGGTGGTTCCTTCGGCCAGCGCGGCGGCCATCATTATATTGGCTGTTGCTCCCACTGAAGGGAAATCAAGATATATTCTCTGACCGCGCAGTTTGGCGCAACGAAGCTCCATGGAGCCGTGGTCGAACGTCAGTGTCGCGCCCATGCGAACCAGCGCGTTGATGTGAAAATCGACCGGTCGCGAGCCTATCGCGCATCCGCCGGGCAGCGGCGCTCTAGCCACTCCGAACCTTGCGAGCAACGGCCCAATCACGTATATCGACGCCCTCATCTGATTCATCAGCTCGAACCGCGTCTCGTACTTGTTCACGTCGCGGGCGTTTATCGTCATGACTCCGTTGTCGAACGAGGTTTTCGCTCCAAGTTCGTTCAGCACCGTTCTCATCAGCCGGATGTCGCTGAGGTCGGGCATGTTGTTCAGGGTTATATCGCCTTCGGTGAGCAGCGCGGCGGCGAGAATCGGCAACGCAGCGTTCTTGTTCCCGCTGATTTTTACTTCGCCCTTGAGCCGCGCGGAACCGTTCACCTGTATACAACTGTCGCCGTTCGCTTTTGGCATGGTCTCTCTTCTGTTTGTCGCGGGACATAAAAAAGACGTTCCCGCCGCTTTCAAGAGAATCACATTCTATCAAAACGAAAATCAAAATGCAACCGGGTTCGGGGCGAATAAAAGCGGCGCGCGGCTCTAATCTCTAACCGGGAAAGCGAACAGGAATCCGCGTCCGCGCGGGGTGTTTCATCTTTTTCAGCGATGGGCTATATTATAAAGCTGACCGGACGAAAGGCCGGCGGGCGCGGACGCGTCCGACGCAAACAGGCTTTTTCCGGACGGAGACGCGGCATGCCGAGCGCCAACATGCTCAGAAGCAGCACGATAATGATTCCCGACCCGGAGTTGCCGTCCGGGGCCACGGGGCTGCACGTGGTTGAAAAGGGCGAGGGCGATCAAGCTATTCTTTTCATTCACGGCCTCGGAGCCGACCACTACGAGTTCATCCATCAGGTGCGTTACTTCAGCAACCGCTACAGGTGCGTCACGTTCGACCTGCGCGGGTTCGGCCACAGCCCGGCCACAGCCAATATGTCCATCGACCGCTCAGTGCTCGACGTCAAGGCTTTGGCCGAAGCGCTCGGCATCCGCAAATTCATCCTCATGGGCCATTCGCTGGGGACTATGATCGGGTTCGACTTCGCCGCCAGATTCGGCGATATGGTGGACAAGCTTATTATCGTCGCCGGAACATCATCCATAAAAGAGAGCAGCGGCACTTACATCGGCCTGAAACTCATGCCCACCCTCGGCAGATTCATGAACGACAGGCAGCGCAGACTCGTCGGCGGAGTTTTCGCGTTCAACATCGGCGCGTTTGGAATGCGCAGCTCCCCGGACGTGATGAGATACTATCTGCGCGAAAACCCGTTTATGTTCACGAACAAGTTTTTCGAAACCACCGCGACATATATGGACGAGATAGCGCAGTTCGACGCGAGAGAGAGAATCGGGCGCATTAAGTCGCCCACGCTCGTCGTCCACGGCGCGCTCGATCCGGGTATTTACGCCATATCTTCTTTGACCTCCGCGATAAAAGTCCCCGGCTCCAAACTTCACATATTCCCTTTCTGCGGGCATTCGCCGAATATCGAGACTCCGGGGAACTTCAATGCTCTTGTCGAAGAATTTATCGAGGGGTGAAACATGAGCAAAATCAAACTGGCCGGGCTTGTGGCTATTCTGGCGCTGACTCTTCTTTTCGTGCTGAGCAACCCGGAAAAAGCCGAGGTGAACGTCTTCTGGATGGCGCGGCCTGAAACGTCGGTGGCGCACATCGCGCTCTTCGCGCTCGCCATCGGAATGGCGGCTATGGCTCTTCTCGACCTTCCGGGCAGATTCCGCGCCGGAAAAAACCTTCGCGACCTGCGATCGAGCCTCAAGTCCGCCGAGGAAGAGCGAGCCCTTCTTCTCAAGCGCGTGGAAGAACTTTCCGCCAAACCGGCGGATGGCGGCGAGCAGGGGAAATGAACTCCGCGCGGCGGGGGAGGCATCTCAGGCATGGCTAGAATCATCGAAGTGAACCCCGATCATCCGCAGCCGAGGCTGGTGTCGTTCGCGGTATCCGCTCTCAGGGACGACGGCCTAGTCGCCTACCCGACGGACACCACTTACGGCATTGGCGCGTCGCTGATGAGCAAAAAAGCCATAGAGCGCATCTACACCCTTAAACCGCACAAAAAGAAGAAGCCGCTCACGTTCCTCTGTTCCGACCTCAAGGACATCAGCCGCTACGCGCTCGTGCCGGACGGCGCGTACAGGATTATGAGAAGGCTTACCCCCGGCCCGTTCACGTTCATCCTGCAAGCCACGCGCGAAGTGCCGCGCCTCGTCATGACTCCCCGCAAAACCGTCGGCATCCGCGTCCCCGACAACGTCGTCAGCCAAGCTATCATCAGCGAACTGGGCAACCCTATAATCGGAACTACCGCCATGAACAGCGGACGAGAATACATGGACGATCCGTCCGACATCAACGACAGCATCGGCCACGCTCTCGACTTCGTCATAGACGCCGGAATCATCCCCTATGAACTTTCCACGATAATAGATTTCACTCAGGGAGACGAGCCTGTCATCATCCGCGAAGGCAAAGGAGACCCTTCTCCGGCATTCTGAAAATGAGGGGGGTGTTAAGGGAAAACTTTTGAAAAAGTTTTCCCTTAAAATCCCTTTCAAAATCTTTCATGCTAGCGCCGCTGGGAAGGCTTCGCTCTCCCCATCGGCGCGTGTCATGGGAAAAGATGTTGGGAAAAGGGTTTTCATGAGAACCTTCTTCTTAAACATTTTAACCGGAGCGTCGGAACGAGACGCGTCAGCGTCCGGCTCCGACGCTCAAGGAAAAGTTTGAAGGATTTTCAAGGAAACTTTTCAAAGTTTCCTTGAACCGCCGGAGGCGCCTCATTGGCATCTGTTTCCAAATGATTTTACATGGGGCGTCGGGAAGAGAAGCGCGACAGCGATTCATTCCCGACGACCAGTGAAACGTTTTGAAGAGATTCCAAAGAGAAACTTTTTCAAAAGTTTCTCTTTGGCCGCCGGAGGCGCTTCCAAAGCTTTACATGTTTTTAAGAGCCGCCTATCTGGCTCCGACGGCGGCGGCGTAAACGGCGGTTTCTTCCACGCCGTCGATACCGAGGATGGAGTTCAGTTCGTCGTCGAAAAACGCGCCAATCATGCAACAGCCGAGCCCCAGCGCCTCAGCGGCAAGATGCAGCCCGGCGCCAGCGTGCCCCGCATCCAGATAGATGTATCTGTACGCGCGTTCTCCGTATTTCCATTTCGAGCGGGCGGGAATGGCGGTAAAAATAAACACTGCGGAGGCGGAGGCGCACATGCTCTGTCCTAGGCAGGCGCTCGCAAGTTGAGGCCCGAAATCGCCTTCCTTGAGAAGTTCCAGAGCATGCGCGCGGACGGCGTGATGGTAAACGCCCGGGACAATCTCTTCGCCTCTGTTGATGGCGACATAGGTTTCGACAGGGTAAAGAGCGCCGGCGGACGGCGTCGCGCGGAACTGCCATTCGCCGACATCGAGCGTGACGCCGTTCACCGCCCACAGCAGTTGAGAAAGCTGGGACGGGGCGAAGGGTGAGCGGCGAAAGTTCCGAACGGAACGGCGGTTGTTCAGCGCGCGCCACAGAGAAGACCCTTCGGAGACCTCAGGCTCAGGCAGCGTGAACCGGGGAGCGCCCTCGTAAATCTTATAGGTCTCCGCGCGTGAAGCCCAGTCAAGCCCCCCTCCCAGCGTCTCCCTGTCGTATTTCGTTTCTTTCTGGTAGATGTCGCCGATTCCATTTCCGTTCTCTGACATTCGACGCCTCCTAAGGACAAATCACAACTGACGCAGTATAGGATGCCCGGAAACATTATATTCGCGCAGCAACGAAAGCGAAACAGCGAGGAGATAGACAGAGCGGGATAGCGTAGTTAAATGACATTTGAAATTGCTGGCATTCAAATGCCACATTGTGCCGGCCCCGTGTCGCGTCCCTCCTCCGCATCAGAATCACAATATCGATCCTTCAGCCGATGATGATATTTAATGGTAAGCGTGAAATGGTGCAGTTTTGTGATTACTGTGAAAAGAGGGAGAAACATTCCATCAGGCATAGCGAAATAAATTTTTTATCTAAACTCATTTATTAATGGACATGTTATAAAAAACACGACTGTCCTCGGCGCTTAGAACAGTATCGTAAAGGCCGATGTCTTCGCCTTCGTGCTTATTGACGCCTATATAAATTAGACTGGAATCTTCGTATCGTTTAAACTTATAGACAGCGTCATTCATCAATGCGCTATTGAATACTCCAAGGCTTACCAACAACTCAAACTCTTTCATAGTCAGGCCGGTTACTTTCTTGAACAAACCCGGCTCCAGTTGCGTGATGACATCCTTCAGACATCGCTCCCGGTAATCGGTCAAATACATAAAGATTGGCACACGCGTGGCGAACTTGATAAGTTTTTCCTGAATCTGCTTCCGCAAGCTTTTGTATTCCTTTTCCTCCTCGGTGAGTTTCTTCTTTTCCTTTGCGGAAAGCTCTTTGTCATTTGCTTCCTTTCTCGCCTTTTTCACGGCTTCCGACTTGTTGATAATAGTCTCGATGTCCTGATTGAGGTTGCGAAAGCCTTCAATATTCATTAGGGCGTCCATAGCTTCCTTGCTGCTCATTAACCGTTGCAGGGCGCTGTTATCCACATTCACCAGCAAAGCGCTTTCCCATCGCCGCGCCAAAAGGGTTGCTGTCGTTCCACTCATCGCCATATCCAGAATGCCTGCGGCATTGATCTCCTTCATTGAACTGCCGTCATAGGCCAGCACAGGAAGGAAACTTATAAACTCTTCCACCTTCTTTTCGGGATTTGATTCATCGACATTTAGTCGGCAACTGTATTCGGCTATCTGCCGCAAAGCTCTGTCCGGCGCGAAATCAAAGACATAGCATTCCTCTTTAATGATTTGCTCCCGATTCGGCGCTGTGTTGTCGGGATTCCTGATTGACCAAGGCGATTGCACGCGGAAAGCAGCCTGAAAATAGGTCTCGGGACTGGACGAATTGCGCAACATGAGGATGCCTGTCCACGGCCTTACCGTAACTCCTGTGGTCAGTTTGCCGCATGACAGGGTAATCGTTTTTGTTGCTAAGGGATCGTCCATGGCCTCCTGCACGGGCGGTAAAGCGGCAACGCCAATACCGGCGTCGCTTCCCGCCGCAACGATTACTTCGTAATCGCGATAGAACTTATTCTGTTTCTTCGCCATAAGGTTGCGCATTGCGTGACACGAGGCAACACTGGGCAGAAACCAGAAGGTATGCGATAAAACATTCAGTAATCGCGCATCGGAAAACGGCATCGGCGGTTTTTGAGCGCCCAGCTTCAAGTTGTCAATATTTGTTGCCGAGAACGAGCCACGTATCAAATCAAGCCACTTCTGCACTTCATCCATGTACGTGAATTTCGCCTTGTTTCCCGCCCCGGTAGCGGAAAAAAAAGTGTTAAGATCGAACTCATTGAACTCGCCCTGCATGGCGATTTCGCGTATCGAATCGGGCAGTTGATAGGTCATTAACACCATCCGAGGAAGCACCGCATATGGATTGTCCCCGCCTGTCCATTCCTGCTTGGCCCGCTGCTCGTCCGAATACGTCCAGTTAAAAATCTGCTCCTCAATGAATTCGCCGGACGCAATAGCCCTAAACGGCGTGCCGGATAGATAGAGATATGCATTCGTGGTAATCGGCATAATCTCTTCGTCAAAATCCTCAATGCCGGCGCCTTCTCCAAACTCGATTTCTTTCTTGTCCTCCGCCGCAAAAAGCTCTCTGGCGTTTTCGCGCCACGCGCCGTAGTGATACTCGTCAAGGATGACACAATCCCAGTTGGTCTCATGCGCCCATTCATTCTTGGTCTTGAGTCCCCCGGTGCTTTTGTTCTTGCCAAGGTGATCCTGAAAAGAACCGAAACAGACGAAAGGCTTCTTCTTGTCCGCGTCTTCGTATGATAACCCGCCCGGCGAGATAAACTGCCACCCTTTGAAATCAATATGGCATTTCAAGTCCTCTTCCCATGCGTTCTGCACTGCGGGCTTGAAGGTCAGCACAAGAACCTTGCGCCAGCCCATTTTCTTAGCGAGCTGATAGGCGGCGAAGGTTTTTCCAAAGCGCATTTTAGCGTTCCATAGAAAGCGCGGCGACTTATCCTTGTTTTCCTTTCTGAAACTCTTGAAATAAGCGACGGTCTTTTCCACCGCCGCTTCCTGTTCCGGCCGCATCTTGAAATCAAGCGAACGGTTTTCCTCGTTCATTTCACCAGTTCTCAGGGCAATGACCGCCGCTTTTACCTGTTTTGCCGAACATTTGAACCATTCCCCTTTGGGATTTTTGACGCCGATGTCTCGTAAGCGACGGTGAACATCATGGTCGGTGAAGACCGTGCCGTCATTGCGCATTGCGAATTCTTCAAGGACGATCCGATACGGCGGTTTTCCCGGCCTCAATGTCGGATATTGCTGTTCCACGCGCGTCCGGGCGTCCGCTAATGTATAGCCGACTTTGAGCAATCCAGCGTATTGAGGATTTGTGTCCTCGTAGGCGTAGATGGTCGGTTTGGAATCCGGCCGCTGAGGGAAGAAATTATCAGGTTTCCTCGGCATTGTTTCCCAGCTTCTTTTTAGTTTTTGCGGGCGGAAGAAAGTTTTCACCGGTCACCACGCCGCGTCCAGTTTTCCGCTCCAGTTCCAGCCTCGCCTTTTTTGCGATTCTTCCGCCTTTTCTGCCCGCCTGCGCATTTTCATCCATGCCGGTTGCTTCAACGCTCTCCGCAATCTGTCGGGTGGAAAGCTCCGCAAGAGCGGTAAAAATCAATTCCGCCTCGCTCATGTGGTCGCGTAGGTTTTGAGTTTCGAGTTCTTTTATCTGCTTGTGTTTCTTGACCGAAACCCCGCTCCATTCTTTATGAATTATATTTGTCAGGATGGCGTATTCGTCTTCGCCTTTAATCTCGTGGTCTTTCCAGTAGTCGGTGAGTTTATTGCGGGTTTCCTGTCCCATCATCCGCTGCTGAATCCATTTTTCGCTTCTGCCGCTCTGTTGCCAGTAGTCGCGCGCCCTGTCAAGGGATCGGGCCGGATCGCTCATATCCTGAATGCGCTCGTAACCCGCTTTGGCAAGCCATAGCTTGATGGGTTCCGCTCTGGGACTGGGAACCGACTGTATGATTCGCAGAAGATCCTCTGGACCGGCCGCGTCGGTAAGGTATTTTTTCCCGTCAGCGGCTTCCATTTTCAGTTGGTGACAATTTGTCACCGACTGACTTCCCTCTTTCTTGAGGCGCTCTTTCAACTTGTTCCAGTACTTCCGGGCAGTCTGATAATCCGGCTGCTGAATCAGCGCGGCGATGATATCCACAACAGAAAACAACCATGTTTCTGTCTTTTCATCATAAATCCTGCGGATTTTATAATTTTCAAAAACCGCAAGAGCCTTTTCTTCATTCATTGTTAATCTCCATCGGTCGAACTATTAAGTCAATAAAATCAATTTCGTCGTCTGACAAACCAAAATGAGCGAAGAGTTTTTCGTCTGTCCATATTTTTGACATAGGCAGAAGGGGGACAAATGAAAATTTGTCCTTTGTGTTGTCTTGTGTGTTTTTGCGTAAGCCCACCAGAAACCGCAGAAACTTTGTTCTAAGATATTTGTCCAGATTTTTAGCGGCGCTTTCGGTTTCATAAGCTCCAACTACAATGTAGGTCTCGGTGCAAGCGCTGGATGGAGGTGCTATAATCGGCTTGCCCATTATCATTCGTGGATAATCGCGAGCTTCACCTCCTTCCCCGTATGCCTTAGAAATTAGAACCTTCCACAAATCCAGCAACTCCATTCCATTTTTGATGTCCGATTTTTCTATCCATCCGACAGTTTTTGTTGCATACAATTTAATGTTGCCTTTTCCAGTAGGCCGGACAAATGTCGGGAGCCCAAATGGTTTTCGACTATAGATTTGTTCACTTATTGATGGGTATTTCTTTTCTTTTACCTTTTCGAGAATCGAAATAGCCTTATTGAATCGAACAAATGAATCAAATTGATCCAAAGAGCGCTTCATCGTATCATCCATGCCACTCATGCGTGTAGTTACTTCACATTGACCGCTGTAATCCCGATCCCATAGAAAATAACATACACCGCCAATCACCTTGACGCCGGGAAAAACATCAGATGCTATTGGATAGTCAACCAAATGAGAGATTCTGCGATCCTTCAGCATTGTATCGCGAAAAACATCCAGCCCTTTCCCACCGGCAAACCATCGGGATGGGATAATCATTGACAAATATCTCGGTTCAAGTTTTTTAGCTTGTTCGACAAAATTGTGATAAATAGGAGATGAGCCTGTGCTATCTCCAGCATCGCTCAACTGATACGGTGGATTACCTATGATTACATCAAATTTCATATTGAATATCGCCTCCGGATTTTCCGTGTGAATAAATTGATAGGCATGGGTTTCGAGTTCTTCGCCCCGCTCGTAGCTTTCCTGACTGGCGCCGCAGAAAACGCAGCGCCCGTTCTCCCATGTGTGCTCCACTCGCTCAAAGCGAATATTCCCTTGCGGGTCGTCGAAAGTTTCACAGACGGAGTATTTTCCATTGGCCGTTTTGGAGCAGTACACAGAACGGCGGGAAAGCAGCGAGGTCAATTCGGTTATTGCCACGCCGAAGATCTGGTTCTTGAAGATGTGGTTGATTCTAGCCTGCCTGTCCGGGATTTTTTTTTCAAGCCCCGCATCCAAACGCCTTGCGATCTCGCGCGGAAACACACCGGACTTACAAAACGGATCGAGAAACCGGGTGTTCTTATCGCTCCAGATTTCCGGGGGCAGCAAATCCAATATCTGATTAACCAATTTCGGCGGCGTGAACACTTCGTCGCTGCTCAGATTGGCCAGACAGGTCAGCACATCCGGGTTGTAGCTATTGCCTGTCAACATCGGCAACCTCAAGAAAGTGCGTTAACGGGTACTCTTTCACAGGCTCATTTAAATATGCCTCGTTATTTTCATCGCTGAATATCATTAGTTGGTGTTGCTTATCTACTAGAAACGAAAGCATGAAATCCCGCCGCTTGAGCATGCTTCCGTTGACCGGCGACCACTCAGAAAATATAATCGGTCGCGGATTGTTTTCCACTGTTTTCAGATCAAGCGCGTCGCCATGAATAATATTGCGCTCAAGGATATATTTGACCGCATCCCGGCATTCATTTCTTGCGCCGAATATAAAAAGGCGCGTGTAGTTCAGATCAAAAATGTCAAAAAGCCGTTTGCGACATTCCTGAACATTATCCTTGAGAATATCGATACCGTATATGGAGGACACGGCAAGAACAGCATTCCTCTCATACTCCAGTTGAATCTTTTCATATCGGAATTCAACGACGCGCAATTTCCGTTTGAGAATTTCCGACAGAAAATTGCCCGTGCCGCAGGCGGGTTCAAGAAACCGGGATTCGATCCTTTCTGTTTCCTGTTTCACCAGATCAAGCATGGCGTTGACTTCTCGTTTTCCAGTCAATACCTCGCCATGATCAGCGACCCTCTTCTTAGAGACAACTTGCTTTTCCATGTTCTCGCAATCACTCTATAAAGCGAATATTTTTCTTTATCACTATTCTGATTGTTTCGGATACCGCACCTTAATTTATCACGCCGCAACCGGAGCGTCAATCAATGCCCTCCATCACAATACTCTAAACGATCTGATTGTTGCAATCTTGTCGAGAAACCTATAACAAATCCAGCAATGCCTGAGTTGAAGATTTGTTACAGCAATCGTCATTATGTGTTGATATAGTTAAGGCGGTGAAGGGGGGGGGCGGGTTCAGGG
>MWCD01000074.1 GCA_002069885.1 bacterium ADurb.Bin236 | reverse complement strand
ATGTCGTGCATCTGAAGTCCAAGTATCTTGTGCCACACGCCGCGCAGTCTCGATGTTGGATATTTTATGGATCCGAGCCAGTCGGCTATCAGCGAAGCGCGTTCGGCTCCGTCAGCCAAAAGCTCGTTCTTTCGGTTCCATCGTTTCATATAAGCCTGAGAAGTAATCGAACCGGCGGAATGCTCTGTTAGCAACATGTCGCCTTTGAAGGTAGGCAGTTTGGCGATGTTCTCAGGTTTCATATCTTTAAAGATGTCGTCGGAAGCGCGCGCTTTGACGCATAGCGGGCCTTCGCCCTCGACGGACTTGTTGATCCAAGAGGCCGATTCTTCGTCCACCGCGCCGCCCCTATCGCCAACTCCCACATATTTAAAGTCGGCGGCGAAACCCGTTTTCTCGCCGTTTTTGCGCGCGCGCTCAAGCCAATCGTTGCTTTTGCTCAAATCCTCTCTTAGGCTGCTGACGTACGCGCCCGGATTCAACGCGGCAATGATATGCCTTCCGTCCGGCCCGATCCATTTGCCGACGTTGAACGGAATCCCGACCGCCGAGCCCCACGTCAGTTTCTGAGTCGAAAACCCCTTCAACCCGGCGTGCGCGAGCACTGACGGCATTGACGCCGGAAACCCAAAACAGTCCGGCAGCATGTAGTCCTCGCTGATTTTTCCAAACTCATTCTTGAAGAACAGATTGCCGTAAAGAATATTGCGCGTCAGCGACTCAGGCGACGGCGCGTTCACGTCCGTCTCGTCCACCGACGAACCCGACACGAACCATCTTCCGGCGGCGATATGTTCCTTGACCTTCTCGTAGTCCTTCGGGTAATACTCCTTCATCATCTCGTACCGCAGAGAGCCGGTGAAGTTGAACCTGTAGTTCGGATACTTCGAGAAGTTCCTGAAGTTGTCGAACATAGTGTCCGCGATGTAATTGTCTATGGAGTCGCGGTACGACCACCGCCATTGAGTGTCGAGGTGCGCGTAGTTGACGAGATACACAGTGGGAGTGGAAGCAGGGTCGCACATTCTAGGAGCCGCCTTTGACGCCGCCGGCGAAAGAAGCGCGGCGGCTACCGCCGCTGTTGCCGCTATCGCCGCGAGCCGCGTGTTTTTAAGTCTCATTTTCATGTCGGATTCCGTCCTTTGAAAGAATGAATCCGCGCCGCCGCTATTTCTCCTTCACCTGATCGATGATTACGGCGCCGAGGATGATGATGCCTTTGATGATATATATCATTTCAGAGCTGCGCCCCTGCGCGAGAAGCCCGTTGTCGAGCATCCCAATCAGCAGCGCGCCGAACAATGTCTTGAAGATATTGCCTTTTCCGCCCATCAGGCTGGTTCCGCCCACCACGCACGCGGCTATCGCGTCCAGCTCCCACATCACCCCGAACTCCGGGTTGCCGTTCATGAACTTGCTGGCCATCATCACGCCGACCACCGCAGCCAGAAACGCGTTGATGACGTAAACCATGAACTTGACTTGATTGACGTTGACGCCGGAAAGCTTTGTGGCCTCCTCGTTGCCCCCGGTGGCCGTGACGTAGCGCCCGAACCGGGTCTTCATCAGCACAAGCCCAAGAAAGACCACCACCGCAAGCATCAGGACCACCAGATACGGCACTCCTATCGCGCTGGTTATCGCTATCTCCTTGATCATTATGAAATCGCTGTATTTCTCGATAGCCGGGTTCTCAATGAATATCTTCGAGTTCTGCGCGAACAGCCGCGCCAGCCCCCGCGCTATCGTCATCATCGCAAGCGTAGCTATGAACGGCGGCACTCTGAACTTGACGATGAAGAACCCTACAAACGCGCCCGATGTCGACCCGGCGATAAGCGCGCCGAGTATCGCCAGAGGAACCGCCACCGCGTATTGCTTCAGTATCAGCGAAAAAACAACCGCCGTGAAAGCCACCACCGACCCCACAGAAAGGTCTATCCCACCCGTGATTATCACCATCGTCATTCCTGTGGCGATGAGTATCACGAACGCGCTCTGAAGCGGTATTCTAGCGATGTTGTTCGCTGTCAGAAACCCCGGAGCCGAAACCGCAAAATACACAAACACCAACGCCATGACTATGTACATGCCGTTGTCTGTGAGGAACCTCGCGAGCGGACTCTTTTTTCTCATAAGCGATTCCTTCCGGCCTCGGCGGGACTGCCGCCGCGCGACGTCATTTTGCTCCGTCGTACAATCCGACCGCAACTCCGACCACCGGCTCAACTTTCTCGCCCTTCAGATGCTTGTCTATCGTTTCCACCGTTATCTTTCCGATGTCGAACGGGTTCTGCATGACATCCGCCTTCCACACGCCGCCGCCGTCGATCTTCTTCTGCGCCATCGGGGCGGCGTCGTAGCCGATGAGGACTATCCCGGTCCTCTTGCTTCCGAGGATCGCCGCTTCCGCGCCTGCGGCCATGTTGTCGTTCGCCGCGAAAATGCCCGCCAGCTTGGCGTTTCCGGCTATCGCCGTCTTCGCGCGCTCTTCGCTCTTCTGCTGGTCGTCGTTGCCGTCATACTGCATTACCTGTCCCGCCGCGTCCTTGACGAATTCGAGTCCGAGTTCGGAGCCTTTGTCCACGAAACCCTTCACGCGGGCAGCCACCGATTCCGGGCCCGGCTGATAGATTATCGTCACAAGTCCGCCCTTGCCCACCAGTTCCGCCATCCGCTCGGCGGCTATCTGTCCGCCCATGTAGTTGTCCGACGCGATGTGCGACACCACCCCGCCCTTCTCCGCGGAGATGTCCGCCGTGAACACCGGTATGCCCTTCGCGTCCATCTTCTTTATTATCGCGTGAACGCCCTTCGAGTTCACCGGGCACAACACGACCGCCGCCGGATTCTTCAGCAGCAGCGCGTCCACGTTCTTGTCCTGTTTGTCCTCGTCCGTGTCCGCGGAGAGAATCACCATCTCATATCCCATGCTCTCGCCGGTTTCCAAAAGCCCTTTCTTGAGCGTCTTGTAAAAATCGTCGTTCTCTTTCAAGAGCGACACGCCGATGACCTTCTTGCCCTGCTCCGCTGGAGCCGACGGCTCTTCGGCCTTCTTGCTGCACGAAGCCGCCGCGAACATCGCCACGCAGACCAGCAGCGCAAGCGCCGCCCTCTTCGTCATTCCGGTTTTCTTTGCCTCTCTCATCGTTGTTCCCCCTTTGATTTTTATTTTTGCGCGTCCGCGCCCGACCGGCTCATCGTCCCTGTCGCGCAGGACATTATTTTCTCCTGAGTCGCTTCCTCCCGCGTGAACTCACCTGTTATCTTTCCCTCGCACATCACCAGCACGCGGTCGCACATCCCCAGCACTTCCTGAAGTTCAGAAGACACCATTATCACGCACACGCCGGAATCCACCAGCTTGTTCACTATTTGATATATCTCGAACCTAGCGCCGACGTCCACACCCCGCGTCGGCTCGTCCAGTATCAATATTCCGGGCGAGTTCGCCAGCCATTTCGCCATAACAACCTTCTGCTGGTTTCCGCCGCTCAGCGTGTTCACCGCCACCCTGCTGTTCGCCGCCTTTATGTTCAGTTCCTTTGAATACTCCTCGATGACGGCGCGCTCTTTCTTCGCCGACACCCACTGAAGCTTGCTCAACGCCCTCATGCAGGCCAGCGTTATGTTCTCCCCGACGCTCATTATCAGCACGAGGCCGAACCTCTTCCTGTCCTCCGTCACCAGCCCGATCCCGTTTCGTATCGCTTCCAGCGGAGAGCGCAGCCTGACCTTTCGGCCATCGATAAACACATCCCCGCTCGTTTCTTTCGGGAACGCGCCGAACAGCGAGGTCACAAGCTCGCTGCGCCCGCTCCCCATCAGCCCGCTTATCCCCAGCGCCTCTCCATGCCGCGCGCTGAAACTCGCTCCGCTCACCACTTTCTCCCCCGGCAGGAACGGATGCGACACCGAAAAGTCGCTCACCCGCAACGCCTCCGCTCCGGGGTTCGACTTCCTTTCCGGATACAGGTTTGTCAAATCCCTGCCGACCATCAGCGCCACCAGCTTGTCGCGGTCAAGCTCTCCGATATCGTACGTTCCCACCGTCTCGCCGTCCCTCAGCACCGTCACCCGGTCGCATATCGCGAATATTTCGTCGAGCTTGTGCGATATGTATATCATCGTCACGTCTTTTTCTTTGAGGTCTCTGACAGTCTTGAAGAGGCTCTCGACCTCGGTTTCCGTGAGCGCGCTCGTCGGCTCGTCCAGCGCCAGAACATCCGCGTTCACCGACAGCGCCTTCGCTATCTCCACCATCTGGCGCACGCCCACCGACAGGTCTTTCACTATCGCTCCGGGATCAATCTTGATGTTGAACGAAGAAAGATATTTCAGCGCGTCCGCGTTCATCTTCCGCGTGTTGATTATTCCGAATGGGGAAACCGCCGGCTCCCTGCCGAGAAACATGTTTCCGGCGACTGTAAGCTCGGATATTAAGTTGAGTTCCTGATGGATGATGGCGACGCCCGCGCGCTCGGCCTCCCTCGCCCCGGAAAACCTCGCCCTCTCGCCCTTGATGAATATGTCGCCTTCATAAGTGGGATACGGATGCACGCCGCTGAGAACTTTCATCAGCGTGCTTTTTCCCGCCCCGTTCTCCCCCACCAGCCCGTGAACTTCCCCGCGCCGACAGGAGAACGTGACGTTCTTCAACGCCTTGACGCCCGGAAACTCTTTTACGATTCCGCGCATCTCAAGAGCAATGTCGTTCGAGCCGCTCAATCGTCGTCCCTTTCGATCCGCCCTTTTCCGATTTCCGCGCCCCTCTTTTCCTGTAGTTCCTTACTGTCGCGTATTCTATCAAATATCAACCGTTTTATGTAGCTTCTATTTCAAATATGGCCTTTTCCGTCGCGCCCCGAAAAAAGAATGCGCGCGCTTGCCGCGTTGGTTATAATTCGCCCCATGAGAATCAACCGAGTCAAAATCGTCACGGTGTCCGCGTCCCATGCGACGGTGTTCTGGCGCGCGAACGCCCCGGCGGACATCACAGCGTCCTGCCGCGCGGCTTCGGACGGCAATGTCGCCGACGCCGTAGTCTCTTCGGTCAACGGGCGGCATTTCCGCGCCGTATTCTCAGGTCTGAAATCCGACACGGCTTATGCGTTTCATCTCTCGCTCAACGGCAGAATTCTACACTCCGGCGAGTTCAGGACGCTGCGGCCCGCTCCCGGCGATTTCATTTTCCGCTTCGCCACCGTCAACGACATCCACATCGGCGAAAAAATCTACGGCCTCATTTTTCTTCCCGGACTTAATCTGTTTCCGGTTACCCCCGGACTGAAACTGGACATCGACGGCGAACCTTTCTGGAAATACACAAATGAAACTGCGATTAAAGAACTGAATAAGCTCGATCTGGATTTTATTATCGTAAAAGGCGACGTGGTCACCGACCACACGGAAGAGAACATCAGAACCGCAAAAGAAATGCTCGACACGCTCAGGCATCCATACCGCGTTCTGAGGGGAAACCACGACCGCGCCGCCAGCCCGAAAACCGACTTTTTCCTTCAAGCCTTTCCCGCCGTGACTGAGCTTCAGTCTTTCGAACACAAAGGACGCGGTTTCATCCTCCTTGACGACATACATCCGGCCACGGGAAACACACGCTTCTCGCCCCGAACGATAGACTTGTTCAAAAGCGAGATGAAGAAGATGAGCGACATTCCGGCATTTGTTTTCGCGCACAACCCGCCGCTGAGGAAGTTCGAGCGCGCGCCCGATAACAGGATATCCGACTTCCTCGACATCATCGACGAGCATCCGGCTGTGGCAGGCGTCTTCTGCGGCCACACGCACGGCAACAAAGTCGCGATTCGGAAAAGCCGAGGCAAACAGGTTCTTTTCGTGGAGACGGCGGCCCCGATGGACTATCCCGGCGGATTCAACATCTACGACGTCCACACCGACGGATACGTTCAGACATGCGTCCGGCCGTTCTGCGCAAAAAGCGCCCGATGGTATGAAATGTGCGAGAAAGCCTATTACGGCCTCGCAGCCTCAGGATTGTTCGGCGACATCTCCGACAGAAATTTCGTCCTTCCCGTTGAATAAACCCGAAAAAAGCTTCAAACGGTTCCCCACTCTGAAACTCAGGCAGTCGTGTGGTTGTCTGCTCCGCGCAATGGGGTATATGTAAGGGGGGCGGGGTGTTGATTATATTGCTATGAGGCCCGCTCTGGAATTGCAGCCCGCGCGAGGGGCGCTATGTCTGTTATACATGCTATTAGATGATTCTACCCACTACCAAGTGTGCCATGCGCAAAACTTTTTCTTTTGCGCATGATGCTTTTCACCAAATAGTAAATGGGAGCTTTCATTTAGTTCTTCCTATAAACGCTTTTAAATCTGTCTTCGTTCGTTTCACGGATCTACGAATCAAGGGTTACGCAACCAGTGTTCATGGGAATCTGAGTCTGCAACTCTTCAGGGCTTTAACTGCATACCCCTGTGTCTGATTCATAGTGAAGCCGTCGGCGACGCCTATCGGTCCTTCGAATGTTGGTTCCTCTATGTCGTTTCTGTATCTATATAGATAAGGTTCGAGGCAGACAGCGGAATAGGTGGACCCGAGCTGATATATGAATGACCCATCGATGACTTTGATCAGACTGTTCCACTCTGCGCTCTGGTTAAAAGGAACCGAAACAAGGTTCCATCCGGCCTCGAGTTCCACTTCATCCTCACTGGAAACCGATCCGTAAATCAACACTGTCGCAGGAGATTCGAACCATACCCATAAGGCCTTTCCCGGTGTGTATCCTGTGATATCGTCGCTTATTGAATATGCTCCCGAGTTAAACAGTACCGACTGGAAGTCGGCGGCTCCGAAGTTTGTGCGGAGCGATTTGTAAACCGGAATGTACGGGAAAGATATAAGGTTCCATCCCTCCAAGAAACTGGATGAATGGCCGGTATATATTTTATGAGTTACATTGACAGAAAGCGTAAATGATTTGTCGTTTTTATCCATGCTCCCGTTATTCACAATTATTCTTGCTTTTGTGTATTGCTCGCAAAAAGAATTGCTGGTGAAAGATCCATTATCTGCCGTTGAAATGTTATAAATCGAAGTCTCCTCATCATCTGCGCTCTGGATTACTGAAACCTCCCATTCCATCCCGGTAGCGCCTGTGAAATTAACGGTAAAATCCTGAGGAAACGCGGTTGAGCACGTGTATGAAAACGAATAGAATTTTGCGGCCGCATGGTCGAGAGAACCGGAAGACTGTGAATATATGAAAGATGTAAACATATCGGGGAAATCAGAAGAGCCGCCGTCGACGTAATCCTTGAGCAGGTTTGCGATGTTGAAGTCCCTGTAAACCGCCCTGAATGTCTTAGAGTACAGCGCAAGTTTTTCATCAATAAGCGGAAATTCAACAACGGAGTCATCACACCATGACGGCGGCGACGGCGCGGCGCACTCTGACTTAATGCCGTTCCACAGCACGCGCATGAAATCCCGTCCGGTTACTCGTTCAGTTATATATCGAAAAAAAAGACCCGATCCGTACTGAAGCGTTTGACCTTCCAGTATTTCATCAATCGATGTGCCGATGTAATCAAATCTCTCATCCAAATACACGAGGTAATCGTTTATTTCGGGGTACACTTCTTCTTCCGCCCAAGTCGCCGTTGCTTCCATGATCCAAGTTGACGGCGCCATATAGTTGACGCCGAATTGAACAATGTGGAAAAACTCATGGGACATAGTGATTTTTACAAATTCAGACGGCGTGATGCCGTACGAAGGGGGTATTTCGGTATAATTATTGTCCAGTTCTATATGTCCTTTTGCTGTGTCGTCGTTATAAAGCTCTTCCGGCCATGCAATGCCAAGTATTCCATCTGTCTCAGTCGTAAGATTGCACAGGTAAATCCAAATTTTCGATTCGCTGGTGTATCTTGGAACGGGAAAGCCCATTGATGCAACTACCGTGCTCCACGACTTCTCGGCCGCAACTAGGACGGATTGTACGTATGCGTTGGTCGCTGCATGCGATCCGCTGGTTTTGTATATCACTCTGAAATTCTGGGAATCCATAACGGCATCGGATTTTGGGTTCACATAGTCCGTGCAGAATCCGATGTCAGACGCTACAACCGTTCGTTTCCCATCCCGCCATGAGCCAATTTTTATATTTTTCGACAGCTTTTCCTTCGACTCGGTTGATAGCTCGTCCCAGTTGCGCGCGACATCCAGAACCAGTGTTGTTGGATCGATGCGTGAGGGCGCAACCATACCATCGATAGTTCTCTCGGCACGGCGCTGATCGCGGCCAATAACGTATTGTATGAATGAATTAACAATCCGGTCTTCATCTTGAACGTATGCTATAGCGGGAACAGTAAAGCATAAAATAAGAAAAAACGAAAGCGAGATAATAATCAAAGGGCAGCATGAAACGAAAACAGAGTCGGTATATAGCAATGAATATTTTCTGTAAAATTGCATTAACCGACATTCCCCATATCAAAATTTTCTGACTCCAACCAGCCCCTGAACCGCCGAGATTCGTGTGCCCATGCAGGCTGGATTGCGTGAAAGTCGATTTTCAGTCATACATTTTATCAAAATCCTGCCTCGAATGCACAACCATGCCAGAAAAAATGTCCGCAGGCGCAATTGTCCAGTGAATTATCCGGCGATGTGTATTTTCATGCCGGACAACAGCGCAAACGTTTGATTCGCAACATTATTAGCTAAAATAGTTCTCTGTTCACAACGACCTCTGCCATCTGGAAATGAACATATTGCTTGCTACGGACACCCGGAATATATGTGGTGGCGGCCCGCGTGATTTTTTGTTATGAGTCCCGGTTCAGAATTTTTGCTTCATGCGAGGGTTTACCATGTCGATTTATGGTAGAACTGCACACCTATTGCACAGCAAGAGAAAAAGCGAATGGGGATTTCAGGCGCGAAACTAGAAAAGCTTGTAGCTAAAAGCTTTATTGGGTATAGCCCCTAGGGGAGTCGAACCCCTGCTTTCGGACTGAGAATCCGGTCGAGTGATTTAATAAATGCTTGTTCATAAAGAGTTTTACGTTGCGAAGCGGTTTTTTGTTGATTGTGGTTTGTTGTGTTGTATAGGGTTATATGGGCATTTTTGTGGTTTACTGACATAGCTACTACACACCTTTGCCGGATGTAATACGGCCATTTATCACTGTTCGACGGGGTTGCGCTTCTTTTGTGTCTGTGCGCTATTGGTTATCTGCTCCGCTCTCACAAAAATAAACAGAGGTTTGAGTCTTTTTTGTTTTTACTGTAAATGTATGAGTTGATCGATAGATTGATTGTTCTCATAAACGATATGTCATTCTGTGTGATTTGTCGAATATGTCTTATGTAAAAAATATTTTATAATTTATATGTTTAGATTTGTCTATTATAGGAAATATTAAATAGGAACAAGAAAGTTATACTTTTTGTTTGTATTATATAGTTAATGCGAGCGCTGAGCGATAAACGATAATGATGAATAAACTGCAAATAAGAACAACGGAACACACAGGGATAAAGCAAAGCAGAAGGTTTTTAGCTTGTTTCGTATTGTCGGTCGCAACAGTATTAGCAATTTCTTTAAGCGCAGAGGCGTCAGTAGGGCTGAAAAAGGGATGGAATCTTGTTGACGGATCTACGGCAAAAGCGATGTATTCTCGTTTCTGCGCCGGGGCGGTTGCCGAAGTTCCGAATTTACAGGTTTTTTCGTTGTCGTCTCAAAACATCTCATGCGACCAAACTCAAAACATTCAAAATGGATATGGATATTGGCTGCATGTGGACACAGACTTTTCGATGCCGTTAGATTGGCTGCAATCTCCAACCGGCTCAATAGCATATGAGCTTCACGCGGGATGGAACACCGTAGGAAATCCATACGCTTATGCGATACTACCCTCAGTCGCCCTGTCATTAAATGGAACCGGCTGGACAATATCCGGCAGCGTTAGAGGGCCTTGCTGGCATTATGACACTGTCGCTGAAAAATATGTGACAATGCCGTCAATGAAACCCGGGATGGCATGCGCTGTTTTCCTAACACAAAGCGCGGTATTGACAATAAATGAGCCGGATGGGACACAACAGGCGGACGACGCTTGGCTATCGGCAGGCGCTGAAGACTCATCCGGCACAAGCAGCGTTCCGCTCTTTAAATCTGATGAAATCGTTTTGTTTATTCCGCCGGAGCACGGCAGTTTCTTAGCTCAGACGCAGAATGCGTTATCCGCGCAGTTTTTGAGCATGTCGAGATATGTTAATTTGTATTCATTGAAAGTGTCGGACCCGCAGGCGGCGCTGAATTGGATTGAAGCCAATAAGCCGTCTGCTTCCGTATCGGCTGCAAGAAACTATTATCTGCTCTCAAGTGAATATCCTCCGTTTGATCCGCCGTATCAGCCGGGCGGCGATTCGGACGAGGTTTGGGGTTTTCACAGGATAGAGGCTCCTGCAGCATGGGCGGCGTTGGAAGCGAAAAGCAATCCCGTGGTGGCTGTTCTTGACACGGGAGTAAGCGGAATTCATCCCGAATTATCGTCGCGATTGAATCCGGGTTTCAGCGCCATTTACGGCGACACTTCGCCATCCGGCCAAGACCATAACGGACACGGAACGATGGTAGCCGGGATAGTGGCCGCAACCCACAACAACTGGCAAGGGATTGCGGGAGTATGCCCGGACTGCCGGATAATGCCAGTGCGGGTTTGCGGAGACGACGGCGTTTGCCCGATGGACGCCGTGCTTAATGGAATTATTTTGGCGGCGGCAGGAGGAGCCAGCGTCATAAATATCAGTCTGTCTCGCAGTCTGGAGCAGGCCGACGAAGGCGCGATGAAGGTTTTTTCAACGGCTGTTGACTTTGCGCGTTCGCGCGGAGCGATAGTAATCGTAGCGGCGGGAAACAATAGCTCTTCTGCCGATAATGTGATTCCCGCCTCCTTGTCCGGCGTTCTTGCTGTGGGCTCCGTAAACAGACAAGACGTCGCGGATTCTCTCTCGAATTACGGCTCAAAGGTCAGGATATCGGCGCCCGGAAGGGATATTTACTCCACTTTCATGGATTCGGGATACTCCCGGGCAAGCGGAACTTCCATGGCCGCCGCATTTGTTTCAGGAGCCGCAGGCTTGTTGCGCGCGGCGGATCCAAGTTTGCTTTCAGAAGAGATTATAGAAATCCTTATCAATACCGGAGTTCCTGTGGCCGGATTCCCGGAAATCGGCCCGAGGTTGAATCTTGCGGCTGCGTTGAATGCCATTGCAGCGCAGGAGTTCATCATAACCAGCCTGTCGCCGGCTGAGGCTACGGTGTCTCCGGGCGAGACAGTTGAGTATTTTGCGCAGACCTCTGCAACAGCAAACGCCGAAGTCGTTTTTGACTGGAGCGCCTCCGCAGGAACAATATTTGACGCGGGAGGCGGAGCAGCGGTTTGGACGGCTCCGGTTATTGAAGGCGAATATCAAATAGGCGTGAAAGCGGTTAGCGCAGCCGGTCAACAGGCATCCGCCGAAACGATAGTCAAGGTCAGCTCGGCGCAAAACAATAACGTCGCCTCAATAGAGATATTTCCGCCGATAGCCGCAATGACGGTCGGACAGACGAAATTTTTCTCTGCACTGGCTAGGAATATTAATGGAGAAGAGTTAGAAGGAATCGAATTTGAATGGTCTTTCGACTCAGACGCCGCATTCATTAAAACCCCCGGAGAGTTATTTGCGTTCGGACAAGGAGCAGGAAATCTCAGAGCAAAATCGGTCGGCGGATTGTATGCCGAAGTTCCCATAACGGTTATTGTCGGCGAAGACCCTCTTGTAATATCGGCATGCGCGGCAGGTTGCACGCAATGTGTAACAAGCACCGGATGGGGAGCAGGTTCATTGCGTCAGGCAATTATCGCAGCGAACGGAGCAGCCGGACACGATGTGATTTGCTTCGATTCATCAATGGCAAATCCGATAACTCCGGCAACTCCCGGCACTCTGCCGGATGTGACAGATCCTGCCGGACTCACCCTTGACATGACGAATGACGCTCTCGGAAGAGAATACCGGCTTACTCAGAATGGATGGAAAATTTGTTCCTCTAACAATGTTATTAAAGGCATAACTTTCACGGCAATCACCACTGCATACGCTCTTTCGCTGGACGCTTCCGGAGGCGGCGGCTGCCAGACAACAGTGTCGAACAACCTTATAGAGTTAAATGATTTCGGAACATACAGAAATGACTCAAGTACGGAGGCGGCAAACAATCTAGGGATACTAATTACATCAGGAGCCACGAACAACACTATACAAAACAACTTCATTGTCAATCGGGCGGCGGCTCAGCCAGCCATTCGAATCACTGGGGCAACCACGACTGGAAATATAATCACCAACAACTTGATAGGGGTCAACAGAACGGGGACCGCAGCGTTTGCGAAGCCGAACGCTTATCACGGGGCGGAAATAACAGGGGGAGCTAAAAATAATATTGTGGGGCCGGGAAATATCATTTCCGGCAACGGCGGCAGCGGGGTGTTTATAACCGGAGCCGGAACAACAGGCAATCAAGTGTACGGGAATAAAATCGGAGTTGACACGACGGGAGTGTTGAGCATCCCAAACACCGGAAACGGCGTTTTGATATCGGCGGGAGCTTCGAGCAATGTCATTGGCTCTTCTGGAAATATCAATTATATAGGATTTAACAGCGGAACAGGAGTGGTGGTTGACGGCGCAACGACAATAAACAATACGATAAGAAATAATTCGATATTCAATAATACCGGCATTGCTATTGACTTGACCTCAAACGGGAACAATAACGTTGCTGCTCCTACAATCGTCAACTATATAGCTACAGGGGTGGGAGTCTATAGAGTCTGGGGAACCAGCGCCCTTGCTGATGGCACAACAATAGACGTCTATCAGGCTACAAACGCCGCAAATCCTTCTGTGTCGCCTGATCCGAGCGGAGCCGGAGAAGCTTTCGTTTACCTCTGCTCAACGACAGTGTCGGGCGGCAATTGGGAGGCAAACGGATGTCCTTCCTCTGCGGGCAACACGCTCACCGCGATTGCGACAACAGCTTCAGGAAACTCATCCAAATGCGGAACCAATAAACTCATTATCAATTTAGCGCCGGTTGCGGACGCGGGCGACGATGATTTCATTCCGAACTACGGCGTATTGGTTCAGTTGGACGGAACGGGCAGCTCCGACCCCAACATGGATCCGCTAACTTATAAATGGACGCAGACGGCCGGCCCCGCAGTCACGCTGTCGAGCGATACTTCCGCACAGCCTACCTTCACCCCTTCTGAACCGGGCGATTATGTGTTCGAGCTTGTGGTTAACGACGGTTTCCTTTTCAGCTCGCCGGATTCGGTGACAATAGTGGTCAACTATCCTCCGGTGGCCGACGCCGGTACCGACCAGAACATAGTTGAAACAGGCATACTCGTCGAACTTGATGGAACCGGCAGCTATGATGTCAATGGCCACCTTTTAACATATTTATGGGATAAAACTTCTGGACCTGCTGCGACTCTTTCGAGTTATACCGAGGCGAAACCGACGTTCACTCCCGCAACTTGCGGCGATTACACGTTCCAACTCATAGTCAACGACAGCTACGTGAACAGCGCGCCGGATTCAGTGACGATAACTGTCAACTGCGTGCCTGTGGCCAACGCGGGGCTCGACCAGT
>MWCD01000073.1 GCA_002069885.1 bacterium ADurb.Bin236 | reverse complement strand
GCGTCTCCGCCTCTTTTCTGCTCATCGCCGAGACCGGCTCTCCGTCGAGGCCGGGCCATGGGACGCTCCAGCCTGTCATGAACCGGGCGAACTCGTCCCGGACGGCGAGCATTTCTTCTATCCTGCCGCGCTTGGCGCTGTCTTTTTCGCCGCAAAGCTGGAAGATGGAGCGGCCGGTTTCCCATTCGCCGGAATCGAGAAGGACCTCGGCCAGTTCGAGGCAGTCGCGCGCTTTTTCGCGGCGCGCGGACTCGGCTTTGCGGGAGTTTTCGTAATAGACGTCCGTTGACGCGGGCGAGTTCTGCGCGGCGCATCCCCGGCCGGACCACAGCGCGACAGCGATTATGACCGCCGCCGCAGGCAGGGCCGCGAGCGCCGCAGTCCTTATCTTTTCCGCTTTCAGCCTCATTTGCCCCGCCCGGCGTGTTTGAAGAACTGGCCGCTGAACGAAGCGGCTTTTATCACCCATCTCTCGTCGTTGACCACCATCGCGGCGAACGCGATGTCGGGAGAGCCTTCGGTGGTGTGGCCGATCAGCCACGTGTACATCTCGGCGGGATTATTGCCGCTCAGCGATCCGGTTTTGCCCACCACATGCGTGTCGCCGCCGATGTAGCGACCGTTGTGGTGGAATCCCCTGTATGCCGTGAAACCCGGCTGGTTCACGGTGTTGTCCATCATCTTTTCAATGGCGACAGCGTTCTTCTCGGACATTGGGTTGAGGAACGCGGCGGGTTTGGCGGAGCGCTCTCCGCCGCCCGCGTCGATGGAGCGGATGACGCGCGGACGCATCATCACTCCCCGGTTGCTGATTGTCGAGGCGATCATCGCCGCGTGAAGGGGAGACATCCAAGCGCCGTGGAACCCCGAGCCGGCGCGCGCGACGGAATACTCGTCGTCGCCGAACGCCGCTCTGCTCTCAAGCGCGGGGAGGTCGAACTCAATGGAGCGGTTGAAGCCGAACAGGCGGAACTCTTCGAGCAGGCGGTCGCGCCCGACTTTAAGCCCTATCTGAGCGAACGACGGGTTGCAGGATTTCGCCAGCGCGTCGGCCATGGATATCTGGCCGTGCGAGACGCCCACCGGGTCGGTAATGACGTCGCCGCCCGCGCGGAACGAGCCTGCGCAAGTCAGGGTGTCGGTTGGGCTGAAAAGACCGTGCCGCATAGCGGCGGACGCCGTGACGATCTTGGCTATCGACGCCATCGGGTTGGCGCTGTTGCGCAACGCCGGGTCGAGGAACGTCGAGCCTTCGGGCAGGCTGTCCCCGTTTTTCCTGTTCCGGGCGTGGGATGCCATCACTATGACGTCTCCGGTGCGCGCGTCTATCGCCACGAAGGCTCCGGCGACCGGATTGAACTCCTGAAACAGCTTCTCGGCAATCATCTGCAGCTTCGGGTCGATTGTGTAAACTATCTTTGTTCCATTTTTTTCGGTGAACAGGACGCTGGCCTTTTCGTCTAGCTTGACGTCTGAATATTCAAGGGAGGAAACAACATCCGAGGCCGCCGGCGCCGTTCCCAAGCCTGCGGGAACTAGGCCCTTTTTTGCGAGCCAGTTTTTGCCGATGAACGCCAGCGCGGCGGCTTGAGCCAGACACAGAATTATCGCCCATGCGAATATTTTCGATTTAACTTTGTTCGACATAGATGCTCGTTCAGAGCGCTGCCGCGCGGGCAGCCGACTTCGCCGCCTTTCTCGCCGCCGCGTCCATCTCCATGATTTCCTCGAGCGACATCGGGTCGCCGTCTAGTTGGTCGTCAACTGCCGACATCGTTTTTTCGATGACGGAGGGAATATCCGCAAAATCGATTTTTCCGGATAGGAAGAAAGAAACCGCGACTTCATCCGCCGCGTTGAGAGCTGCCGGAGCAAGGCCTCCGCGCGCCAAAGCCGCCCGCGCGAGCGTCAGGCACGGGAACCGTTTTTCGTCAGGCTCGGCGAATGTCATGCCGCTGATGTCGGACAGCGATAGAGAGGGCGTCTGATCGCCGCCCGGCAGCCGCTCCGGGTATGTCAGCGCGTACCTTATCGGCGTCTTCATGTCCGCCGGAGCCAGATGCGCGATAATCGAGCCGTCCGCAAGCTCCACCATCGCGTGAACCACGCACTGCGGATGAATCGCCACCGAAAGCTTCTCAGGCGCAAGCCCGAATAGATGCGCGGCCTCAATAAGCTCCAGCCCCTTGTTCATCAGGGTGGCGGAATCGACGGACACCTTAGGCCCCATCGGCCAGACCGGGTGCGCGGTCGCCTGCGCGGGAGTCGCCCCCCGGACGTTTCTTCTTTTCAGGAACGGGCCGCCGGAGGCGGTGATGACCACCCGGCGCACTTCCGACGCGTCCCGCCCGCTCAGGCACTGGAATATCGCGGAGTGCTCGCTATCGACGGGGATGAGGGGGACCCGGAGAAGGTCGGCCTCCGCGCGGAGCAACCTTCCTCCGGCGACGAGGCTTTCCTTGTTTGCCATCAGGAGAGGGCGGAGGGCGCGGAGCGCGGCCAGCGAGGGCCTTAGCCCGTCGATGCCCGCAATTGCGTTGAACACAGGCCCGCCGCCGGGCGCGGAGGCCAGCGTTTCCAGCCCTTGCGCGCCTTCAAGAATTTTGAAAGGAGCGCCCGGAAACGCCCGCGCCAGCGCCCGCGCCGCTGCCGGGTTCGAGAGGCACACCGCCATCGTTCCGCGCCGGACGGCCTGTTCCTTGAGCAACCGCCAGTTTGTCCGGGCCGCAAGGCTCTCTATCTCGACCCTGCCGCCGGGCAGTTCGCGCGCCGTCTCAAGGACTTTGACGCCGATTGAGCCGGTGGAGCCGAGCACGGTCAGCCGCGCCGGAGTTCCCGGTAGGCGTTTCTCTATATCAGGCTTGTTTTTTATCGGATTTTTCATCCCGTCGTGTCGTCAGATAGTCCGGCATGCGGCGACGAACAGGGTGTCGTCGTCAGCCGAAAGGGCGGACGCGGCGCTCCGCGCCGTCTTTTCGTCGGGGCATATTCCGAACACGGCGGAGCCGCTCCCCGTCATCTGCGCCTTCACGCATCCGGCGTCGAGAAGTTTGCTTTTCAGCGCCGCGAGGGCGGGCAGCCGGCCGAACACTATTTCTTCAAAACAGTTGAACATCCGGTCCATCACATATTGCAGGTCGCCGCTGGCAATCCGGGCGGCGGTCTCTTCCCGGTCAAGATCTCTTTCCCCTTTGTAGCCTTTCACCCACTTGTACGCCTCTCCGGTGGATACGGACGCTTCCGGTTTCGCCACCAACAGATGAATCGGAGCCGGCAGAGAGGGCAGGGGAGAAATAATTTCGCCTCTGCCGGAGGCGATCGCCGCGCCGCCCCGGATGAAGAACGGCACGTCAGTTCCCACTCCGGCGGCGATTTTCGACATCTTTTCATCCGTCATTCCGAGGGAGAAAAGGACGTTCAGCCCCTTGATGACGGAGGCGGCGTTGCTGCTGCCGCCGCCGAGGCCGGAGCCGAGAGGCACGCGTTTCTTGAGGGATATCTCGACGCTGTCCACCGCGTCTCCCGCCGCCGCTCGCGCCGCTTCGTAGGCTTTTATGCAGAGATTGCGTTTGCCGAGCGGCATCGAGGAGTTGTCGCTTCTCAGCGTGGAGAAGTCCCTCGCCGAGCGCGCCAACGTCAGCGTGTCGCACAGGTCTATCGTCTGCATCCACGTTAGCGTCTCGTGGTATCCGTCGGGGCGTTTTCCTCTGATGTCGAGGAAGAGATTGATCTTCGCGGGAGATGTGAAGGATGCGCTATCCACGTTTGTTTACGCCCTCCGAGAATTTCAGGAAACGGGCCGAGACATCGTCGTTGGGGTCGAGCGAGAGGGCCGTCCTGAAGGCGTCCGAAGCCTCGTCGAGGAATCCTCTGGAAAAATACGAGATGGCCATGTTGCGGAACGCGCGCGGGTCGTCGGCCTTTACAGCCACCGCGCGGCGCCAGTGCTCAATCGAAAGATCGATGTCGGCCATGGCCCGCTTGCCCAGCGCCACTCCCATGTTGTAGTTGAGCTTATAGTCGTCCGGGTTGGCCCGAAGCGCGCCTTCCAGCAGCTCGACCGCATCGGAGAAATCCCCTTCGGCGATTAGAATCCGGCCAAGTTGCGCGCTGTAGCGCGGATTGCCGGGGTCTCCCCGCAGCGCCCTTTCGAGAAGCGGGGCCGCCTTCCGCGTGTCTCCCAGTTCGATGAGCGTGTCCGCCGCAAGTCCCAGAGCCTCTATCCAGTCAGGGTCAAGCTCGATTGCCTTCTCAAGATGCTCCAGCGCGTCCTCGTAGCGTTCCTTGTTGAAATATATCTCGCCCAGAGCGCGGTACGGATACGGGAACCGGCAGTCCGCCCGTATGGCGTTCTCGAACTCCCGCGCCGCGTTGTCTGTGTCATCGTTGCGCTCAAACTGTATGCCGAGGTTGTAGTGGTGCGTGGCCCGGTCGTGGGATTCCGACATCGTTCGTCCCCTGATTAAGAAATTTCGTCCAGAATCCGGCGCATGGCGTCCGCCGGGTCGGCGGCGGCGGTCACAGGACGCCCCACCACTATGTAGCTGGCCCCCCGCTCGAACGCCTGTTTCGGGGTGACCACTCGTTTCTGATCCGCCACATCTCCGCCCGCCGGCCTGATGCCCGGCGTAACGATAAGAAAACTATCGTCCAACTTCTCCCTTAGAAGGGAAAGTTCGAGGGCCGACGCCACCACGCCCTGAAGTCCGCATTCCCGCGCCAGCGCCGCCCATTTGGACACCAGCGTCGGGATGGAAAGCTGTGTGCCGATATCTTCCCTGAGCGTCCGCTCGTCGATGCTGGTGAGCACGGTTACTCCGAGGAGCCTGAGGCCGCCGCCCGCGCCACCCAGCGCCGCGCTTGCCGCTCTCATCATCTCTCCTCCGCCGCCCGCGTGCAGCGTCGTAAGGCTCGCGCCCTTGGTCTTTATCGACTCCACCGCCTTCGCCACCGTGTTCGGGATGTCGTGCAGTTTCAGGTCTAGGAACACCCGTTTTCCCGCCGCGCGCAACATCTCCAGCGCCCGTTCTCCGTCCCGGATGTACAGTTCGAGGCCGACCTTGTAGAAGCTCGCAAGGTCTCCAAGCTTCTCCGTCATCGCCGCCGCCTCGTCATATCCCGGCACATCTAAAGCAATGATAACCCTATCAGCAGGCATCTCATTCATATTCATAGACCGCATTTTATCATTACAAGATTTAATTTACAACCACATTTCTCCATATTATTAAGCATATAAAAGCACGGTCGCTAACAATAGTGAAAAAACAGCGCTTTCAACAAATTTAGCGCATGATTCAGTTGCAATGTGAATAATATACTACTCGGCTTGTCTCATATTGTTAGATTTATTACAGGAACTAGCGAGCAAAAAAGCCGGAGGCGAATATCAGGGAGCCCATGCCGGCATACGGTCGTCGATTCTGTTGTTCGTCACGTTCGTCAGACCCGTCCCGTCTATCTTTACTGTGAAGATATCATCGTCGATTGTGAGGTCGGACTGGAAAGCCACATAAGCTCCGGACGGCGAAAAAACGGGGTACAAGTCGTTGCCTCCGGTGTCTATCAGAAGAGAGGTAAGCCCTGTGTCCAAGTCATGAAGGTAAAGGTCGTATTTTTCGGTTTCGTCATTGAATCTTGAGAAAACGATTAGTTTTCCGCTAGGGCTGACGCTGCAGTGGCGGTCCATCGCGCCTGAGAAAACAAGGGTTTTCACGCCAGTAGTCAGATCGAGTTTGTATATATTGGACGATTCCGGGAATTCATACTCCATATAAGCGGTGTCGAGGATTCCCTGAGTGTAATATATGAAATTGCTTGCTACGGGGGAGAAGCAGGGGAATCTCGCCGGGTCGTCGTCGTCCGTGTGCTGAACCACGTTAGAGCCGTCGATGTCCGCTGTAAAAATATCGTATTTTTTGAAGTTGAAAGTGTTGATGAAGTTGTAGCCCATGCCGATGCGGGTTGTGCCGTTCAGAGAGCCGGCGAGAGTTATCGGGCCGAATGTTTCCGGGTGAGGATTCTGGAGCCACTGCCAAGTGAAAGTGATGCTGCCCGCTCCGGGAGGCAAGTATGTGTGCGCGGTCACGCTGATGTTAATTCTATTCACATCGTCGATGGCGACGCAGTACGTCTTGCCGACGGGGAATTCCGTTTGCGCCGAGTTATAGAACGTGGCGAAGCGGAGAAGCTCGCTGAACTCGCTTATGTCGCATTGCGAGCAGGATTTATTGCAAAGTCCTAGCGTGCCCGATTTCGAATAGAGCCATTCGCCGCCGCCTGTCAGTCCGATATTTGCGTTTTGTTCGGGCAGTTCGATAGCGGCGCTTGTCACGAACGCGCGCGACGGATGGATGACCGCCGTCACTACACGCTCCTCAAAACCGGAGAAAGCTATCTTAGTTCCGTCCCAAGACACCCTCGGCGTCTCGAGATTTATCGTCGAATTGCGGATCAGCGGCGTGGGAAGCATGCCGTCGATTCTGCTGGTCATAATGTCCGTGGTCGTGGAATACCAGTCTGATGCGAAGTAAACCTGAAGTCCGTTCTGAGAAACCGCCGGGGAGGTGAAAATGAAAGAGCGCGCCCCGGATGGCGAGCTTGTGAGAGTTAGTTTGTTCGCCCCGGACGGATCCATGCTCAGAATAGTTCCGTCGGGAGCGCTTGACGGGAAGCTCTTGTAAACGATTCTATTGGGATGTCCCGCCGGCATAGGGATGATGGGGTTGTCGGACTTGCCGCTTTTTGAAATGACGAGCGCGGCCCCCGCCGCCCCGCCTCCGCCGCACCCGGCAACCAGCGCCGCGCACGCCGATATCATCGCTGCTATCGCTGTCAGTTTGATGAGCTTCACGTTGTTTTTTCCATTTCCTTACAATTATTCAGTGTTCACAATATATCATAAACGCGAAAAAGTGAAGAAAAATTTTTATCAGGCAAATCTGCTTTTTATTCGGAAGTCTTCCGCTTGCTCTTGATTGATCCATATTTCCACGGCGGAAAATTCCGGTCAAATCCCCGCTTCGCTTCTCAGCCATATCGGAGCCGACATGATATATCTGCCATTGTCGAATTCGGCGAACACGACGAACCAGAGGGTTTTGCCGGTAGAGGCCGCGCGGGACGCAGAAACCTTGAATTCGGCTGAGCCGGGCGTCCATTTCTCCAGCGTCTCTCCCCCGTTCCCAATCAGGCTGACCGTCGATATCTTAGCCCCGCCGCCATTGGCGACATCAATTTCGAGAGTCGCCGATTCGGCTGTCAGCCGCGCGCCCATCGGCTGCCCGTTCCCGGTCAGCATTATCTTCGACGCGCGGTCGTTCGTCGCAAAAAACCTCCGCGCCCGGA
Organism: bacterium ADurb.Bin236; assembly: GCA_002069885.1. Lineage (GTDB taxonomy): Bacteria > UBP15 > UBA6099 > UBA6099 > UBA6099 > UBA6099. The sequence continues at coordinate 6,388 of MWCD01000073.1, read as the reverse complement.
ACGCCTCGATAATCGACTCCCGCGTCAGTTCCTCCGCGTAAACCCCGGTGAAGTTCCCGTTGGGATGGGTTCCCCAGTTCCGGCTGTGGTTGTCCTGATGGCCGGAGGGCGCGAGCCACCATCCGGCGTCCAGCGAATTATAAAAATATGGGATGTCTCTCTCTCTCGTCACCGCGCAGAAGAACACCTGTCTGGCAATTGCCGGAACCAGCTCGAAGTTGTTGAACCGAAACCCGTCCGGTTCTGCCGGATGATTGAATCCCATCATCGCGTCGGGGTTGTCGTATATCCATTTGTAAAACTGCTTGAGTCTGTATGTTTTGTTGACGGACGGGATGGATTTGGCGTTGAGGACGTTTATGTGGCCCTGAGAAACGTCGGTGGCCCATTCGAAACCCGCGAAGGCGGCGAATTTGCCGGGGTCGTCTTTTTCGTCGGCGACTTTCATGGTGTGCTCGAACTCGTCCACAGGAGCCGCGCCTTCAAGCAGGTCCTGCCGCTTGTCTAGTTGCTCTAGGTGGTCGGACACAGTCCAGAAATCCGCCTTGCCGGTTGTCCGCGCGTAGTCGAACGCTTCCTCAGGAATCCCCTCTCCGTCGGAGAAGCTCGTGTGCGAGTGGATGTCTCCGTAATACAGATTTAACGCCCCGGCGGGAGCTGCGCCGAAGACCGTCAGCGCCGCGAGAGCCGCCGCGAATAAGGCCGCCGCGTGCGATTTGTTTTTTTTCATGTTGTCCTCCCTATGATGAGCCGACGCCGTCAAGCCGCGCCGCGCCTTCGTTATAATTCCCGCCAGCGGCGTATCTCCACGCTGTCTATGTACGCCCCCTCGGAAGGGCGGTGGATGTCGGCGCGCACGCGCCGAGTGAAACGCGTGGTCCGCCCGGTCGAAATCACGTGCAGCAGATTATAGTACGGGCTGTCCGGGCTGCCGTTCGCATTAAGGTCCCTCTTGCAGGCTTTGCTGTTATAGTATCTGACTTGATATGTCCATGTGGAGTTGCCGAAACCGCCGCCGGAAGTGCAAGGAAGTTGCGGAAGAGTCACGTCAGCCGCGAAGTTCAGCGGCGGCACGTTGTTGTTGAACCTGTGCAGGTTAAGAAAATACTCTATCCCCGCCTCCGCGCAGTAGTATGCCTGCATGTCCTCTATCTGGTTCGTCACGTCTTCGAGGTCGGAGAGCCGGAGCATCTCCACCGTTATCATAAGCGCGGCGAGAAAGAAAATGATGAACATCGTCATCAGGATGACCGAGCCGGACTGGCCGTCGCGGGGCGATTTCCGGGTCGCTCTCAAAAGTTGCTTATCACCCATATCTTGTCCTCGTAAACGCACGTCTCCCCGGTGTTATCGGTTATTGTCAGTTTTACCGTGTTGTTCGAGCCGGGGTAGGGGGACGCCTGAATCCCGTCCGCCACCGTGTTGGCGCACGCCCACCAGAAGTCGCGAGCGGTGTTCTGGGCTAGGTTCTTCGGCGGGGCCATCGAGCCTTTTTTCCAAGTTATCTCCAGCGTCTGCTTCGTAATATTCGACGGGTCCACCCGGTCGCAGTATATCTTTCCGCAGATGTCATCCGAACTTTTCGAGCTGTACACGGTGGTGTCCGTCGCGAAGGCGCTAGTCAGCGAAAGCATCCAGCCCTCCCGGTTGGAGCGTATCTGGGAGAAGGAGCGGAATGTCATCGGGTTCAGATTGAGCGCGCCCTTGCCTTCGTCTAGTATGCGGCGCTCGTCGGACACCGCGAACACGAACTTCAGCGCGTTCACTTTTCTGAAGTCAGCCGTCCCGGTCGTGAGGCGGCGCGTGTAAGTCAGGTATTCGAAAGAGTCCATCGGAGCCGCTATCGAGTCGGTGGCGGAGCCGATGTTGACGAACTGGAAGTCGTTCGCCGCCGAGTCGAAGTAGAACCTGTGGGGGGTGTCCGTAGCGCGGTCCGGGTAGAAGCCGAAGTAGTCAGGGTCCGACACGTCGGCCATGTCGTGCGCCTTCCGGGTTTCCCTCGTCAGCAGGTCCATAGCCACCCTGCCGATTTGCAGCAGTTCGACCCGCCTGTCCGCTGTGCGCCAAGACTTGTATGTAGTCTCTATTATCCGGAAAAGAGCGAAAGCGAGTATAGCCACTATCGCCACAACAACGATAAGCTCTATGAGAGTCACGCCTTTTTGTCTGTCCGAATCGCCCATGTTCCGTTACCAGTCCGGCGGACGTTTAGATATCGTCGTCTCAAGAAACACGCTCGGCTCGTCCGCGTCGAGCGTGTTGTCCACGTCCGTATCATGCCACACTCTCACTCGCATAGCCCTGCGGAACCCCGCGCCGCCGGTGTTGTAATATTGCACAGTGCATTTGAAGTCCTCGAACGGCGCGGGAAAAAGACACGGGTTGCCGACGGTGGTCGGGGTCGAGTCGAAGTTGGCCGTAAAGTCCGAAGAGCCGCCCTCCGGGCAGAGCGGGCCGGCGGTGGAATAACAAGCCGCCCGCGTTCGCGTCTCCTCTATCTTCATCTGCGCCAGAAACGCCGCGTGCGTCAGCCTGAACTCGTTGTTCGACGCCTCAAGCGACGACGCCACCACTCTAGCCATAGGATAGACGACCAGCCCCATAAGCACGACCACCACCACCACCTCGACGATGGTGAATCCTCTCGAACCGTCGTGCCGCGTGTCTCGCATCAGAGGGAGTCGCCTCCGGGCCGAATATTCGCGCGCAAGCGCGCTAATTCCCGATGACTATAGTTTATCCTTTTTTTGCGCTCCGGTGAAGCAAGGAAGGTTAAAAATGAAACGAACAGTCGTGGCTTACATCTCGGAAAGGGTGACTCTTCCGGTGGATCTTACGACGGAGACGCGCCATCTGTAAAGGCCCCCGGAGTCGGCGACGTCTATGGCCGCCGAGTCGGGCGTCGGCGCTCCGTCACGGTCGAACCTGAACGAGTCTGTTGCGGCCCCGACCACCAGTAACTCGATTTCCTCCAGCGCCGTGACCGTCTTCAGAGGATTGCCGGGGTTGCCGTCCTCGTATATCTTCCAAGTGTTCGTGGCTCCGGCGGCGGGGTTTGCGCTCAACGTCAGCCAGAACGGATTTTCATCCTGCCCGTCCTGTCCCCCGCCGATGGCCAGCCGTCTTGCGTATCTCAAATCCGCGGCAAGATCGTGCGCGGAAGCGTACACCTTGTGTTTCGTTATCGCGTCCTTCGAATATCTGGGAACAAGCATTGAGGCGAGTATGAGGACAAGGACGATGACTAGTATGAGTTCAATGAATGAGAATCCGGATTGATGGCGGTCTGCTATTTCCGCCGCCGCATGTTGTCTGTCTTTCAGCGCGCCCATTCCCGGCCTTCCCCGGCTGAACCCGGCCATGTGGCCCGCCGGGGTCAGATTTCTATCGTCATGCCTTCGCGCGCGGCTACGGTGTCCGGGAAAAGTTCCCTCGCCCGTCTCTCGATTTCTTCGACGGCGGCGTCGTCGTGCGTCGGCTCGTGGTGGAAAAGGACCAGCTTCTTGACGCCCGCTTTTTTCACTATCTCAGCGGCCGCCTCGAACGTGCTGTGCCCCCATCCCACCCTGCCTTTATTATACTGCTCCGGGGTGTATTGCGCGTCAAACATCAAAATATCCGCGTCGCGGATCATCTCCACGAAAGTCTCATGGTTTCCGCCGGCGACGTATTCCGTGTCGCTCGAATATACGGCTTTCACTCCGTTCTCCATCAGCACGAACCCATAAGACGATTGCGGGTGGCTCAGCGGAACAGGAATCACCGAGCAGCCCCCGAACTCCATCGCCGCGCCGTTAAGCTCGTGGAACACCTTCTCGGATTTCATGTCCGCGAGCGACACCGGAAAAAACGGGGCCGACATCTGCGCGGCCAGAAATCCTTCCACCCCCGGCGCTCCGTAGATGTCCATCCGGACGTCTCCCAAAAAGGCCGGGCCGAAAAACGGAAAGCCTTGTATATGGTCCCAGTGGAAATGCGACAGGAATAGATGGAGCCGCTTCGGCGGGGCGGGACGGGTGAAATAGTTCAGCCCCATCTCCCTCAGCCCGGTTCCCGCGTCGAATATAATAGTCTCTCCGCATCCTGCGGACACTTCGACGCAAGACGTGTTTCCGCCTATCCGTGAAGTCTTCGGCCCCGGAGTCGGCGCGCTCCCCCTCACTCCCCAGAATCGTATCTTCATGTTTGACGACCCGAATCCTGTCGACAAGATTTACATTAATAATATGACATATTATCAGCAACATCCGGCGGACATCAAGACGGCTGACAAAAGAAAGATGAAGCGGCCCCGCAGCTCTAAAAAACCGGCGGGTATTGATAACGCCTGAAACACAGGCTTATAATTACCCGATATTCACAGGGTCCGAAGGGCGCTAAACCCGTATTATCCGGACTCCGGACTAGGAAAGAAGGAGAAACAAATGGCAAGTTACATCGATTCTTCGCTTCACCAGATTGACCCCCAGATCGCCAAACTGCTCGAAGGCGAATACGAAAGACAGACTAAAACGCTCGTTATGATACCGTCCGAAAACTACGCGAGCCGCGCGGTGCTTCAGACTATGGGAAGCATCCTCACCAATAAATACGCCGAAGGCTACCCCAGCGAAAGGTACTACAACGGCTGCGCTTACTACGACATGGGCGAAAACCTCGCAAAAGAGAGAGCGCGGAAGCTTTTCAAGGCCGAGCACGTGAACGTCCAGCCCCACACTGGCTCCGCAGCCAACATGGCGGCATACTACGCCATCCTCGACATCGGAGACACCGTACTGGGCATGTCCACCGAGCACGGCGGCCATCTCACTCACGGCAAAAATCTCAACTTCTCCGGCAAATGGTACGACTACCACTCTTACGGCGTCAGCAAGAAGGACGAGCGGCTGGACTACGACGAAATCCGCGAAATCGCCAAAAAAGTTAAACCGAAACTCATCGTTTGCGGAGCCAGCGCCTATCCGAGAATCATAGATTTCGAGATATTCAGAAGCATAGCGGACGAGGTCGGGGCATACCTGATGTCGGATATCGCGCACATCATCGGCCTGATCGCCGCCGGAGAACACCCGGACCCCGTGCCGCATTCCCACATAGTCACCTCGACGACGCACAAGACGCTCCGCGGCCCTCGCGGCGCCATCATCATGTGCAAACGCGAGTTGGCCGACGCCATCGACCGCGCCGTGTTCCCCGGCACTCAGGCAGGCCCGCTAATGCACCAGATTGCCGCCAAAGCCGTCTGCTTCCGCGAAGCCCAATCCTTCGGTTTCAAAGAATACCAGCGGCAGATAATTAAGAACGCCGCCATTCTGGCCGAAACCCTCATGGAGCGCGGCTTCCGCCTCACCACCGGCGGCACGGACAACCACCTGATGATGATCGACCTGTCCGACAAAGGCCTCAACGGGCGCGACGCCGCCGACATGCTGGAAGAAGCCGGCATAGCCGCCAACAAGAACTCCATCCCGTTCGACACCCGCCCCCCGGCCATCACCAGCGGCGTAAGGTTCGGCACTCCCGCCCTCACCACCCGCGGCATGAAGGAAGAGGAAATGAGGCTCATCGGCGGCTGGATTTCAGATGTCCTTTCCAACCCGAAGAACCAAGACCTCCGAATGAAAATCCGAGCGAGCATCGAGGAACTTTGCGAGCAGTTCCCGATATATCTCGACATTCTGAACTGGTGACGGCGGCGTAAAATCCGAATTCATCGTTTGAATTCGGAGCGATAAAACCCGCAAGGGGAGGCGGCGTGTCATGAGATGCCCTTTCTGCGGCAACCTTGAGGACAGAGTAATCGACTCCCGCGTTATCAAGAACGGCGACGCCGTCCGCAGACGCCGCCAGTGCCTCGGTTGCGACGCCAGATTCACTTCCTACGAAACCGTCGAGGAAATCCAACTCCGCGTAATCAAAAAAGACGGCAGACGGGAACTGTTCGACCCGGCAAAAATCCGCAACGGCATTATAAAAGCCTGCGAAAAACGCCCCGTCTCCCTCGAAATCATCGACCAGATAATCGAGCGCATAGAAGACAAAGTGGCAAGAGGCTCCCGCGAAGTACCCACGCGCGAAATAGGCGAGGCCGTCATCGACGAGCTTTATAACCTCGACGAAGTCGCCTACGTCAGGTTCGCCTCCGTCTATAGGGAATTCAAAGACGTCAACGAATTCATGTCCGAACTCAAAAGGCTCCTCCTCGCTCAAGGCAAAGAAATGCCTGCCGACCTCGCCGCGTCGTCGCCCTCTCTGCCTTCGATGAATAAAAAACAAAAAACTGATTGAAGTAGAGTTAAGGGAAAACTTTTGAAAAAGTTTTCCCTTAAAATCCCTTTCAAAACATTTCATGCTAGCGCCGAATGCGGAGCTTCGCTTCCGCCTTCGG
>MWCD01000072.1 GCA_002069885.1 bacterium ADurb.Bin236 | reverse complement strand
TTGTCCACCGAGATTTCGCCCGCTCCCGCCATGTCCCTGATGAACCGGGCCTCGGATTCGAGCAGGCGCGCGCGCCCGCCCGTATCATCGTGCGTTATCAGCGTCACCGACAGCTTTTCAGACGGCGGAAGGTTCAGCCCGGCCCTGATGTCCCGAATCCGGCGCACCACGTCCTGCAACAGCGTCACTGCCTCTTCCGCTTCCGCGTCAATCTTCCAGTCGTTCGCAGGCCATCCCGCGTCCAGTATAGTTCCGTCCGTCCCCGGCAGCTTGCTCCATATCTCCTCGGTGATGTGGGGAATGTAGGGATGCAGCATGACGAGGATTCTGCGGAGCGTGTGATGCAGAACTGCGGACACCGCGCCGACCGTCTCGGCGTCGCCCTCGCGCAACGGGCGTTTGGCCAGCTCTATATACCAGTCGCAGAAATCCCTCCACATCAGGTCGTATATCTTCTGCGCCGCCTCGTTCAGGTCGTATGACTCAATTAGCTCGGACACCTCTTTGACAACCGACGCCGCCCGCGAAAGCATCCATCTGTCCTTCAAGTCCAGTTTCGCCGAATTCAGTTCCGAGGCCTCTATTCCCGGCGCGTCCGGCGCCATCATAAGGATGAACCTCGCCGTGTTCCACAACTTGTTGCAGAACCCCGCTCCGATCTTGAACCTATCGGCAGACACATTCACGTCCTGCCCCATAGAACCGAGATACAGGAAGGTGAACCTCATCGCGTCCGCGCCGAACTCATCTATGATTTCCATCGGGTCTATCACGTTGCCCGAACTCTTGCTCATCTTCTTTCCGGTCTCATCCCTTATCAGCCCGTGTATGAACACATCCCCGAAAGGAACGTCTCCGCCGAACTTCAGTCCGAAGAACATCATCCTCGCCACCCAGAAGAAAATGATGTCGAACCCGGTCACCAGAACAGACGTGGGATAGTAAGTCTTGAGATCGGCGGACTTGTCCGGCCAGCCCAGAGTCGATAGCGGCCACAGCCCGGAGCTGAACCACGTGTCCAGCACGTCGCTCTGCTGGGCCAAGTCCTTCGAGCCGCACTTCGGGCACGCGTCGATGTCTTCTATCGAGCATGAGCGAGTTCCGCAAGAGCCGCAGTCCCACACCGGTATCCGGTGGCCCCACCACAACTGCCTTGATATGCACCAGTCCCGGATGTTTTCCAGCCAGTCGAGATACACCTTAGTCCAGCGCTCCGGCACGAAACGAGTCCTGCCGTCCTTCACCGCGTCCATCGCCGGCCCCGCAAGCTCCTTCATCCTCACGAACCATTGCAGGCTCAAGTACGGCTCAACCGCGCTCTGACACCTGTAGCAGTGGCCCACCGAGTGCTTGTACGGCTCCTTCTTTATGAACAACCCGGCGGCCTCGAGGTCTGCGATTATCTTCTCCCTCGCCTCGAACCTGTCCATCCCTGCGTACGCCGGATAGTCGTCGGAAATCCTTCCGTCTTCCGTCAACATCACATATTCCGGCAGCCCGTGCGCCCGCCCAATCTCAAAGTCATTCGGGTCGTGCGCCGGAGTTATCTTCAACGCCCCGGAGCCGAACTCCAAGTCCACATAAGGGTCGCAGATTATCGGTATCTCACGGCCCACCAGCGGCAACACGCACGTCTTACCGTGATATTTCTTGTATCTCTCGTCGTCCGGATGCACCGCCACCGCCGAGTCGCCGAGCAGCGTCTCCGGCCTCGTCGTCGCTATCTCCAGCGCGTAGTTCTCGCCCTTCACAGGGTACTTTATGTGATAGAAGAAACCATCTTCCTCCACATGCTCCACCTCGATATCCGACAGAGCGGTCTTGTGAAACGGACACCAGTTGATTATCCGGCTGTCCTGATAGATAAGCCCCTCGTCGAACAACTGCTTGAACGCCGTGCGAACAGCCAGCGAGCACTGCTCGTCCAGAGTGAACCTCTCCCGCTTCCAGTCAACTCCCGCTCCCATACGCGTTATCTGATTCTTGATATTCGCGTGGTATTCGTCCTTCCATGCCCACACGCGCTCGACGAACTTCTCCCGTCCCAGCTTGTGCCGGTCGAGACCCTCTTTTTCCAGCTTCACCTCGACCACGTTCTGAGTGGCGATGCCCGCGTGGTCAGTCCCCGGAACCCACAACGCGTCCCTGCCCCGCAGAAAATTGAATCTCAGAAGAACATCCTGAAGAGTCATGTTCAGGGCATGGCCCATGTGTAGTTTGCCGGTTACGTTCGGCGGCGGGATGACCATCGAGAAACTCTTTGCGCCATCGATAGACGGGCGCGAGAACACTCCCTCCCGCTCCCAGTATTCCCTCCACACAGGCTCGTATGCCGACGGGTCAAAACGTTTTGAAAGCTCCGATTCCGGAGCTGCTCCGGAGTTCTCTCCGGGCGCGCTGTCATTTTTTAGCACTTTTTCCGCCTCCGCGTGACGCCGCATTTTTATTCGCGCCTTCCGTCTCGCCGGCTGCCTCGCCCTTGAGCGTGGCCTTCAACGCCTGCTCGACGTGATCCACAAATAGCGCCTCGAGATTCCTCCTCACGTTCGGCTGAATCTCGTAATAATCCTTTTCGTTCTCCACCGGCAGGATGATTTTTGTTATTCCCGCCCGGTGCGCCGCAAAAACCTTTTCCTTTATCCCGCCCACAGGCAACGCCCTTCCCCTCAACGTTATCTCTCCCGTCATCGCCACGTTCCTGTCCACCGGCCTGCCGGATAACGCGGATATCAGCGACACCGCCAGCGCTATCCCCGCCGACGGCCCGTCCTTCGGTATCGCCCCCTCCGGCACGTGCAGATGTATATCCGTGTTCTTGAAATAATCCGTGCCCAAATTCAGCCCTTCCGAATGCGCCCGCGCGTAGCTCAACGCCGCCTGCGCCGACTCCTTCATCACGTCCCCAAGCAATCCCGTCAGTATCAACTCCCCCTTGCCCGGCATCAATGTCGCCTCGATGCTGAGAATCTCCCCGCCCGTCTGCGTCCACGCCATTCCCGTCGCCAGCCCAACCTCGTCCGTCTCCCCTATAACCCCGTACCTGTGCTTAGGCTTGCCAAGATATTTCTCAAGATTTTTCTTCGTCACCACCGCGCATTTCTGCTCGATATCCGCTTTTGCCGCGCGTTTCTTTCCGCCTTTTTCCGATTTGCCTTTCTCGCCTTTCTCAACCGCGTCCCCATTTTTCTCCTCATGCTCCGCAACCAAACAAGCCGTGTGCTTTCGGCACACCTGCGCAAGCTCCCTCTCCAAGTTCCTCACCCCAGCTTCGCGCGTGTATCTCCTGATTATCTCCAGCACCACGCTGTCCGATATTTTCAGCGACTCCTCGTTCAACCCGTGTTCCTTGAGCTGCCTCGGCAGCAGGTGCAGCCTCGCTATGTTCAGCTTCTCTTCCTCCGTGTAGCCCGACAGCCGGATGACCTCCATCCGGTCGAGCAGCGGCGGCGGGATAGGCTGCGTCAGGTTTGCCGTCGTTATGAACATCACCCCCGAAAGGTCGTAAGGTATTTCCAGATAGTGATCCACGAACTCCTTGTTTATCTCCGGGTCTAGAGCCTCCAGCAGCGCCGCAGACGGGTCGCCCCGGAAGTCCGAACTCATCTTGTCCACCTCGTCCAGCAGAAACACCGGATTGGTCACTCCCACCTTCTTCATCTGCTGGATTATCCGCCCCGGCATCGAGCCGATGTATGTCCGCCTGTGGCCGCGTATCTCCGCCTCGTCCCTCACGCCGCCCAGAGACGCCCTCGCGTACTTCCTCTCAAGCGCCCTTCCTATCGACTTGCCCAGCGACGTCTTTCCGGTCCCCGGAGGCCCCACAAGACACAGTATCACCCCGTGCCCCTTCTTGCTCAGCTTCCTCACCGCCAGATACTCGACAATTCTCTCCTTCACCTTTTCAAGCCCGTAGTGATCCTCGTCCAGTATCTTCTTCACATGCCCAGTGTTCAGGTTCTCCACTATGTTCTTGTCCCACGGCAAATCCAGTATCCAGTCTATGTAGTTGCGAGACACTACCGCTTCGGGAGAGCCAAACGGCATCTTCGACAGCCGCTTCAACTCCGCTTCCACCTTCTCCCGCGCGTAATCCGGCAGCCCCGCCTTGTCCGCCTTCTCTTTCAGTTCCAGCAGTTCCCCGGTGAACTCTTCCGCATCCCCAAGTTCCCGGTGAATCGCCTTCAACTGCTCCTTCAGATAGTACTCCTTCTGCGATTTTTCAATCTGCTTCTTCACCTGCGACTGAATTTTTTTCTGTATGTCCAGAATCTCCAATTCATCATCGAGGATTGAAGAAAGAGCTATCAAGCGCTCCTTCGCAAAAAACGCCTCCAACACCCTCTGCTTCACGTCCACCTTCAGCACTAACTGAGACGCTATAAGGTCCGCCAGCCTGCACGGCTCGTCCACCGACGACGCAGATGTGTACGCCTCCGGCGGCATCGACCGCGTGTATCTGACATATTTGTCGAACTTGCCGAGGATTTCCCTCATCAGCGCCTCGACTTCCATGTTCTTCGACGCCTCTTCCTCGATAAGCTCCACCTGCGTGACGAAATACTCGTCGTCCACAAGATAATCCAGAATCTTCACCCTGTTTACGCCTTCGATGAGCGCCTTGATAGTGCCGTCCGGCAGCTTCACCATGTTCAGCGCCTCGCACAGCGTTCCCACTCCATATAAATCATCCCTGTCAGGGTCCTCTATGCCCGGCTGCTTCTGCGCGACGACCACTATCCGCCGGTCATTCATCATCGCTTCTTCCAGCGCCTTCACCGATTTGCCTCGCCCTATGAACAACGGCACTATCATGTGCGGAAATATCACTATGTCCCGCAACGGTATCATCGGATAATTCTTTATGTTTTCAGGTATTTCCACTGACTCCTGATTCATCGGGTCGTAGTCCAATACGTCCACCTCGCCTCGTTTTCAATCTACTAATATAGCCAATCCCCACCTTACTATCAATAAAACTGAATTATAAACATCAGAATTTAGTATTCAAATTTTGCAAACTTCAGCTATCGGCTCGCGCAAAACAATCCTTCCCTCTCCGTCGAAAAAAACATCTACGCCTCTGGCTGCCAAAGAGAAGCTTAAAACGATTCTCTTTTATAGCCTTTAAAATGCTTTTAAAGCTTTCCCTAGCAAAGTTTCCTCGCCTCTGTTCTGCGGCAACGATCATGTGAACTATTTCACTTGTTTCTCTCCGCGGGGTTCACTTATGCTCGCCCCTTGAGGTATAATGAACCAATTCGGCGGCGCGCCCGGCGCGTCCGCCAAATCGCGAAACCGGAGGCCGGAAACATGGCGAAGAAAGCGACGACAAAAAAAACAGCGGCGGCGAAGGCCGCTCCGAAATCTGTTGCGAATAAGACATCAAAGAAAACTGCGGCGAAAGCGGCGCCCAAGCCCGCAGCGAAACCCAAACCGGCTCCGGCTAAGAAGCCCACCGCAAAAGCCGCCTCGAAGAAGAAAGCTCCCGCGAAAAAAACGGTTCGTCCCAGCGTGACGGACGTCCGCTCCGTGCCGACCGCCATAGTCACTGGAGCCTGCGGCTTCGCCGGCGGCCACATGGTCGACCTGCTCGTCGAAAAAGGGTTCCGCGTCATCGCCACCGACCTCGAAGGCGCCTCTCGGGAGTTCGTCAATCCGAAAGCCGAATTCATCCCAGCAGACATCACGAATGTCGATTCCCTAAAGAACATCTTCAAAGGAAAAATCGACTACGTCTATCACCCCGCCGCCATCTTCGACTACGAGGCTCCGTGGGAGATATGCGAAAAAGTCAATGTGTTCGGCATGCGCAACATCTGCGAGATGTCGCTCAAGCAGAACCTAAAACGCTTCGTGCTGTTCTCCACCGTTTCGGTGTACGGACACCCGGAGCCGGACGAGCTTCCGGTGCGCGAATCCAACACCAAACGGCCCGGCACGAACTACGAGCGCTCAAAGCTCATGCAGGAGGAAATCGGAGTCGAATACGTAGGCAAGGGACTCCCCGTCTCCATCGTCCAGCCCGCCCCGGTGTACGGCCCTCGCAACGTCTACGGCGTCGCCACCATCCTGTTCCTGCTCGCAAAATTCCCCATCCTCCCCTTCCCCGTCAACCTAGACAGCTACATCGTCGGCGTGCACATCCGGGACGTCTGCCGAGCCGCCCTTTTCGTCTCAGACATCAAAGAAGCCATAGGCGAAACCTACATCGTCATCGACAACAGCCGGTACACGCTGCGAGAGTTCGTCGAGTTCGTCTGCCCGCTGATGGGCGTCCGCATCATGCCAGTGTTCATCCCGCGAGACCTCTTTGTGCGCGCCGCAGACCACATCGCGGACGCTTCCCGCTCGTTCGCAAAAATCATGGGGACCCGCCCCTTCGTCGAAAAAGACATGGTGTACTACCTCAAAGCCGTATACACATTCGACAACACCAAGCTCCGTTCCCTCGGATTCGAATTCGAGCATCCCGACCTGCTGGAAGGCGCGCGCGAAACTATCGAATGGTACAAAGAAAACGGCTATCTCGACCGCCGCGACCTTTGGCAGAAAGCCATCTTCGGAAAGAACAGATACTAATCCGCCGGCGCGCCGGGCGCGCCACAATGAAAAACGCCGCTTCTTTTAGGAAGCGGCGATTCGATGCGGAATGCGCCCGACAGGACTCGAACCTGTGGCCTTTAGGTCCGCAACCTAACGCTCTATCCATCTGAGCTACGGGCGCAGGCGTGTTGTATTATAGGAACATTGCGCATTGTTGTAAAGCGGGATGGAATGTTATCGAAGGTTTTTTTTACTAAAAAAATTCGGGGCGTCTTCACGTAAATGATATTGATGAAAGCAGGTTTAACGCTAGTCGCGGGGCGTGTATAATTGCGGCTGGAGCGGGACAAGCGCAAGGCGCGGCGCGCGCTCGGAAGCGGCGATTTATGGACTATACGATACACGAAAACAAGATATACAGGATAATCGAAGAGGAGAGCAGAGAGTTCCGCTCTACTCCGGCGATATCGCTGCAACAGGGCGAGCCGCCAAGCCCGGCGGGCGAAAAACTTAAGGAACCGGGAAGATACACCCGCGTGCTGGACAAGCCCGACCGAAGGCTGTTTTACAAGGTGGGCACGAAGTTCAGCGAGCAAACGTTCATTCAGGTGAACGCCAGATCGAGCGAGGTCGAAGGCCGGGTGACTCCTCTGAGCATTGTGATGGGCGGGGTCATGGACGCCATCCCTGATTCAAGCATGATGTGCGTGGAGTTCGAGGAGAAGTCAATTGTGGCGGACCGCAGGGAAAGGCTGTTCGTCCCATTGCTGAGGAACCCGCAGGATTCTAGGGCATGGAGGATTTATCTAAAATGGGCGTCGGAGCCGGGGAACTGGACGCCGCAAGCGGTGGCGCTGAACTACTCGAAAGACGCTCGGAACGCAGCTTCGAGGCTGAACCTGTCGGCCCCGCTCGGCGAGTCCGGATTCATGCTTCAGGCGGACTACGCGGCTCAGGTCATCAGGGAAAATGGCAGGACAGTGGCTCTGTGCAAATTCGTTCCGGTATGCGCTTCGGGGATAATGAGTTCAACATGGTATTTCGGGCTTAGGGAAGCGGTGTTTTTTCTAACAATCATTAAGAAGTTATTAAGAGAGAATTCCGCCGCCCGGCTACCGAAAGATTTTCAATCAATAACTAGGGTTCGGGAACCTTTGATGGACATCCTAGCGCATGTCTGATTTGTCTTTTTTTGATAAAATACCGCTATCACGACTGCAACTTTTTTCATCAACACATGCATATTCATTGGTGTTTAATTTTTTTTGACTAATACCTTCTTAAACAATCACTGGCTGTTGAAAAAATATTGATGCAGTTACTGGGTTTTTTATAAATCTGAATTGTGATGATTTACTCAATTGTTTTTTCGTCCAAAATTTTTTGTGGCATAGATTTTGATAAATAAAGTGGATAAGGGGAATTATTAAGTATGGATCTAAATTCAGAATACACAACAACAAGTCGTATAGATACCCATTATTCTTTTTTTGAAAATTTGTTTTAGTCGGGATGAATAGGGTAAAATAAATAATGATACGGTGGTAAGATGAGACAAAAATTCAAATGCACAGCATCGAGCGCCTTGATGGCGGCTTTAATGTTTCTGCTGATGAGCGCCCCCGCGACGGCGAATGTGGTGCAATGGGACGTTGTCGCCGGCGGCGGCGGAGAGATGGCCGGGGGGACAAACACGCTAACGACGACCGTGACGCAGACTGCGGCGGGCTTGAGCGTGAGCGGCGCGAACGAGGCCTCGCAGGGATACCAAATCGCCCTGCCCCTGCCTCCGGCGGCGGAATGCGAGATTAACGGAGTAGCCTGCGATACAGGCGCATGCTACGGAACTTCCGACGGAGCGTTCACATTCGAGAACGCGGCGGGATGCGCCACTCCCGCGTGCGCTTTCCACCGGGGTGCCACCCAATATTATCGATACCTCTGGCAAATATCTGACATATACACGCACGGAGCCATACAGGCAGGAGCTTCATGGAGCGACGTCAATGGGTATTGTCCGGGAGGAACCTGCGGCAAGCTCGGAACGAGCATGTCGGTGAGCGCGACTTCCAGCGGAACTTGGTATCTGGTTCTGCGGAGCTATAACGGAGGAATCATAGGCGGAGACCTGACGCTGGGCGGATACAGCTTCGACACAGCCGGGCCGGATGTCGGCGCTGTCGCCACTTCGAACTACAGCTACAATGACCAGTATGTTAGCAGCAACTACACAATAACTATGAGTTCCATCTCGGACGTGGGATGCGCCGGGATGGGAACTTGCGAATACACAGTGAACGGCGGCGGCGCATGGAGCGCTGGATCGTATTCCGGCGGCACGTGCGAAACCACGAATGTGGCCTGCTCGAACGGAGCGGCGCTCGTTATAAATATGAGAGCGTCGGACGCGAAAGGGAACGCGACGACCGCAACGGCGGTGAACAGGACCTGCGACACCCTGCCGCCGGCAACAACAGACAACGCGAACACCGACTGGCGCAACACCGACATGCTGGTAACGCTTACGCCGAATGACGCGCTGTCGGGCGTGGCAGGCACAGTGTATTGTGTTGACACAACGGGAACATGCTCGCCCTCCACAGCGTACACCGCGCCAGTCAACGTCACATGCGCCGCTGGAACAGTCTGCCCCTCACAATATGTCAGATACTACTCCACTGACAACGTCAACAACGCCGAAGCCGTTGAATCAACTGTGGCAATAAGAATTGACAAGCAGGCGCCAACAACAACAGACAACGCTGACAACGACTGGCGCAACACCGACATGCTGGTAACGCTTACAGCCGACGACGGGACAGGCTCCGGGATAGCCGGAACAGAGTATTGCGTTGACACCGTAGGCACATGTTCGCCGGGAACAGCATACAGCGGCCCCATCACAGTAACATGCGCGGCAAACACCGTGTGCCCCGCTCAATATGTCAGATACCGCTCCACCGATATAGCGGGCAATGTAGAAGCCGTCAAAACTTCCGTTGCGATACGGATAGACAAGCAATTGCCCGTGTCCACGATAAACGGCCCGGCGGCAGGATCTTGGCACAAGGAAGATTTCACAATCGACGTGTCCGACACAGACGGAACAGGACTGAGCGGAATCGCGTCCTGCCAATATCAGGTCGAAAGCTACAACGGAGCCTCTTGGGTTGTCACTCAAGCATACACCGCGCGAACAGCTTGCAACAGTGCCACATCGCAGACCATCACAGTCGGAGCGGCGGCGAATTGCAGGCATCAAGGCACGAATTTGTGCCGTGTAAGCGTTCGCTCGACCGACAACGCCACTAACGTCTCAACTGTAAATCAACGACTATTCAGCATAGACTGGACGGCTCCTAACAACGTGGCGTCCGTCTCGGCGTGGGACAGCTCGGCGAAGAGCGTGTCGCTCACGAGCGGCAACTCTTACACATACAACGGCCCGACAGGCCCGTACTTCGAATGGACGGCTCCGTCCGACAATCCCGCCGGCGACAACTCCGGAGTCCACGGCTACTTCGTTTATTTCGGGACCAACTCGTTAGCGGACCCGACGGATTTCCAGTTGGGAACAACCTTCACCAATCCGACGGCTCTGACCGCCGGAACAACTTATTACCTAATAATCAAAACAGACGACAACGCAGGCAACGTATCGACTGGAAGCGGTTCGCCGTTATTCGTGTACACATACATTGTGGCGACGCCAGCCTACCTGAGAGTGACCGAGCTTGATTCGGACGCGACGGACGAACCTGACGGCATTCTCAACCTGACAGGCTCCAACACGGAAGAACGCGTAAGGATAATCCTCTACAGCGAATCCAACTTGCAGCACGCATACGAGCCGGGAGCGTCGATGTCCGTGACGGTAGCTCTGAACAACATAACGACGAGCGGCGCGTACATATCCGCCACAAGTCTGGGCGGAGCGACGCCCGGCCCCGGAGTGACAAGCGTTACCGGGACTCTCTCCGGTGGAGAAGGCTGGATAAAGATAAAAGCCGCCGCTGCTCAGGACGAGGCGGTGGAAGTGACCGCGACAGGCTCCGGCCTGACCGGAGTCGGCGGAAGAGACCAAGCTGCCTATATCCTCGTTAGGGACGACACCTCCGTGCAAGTGCTCGTGGGCGAAATGGATTCGGACGTGCTGTCCCCGACAGCGGGCGACACGGTGATGCACCCTGTATGGAGCCACGCTGGAACAAGCATAGTGGTTCCGATGCGCGAGGGCGCGGCGGATTACTGGAACCTTTACAAACTCGAATGGAGCGGCGGCGCGTGGCAGGCCCCGGTCAAGCTGACCAACAACGACATGCGGGTTCAGCCGAACGTTCGCGCGTCGTTCACGCCGGACGACCAGTATGTCCTGTTCTCCGGATACAGCACGACGACCACGCTCCCCGGATATCCCACCCGGCCGAGGCTGCTAGCCGTCAAATCGGACGGCTCGGACAGCGCCCGAACGGTCACATGGCTGAAAGACAACAACCAGCTTCTCGCCGACAACCCAACGGCAATCGCGTTCAGTTGGGACGCCGCATGGAGCAGAACAGGCTGCGCGCAGAACGCGGACACTCTGGCCGTCTCATACAGCGACGGCATCGTTCCGATGAAGGGCATACAGCTATTCAAGATGAGCGGCTCGAAGAACGCGAAGGGTCTCTACACCGAGACCGGCTCCACGATGACACAACTGACCAACCTCGGACGCTGGAACTACGCGATGCATCCCACATGGTCCAAAGACTGCTCGAAGCTGGCGTTCGTCGTGTGGTTCGACGCTCCAGCGCCTTCCAAGACCGGCATTTACATGATTGACCCGGTAGCGGTTTCGCCCCTGCTGCCTCTGACCATCACCCACATTAACAATTACGCGAGTTACCCCGGAGTAATAGACATGGTTCAGGAATGCACGCCGACAAGCTGCGTCAACGGCTCTGCCTTGTTCCCGTCATTCACGGACGACGGCACGATGATCACATACATGGTAGACCCTGACAACAGCTTTGACTTTAACAAACTCACTCTGGCCGGATTCCAAGGCCAGAGTGTAGCGTCCACATTCTTCAACGGAGTCAACTTCGACAACTATATCGAGTACATAGACGACGACATATATTCGCCGCAGTTGCTGGGTCAGAGCGAGAACAACGAGTTCGGCCTTGTGCAGTGTCTCGGCGCGGGATGCCCGAAATCGACAAACGGAAACATCTTCTCGTATGTCACGCAGAAAACGGGGACAAGAGACGGGAAACTGGCGTTCCTCGAACTGGGCGATCAGAGCGCGGTGACGAACAACACCGGCGGTCTGCTGTTCCAGAACGGCGCGGTCACCGCGGTGATCCCGCCCGGAGCTTTGATATCAGACGAAGTCAAGCTGCAGGTAGCGACGCCCGCAGCGCCGTCCAGCCCGGACGGGAAAGACCTGCTCGTTCAGATCGGCACAGCTAGAGAGTTCTTCCCGGACGGAGTGGTGTTCACAAAGGACATCCGGCTTGTGTTCAGGTTCTGCGACGCTGACGACGACGGATTCCTCGACACCGTGCAGGACGCGGACTGCACAGGCGGCGGCGGCACGATTCCGATCAACTCAATATACGTTTATTACTGGTGCGACGCCGGAAGCACTGTCTGCTCTAACCCCGGCAACTGGATGAAACTCGACGGTTCGATAGACCCGGTCGGCAAGACTATCACCGCCGTCACGAATCACTTCTCGCTGTACAGCGGATGGGGACTGACAAGAGGCAGGGTTGCCCCGCAGGCGTTCGTCGAACTTAATATGGTCAACCTGCACACCTACCCGAACCCGTACCGCAGCTCCGCGCACGGCAACGTGACATTCTCCGCCGACGCCGCGGAGTCCACTTACAACGCAGGCGGAACAATAGTGGTGGACGCGCAAATATACGACATACGCGGCAGACTCGTCCGAAGCGCTCAGGCTGTCCACGCGGGCAACATACCGTCGCCCCCCGGCGTCGGCCTGACCCTGCTCGAATGGGACGGCAAAAACAACGCCGGCCGCAACATCGCTTCGGGTGTCTATCCGTACATCATATCGGTGTTCGACGGAGTGTTCAAAAAGACTTACACCGGCAAGCTGTCGGTGGTCAATTAAGCGCATCTGCGGACGGCGACGCCCGCCGGGAAAACCATATCGCGCATCCTAAGACGAAAGCGCGCGGAGGAAAAGAGATGAACAAGACGCACATCAAATGCATGGCTCTGGCTCTGGCGGCGCTGCTGGCGGCCCCGTCGGCCTGCAAAGCGGCGGGAACCACGGCAGCGGTGTTCCTTAACGTGGGAGTAAGCGCGAAAGCGGAAGGAATGGGCGGCGCGGGGGCCGCCATAGTTGACGACGCCAGCGCGGTGACAATCAACCCCGCAGCGATGGTCGCCGTAGATGGCCGCCAAGTTTCCGTCATGCACAACGAATATCTTCTAGACATCAATCAGGAATATGCCGCCTACGTGTCCAACTGGGGAAAACGCGCCATCGGCGGCAGCATCGTTTATCTCGACTACGGCGAACAAGCTGAATACGACGCTCTGGACAACTACCTCGGCTCGTTCAGGCCTGTCGACTATGCGCTGACCGCCGCCTACGCCGCTCAACACGACGAGTCCATCTCTTGGGGCGTCGGCTTGAAGTACATCAAAGTCAAAATATCCGACTTCTCTGACTCGGGATTCGCCATCGACGCTGGGCTAAAGTATAAGCCGGCCCCGAAAGGCTGGACCTTCGCCGCCGTGCTGCGCAACCTCGGCGACAGCATTAAACTGGACGAAAACGAGGACGAACTGCCGATGACGCTCGTGGTAGGCGCCGCATATGAATTCGACCAATACCCGCTCGTCGCAGCCTTCGACCACTTCATGATCAACGGCGAAGACCCAGAATATCACCTTGGACTCCAGTACACCATCAACGACATGATAGCCCTGCGCACCGGGTACAACTCCGGTTACGACATCGATGACGGCTTCACATTCGGCGTCGGACTCAAGTATGAGGATTTCGGATTCGACTACGCGTTCATTCCCTCCGGCGAATTCGGAGACGCGCACAGGTTCTCCCTCAATCTCAAGTTCTAAAAACCGCCGGATACACAACCATTGCTCAAAAAACGCCCCGTGAGGGGCGTTTTTTATTTTCCACAATTCTATTTTTGCTTCCTGATAACGGATTCGTGACAAAGGCCGGGAGGATATAAAATTCTCCGGGTGGATATGGAAACTTGATATTTATAGATATTATTTAAATGAATAGAATTAGAGAAATAGACGAGATTGCGATTAGTTATTGGTAAGCGGGGTGGCGTTCAGGCCCGCTAGCAGGCGAGATAAACGTGTTTATAGCGTCCGGGACTTTCATGTGTGACCGGACGGGATATGTCGTTATGCGGCATGTTATAATGCGCGCGGATATAGGACCGCGAACAAGATGAAGCATAAGCCGGGAAAAACAGTTCTTCTCGCGGCGCTTGCGGCGGCCGCGCTGTTGCTCGCGCGCGCGCCCGCGCTCGGTTCTCCGGCTTTCGTGGCGCATGTGGCATTCGACTTCGAGGAAGGAACCGCGGTATTTTACCGAGGATCCGAAGTCGGAATCGCGAAGGGAGACATCTTTGAGGTGGTCAGAGGTGGAGTGGCGG
>MWCD01000071.1 GCA_002069885.1 bacterium ADurb.Bin236 | reverse complement strand
CCGCCGACGCCGCCCTCTGCTCAATAGACCCCGCCGACTCCAATTACGCCAAATACGAAAGAATATACAGGTGTTGCCGAAGAGGAAAAGACCTCACAATGAAACTCCTCACATTCGCCCGCAAGGAGAAGATCGAGGCGAAACCTGCCATCCTGAACGACGTTGTCGCAGAGGTGGTCGACATCCTCAAGCGCAGCATCAGCAAGAAAATAAAAATTGAAACTGAATTCGACGTCGGGATTCCCCCTGTGGTCGTCGACCAAACCCAGATACATCAGGCGGTTCTGAACATCTGCCTCAACGCCGCGGACGCGATGCCCGGCGGAGGATCTTTAAGGCTTAAAACATTCGCCAAGACCGCCGAGCCGCCCGCAGACGCGGCTGCCGGACCTTCCGGCCCGCGAGAGTTCTGCGTCGTTTCGATAGCGGACACGGGGCAGGGCATCGCTCCGGATATCATCGGCGCTATCTTCGATCCGTTTTTTACCACGAAGGAGCCGGGCAAGGGAACAGGGTTGGGTCTTTCCATAGCGCACGGGATAATCAAGAATCACGGAGGCTGGATCGACGCCCGGAGCGAAGTCGGAAAGTTTACCGTTTTCGACGTCCACATTCCGGCGGGCGAAGTTGCCGATGAGCGGATGGACGAAGATTCAAGAGGCGGCAGGCGCTGCCGCGGCGAGAAAATTCTTGTCATCGACGACGACCACGACTTCCTCGAAATGGCCTGCGAAGTGCTGGAATCCGAGGGCTGCAGCCCCGTCTCAGCCAACACGGGCGCCGGTGGCATTTCTATTTTTGAGCGCATGCGCGACGAACTTGATTTAGTTATACTCGACATGATGATGCTAGACATGGATGGAGCGGAAGTCTTCAAACGCCTCAGACAGATAAAGCCGGACGCCAAGGTGATTGTCTGCTCGGGTTTCAGCAGAGACGGACAGGCAAGCGCAACGCTGGCGGACGGGGCGGCGGGTTATTTGCAGAAACCCTTCGGTTTGGACGACCTTGTGAAAGCCATAAGATACGCTCTCGACAAGTGACGCGCGCGCCCGCCGCTGCCGCTCCGGGTTGAACTCATCCAAAAAATGTGAGAGAATAAACAGCGGCGGCTAACCGCCGTCTCCGTTGCGGTTCAACAACCTTAAGGAGCGTCTTCCATGAGCGTAAACATCACCCCTGAAAACGCCGTTTTCGTCCTTCTGTCTTTCGAAGGGCCTGACCCCTATTCGCAGGCGGGCGGGCTGGGAACCCGCGTTCACAACCTAGGGCTAGCCCTCGGCGCTCTCGGCTTCGAGACTCACCTTTTCTTCATCGGCGACCCCTCTCTGCCCGGACGCGAGTCCCTCGAAAACGGAAAATACACGCTCCACCGCTGGTGCCAGTGGATCAGCGCCCATCACCCGTCCGGCGTTTACGACGGGGAAGACAACAAGGTGAACGACTACGCCGGATCGGTCCCCTATTTCGTTCTGGAAAACATAGCGCGTCCCGCCGCGGCCGCGGGCAAACACATTATCGTCATGGCCGAGGAATGGCACACCGTCGAGGCGCAGTGCCACCTCTCCGACCTTCTCAACTGGCACGGCATCAGAGACAAGTCGGTATTCCTCTGGAACGCCAACAACACGATGTCTTTCCATAAGATAAACTGGGGCAGGCTATGCTACGTGGCGAGAATCACCACGGTGAGCAAGTTCATGAAGCAGGTGCTGGCCGAAAAGGGGCTTGAATCTCTGGTGTTGCCAAACGGGATACCCGAAAGGATGCTGGAGTCGCACGACCCGGAGCGGGTAAAGCAGTTGAAGGCGGCGCTGTCCCTGCACCCGACGGAAATAAAAGCGTTGAAGATCGGGCGGTTCGACCCGGCCAAGAGGTGGACGCAGGCGGTCGAGGCGGCGGCGATTCTCAAACAGAGAGGCGTCAGATCGACATTCCTGTTCAGAGGCGGGCTGGAGCCGCACGCGCGGGAAGTGTTCGACCTTGCCGCCGCGCGCGGCCTTTCGGTGGCGGACGTGCTTTCCCCCAATAGCCGCCCCACCGTCGAACAGTGCATCGACCTGATCGCGAGCGCCCCGAAAGCGGACATCCTTCATCTGCGATTCTTCCTGCCGGAGGACTTCGTGCGGCTGCTTTATCACTGCTGCGACTGCGTGTTCGCCAACAGCGGCTTCGAGCCGTTCGGCCTCGTCGGCCTTGAAGTGATGGCCTCCGGCGGCATCGCCTTCACCGGCGAAACCGGGGAGGAATACTCCATCCCGTTCGTCAACGCGGTCACAGTGCAGACGGGAGACCCCCGCGAGCTTGTAGTATATCTCCAGTATTTGGTGGACAATCCGCATCTCAAGGACGGCATTAAGCGCGAGGCCCACAAGACCGCCGGGCAGTACACATGGCCGGTCGTTATCAACAACATCCTGCGCCGCGTCGAATACCTCTCAATGTAGTCGCGCGCAAACGACCTTTCGCGCGCATAGCAACTATCATTGAAAACCGTCCGCTGAGAGAAGGACTCGCAAAATTGCATCGTGTGCGCATATTCGACCATATATCAAGCGGCAGCTGGCAAGCGTTTGTCGCCCGATTATGAGCCATCCGATGGCGGTTAATCCGCTATGGTTGGGCGATAATTTATTTAAGCGGGCAAATGACGTTCAGTAAGAAATCGAACATTGACTCACGGCAAATGCAAAAAGCTCAAATATCCATTATAATCAAAAAGCTGATAGTCAATTATTACAAACTCGACGACGATGGAGTTATGGCGGATGTCGGCAAGCTATTCTGTGTCATCCCAATTAAAAACATTTTTTCTGTTTCCTTTGTTTCCTTATGTAATCGGTCATGAAATTAGGGAGCGCGCCGGAATCAGGTCTGTTGAGCTGCCGTTGTTGATAATCTGGGGCGCAGAATTCATTCTGAGGTGGAATTTCTGGGAAAAGCAAGATTATCATTGGGCAATCATGGCGTTGTCGATTCTGTTCAGGGTCGTCGTTGAGCTGTTTTTAAAAGCGCTTTTGGTTCATCTGCTCGCTTCCGCCTTCAATAGTAGCGCCGGACTTGTAAAGAACATTGTTTGCATCGCCTACGCGCTCTCTCTGCCATCGCTTATTTTAATTGTTTTAAAACATGCGAGTTCGGGGCATCTATTAGCATTGCCTGCGACTGTGTTTTTGTTTTATATTGGCGCAGTTTCCCTCAGCGCGGTTAACAGAACGAGCCTTTTTAGAGGATTGTTTCTGTTTTCTGCGATTTGCCTTATCATCAATTCAATTGACGCATTTAATGCAATAATGTCTGATGGTTATTCAGAAATCTTAAAGTTTAGAAAGATGGCGCAATTATTAACGCTTAAAAGCAACATAAACATTTTAATGTTTTTGCTTTTTCCAATCATGGCATTTGCATCGTCGTTTTTACTTGTCGTGTTTTCCTTTTGTGTCGATGTCGTCAAAAATCGCGCGCTCAGAAAAGCCGCTCAAATACTTAGCGTCTTTTTTCTTTCGCTGAGCGCTTTGTATTTTGCCGCCAAATACAGCTATGCGGCGTTTTTTTCCGTTCCGGCCAACTTAGCGCTAGATTATCATGTCAAAAATGATTCCATATTTATTCTTGCCATAAGGGACAAGTTGCTAAGAGTGGCGGAATACAATTTAACAACAGGCGCGCAAATATCTTCAAGCGAATACGCCAACACCTCGAATGCAAAGATAATCAGCGACGCAAACGGAAAATTGTACTTGATAGAACACACTGACCATGCCATCTCTTTGTTTGAAATGAATAACGGCGGAGAGCCTGTATTTTCAATCGCAAAGGAGAATGCCAGCTATAATGCGACCGGATATATGTTAGGCAACAGCGTTGCGTTCGATAGTAAAGGCAACTTGATATATGGTCGCTCAACGGGAGAGCTTCAAAAATACTCTAAAGACGGAAGAAAGATATCTGAGATTAAAGTTTCGCTCATAGCAGGCGGTTCTGCTGATGAACGGAAAGATAAAACTTCCAACCCCAATGTGCTTTTATCTTTTGCAATCGACAGCGAAGACAATATTTATGCGTATATGAGGGATTTCTCGATTCAAAAGATCAATCAATCGGGAGAAGTCATTAAATCATTAAAGTTCGAAGATGGAATATCTCCGCATTATTTCGATATCGCAATATCAGGAAACGACAGAGTGTACGTTATATTAGATAAAAAAGGCCATGACGCGAACGAAAGTTCTGTAATCGTTCGAGAAATAGGTTTTGACAAAAGAGAAAACCGCGATGCGACAATATACGACAGTGGTATTAAAGAGAAGAAAGCTAACAGTCACTATATGGATTATTTGAGGATGGTAACTGACGATGTGTTTATTCTCAGAAGAATGCCTCGTGGTATACCGCCATATTCAGAATATGAGATGTTTAGTTTTAAAAAAGGCTTCATCGCAAGATTTCCTGTTGGGTTAAGGAAGTTTACTCCTGAAAGAATATTAAGCAGAAGAGAAGCGGGAGCGATTAAGGAAGCATTAAAACGCTGAAATGTCTGAAGAAAGAACGAATGAAGCGACCACCGTTTATTCGTCTGCTTACGCGTCACGTTGGATTATTTGAGTTTGGCGATGAGCGAGGCGAGGGTGGCTTTTGCGTCTCCGAAAAGAAGTATGGCGTTGGGGCGCTCATAGAGCGGATTGGGGACTCCCGAATATCCGGGTTTGTCGTCGAAGTTGCAGACGATGACGCTGCGCGCGTCTCCGGCGTTGAGCACGGGCATGCCGGATATCGGCGTGCCTTCCTTTTCCTTTGCCGCCGGGTTCACCACGTCGCAAGCTCCGACGATAAGAGCGACGTCGGTCTCGGCGAATTCCGCGTTGATGTCGTCCATCTCGAATAATTTGTCGTAGTCCACGTCCGCTTCCGCGAGGAGGACGTGCATGTGTCCGGGCATCCGGCCCGCGACGGGGTGGACGGCGTATTTGACTTCGGTTCCCGCCTGTTCGAGCATGCCGGCGAGGGCGACGGTTTCGGATTGGGCCTGAGCGATTGCCATGCCGTAGCCGGGGATGACGATAAGTTTTTTTGCGGCTCTGAGGGCGTCTGCCGCGAGCGACAGCGGGTCGGCCGCAGGTTGTTCCGGTTGCGACGCGGCAACGGGGGCGGGGGGCGCGGCGGTTAATTCAGGCGATGAGGCAGTCGCGGGGGATGAAGCTGGCGGGCGCGCGGGAGCTTTTCCTCCAACGATTATGTTCATCAGGCTCCTGTTCATCGCGCGGCACATAACCATTGTGAGAATAAAACCTGAAGAGGCCACGACGGCTCCGCACGCGATGAGCAGCCTGTTCTGGATGACTATGCCGCAGAAGGCGGCGGCCATGCCCGTGGCGGCGTTAAGGAAGGATATGAGAACAGGCATATCCGCCCCGCCGATGCGGATGGAGAACAACGCGCCGAATGCCAGAGAAAGAAAAGCCAGAGAGACAAGAGCGGACGTCGGGTCTCCGGGGGCGAACAAGAGGGCGGCTGCGGCCGCGCACGCGGCGGAAAGAAACAGCAACGCGATGTTGTGTCCGGGAACGACTGTCGGGGTTTGCCTGATTTTGCCCGAGAGTTTCAGGCTGGCGATCATGCTGCCGCTGAAAGTGGCGGCTCCGAGGGAGACGCTGACGGCGGCCGCAGCAGAGGCGACCGCGCCCGGAGCCGGCCCCGCGCCGGACATCTCGACTATCGCGACTAGAAGGGCCGCAAGCCCTCCCGCTCCGTTCTGGAACGCCACGAGCGAGGGGATCCGAGTCATGTTGATTTTTGCCGAAACGCGCCATGCGGCAAGCGAGCTTGCCGCAAGAGCGAAAGCGGCGAGCGTCGCGTTAGAACTCAACATCGGGTTGCGGTACAGCGCGACCGCCACCGCGAAGAGCAGCGCCAGCGCCGCCATTGCGTTTCCGAACCGCGCGCCAGCCGGCGTCCTGAATCGCGATATCCCCGCTATAAGAACCAATATGATCGCGATGTCTACCGCAATGTTTGCCGCGTTGTTCATTATGTGCGAGCCTCTCCGTCCAAGCCGCGCGCGCGGCGCGCGGCTTGCGCAGATTATTGTTTTTTGAACATTTTTAGCATTCTGCCGGTTACTGTGAAGCCGCCGATGACATTGAAAGCCGCAAGCGCCACCGCCGCGGCGGCGAGAACTTTGTGCGGGGAGTCCAGCTTCGACGAGAACAGCAGTAGCGCCGCGATTATCGTTGACGCCGATATCGCGTTCGTCATGGACATCAGAGGAGTGTGCAGGCGCTGCGGAACTTTTGATATCATCACGTATCCGATAGCGGACGACGCGGTGAACACAACAAGCATGACAAGAAGATCGCTCATATTAACGGCCTCCGCGGGCGCTCGCGGCTCAGGAGATTCCCATCGCTTTCAACGCGCCCCGATGGTGTATTTTTCCATTCATCGTCACAAGCGTTTCCCTCACTATTTCGTCTTCCAAGTCGGGGTTTCCGATTCCGTTCTTATATAGATTCTTCACGTATTCGAGCAGGTTGTTGGAGTACAGCCAACTGGCGTGGACGGGCACGGAGCCGGGTATGTTCTGCACGCCTGAGATGAGAGCTTTATGTCGAAGGATTTCTTTGCCGGGTTCGGTGAGGGCGCAGTTGCCGCCCTGATCGATGGAGACATCTACGATAACAGAGCCGGGGGCCATATTGATTATCATTTGCTCGGTGATAAGAGTGGGGGCGACCTCGCCGGGGACGAGCGCGCTGAGGATTACTATGTCGGCTTCCTCCACGTGGGGGCGGATGGCATCGCGCTCTTTTTCCAGCCAGTCTGCCGGAAGGGCTTTTGCGTATCCGCCTTCGCCGAGGGCGATTTCCTCCGGGGCGTCGAAACCGGCGATTTTCGCGCCGACGCTCGCGGCGTTTTCTCTGGCGTCTTTGCGGATGTCGACGGCCTTGACGGAAGCGCCGAGGCGTTTTGCGGTGGCCACCGCCTGAAGGCCGACCACGCCGCAGCCGACTATCAGGCACTTGGCCGGCTTCACCACGCCTATAGCCGTGCCGATCATGGGGATGAACTTCGGGAAATGGCAGGCGGCCATTATGACCGCTTTGTATCCTGTGATTGTGCTCATTGAAGTCAGGGCGTCCATGCGTTGAGCGCGGGAGGTGCGAGGCACGCCGTCCATAGTGAAGGAAGTTATGTTCCTGTCTCGCAGCGTCCTTATCATGGCGTGGTGGGCCGGATTTGCCGGATGGAGAAAAGTGACGAGGGTGGAGCCTTCGCGGAGCATTTCGGATTCGTCGCGGCCCGTCTCCTCGCAGCGGCAGGGCTGTTTGACCTTCAGGACGATGTCCGCGCGCGAGTAAAGCTCATCCGGGCCTGAGACGATTTCGGCTCCCGCCTGACGGTATTCGTCGTCGTAGTGCAAAGCGCCGTCGCCCGCGCCGGATTCGACCAGAGCCTTGAATCCCAGCCCGATGTATTTCGCGACCGCGTCGGGCAGAGCCGCCACTCTGTTTTCATGACTGAGGATTTCACGGGGAATGCCGATTACCATGGTGCGCCTCCCGCAGAGTTGTAGTGGCCGGGGTCTCCGGTCTGCCCTCGTTGGTGAAAAACGCGGGCTTATTCCGCGTCCGGCGACACCGGTTTCGTTCCTTTTATACCCGTTCTAGAATTATATAACCCGAAAACGAAAAGAGCCAGTAAAACTGGCGGAAGCGTCTGGATAACGCATGAATGAAAGCGGATTTTGTCGAAAAGAGCGGCGGAGCGCCCGGTCATTTCAGGCCGAACTGCTCGGCGAACCATTTTTTGACGAGCGACTGCGTTTTTGCCACCGGGGGGATGTGGGCGACATCGCCGTCGCAAGTGAACCACTGGATGTATTTCGGCGAGCGCGCCGCCGCGAAAAGCGTTTCGGCGGTCTTCTTGGGGACGTATTTGTCGTTCGAGCAGTTGATCATCAGCAATGGATTAGGGGCCATCCTGTGAATGAAAGCCGCAGGCTCGACCGCGCGCATCGCGTATGCGAATTCGGACAGGGGTTTCCCAGAAGCGCGGTAATGCTCTCTGACCGCCGCTATTGAAGAAACCCCGCTTGTGGCCGTCATCTCTAGCCAGTCGCCGCCGCCGACTATCAGGACGGCGGTGTGCACTCTTTCGTCGACACCGGCGAGAACGCCGCCGATGAAGCTGCCCATGCTGGTTCCGATGTAACCGATTCTCTGCATATCGATGTCGCCGCGCGAGGCCAGATAGTCGATGGCCCGGCTCAGGTCGATTATGGTCTGCTTAAACGCGCGCGCGTCGCTCTCCGCGTCCAGCGAAAGGATGTCCTTGCCGGGTTTCTTGCGGTCTCCGTGATATTCTGCGTCAATCGAAAAAACGGCGATGCCGGACGGAGCCAGAGTGGTCGCGAACATGGCTCCCATGGATTTATCGCCGCCGTATCCGTGCTGAACGAGCACGCAGGGGATTTTCTTGTCGGTTTTTTTCGGCATGTGAAGTATGCCGGGGACGCGCGCTCCGTTTGCGCCGTTGTAATCGACGCGCCGGGCGATGTATGCGGGATACTCTGCGGGCGCTCCCAGAGTCGCGTTGAGCGGAGCCGTCCTGTCATATTTATAACCCTTGAGAAGCTCTGCCACTTTTTCTTCCGGAAAAGGAACGGAATATCCGGCGGGGGATGCCGCATGAGCGGACGAAGCCGCAATCATCGCCGCCGCGAAGGCGGCAAAGATTGTTCTTTTCAACATAATCCGTTTAAGCAGAAATTTGGTCATGATATGCCTCCGCGCTGTGTTTTCTATGAATGCCATACAGTCTCGCCGCGTTTGAACACGTTTGACAACCATTCGCGGGTAAGGGCCAGACCGCGCGGAAGCGTCGTCGCGGGTTTCCAACCCAGAACCCGTTTTGCCGTCGCCGCGTTCCCGCAAAGTTTCATTATCTCGCTCTGCGGATGTATGTGTTTGACCAGCTTGATTTTCGAGCCTGTTTTAACCGGAGCGGTGTCGATAGCCAGCCGCGCGAGAGTGTTTACCGAGACATCCCTGCCAGTGGCAGCGTTCAGCACAAGCCCGTCGGCGGCTTTTGACATGGACGCCTTCAACACGAAATCCGCGCAGTCCTCCACATAGAGCAGGTCGCGGGTTTGTTTTCCAGTTCCGTAGATGTTGAGGTTCTCGCCTTTCAACTGGCGAGACAGGAAGATAGAGACCACGCCGCCTTCGCCGCTTGCTTTCTGACGGGGGCCGTACGTGTTAAACGGCCTCATTATGACCACAGGCATTCCATACGCGTGATGGTATGACATTGCAAGGTGTTCGCCGGCGAGCTTTGCGCCTGCGTATGGCGACTTCGGCGTTACTGGGTGTCTCTCTGAAATGCGCGATGCCAGCCCGGCCTGATCATAGACCATGCAGGTGCTCATGAAAGCGAACCCTGCGCGCGCCCTGCGGCAGCATTCCAGAAGGTTGAACGTGCCGCGCACGTCCGCGTCAAATGTCCGCACAGGGTTGAATATGCTGTCCTGCACAATTATCTGCGCCGCCAAATGCACGCACATGTGCGGCTTTATCTTGTCAATGTATGCGGCAGTTTCCTTTGCTTTCGCGATATCGAGTTTCTTGACATCCGCCAGCCTCGGTTCATTCCGGAACTCTTCAAGATTTTGTTTCAGCCCGTTCGAGAAATCATCCAGAACGAATACCTGATGTTTCGTGTCGTCGAGGAATGCTTTGACTGTCCAGCTTCCTATGAAGCCGGCCCCTCCGGTGACAAGTATCCTTTTCGCCATTCTAATCCGCCCTTAAATCAATGAATGAATTCATATATATATTACATCGGGATGAATAAATCAACAAAATCGGATTTCCCGTCGAAAACGCCTCGCAGCCGATAGTTTTATTGAAAAACCTGTTGTTTTCCTGTCATCTGAATGCCACTTAGCGAGTAAATATTTTCCTGAGAGAGTCAGTTGAGCAACTTTGAGAAGAGGTTTGCGGCGCGGTATGGGCGGCGAAGCGGAGCGGGTATGGCTGGGTATCTGAACGCGAGGTATTTTGCGGGCGGGAAGATGGTTTGCATCAGCGGGCCGGCGCGCCGCTCGGCCAGAAGCATCGACACAGCCCCGCTTCTTTTTACCGCCGCGTCTCCCGCGATGGATTTAAATATCAGTTCTCTCGCGGCGTGGTTCAACGGGGAAGCGTCCGGGGGCGGGACGGCGGAGCGGGGTGGCGGAGGCGCTCCGAAAAGCTCGCTCGACAATTCAAACGCCATAGCTGCCGCGCGAGACAGCCCCGACTTGCGAAAAAACTCGGCAAGCTTGTTCCAGTCCGGTTTGAGCGAGGCGCACAACGGCGCGAGGTCAAGAATCCATTGCAACCTCGAAAAGGAGTGGACGGCTGCCATGTGGTGTATGTGATAGAGGATGACCGCTTCAGGCGGCAGAGAGAGAGCGCCCGATTCCGCGCGCGCCATCGCCCACAGCGCGTTCCCATCAAGGTTGTAAGCCGCCGCCGCAAAAAGGGATTGTGAGGGGTTCCACTGTGCCTCAATGTCAACGCTGACGCCAGCGCGGACGGACGTGAACTTCATCTCCCCTGAATACTCGATGATAAAAATTTCCGGCAGATTGCTTTCGGCGCGTTTCCAACCCAGCCCGCGCATCAATTCTTCAAGCGCGCATATCTGTTCTCGCCGAACGAGAAAGTCGGCGTCCGCCATCTCGCGTTCGTCAGGAGCGCCGAAGAGGCCCGCATAGAGAGCGCCCTTTAGCGGAATCATGTCCACGCCTGCGGCAGAGGCGGCTTCCATGACCGCGCGCGCGGAATCTAGGATGAGCATATTGGCGGCGGCGGCGGCGCGGGGGATGCTTTCCAGTTCCGCGCGCATGTTCGCGGGCGCTGTTTCAAGAAGGCCGAGGCGGGCAAGGTTCTTCGCCATCGGCGCCGCCACCCTGTTGAGCCGCGCAAGCGCAAGCGCGCGTCCCCATCCGCCCGTGTCCAGTCCGCGCGCGGCCCGCTCCGCTCCGGCCCCGCACAGCCCCGCAAGCGTTCTAGTCTCTTTTTCGTGGACGGTTTTCTCAGACATCAGAAATCCGCCTGCAGTTTCGTTTCCATCAGATAGCCGGAGTAGTCGTTGTACTCCGGGTCTCTCGAACTCGAAAAAGACGTCTTGTTGAATGTAGTCTTCCAACTGAGGATTTTCGACATCTTTATTGAGGATTCGAACTGGAGGGAACTTTGCGAAGTAGAGTCGGCGGAGTCGGTGTCGAGCGTGTAATATGAAAGATTGAATTTTTTGGTTTCGCTCGGAACGCGCTCGACCATGAATGTGTTAGTGGTGTTTTGAGAGGAGGATGTGGCTCCCGACATGTCAGTGCGTCCGAACCTGTAAACGAAGACCGTCTTTGAAGAGCGTTTGTATTTAAGATCGAAGCTGAAGATGTCGGCTCCGCTGTCGTCGGCGGTTCCTGACGCGGAGGTCGCTGTGGTGTCCGACCATTCCCTTGTAAGGACTGCCTCGAACGGTTTGTCCTGTGGGCGGTATTCGAGTTTTGCGATTTTAGAAATGGAGTCGGACGACGAGCCTGACGAGTCGGTCTGGAACATCCTGACCGTCGGCGAAAACATCAGCGCGGATGTGAGAAGGTACTGCGACGCCAGCGAAGTGGACGAGTAGCTGGAGCCTCCTCCCGTGTTGTATGCGGGGAAAGACTGTTTCGTCATATTGAGGGACACCGATTGCAAGCGGCCTCTGCTGAGCGCCACGATGCTGATGCCCGTGCTGTCTTTCCCGTTGTTTCCGGCGGTGGCTCGCGTGTCGCTCACCCTCTGGCTGTTTATGTCGGCGGTCACGGTTATCAGCTCCGCCGGATAGTATGTTAGGATGGCGCTTCTGCTGTTTGTCGTGGTAGAGTAGGGGACGCCGACACCGAAAGAATCGGTCCCGCTGGACTTGAACACTGCCTTGAGGTCGAACGTGTTGTTCTTCCTATATTGCGCGGCGAACGCGCCGGAGGTGGTGGAACGGTTCGGCGCCGAGCCTGCGCGGTCGTCGAAATCCTCTTTGCTCAGCGAGTAATCCAGTTTAAGTCCGGGCCGCCACAGCCCGGCTGTTCCAACAGTGAATGTGTGCGCCGCTCTCTCCGTGTCTGTTTCAGGCGTCGGGGCGTCGTCTCGCGTAGTGTCCCTCGCGTATTCGTAACCGACTGAGTACAGGCCCGGAGACCAGCGGGTGGACACGCTGAGTTGCCGGTTGTCGTCGCTGTGGCTTCCGTAAATATCTTTAGCCACTTTGAAGCGCGAAGAGGACACGTTCAAAGCAACGTTGGGGGCGGGGCTGCCGGACACGGAGAAATACGCCCGGCTGGTCTCAAGGGTGTTATTGCCACCCAGCGGCGAGAAGAAAACATCCGTGCTCTCGGATTTCATCTGAAGCGTGTATCCGCGCATCCGGGTTTCAGCCGCTATCCTTGACGCATTGGCCGACACAATCCCTTCCTCGATGTCCGGCAGGTAGCGATACGACGCGTATAGAACGGTTTCCGGAGCGAACGCGATATTGTTTCTGAATGTTATCGCGCCCGACGCGTAGTCCATCTCGTAGTCTCTGCCGGCGAACAACGGCTGGTCGTTTTCGCTCCATGTCACCGTCTCGGAAAGCTCGACGATGTTTGTGTTTCTGAGTTTGAAGAAGCAGTCGCCGGAAGGCTGGCTGGAAACGGTCGGGCAGACCGCCTCGACCGGCGCGCGAACAAGCTTTTCATTCACCACGCTCACCGGGTTGTTCGACACGTCCGACTCGCTGCGCCCGTACTCGAACTTGAAATTCACAGGCCCCGCTGCCGCCGTTCCGAAAACCTGATACACCGTATGGTCGTAGTCAGACTCGTCCGCGCCTCCGGTGGCCGGAACCGCAAAGTACGAAACTCTTAGCCACTCGTCGAACCCTGACGGATTGTAAGCCGCGTCTGTTATCCGTATGTGGTTGTCGATGTGGTCGATTATATAAGAGCCTTCCGGAATACTCTCCGGAGGCAGGCACTCGGCGTTCGAACACAACTCGACCCCGTTGAAAGCAAGTTCGGAGCCGGGATATATCCTTCTAGGCAATCCCTGTGTCAGCGGATAGATGTCGTCTCCGTCGTACACAAGCTTTTCGTTGAGGACGGGCTTTATCTGGTCGCGGACGTAATAAAGGTACTCGACCGAAAAGATGTCGTCCTGTTCGTAAGAGCCGAGGATTTTTATGATGCCCTCCATATATCCGGCGGCGGCAATAGAGTAGTCAGCGGACTTTGTGAGCGGCGCGCCGTTCTTGTAAATCTTCAGCGAAGTGTCCAGAACGAAACAAAACCTGTCGCCGGGATGATACTGTCCAGACCCGCAGTTCAACAATATGAAAGAGCCTTCCGGCGTCGAAGATACGCTTGCCCCGGTCAGCATGAGAGTGTCAGCCGCTAGAACCTGCTGCCGCGAACGCTGCGCCTCCTGCGATACCCTCGCGAATCCTATCGAGCCGGATTCCGAAAGATTCCGCTTGACCGAGAACGCCGTTATCGCCCCTGCGTTGAGAGAAAGAACCAGCCGCTCCTCGAAACTCACCTGAACCGTGTCCGAGCGTTTTATCGTCATGCAGTCGGTGGAATCGGACGGGTTGCAGAACGTTATCTGCCCCACGTAGTATTCAATGTAATATTTGTCCGCCGCAAGAACCTGTCCGTTGAGCGTTACGGACTCGCTGTTTTCAAGTATCTGGAAAGAGTTCAGGGAGAACGGGCCGTGCGTGTTGTCTCCATTGAAAGAGACTGATTTAGTCGAGCTTTTTGACTGCGACACCACGAAGTCCGCCTCGTATTTCTTCGAGTTGTACTGCGCGGCGACTCCGTTGATTTCCTTGTTGAGAGTGGCGAGAGAGCCGCTTCGAAAGTCTGGCGAGAAAAGGCCGAATGACGCCTTGTGTCCTCTAGTTCCGAGGTCGAACCTCATTTTTCTTTCTATGTTCGGGCTTTCGCTCAGGTTGCCGGTTAGCGAAAGTTCCTTCCCGTAAGTGGCTGTTATATTGAGGTCGGACGCCTGTTCCATACTGGCTCCCCGGTTGATAAGCCCCTTAGTTGACAGGAACTGGCGCTCGTTGCCGGAAGCTCCGTATGCTCTATACAGCGCGTAACGATATCCTTTAAGCGCGATGTCCAACTCTTTTTTCAGGCCGTCCGGCATCGGGGAGTCTTTGTCGAAGAACCTGTTGTCGGAGTCTTGGGTTACGCCCGTCGCTGCGGTCAGAGAGGCCGACGCCTCGAACGCTTTTTCTACGCCCGACAACAGCTTAGCCCGGGTGTAGAACGGCTCGACCTGCTCGGCCTTAAGAG
>MWCD01000070.1 GCA_002069885.1 bacterium ADurb.Bin236 | reverse complement strand
GGGGCGGGGGCGGGAGCGTTCGCGCCGCTGGCGCCGCGCGCCTCCGGGGTTCAGCGCTTGGCTGTGGATTTTCCCGGCGCGGTCAGGCGCGACGCGGCCTACCTGCTCAGGATTTCCGTTTACGATATCGCGGGGGCTTTAATCGACACGCGGCAGATAGAGTTGAAACCGTTGGTTCCGCTTCATGTGGAAGCCCGGTTCGAGAGGGAATACTCGTTGAAGTGGCTTCCGGCGAACGCGCGCGCGACCGTCTTCGCGCGCGAGGGCGGCGAGCCTGTCCCTTACGAGGCGGCGATAAAGGTGTCGAACGAAGGCAATATTATTGCCGTAAAGAAACATAATGGAACCGCAGAGCCGGGAGCGCCGGCGCAGCTTGTCAGGTTCGACGAGTGGTGGACGGCGCAGAGGGTGATGCCCCGCAAGGGAGTGTTGCGGGTGGACGCCGAGGTTGTCGCTCCGTCGGGCGCGGTGAAGGCGTCGGGGTTCATGCGGCTCGCCACGCCGCTTCAGGTCAGGCACGAGGAAGACGCGATATCCGTCGGCAACGAGGATTTCAACGTAAGGCTCTACAGAGCCACCGGAATGATAGGCAGGATAAGGGTGGACGGAGCGGTGTCGGACATAGAGGGGCCGGCGCTGAACGTGTGGCGCGACCTTCTGCCAGTCGAGACCACGCAGCCGTCGTTCAGGCTCTACGCTGAAACAACGCTGCCCGCGTTGAAGGGGATGCTCCCGGAAGTGGAGCAGTTGAAGGTGTCGAGCGAAGCGCCGGAGAAAGTGTGGCTGACGGCAAAAGTATACTATCATCTGCCCGGCGGCGGCGGGGCGGGGTTCAGAGCGGTTTACGACTACGACATCGATTGCAACGGGGTCGTGGCTGTGAAGTACAGGATAACGCCGGAGATAGGCGCAGCCGAGCTTCTGGAGATGGGCGTCTCGTTTGCATTCCCGCCGGAGTTCGACACGCTGACCGTCGCTGGCGTCGGCCCGGACGCGTATCCCGGCTCAATGCCCGGAACCGAAACATCGATGATGCAGACGGTCAAGAGGTCGTCGGCGCATCCCGGATTCGGAGCGAACATGACGGCGGTCAGATGGGCGGAGGCGTCCGCGCGCGACAACTCGGTCAGATTCGAGTTGCCGTTCGAGTCCGCCGTCCACAACGCGCGCGCGGACAAAGACGGGCGGCGTTTCATTCTGCGAGTCAACCCGTGGGTAAAGCGCCCATATATCGCCAACGCCGACCCGCCTGACAACGGCAGGGTTTTCGTCCGCGACGGCGACATGTTTGAAGGCTCGTTCGCGATAAAGCTTCTGGACGCGCGTTGACAAACAGCACAATATACAAGGGAGACGGCAATCACAGATGGACGGAACAGCGATAGCGCTATGCGAAGGACATTTCAGCTCGCCCAACGGAAAGACCGCGCACGGGCTTGTCAGAGGCACAGACAGATACCGCCTGCTTGGGGTGATAGACAGCGCGAACGCGGGCAGGGACGCCGGGGAAACTCTTGACGGAAAACCCAACGGGATTCCGATTTTCGCAAGTTTGGAAGAGGCGGCGGCCAAAGCCGGCAAGCCGGACTATATGGTGATCGGGGTGGCTCCCGACGGGGGCATGCTGCCGGACGCGCTCAGGCCGGTCGTGGCCGCCGCGTTGAAGATGGGAATCAATGTTGACAGCGGTCTGCATCAGATGCTCGGCGACGACCCAGAATTCCGCGCGGCGGCGGAGTCGTCAGGCGCTCGCGTCCGCGATGTGCGCCGTCCGAAACCGGTTTCCGAGCTTCATTTTTATCAAGGTAGAATCGGCGAGATCGGCTCTTTGCGGGTGGCTTTTCTCGGCACTGATTCGGCGATAGGAAAACGCACCACCGCCAAGATTGTTCTGAGCGCGCTGAGAGAGAAAGGAATTTCCGCGGAGATGATAGGCACGGGCCAGACGGCATGGTTTCAGGGCTTGCCGTTTTCTATGATACTCGATTCGACGGTGAACGACTTCGTGGCCGGAGAGATCGAGCATGCGGCGCTGTCGGCGTGGGAAGCTGGCAAACCGCGGGTGATGCTGTTCGAGGGGCAGGGGTGTCTGACCAATCCCGCGTACCCCGGAGGTTTTGAAATACTCGCGGCGGCGCGTCCTCAGGCGGTCGTGATTCAGCACGCTCCGAGGCGCGCGGCTTACGACGGGTTCCCGGATTTTCCTCTCGCCGGACTCGACCGCGAGAAACAGATAATCGAACTTCTCTCCCCGGGGCAGGTCGCGGCGATAACGATTAACCACGAAGGCATGACGCGCGAGGAAACGGACGCGGCGGCGGCGGAGCTTGAGGCTAAACACGGCGTCCCGGCGTGCGACCCGATTTTCCACGGGCCGGAAAAAATAGTGAACGCGATTTTAGCGATGGAAAAGGGAGGCGGCAAATGAGCGAGCCGATATGCATTCAGGCCGCGCACGCGTTTAAGCTGAACATTCCCCTCAAGACTGAGTTCGCGGTGGCGTACGCCTCTTACGACCGGGTGGAGACGATAGTTGCGAGCGTTGGAGCGGACAACGGAGTGGTGGGCTGGGGAAGCGCCTCGCCGGATGAAGAAGTCACCGGCGAAACCGTCGAGTCTACCTTCAAGGCTCTGACGGAGAAGATAGGCCCGGCGCTGATGGAAGGGCAGTCGGCTCCCCCCGCGCGCCTGCTCCGCGTCGTCTTCAACGCGGCCCCGGAAGCTCCGGCGGCGCGCGCGGCGGCGGACATCGCCTTGCACGACCTCTGGAGCAAGTCCATCGGATGCTCTCTATCTTCACTCCTCGGCGCGTATCGAACGACTATCCCGACATCCGTCACCATCGGGATATGCGACGAGAGCGAGACCCTCGAGCGCGCCCGCGCTTTCATCGACCGCGGGTTCTCGATACTCAAAATTAAATGCGGAAAGAACGCCGACGAAGACATCTCCAGAGTGAAAAAACTCAGAGAAACCATCGGCGAAAAAGTGAAGCTGAGGCTGGATGCCAATCAAGGGTATTCGCTCGGAGACGCGAGAAAAGCGGCCGCCGCGCTAGCCCCGGAAAACATCGAGTTCATAGAGCAGCCGACCGCCGCGAAGGACAGGGAAGCTCTGGTCGCGCTGGCGACCGAATCTCCCATCCCCGTAATGGCGGACGAGTCGGCCCTAGACGCGAAGGACGCGCTGGAACTGTTTCAAGCGGGCGTTCCTCTGGTCAACATCAAACTGATGAAATGCGGCGGAGTTCGCGAAGCGCTCAGGATATGCGACATCGCGTTGACACTCGGCAAAAAAGTAATGATAGGCTGCATGGACGAGCTTCCGCTTTCGATGGCGGCGGCGGCGGCGGTCGCTCTGGCCCACCCGGCTGTGGCATACGCGGACTTGGACGGGCATATCGACCTCGAACAGCGAGTCGCGGCGGGCGGCATCATAATCGACAACGGCTTCGTCTCTGTCACCGAAAGGCCCGGTCTGGGCGTTGAGATAAGAAAACAATATTTGAGAGAATAGCGGGCGTTCAGTCGCCGCAGTTGAATTCTTTTTCTTTTCCGTCAAGCTCTTCCGAAAGCGATTCCCACTCGGAGACCGCCGCGTCGAGAGCGGCGCGGACCGATTTAAGCTCAGCGGGCAGGGCGCGCGATTTTTCCGGGTCGTTATAAGTTTCCGGGTCGGCGAGCGCGGCCTCGATTTCCACGGCGCGGGATTCAAGCCCGCAGACGCGGCTTTCGGCGTCCGCCACAGCGGCTTTCAGAGGAGCGAGCGCGCGCCCGCGCTCCAGTATCTGCCGCGCCCGGTCCTGCCTCGCCGCCCTCCGCGCCTCCCCGCTCAACGCGCTCTCGCTCTTCGCCGCCTCTCCGTTCCCCGCCTCGGCTTGCTCCCTCAGCCGCTTCTGCTCCTTCATGTCGTCGTAGTTGCCGATGAAAAACTCTATGCCGGACGGCGTAATCTCGACTATCCGGGTTGCAAGCCTGTTGATGAACCGCCGGTCGTGGGACACGAAGCAAATCGTGCCGTCGTAGTCTTCTAGGACATCCTCAAGCATTTCCCTCGAAGGCGGGTCGAGGTGGTTCGTCGGCTCGTCGAGCAGGAGGAAGTTCGCCGGGTTAGCCATCATCCGCGCGAGCAGCAGACGGCTCTTTTCCCCGCCGCTGAGCGCCGCCACCTTTTTCTCCACGTCGTCTCCCCTGAAAAGAAAAACCCCCAGAAGAGTCCGCGCGCTGCCCGAAAAACCCTCGCCGCAGTGTTCCGACACCTCTTCCAGCGCCGTTTTGTCGGGATTCAGCAACTCGTATTGGTCCTGAGAAAAATAGTGGAGAGACACGTTGTGACCGGGTTTCCGCGCGCCTGTGTATTCCGTTCGGTCCGCGAGAACCCTCATCAGAGTGGTTTTCCCCAGCCCGTTTGCTCCGATTATCGCCAAGCGGTCTTCCCGGTTAATCGTCAGGCTCACATTGTTCAGGACGCGTTTATCCCCGTAAGCTTTCGACACGTCGTCGAGTTGCATGACGACTTTTCCGCTTTTCGTCCGGGCGCGGAAAGAGAAACTAAGTTCCCTTCGCTCTTCAGGAGTCTCGATGCGCTCGATTTTTTCAAGCATCCTGATTCTGCTCTGAACTGAGCGCGCTTTAGTGTTCTTGGACCTGAACCTCTCGATGAACCGTTCCACCCGTTTGATTTCCCTGTCCTGATTAGCGGCGCGGTTGAGGAGGATTTCGAGCCGTTTGGCCTTTTCCTCCTCGTAGTAGGAATAGTTGCCGTTGTAAACCTCGATTTTGCGCATGTTGATTTCTGCGACGCGGCGGGCGGTGCGGTCGAGGAATTCCCGGTCGTGAGAGACGAACACGACGGCCCCGGGATAAGTTTGCAGAAAGTCCTCCAGCCAGACGAGCGCCGGGAGGTCCAGATGGTTCGTAGGCTCGTCGAGCAACAGGACGTCCGGTTTAACAAGGAGGAGCCTCGCGAGAGCCACCCTCATCTGCCAGCCGCCGCTGAACTCAGAGATTTCCCTGTCTCGGTCCGGCGCGCTGAAGCCGAGGCCCTGAAGCGTTTCCGCCGCGCGCGCCCTGAATGTGAAGCCGCCGCGCGTCTCAAACTCGTGCTGTAGCCGTCCGGCGCGGTCGATCAACTGTTTCTGCGCCGCAGCGTCCGGCTCGTCCGCCGCGGTATAATTCAACTCATTGATCTCCCGCTCCATCTC
Organism: bacterium ADurb.Bin236; assembly: GCA_002069885.1. Taxonomy (GTDB): domain Bacteria; phylum UBP15; class UBA6099; order UBA6099; family UBA6099; genus UBA6099. The sequence goes on along the minus strand of MWCD01000070.1, from coordinate 9,843 downwards.
TTCGAGAAACCTGAACGGGTCCAGCGCGGCCTCCATGATGGAGCGGCCCCGGTCGTATATGCTGTCCTGCGGCAACAAGCCCACAGTCAACCCTTTTCGCCTGCTCATAGAGCCGCCGAAGTCAGTGATGTCGCCTTCGATCATTTTTAAGAGAGTAGTTTTGCCAGAGCCGTTCGGGCCGACCAGCCCCAACCTGTCCCCCGGCTTCACATGCAGAGAAGCCCCCTCGAACAACGTCTGCCCGCCGAACCCGTATTTTATATCGCTCATCTGTATCATAGCCCGATAATTATAGTCACGCTTAAACCATTTTTTCCATGAGTTTGCCGGGAAACATGATAGTTAAGGAAGAAGTTTTTGAGCGGACGAGAAGGGGGCTGAACGGGCGCGAGTTGCTGGCACAGGGGAAAGTTGTCGCGAAAAACGGGGACTTCCATGATAAGTTAAGTCAAGAGAAGCTGGAGACTTCTCGCAGTTAAACGCGTCTCAACCGGGCATGGTATTTATAGCGCCTCCTTGACGTTGAAAAGACGACGAAAGGGGAACTGCGCAGCCTGCCTCAAAGAACATAAGTCGACGGACATTCCGCGACCAGACATCCATTAGCAGGCATGGGCGAATGCGGCCTTTGCCGAAGATTGAGTCAGGGTCAACCGACGGTCTCTAAACAGACAGAATGTGGCATCACGCGCATGGCGATCGCCCAGTCCCCGTGAGTGAGAACCGTCGGGGCGAGGCAGGCTGCTCCCCCGGATGTTTAATTTAGGTTCTCCTTTAATGAAAATGTGTTGCCGGTTTTGTCGACATATAGCAGATATGCGACCAGCTTTCTTGCCACCTCGATTGTGGCTTCGTTCTTTTTAGCTCCGCGGTCTATGGCTTTCTGGCGCGCCGCCGCAAGCTGCGGGTTCCACCGCGGCGCGAGTTTGGCTGCTTCGACGAGCGTTGTTTGAAGGTGTTTGTTGCGCTGTTTTGAAAGCGGACCTCGGCGGGTCTTGCCGGCCGACTCATCTTCCTTGGAGCAAAGCCCGCAATAGCTGACCGCTTTTTTTCTATTTGAGAAGCGATGCGGATTGTCGATTTCGAGCGCCCACGTCAGCGCCGTGATCTCTCCCACTCCGGGGATGCTCATCAGCCTGCAGACTCTCTTGCTCAGCTCAGGGGTTTTTACAAGCGCGTCCACAATCCGCTTTTGCGCCCTGTGGAAATACTCCGCGCTCTCGCGGCTCGCAGCCGCCATTTCCCTGATTGACTCCGGCACATAGTCCAGCCGATCTAGCAGTTCGCTGAAATATTTTTTGCCGCGAAGCTTGTCCGCTTCGTATTCCGCCCCTGCCTCCATCAGCAACCCAGAGGTTTTGTTTTTCATCCTCACTTCCTCGCGCAAAAGCAGATTTCGATACCTCAACGCCGCGCGCAGTTCTCTGATCTCAGGCGCGGGCATATACGCTTGCGGAAACCAGTCGCAACGAATCGCATCCGCCAGCTTTCGCGCGTCCACCCTGTCGTTTTTCTTCTTGCTCTGGGATATGGCCTTCAACATATAGCTGTGCCCGACTTTCAGTTCATCGGCGTAAGGAAGCAGAAAATCGTATATCCAGCCTGTGAAAAGCGTCGCCTCCATGGCGCCGATCCACGGACGCGGCAGTCCGACCGCCCAACTATGCAGATCCCCTCTCGTGGCCGGAATCTTCCCTTCGCTTAAAATGCCTCCATCCGCTTCTTTCACACAGTACGCGATTACTTTCTTGTGGACATCCATCCCCACGTAGTGGTATCCTTTCATTCGGAGCCTCCTTGGTCGTTTTGTGCGCGGGCTGCGCTTTTTTCCATTTTACCTGCAAGGAGGCTCTTTTTCTCTCGGCGACTTATACATCCTAACAGGCAGCGCGCAATCCAGCGATGCCTGTACCCGCTTTTCCAACCATGCCCCGCCACTCTACCACCCACAACAAACAATCCGGAATTAGCGCCCCGTTGCCAAATCGCTTTCTTTCGATCATAATGGCAACATAACCGATAAGCGAGAGAATGACGGAGTTTTCGGGCAAGATCAGAGAAGACCTGTGGTTAAGGCCTAGACTATTCACAGATTAAGCCGAAGTTGAAAGAGATTAAGAGGCGTAAAGGGCGACAAGAATGACTAGGTCAGCAGGAAAGCAAATATGTGTCATGACCCATATATCTAAAAATGTTGGAATGTTTCATATTATTAATAAAAAGTGTGTATAAATAAGTTCATGATAAAAAACACATTATTTACGCTGCTTATAAATGTGTTTGTAACGTTGTTGCTGTATAATGCTTTCAAATATTTGCATGTTATGTTGGTTGGCAAAAAACGTAAAACGCATCAAAAGCAATATGCATCGATGTTTTTGATATGGCTTTTGTTGTTGTGTATGTACATTATTACCATAGCTTATAGAATATTCTATTTATTGCTATGTTATAAACATGAATTGTGGATGAATATTGCGCTTTACAAAAACTGTGACTTGTTAAGTGTTGCAACATCGGAACCTAAATTATTTGTGGTATTAAGATCGGACATCGGACTATTTGCATTAACACTATTGCTTTTGATTGTTGCATTATTATTTAGCGTTGATATATCTGGAAGGCTTAAATCAGCATTAATTGCAGGTATTTGTGCCTGCATATTATCATTATCACGAAGCTATTTGATCTATTGCACTTTTTGCAGCTTTACTATCTTGCTCGTAGTTAACCTTATAATATTGGCAATATTTGTTCTTGCTTTTTTGCTAGGCGTAAAAAGCAAAGAATACAAAAGCCAAGCGTAATTCGAGAATGTTGACAAATGAGTGTAAAGCGGTGGAGGAGGTAATCTAGTAATCTGAGATCAGGCCGAGACTATTGACAGATTAAGCTGGTGTTGAAAGTGATTAAGAGGCGGGGCGACAAGAATGACAACAACTGCAGGAAAGCAAATATGCGTCAATTCTCGGCCTGCCCCCAATGTTCAAGAATCGTAATGATATTGAATGTCGGAGTTGTTGATATGTCTTATAATGTTGAATCAGTGTTGCTTACGATATTCATAAATACAATTCTGATATTTCTTGCGTATAAAACATATTTGTCTCTATCAATAATGTTTACCGCGTTGAGTTTGAAGGTGAAAAAAGATCAATGCAATATTTTATTCTCAATCTGGGTTGTCCTTGTTTTTATTTATATGATCGCTGCATTTCATAGAACAGGAAAGCTTCTATATTGTCACAAGTATGGCTCACGTTTTATCACAGATGTCATAAACTGCGATATGATGCATGTCGCGTTATGGGAGCCGAAAGTGTTTCTGTATTTGAGAGCGGATGTCATGCTTGCGCTATTCACTGTGTTTCTTCTGTCGCTTATGATTGGATTTAGGATTGAATTTCCGAAAAAGCCGTTGCTTTTTATTGTGATGGGATTGTTTGCTTGCCTATTGTCGTTATCAAGGCTGTATTTGCCGAGTTCATCTGTTTGTTGCGTCAATGTTTTATTAGCAATTAATGTGACAATCTTTCTAACTCTTTTATCCGCTTACTATTTTAGCAATAAGTATGGCGATTGTATGAATACGTTGCTGAGAAATATATAACAAGGGCGATCTCGGCCTGACCATGTTTTTGTGACCGTGTTTATCCCTGTTTATTCCACCCGGCATCAGTTTTGTTGTTCAATAGTGTTGAGTAAGATTATAGAGAGACAGAATTGATGACATGATGGTTTTTTCGTTGGTCGAAAAACCCAATAGATAAATTGCTTGAGGATGATGTGTGGCCATAGGCAGAAGCCTGTTTGTTATGGAAGAAGTTTTAAGCAAACGCGATGGGGGCTGATTGGGCGCGAGTTGTTGTCACAAGGGAAAATTGTCGAGCGGTATGATGTCCGCGATGTCGCCTTTTTTGAGTTTGCCGACGCCGTCGGGCATGACTATGAGGCAGTTGGCAAGAGACATAGACATGAGTATGCCGGAGCCTTGTTCGCCGGTGGTTGTCACGGTGACGCCGGTTTTTTTGCGGGAGGCGACGCCCCGGATGATTTTTACGCGGGACGGTTTTTCAATAATCTCGCAGGCGAGTTTGGCTTGGAGGCGGGGGCGGAGGATTTCGCGAACGCCCATCATTTTCAGAAGAGACGGTCTGACAAACATCTCGAATGCGACCATTGTTGAAACGGGGTTTCCGGGCAGTCCGAAGAGAGGTTTTCCTCCGAGTGTTCCGAACGCGAGAGGTTTGCCGGGCTTCATGTTGATTTTCCAGAAGTTGATTTTTCCGAGGTCGCCGAGGACGGCTTTGACAAGGTCGAAGTCGCCGACGGAGACGCCTCCTGTGGTGATGATGACGTCGCAGGATTCGGCGGCGGAGGAAAAAGCGGTTTCGAGGGCGGGTCTGGAATCGGCGACGATGCCCAAGTATTTGGGAGCCGCGCCGACAGCCGCGCACAGGGCCAGAAGAGTGTAGCTGTTGCTGTTTCTAACTTTTCCCCGGCCGGCGGGAGCCGACGGCTCCATCACTTCGTCGCCAGTTGATATGACGCCGACGACGGGGCGGCGGTAGACGAGCGGGCGGGCGTATCCCGCCGACGCGACCATCCCGATGTCTGCGGCGGACAACTCGCGCCCGGCGTTGAACAGAAGGGTTCCTTTTTTTATGTCCTCTCCGGCGCGGCGAATATTGGCTCCCGGCTCGATGGAGGCGAGAGCAAGCATTTCGCCGTCGAGTTTTTTCGTGTGTTCCACCATCAGCACGGCGTCCGCGCCATCGGGGACGGGCGCTCCCGTCATTATCCTGCTGGCGGTTCCGGGCACGATTGTTTTTGTCGGAACCGTCCCGGCGGGCACATCCTCAAGCACTGTCAGCCGCGCCGGAGCCGCGTCAGACGCGCCCCTGATGTCTTCGGCCCTCAATGCGTAGCCGTCCATAGCGGAATTGTCGGAATAGGGGACGTCAGAGTCCGCCCTTATCTCTTCGGCGAGAATCCTTCCGCCCGCCTCTGCGATGTCGACTGACTCGGCGCCCAGAGGCAGGATAGATTCGAGGATGTTATTCAATGCTTGTTCAATATCTAACATATTGTCTTCCTTTACATGCGCCCGCAGCGCCGGTTCGATGCTGCACGAGCTGCTGTTGAAGGCGCGATGTCAGATTATATTGCCGCGCTGCGCGGGAGTCAAACCGGTTTTGAGCGGCGGAGAACGGAACCAAGCGCAACTTGACTTGCGCATAAAAAAAGACATATTATAATTAAGCTGTTATCAATATACATGCAAATTGCCGGTTATCGCACACAAGAAAGGCGATGTCGTATTGAACAAATCGGACACATTGCTGAAGCGGCCGGCGTCAGGTTGGATGCCGTTTATTGTTTCATTTGTCGCTTTGGCGGTTGCGGCAGGGCTGGTTTTGCACGGATTGAACGTACACCGCGTTTTCAAGGAAACCCTCACTAAACAATTCCAAGACCTCCAGAGCGAGATAGCGAAGAGCAGCGCGCAGGGAATAGAATCCGTGGTGGCGAGGCTCACCAGCGATATGCTGTCGCTTGCGGCGGCTCCGCGAATGCAGGATATTAACAGCTCGCAGACTATGGAGCTTCTGATTGATTTCTACAGGTCGAATCAGGATATCGCTTACGCGGGATACAGGATGAGCAATGAGGGCATTCTTACGGACATGTATCCTGTGGATGAAAATTCTCTTTACGCCGACATCAGATACCAAAAGCACGTGGTGAATCTTTTTGAGACCAGACGGCTGGTGATAAGCGGACTATTTCAAGCGGTGGAAGGATTCGACGCCATAGCGATTCACGCCCCTGTGTTCAAAGGCAGGGAAATGAACGGGAGCGTGGCGACGATAATAAAGCTGGACAGCATAACGAGCAGGTTTCTGCGCGGGATAGAGATAGGCGAGGGCGGGTACGCATGGCTAGTGGATGAGGACGGAGCGATAATATATCACCCGGACGGCGGGGTTATAGGCAAGAAGCTTAAAGACGATCATCCAGTGTTCGACGAGGAGGTTTGCGACGCGCTAGCCCGCGAGATATGGCGGGGCAGGCCGAAGACGATGCAGATCGGCGACACGCTGTTTTCCATTCATCCTTTCATGATAGGCGACAGGATATGGACGGTGGTGATTTCCACTCCTTACGCAGCCATCTCCGGGCCGATCTCGGATCACTGGCGAAATATGATGATTCTCACTTGCGCCGTGTTGCTGCTCATGTATTCGGTGGGATACGCCGCGCTTAAATACAGCATGAAAGCGACGCAACTTCAAAAAGACAAAGCGGCGCTCGAAAAAGAAATGGAACTGGAGAAAGAGTTGAAACTGAGCCACGACCGGCTCAACCACATAATTAAGATGTTGCCGAGCGGCTTGTTCACAGTGGACACCGATAGGGTGATCCAGAAATGGAACGACACCGCAGAGAGGCTGACTGGATTTGCGGCGGAAGAGGTTGTGGGGCAGCGCTGCTCTTATGTTATGAGCGGAGCCTGCGGGGATTTTTGCGCCCTCTTCAGTCCTTCGCCGCGCACTGGGCCGATAGTGGGCAAGGAATGCGAGATAGTCACAAAAGCAGGCAAGAAAATTCTCGTCAGCAAAAACGCCGACCTGCTTCGAGACGCGGACGGAAATGTCATAGGCGGCATTGAAAGCTTCATTGACATAACAGAGGCCAAACGCGCCGAGGAAGACCGCATCCAGAACATCGAAATGAAAAAACAGATCGAATATCTGGAGAAGATGAACGAGGGGAAGACGAACTTCCTGTCGATGGTGTCGCATGAGTTGAGGACGCCGCTTTCGGTCATGCTTGGGAATCTGGACATGGCGCAGAAGGAAAGATATGGAGCGCTGCCTGAGAAGTTTGCGGAGAAATTAAAAGTGGTGCTCAAGCGCGGCTGGCAGCTCAACGACCTGATAGACAACCTGATACTGCGCGCCAGAATAGAGATGGGCGCGATGGGGTTGGCGAAGAGAGAGTTGAACGTGGAAACGGCGGCGAGGGAGGCTCTGGAAAGGTTCAGGGACGAAATCGAGGCGCAGAAACTAAGCGCTTCCGTGGAAATATCGGGCGAAGCCGAATGGGTTTTCGCAGACGAGTCAATGTTCCAGAAACTTCTGTCGAATCTTATCAGCAACGCGGTGAAGTTCACCCCTGAAGGCGGATTCGTCAAGGTGGTTTCCAAGCGAGCCGGCAAGTCTGTAATCGTTTCAGTAAAAGACAACGGCATCGGGATTCCCCCGAACGAGCACGGCAAGATATTTGACAGGTTCTACCAGATAGACGACACCTCCACGCGGCAGTACGGAGGAACGGGGCTTGGACTTGACATGGTCAAGCAGATAGCGGCGATTCACGAGGCGGAGATAAGGCTCGAAAGCGCTCCCGGCTCCGGAACGGAGATATCCGTCGTTTTCACAGACAAAGACAACGACGAAAACAGCATCCCGTCAGAGGCTGTTTCAAACGGAACCATACTATTGTTCGACGCTTCTCCCGACATCCTTACGTCAGTCACTGAAATGCCTGAAACGCAGGAGCACAACGTGATAGTGGCCACATCCATAGACGAAGCTGCGGATCTGCTTGCGCGGGGAGGCGTCAAACTCGTTCTGTTCGGCCCTCGGACATCCGGAATGGGAGCGGACGCGGCGGCGGCCGCGTACTCTCGCGCAACGGGGCCTCTTCCTCCGGCGCTCATCGCGACGGACGACGCAATCTTCGCAAGCGAAATGCGTTCCCGGCTTAAATGCCGCTCGTTGACTGTCGCAAGTCAAGCGGACGCCTCCTCTCTTGAAAAAGCTATAAAATCCCTCCTTGCGTGATTTTGCGGCCTCATTCGCTTATGCGGCTTGACGCGTCGCGCTTTTGCGCTTAATCTTCAAAGTCATATTTTTTGAGGGAGACTTTCGACATGGCATACTACGTCGCGCCACAGGGCGGAGAAAAAATCAAGATGGACGCAGGCCGCGCAATCGTCCCGGACAACCCCATTATTCCTTTCATCGAGGGGGACGGCACGGGAGTGGACATCTGGGCGGCCTCCAAAAGGGTGTTGGACGCGGCGGTGGAAAAGATATACGGCGGAAAGAAAAAAATATACTGGATGGAGATTCTTGCCGGAGAAAAGGCCCACGCGGAGACTGGCGAGTGGCTGCCGAGGCGCACTATAGACGCGATCTCCGAATACGCGGTGGCAATCAAAGGGCCGCTCACCACGCCCGTCGGCGGCGGCATACGCAGTCTGAACGTGGCTCTCAGGCAGGAGCTTGACCTGTACGCATGCGTGAGGCCGGTGCGGTATTTCGCCGGAACTCCCGCTCCGGTTCGCGAGCCGCAGAAACTCAATGTCGTCATCTTCAGGGAAAACACGGAAGACGTTTACGCGGGCATCGAATGGAAAGAAGGAACGCCCGAAGCGGCGAAAGTAATATCTTTCCTCAACAACGAGATGGGGCGCAACGTGCGTTCGGACTCCGGCATAGGCATAAAGCCGGTCAGCCGCGAAGGCTCCAGACGCCTCGTCAGGCGCGCCATAAATTTCGCCATTGCGAAGGGCCGCTCATCGGTGACCCTCGTCCACAAGGGCAACATCATGAAGTTCACCGAAGGCGCGTTCAAGGAATGGGGATACGAGCTTGCGCGCGAGGAGTTCGCCGATAAGACGATAGCCGAAAGCGAAATCTGGGAAGGCAAGAGCGCGGAAGGCAAAGTGGTCATAAAAGACCGCATCGCGGACGCCATGTTCCAGCAGGTATTGCTGAGGCCGGACGAGTATGAAGTGATAGCGACGCTGAACCTGAACGGGGACTACCTGTCGGACGCGTGCGCGGCGCAGGTTGGCGGGCTGGGAATGGCTCCCGGAGCGAACATCGGCGACGCGGCCGCCGTCTTTGAGGCCACCCACGGAACCGCCCCGAAGTACGCCGGACAGGACAAAGTGAACCCCGGCTCGGTTATTCTATCCGGCGTGATGATGTTTGAGCACATGGGATGGGACGAAGCGGCGCGCGCGATTATCGGAGCTATCGAGAAATCAATTTCTCAGGGCCGCGTCACTTACGACCTGCACAGGCAGATGCCCGGCGCGACTCTTCTGAAATGCTCCCAGTTCGCCGAAGCAGTCATCGAAAATATAAGTTGAGACGCTACGGCTCCGCGCCGGATATCCAACGCTAATCAATTTTTTTTGATTTCATTTTAGTGTATAATTTATTTTCCTTTTGATAGAAGCGCGCAGGGTTGCGCTCGTGAGATGTGACTATATGAGAAAAATCGAGTTTCAAACAGTAGTTGACGCGGCAAAAGAGCTTTGCGCGCGGAGCGCGAGCGACCTTCCCGCGGATGTGGAGCGGGCGCTCGCCGCGGCGCGAGCGAGGGAGATTTCCCCGGCGGGCGCGGAGATTCTGGACGCCCTGCTGGAAAACGCGCGGGTGGCCCGCGATGAAAAACGCCCGATCTGCCAAGACACTGGGGTGGCGGTTTTCTTTATCGAAAAGGGCGCGGAAGCGGTTGTCGCGGGCGGGACTCTGACGGATGCAGTGAACGAGGGCGTCAGGCGCGAATACGAAGAGGCGTTCCTGAGAAAGTCGATTGTGAGGGGGCCGCTGGACCGCGTGAACACCAAAGACAACACGCCTGCGGTCATTCATCTCGAAGAGGTTCCCGGAGACAGGATACGAATCAGGTTCATGGCGAAGGGCGGAGGCTGCGAGAACATGTCGCGGCTGGCGATGCTCACCCCCGCCGAGGGCAGGGATGGCGTTATAAGGTTTGTGGTCGGCGCGGTGGACGCGGCGGGAGCGAACCCGTGCCCGC
>MWCD01000069.1 GCA_002069885.1 bacterium ADurb.Bin236 | reverse complement strand
CACTGCAAAAATGCGTCTTGCGCCTCGCATTTCATCCGCTCTGAACAATCGCTCCCGAATCCTAGTGACGGATTCATGATGAATTGCTTGGTTCGGAAACACTGATTATTGGTGCGACATTATGGTCCATGATTTTGTGTTGGTGTTGTTGAATCTGTCCGCCGCGACGATCGTAATGATGTTAGCGCCGGGTTCCAGCGCCATCTCAATTTGAAACACGCCGGTAGAGTCCACAGTCATCGGGTCGCCGTTAAGCGTGGCGGTGGAGAAAGGCTCCACATAGGCTTTCACAATGGCGGAAGAATCGTACACGTTGATTATCTGCGCCCCCACCGGGCCAACAGGAGGGAAAGGGTCGATGAGAATAATGTCCGGAGCTGTGGTGTCCAGAGTTATTACCCGCAGCAGGGAAACCTTCTGGCCGAACGGGTCGGACAAAGTGAGCCGGATTTGATTTCCCCCTTCCTTCAAGCGGATAGGGATGGAGAAGGAGCCGGTGGCGGGGAAGCTGACTATGCCATTCATCCCGCAGCATATTGAAAGGTTGGGGCCGCCCCAGTCGCCCGAACCGTTATAGGCTGTTTCCCCTTCAAAAACAATAAACGCGGAAGTGGTGGCGAAGTGGTTCATCGGAGCGGAAAGCGACATCTGCAAAATATTCGTCTCGACAGAGTCCTCCGTGAAAGTAATGAGGGTTCCGGTTCCGCCATACGCGCTCAAAGTGTACTCGGTTTCAGAGCCGTAAACATAGTCGTAGTCGCCGGCGCTGTAAACTGAGCTGTTGCGCATCGGATCCTTTGTGAACGGGTTTTCCGGGAACTGATCGAAGATGTCGTAATAATTGTCCATATAGGAAAACAGCTCGGTGAAGTCGTCAGGGTCAGGGAATGCGCCCGCGCGTCCCGCGTACGCTTCCAGTCCGTCGCGAACCTGAGTAGCCGCTTCGATCGTGTCGCTTTCGAGAGTGTTCGCGTCCCCGCAGTCTATGTGATAAACCTGATTCTTGTATTCCATTCTCCAGCCGTCGAAAGCCACCGTTCCCGACTTTACCACCAGCGTAACCGTGTGCGGCGTTTCCGACAGGCCCGTGGATATTTCATAGTATGAAACAAAATCTTCTTTATAACCCTCAAAGGGCGTAGGCGATGACAGATCAAGAGTTCCGACTGATTGCCCGTCGATATAGAACTCTACCGTTCCGGGATTCTGATAAGTTTTTGTCGGAATAATCATAACGCCGACTTTGGAAAAGGGATTGGTCATCGAAGCAGAGAGACCGGGAGTCGACCCTATGGCTGATATCCAAGTGTATCCCGCTGTGGCGTCGTAAAGATACCATGATTCGAGAGCGGGGAGATAATAAGTGACGTGGTCGAAAACCGCTGTGGTGCGGACGCGTTGGTCCAGAGTCGGAGGATACCACGGCGGAGCGGTGACGGGCATGCCGGTGTTTCCGCCGTTCTGGTTCGAACGGTCCGCGGACCTGCCGCCGCCGCCGCAACCTGCCGCGAATATTACCGATGCGATTGTGAGCGCTACCGCTGTTTTATTCATGATATTCTTCATGTTACGCTTTATAAGCCTCACAATTCACAAACAACAAATTATATTCTACTACGCAATCGTTGCTTCGGCTGAAAGAAGAATAAAAAAAATGGCGGCAACTGCGCAGGAATCAGACTTGATATGCGGGCAAGGCCGATGTTGGCTGAATCGCGTTGTTTATATATAATTGCGCAAGAAAATAGCGGCTGGTGAGAAAGTGGCGAATTATACGGTCAAAGGAATTGTGCTCGACTCGGACTTAAAGGGAGAGCGGGACGTCGAGGCCGATGTGTTCACCCTTGAGCGCGGCAGGATCCGGATGACCGCCAGAGGCACGAAGAAGTTGGAAAGCACATTAAGGGGCGCTGTTGAACCCTTTACTGAAGGGTTGTTTTTCTTGGCGGAAAGCCGTGGAACGGACATTCTGACGGAATGGGAAGCGATAAACTGTTATTTTGAGCTAAAAAAGAAGCCCGAGAGTCTCGCCACCGCTGGTTTTTTGTCTAGGTATATCATAAAGGCCCTGCCGACAGGCTCGCCGGATCCCATATTATATATATTAACAAAAAATATATTGAAGCTTTTACAATTCTCTATACGGCATGATATAATGATGACGGTTATCAAATGGGGTCTTCTTATGGCGTCCGGACAGGCGCCAGAGATGGATGTATGCGCGGAATGCGGGAGCAGCGTGGAGAAAGGCGGAGAGGGGTGGAGCGTGGAAGCCGGAGGGGCGGTTTGCGGCGTTTGCGGGGAAGGCCGGAAATTGAGGCCGGGAGCGACGGGTTTCGGGAGAAGCGCTAGGGCGGTCGCGAAAGGATTGCTGGAAATTGAAATAGACAGCAGAGAAGAAGCGGCGGCGCATGCGGCGGCTATCTCTGTTCTGGGAAATGATGACCGAAAAGCGGCGGAGGAGTTTTCTACGGCGCTTGGACGATTTTGCGATTATCACTTATTAGACGGCATATCGAAGTTGGAAATGAGAGCGCGCTAAGAGCGAATAGGAAGCGGCGGAGAAGGAATCCAAAAGCATAAGCGGATCGGGAACATAAGAAACAATCCCGGAGGGAAAGCATGTTCGGAAAGATACTGGAGATGAGGCTCACAAGATGGGTGGCGGCGTATCTGCTTGCGGCGATAACGCTGACTCTGACATACGGCGAGGGGGCTGGGACGGCGCTTGCGCAACAGGCCGCGCAGAAAAAAATCACTATAGCCGCTGTCGGCATAGAGAACCTTACCAAAAGCGTCATTCTTGCGGACAACTTCGGGATAGACATGCTTTTGGCCGAACTTTCGGACGTCGAGAACTGCGACTTGATGGCCAGAGCGAAAATCGTCGAGGCGATGAGAGGGTTAAAGCCCAATCCGGACGTGGCGATATCAGTCGGCGAAGCGGTCGGAGCGGACGCAGTGGTGGTCGGGTTCGTGAGCGACATTAAATATTCCGGCACGGAACAGGCGCAGGTGGAAGTCGGGCTGTCGATGTATTCCGTGGCTGAAGGGCATCTGTTGAGCGAGGCAGTGGTGGTCGGCAGGGTGGCTAGGCTCGGTTTTTCCGGGACACTGGAACAACTCGCCGAGATGGCGGTGAGAGACGGCGTCAGGAACGCGGTCGGATTCCTTTTCGAAAATATGTCTAAGTTTGGCGTTGTCACCATGCTGAAGGGAAACAAGGTTTACACTAACCTTGCTCAGAGAGACAACGTAAGGGTTGGCGCGGAGATTGCAATCATGAGAGGCGACCGCCAAGTTGCTTCCATAGAGATAGACGAAGTCAGCATCGCGCATTCGGTCGGAAAAATAATCGAACAGAAAAAAGGCGTGAGCATCAAGGCTGGAGACAGAGCGAGGCTGGTTTACACTCCGGCAGTTTACGAAGAGTTGACAGGCGGGATCAAAAAGGTTCCAGAAAAGAAGAAGTTAAGCCCGTTGGTCATAGGATTGCTGGCGGTGGGAGTGGTGGCGGCTGTTTCCAGAGGAGGGAGCAAGGCGGAATCGCCGCAGGCGCAGCTTGGGCCGTCCTCCGTGGCGAGCGCAGACAACAAGGCAGTGGTGTATTCGCCGACGCCGTTCAATGTGGACTATATCCCCGGCGCTCCTATAAAAATCGCCAATCCCGCATCGGACGCCGGACTGATGTCCTGCTGGAATTCGAGCGCAAGCATAGTGCCGATAAACACGACCGCCTACGAGTTTTTCCTGTCGACAACGACAAAAGACTCGACGCTTCCCGGCACTGGATACACGCTTATTTTCGACATGACGAACATTGCTTTTGAGGATTCATCAAAGTTGAGTTGCGCCACATGCAATACGGATTTCGGGACATGGGAAGTGCTCGATTCGACTTACGGCAGGCACGCGGCGATAGGCAACAGATACGGCGTGTCCTGCAATGTAAAGCATTTTACGCCTTATGTGGTAGTGAAAGACAACAGGGTTTCGCCCCTTCCAAGGCCGAGCAATTTCAAAGTTCAATGCGGCGATGGCTCAGTGGGGCTTTACTGGCAAGCGCTGGATAGCACGAGCGTTACAGGTTACAAAATTTATGATTGTTCGTCGACATCCTGTTCAACGGTGAAGACCACGATAAGCGGGCGCAATGTGGAAAGTTACGAATTCACCAACATGACGAACGACCAACAGGTCTGTTATGCCATTCAGGGAACCAGCAGCAATCAGGAACAGGACGCTCTGGTGTCGCAGATTCAATGCGCCACGCCATCCGCCGACCCGGAAGTCTGCAAAATCGAAGATATAACTCTGATTTCGCCGGCAAATAACTCAAGCATACAAAATTCGAAGCCATCTCTGATTTTTACAGGATCAGGGACGATGGATTATTACATTGTCACGTTGGAAACCACGGCGGCAATGAAAGAAGTATTGTTCTCATTCCGGCAACAAGGGGAAGGAGCTTCAAGCTCAGGAGCTAGACAGACCTATACGGTGGCTTATGGCGGCTCAAGCTTGTACCATAACAACACCTACAGGTGGCGGGTGGATGGTTATACCAACTCGAGAGGCAAGGAGCTTGCTTCAGTAAGCTGGCAGTTTACTTACACGGGAGGAAACGTAGGAGAAGAATGTTGCGCTATAACTAATGCGCCATCGACGATTAGCCCTTCTAATGGATCGGACATCCTGTATTCAGACCCGACATTTTTGTGGCAGAGCGATCCGTGCGCTAGGAAATATGTGTTAAATGTGTATAACCAGAGCGGAGCGAGCGTCTATTTCAATATACTGGACGCGCCCGAAAATTCAGCCCCATACTCTGGGGAAGAGTTGCTTGACGACATGACGTATTACTGGTACGTGCTTGCGGACAACGGGTGTTCGTACACGAGCGCGAACACCGCGCAGTTCACAAAGCGCGCTCCGACCGAAGCTTCTGACTTGCCGATTCCCCAATGGGTCAGCGGGTCAGGATTGCAGCCCGTGCTTACGGGCGACCGGATAGTTTCTCTAGAATGGTATGAAATAACCGACCCGAACGTTATCGGTTACAGGGTGTACAGGGGAACAACTTCGACTAGCCTATCCGCTCTTGATACTGTATACAAATCGCAACTTGGGACATCGCCGCCCAGCGCTAACTGCCCTGTGCAGTTCAGCGAAACGAAGCCGGGTTATTGCGATATCAGCGTTGTCAACGGTACGGAATACTTCTATAAGCTTGCAAGCATAACTACAGGAGGCGTGCCCAGCCAACAGTCTGTGTCGAAGTCCGCGCGCCCGCCGTTGCAAAGGCCTGAACTGATTAGTCCGGGAGCGGTGACGGCGAAAGTTATGACATCAGACGATCCGACCTTCATCTGGTTCTCGGGAAACGGAACGGCTTCTGTCAGATACGATTTGCAGCTTATAGATGAATCAAACAATCAGACTGTCTGGGAGCCGTCATCCATAAGCGGAACTTCGATTCAATACAGCGGCCCGAGGCTCGAAAAAGGAAAAACCTACAGGTGGACGGTAAGAGCGAGGAACGATTTCATATTTTCAGAATGGAGCACTGCGTTCAAATTCACAAAGCAGGAATCGATAGGAAAACCGGACGCCCCGAATTGGTGCGGAGGGGCGTACTGTTCGCCCCAGCAGTCGGAGCCGACGTTCCCCAATGATTCTAACAGTTCGATAACGCTGTACTGGCAGAAACCGTCTTCAGCCAGCGTGGAAAGATTCAGGATTTACAGATGCCACGATGTGCAAGGAGAAGAGGGATATGGAATGGGCGTATGCACATTCAACGTGGCCGAAGTGCTGAACACAGCATGCAGTCCCACCAAAACAAACGTTGTTTGTTACGAAGACACATATCTTGCTCGCGGCAGAACATACTATTATTATGTAACCGCGATAGACGAATATGCAGAGGAAAGCAACCCCTCGACTCCGCAGTCGGTCACGTTGCTCCTGAAAGGGCCGACGATTTATTATCCGCTTTACGACCAGTCGGTATTCGTGCCGCAGCCGGAGTTCCAATGGCTGAAGGAAAACGGCGCCGAGTTTTACCACTTTCAACTGGTTCAGAAGGCGGATGGCTTTGGCAATCCGACGAAGTATATTTGGAACACTACACTGAGCGGCGACACGACGTCCGTTGTTTACAACGCTGACGGAACAGCAAAGGAAACGTTGAAGAATCCGACGACTCCAAGCCAGACGGGAGCGAGCAACGAGTATGCGTGGAGGGTCTGCTCGGCGAACAGCAAGTTCCCCATATACACGTCTAGTTGTTCCCAATCGCAGTTTATCAAGAACCTGTTCCCGCCCGACCCTGTCAGCCCGGGCAACAGCGAATACATCGCGGTAAGCGGAGCAAACAACATTACGTTCAGATGGACGCTCACGCCCGGAGCGGCGGGATATACCGTGAGGGTCTGCAGTGTTCAGGGAACAGGAGACAACTGCACCTACTTCCCGATAATCTGGCAGCAGAATGTTACGGCGAATGAAGCTACGATGTCGAATGTGGATTTGAACCCGTGCAATCTATCCGGCGACCCGACCTGCTCTCTGTCGGGCACGTATATGTGGGAAGTCAGGGCATTCGACGATTACGGAGCGGTGTCCGGCTCATGGCCGAACGTGAATAGAAGGACATTCTATGTTACAGGCCACGAGGCTCCGATTTTAACTTCGCCCGCGAACAATGAGATAATCGGTCCGGACCTTTCAGCAGGAATAGTGCTTGATCCTTTCTACAGTCAGCCGACATATAAATACAACATTGATTTCGTATGCACCACGATGAGCCAGCATCCGGGATATGTGTTTAGGATAGAAGCGATAGAAGCGTCCGACGACGCGTTGCCTGAAGGGTCTCCTCCCGGAACGGCCAGCTATGTGACGATATTCCAAAAAACGATTTCCTCCTGTTTCCTGAACTCGACGAGTGAAAATATCGAGTTCATGGCAGGACGGAGATATCGGTGGAACGTGACCGTTCAAGGAACGCCGTTTAACGACGCCAATTCTAGGGAGTTCATAACCGGGCTTCCCAAACCGAGATTGCTCGCGCCAATGCATGGCGAGCAGGTCATGCTTGTGGACGACTGCGACGGCGCGTCTTCGACATTGTGCTTGCACTTTGACTGGGACGGCGGCATAGTCGGAACTCAACAGATATCAGGCGTCATCGGCGCGGCGAGCTACGACATTGAAATACTCAGCAACGGAAGGCCGTTCCTGTGCAACCCGCAATTTCTGTATGTGCCTGAAAATCCGCCTAACCCGCCGCGCACGAACACCCAGAACACTTTCTGCGACCTGTCGACCACCAGTGTCACCAACGGAGACATATTCAGTTGGAGGGTGAGGGCGAGAGACACATCAGGCGTTCAGACGGTTTCAGGGGCTGGATATCCCGGCGACTGGTCTCCTTACAATTCGTTTACTGTGCTGATACCTTCCGTCGTTCTGGCGTCGCCTCCCGGAAACGGCGCGTGCGATCCGACGCTTGATCCGACTGGAGCCGGAATCGGCAACTGTGTGTCTGTCAGTTGTGTGGACGCATCATTCTATTGGAGCCCGATACCGTTCGCTCAAGGAAAATCCTGCTACAGGATAGATGTTTCGGACACGTATGATTTTAGAAACATTGTTTTTACAGACTATTCTGCAAGCCCGATGCATGGCACATTCCCATGTCCGTATCAGCAATGCTTCGTAGGCTCGATACAGGACGGTCATTATGTTCCAATGACGAACGGTGTCGTATATTACTGGAGGGTTGGAGCAAGCGTTACGCCCGACGGCGGGACATGCGGAAATACTTGGGTGTTTTCCGAAGTTTGGGACTTTTTGAAACGTCCGCCGAATCCCAGAAATGTTTCAATCACGGCGGCAGAACGCGCGGTGACAATCAGATGGGACCATCCGAGCGACTGCACGGCAGTCACGGGTCAGGCGTTGAGTTGGCCGGGCGTTCCTCCCGACAGAGGCGGCGGCTACATCATCTGGGTCGATGGCAGCAGGCATTCGATAACAACCAGCAACGTAGCGGTTATTGCGAACCTGAATCCTGACACCACGTATGAATTCTGCGTTCAGACGGTGGACAACTCAGGCAACGCAAACCATCTCGGGAACGTGAGCCTTAACGTGTGTCAGTCTACGACGACATTGCCGGAAACAGTTCCTTAAGGCTTATTGCGGCATACATCGGCTCTGGTTTGCGGGGGGCGCGATGGACATTAGCGAATAGAAAAGCCGCCGGGTAGTTCCGGCGGCTTTTTCGTGAAAACGCTACGGAGGCATCCGCCGCCGGAATTGTTATAATTGATATGATCGCTTAATGCTTTGATTGTCCGAATAGCGTTCTGATGTCTTATGAATGAGAAGGATAAAAACAACTTTCGAGTAATCTCCGAAAAACTTGCCCGGCTGATAATATTATGGCGGGCAACGGAGGCGGCACGGGGGGCGGCTGCGGCTTTGATCGCGCTGACAGTTCCTACCGCGTTCGCAATGGCCGCAGGCGCGACAGGCGCGCCGCGCGCCGCTGTTGTTTTTTCTGCGCTTGTTGTTTTTTTTCTTGCCGTCGTCTGCCTGTTCGTCGTTCCCCTCGTCAGGCCTCTGACTCTGAAGGACATCGCATTTCTGGTTGAAAGGAAGCATCCCTCGCTCAAAGGCAAAGCGGTCAACTGCGTCGAGCTTTTCTCGGATGCGGAAACAGGCAAAGCAGATTTCGATTTGAGGCGGCTTTCGTCATTATTGGAAGAGACGGCTGCGGAGATGTCTAATTTCGAATACTTCGAAGCTCTGAACATGCCGGGAATGAGAAAATCGCTGATTGCGCTGGCGGCGGCCGGGGCGGTTGTGGCGGCGGCGCTGGCGATAGGCGACGCATCGCCGTCCGGGCTTGTCTCCTATATGGCTCCCCCTTATTTGCCTGTCCGCGAAGAAATCAAGCTCGAATGGATTACCGGAGATATCGTCGCGCCGGTCGGAAGCGAAGTGGCGTTAGAAGCGAGACTTACGGGCGTTTCATCCGGAATCCCCGTCGTCGTTCTTGAGAGGGCTGGCCTTGAGCCTCGCGCGGAAAAGATGGAGTTGGCGCGCGCGGCGAATGGAAACAAATCGTCGTTCGTACTCAAGATAGACTCTCTCCCCGGCGATATGTCTTATTTAGTTCAATACAAAAGATTTCAATCGCGAAAATACACAGTGAAGGCTATCGAGCCGCCGGGAGTGAGGTCGGTGAGCCTGAAGATTATCTATCCAAGCCACACCGGTCTGAAGGTAGAGCGGCGTTCCGGCGGCGGGGATATTAGGGCTCCGTTCGGCTCTCAGGTGTTCATATCTGCGGAAGCTACTTCGCCACTGCGAAGCGCGCGACTTCTGTTCGATAACGGAGACGAGACGGAATTGATTGTTGACGGCGCGGGGGCGGAAGGCAGTTTCGCTGTGGAGAGAAGCGGCAGATATGAGATTCTACTGACCGACGAAAACGGGTTCGTCAATACGAAGCCGCCGCATTATGTGGTTGAGTCGGTTGCGGACGAGCCGCCCGAAATTGCGATTATCAAGCCTGAGAACGACATCGACGCCAACAAAGAATCGATTATTGCTGTCAGAGGCGAATCGAGGGACGACTACCGTGTCGACCGGGTATCGGTTCACTATCGGGCGGCGGATTCCGGGCGGCATGAGACGATTCAGATAAACGCGAGGCCGGGAAAAGAGTTGCTGTTCGAATTCCGGCTTGACCTGAAAGAATTGGGAGTTTATGAGGGAGAGACGCTGGAATATTTTCTTTCCGCCACGGACAACGACGCGCTGACGGGGCCGAAAACCGCGAGGTCGGAGATCAGGCGCGTTAGGGTTTTGTCGAAGGTGGAGGATTACCGTGAAATACTCGCCGCGCAGGAAGACATAGAAATGAATTTGGAGGCGCTGCTGGGCGAAGGCAGGAGCCTTGCTGAAAGAACGGAGGAGATGGCGCGGAATCTTTCCCGTGAACTCAGGGAAGACGGCGGCAGAAAATGGACGGCTGAGACGGAGCGGGCGGTAGAGCGGACGCTCGCGCTCGATTCAGAGCTTGCCCAACTGTCAAAAAGGCTGGAAGAAACTGTCGAACGCATGAGAAATAACGAGTTCGTCAACCTTGAGACGGTTTCGAAAATGAGCGAGTTGAACAAGCTGATGCAGGAGATAATGACGGACGAAATCCGCGAGCTTGTCGAAAAAATAAGGAAGCAATTGGAGAGCGCGAGGTTCGAAAACACGGACACGCTGATGATGCAGGCGATGAAGGAGCGTAGGGAGGCGCTGGACAATCTCGACAGGACGATCCAGAAGATGAAGCGCGTGCGGGAAGAGCAGAAACTTGCGGCGGCGAGCGCGCGGTTCAAGGAGCTTGAGGAGAGGCAGGAGAGCCTTCTGGACAGGACACAGGCTCTTAACGAGGCTGCCGGAGACAGGAAGCCGGACGCGGCGCAATGTTCCGAGGCGGCGGCTCAGTCGCGGGAACAGGCCCGGATACACGACGGCGCGGATTCCGCGCTTGATTACATAGAGGCTTTGGCTGAAGAGATGAAAGGGACGTCGCCGGAAACGGCGGAGTCGCTCAAGTCGGCGGCGGAGACGGCCGGCGCTGAAAAGTTAAAAGGAAAGATGGCGGGCGCGAGGGATTCGCTCGGTCGTTGCTCTCTAAAGAAAGCGGCGGACAACGAGCGGGCGGCGCTGGAGACTTTGCGCAAGATGAACGACAAGCTGAAAGGCGCGGCGGGCGAGTTTGCGGCAAAGATGTCGGCGAAAGAGAAGGCGATGATAAGGAGGCTGTTGAGGGGGACGCTTGACGTGTCCGCGGCGCACGAGGCGGCTAGGGCGCGAACGGAGAAAATGATGGAGAGGACGGGCGCGCGGCCTTCGGCCCCTGAGTTTAAGAAGGCTGCGGATGAGCAACAACCGGCGCGGCTGGCCGCGGAGGCTCTCGCTCAAGACGCGGCGGCGCTCGCTTCTTTCTCTCTGGCAGTGTCCCAAAACGCGCCGTTGATCGCGGCGGAAGCGGCGCGGGCGCTCGCTCGCTCTGTGGAGAGTTTTTCGGAAATGAAGCTGGACGAAGCGGCGTCGAGCCAGAACTCGGCCTCTCTACGGCTGAACCAACTCGCGGTCTCTCTGCTGGACGCCGAAAAACGCGCCGGCATGGAGTCTTCAGCGTCCGAGCTGGAGTCGTTCATGGGCAGGCTGCGTCAGCTTGCCGATAGTCAACAGGCGCTCAACGAGGCGACGGAAAGGCTCGGCGATTCCGGCCTGCCTATCCCGCAGATGTCCGCCGGAATGCAGAGCTTAGCCATGCAGCAGAAGCTTATTGGAGACGGCCTCGGACAACTCATGGATGACATGGGAAACGTCGGCGGGATGTCGGAGCGGCTTAAACAAATAAACGAAGAGATGGAGATGATACGAAAAGACATGCAGGGGGGCAGGATCACGGTCGAGGTGAAGAGGAGGCAGGCAAACGCGCTGCGAAGGCTTAGGCAGTCCGCCTTGTCTCTGCGCAAGGAATCGCTTGAGGAAAAGAGGGTTGCCGAATCGGCGAAGGAATACGCCCCCGCCGTTTCTCCCAAGGCGATAGACGTGTCGCGCGATTTGCTGCCGGAACATGTGCTGAGGCAAATTGAAAAGCTGAAGGACGAACCGGCTCCCGAAGGTTTCGAGGACATCATTCAAAACTACTATAAAGAATTGCTGAAAGGCGAATAGCGCGCCGCGCGAAAGGCGCGGCTGGATCGTGCCGCATGAAAAGAATATTTGCCGGACGAATCAAGATGTCATGGGTGGCGGCGGCCGCCGCGATGTTTTTGCCGCTCTTCGCGCTCGGCTTTGCGCGAGCTGAAACAAAGACCCCAGCAGACATGTTCAACGATAGCATGGCGCTCATAAGCGAAGGCAGGCGGGCGGAAGCTGCGGCGATGCTGGCGCGGATAGCGGATGAACATTCGGCGGATCAGCTTGCGTGCGAGGCGCTGATACAACTGGGCCGCTTGTATGAGAATATGGGGCGTCCGGCGGAGGCGGAGGCGGCGTATCTAAGGGCGGCGACGGAGAATCAGTCTCATCCGCGCGCGCCGGAGGCTCTCGCGCTCGCCGCAGACATCATCAGAAAGAGCGGCAGGAGCGCGGACGCGGCGGCGCTTTACGAGGCCTGCCTCGATTTGTATCCCGACAGCGGCGTGGCGGAAAGGGTGAAGTTCGACCTCGCGTTTCTTTACGAAGGGCTTGGAAAGCGGGAAGAGGCGGCGGCTGTACTGAGGTCGCTCGTGGCGAAAACCGGAACGCAATCTGCCGAAAGGGCGGGCCGCGAACTCATCCAGTTGTACACGAGGGCTGGGCTGCTTTACGAAGCCGAAACAGCGGCGGCGGCCTTCCTGTCCGTCCGCCCCGGCGATGTCTCCGTTCGGTTGCAGTTGTTCAACATCCTGCTCGACAGAGCCAAATATGATCAAGCTATTCCGGTGATTGAAAGCCTGACCAAAGAGCAGCCGGACAACAGGGGGTTAAGGGAACTGTTGTTCAAGGCTTACAAGGACGCCGGACGGATGAAGGAACTTGTCGCCGCGCTCGAACAGAATAAGAAAAACGCGCCCGGTGACCTTGAGCAGGCTCGCCGTCTAAAGGATTTGTATGTTTGGGATGGAAAGACGATAGAGGCGATGCTGGAACTGGAAACCATATTGAAGACGGAACCGGGCAGCGTCGCCGACGCGGTCGAGTTGTCGAAGATGTATTACAAAGAGCAATGGGTGACAAAGGCGAGGGAAACCCTTGAGCGCGCGCTGGAAATAAAACCCGGATACGAGCCGGCGCTTCGCGAACTCGGCGCGCTGTGGTTCGCCGAAGGGGAAATGGAAAAAGCTCTCGAAGCATGGAGGGCCGCCGCTGCGTTCAATCCTTCAGACGTCCAGTCGTATTACAGGATGACGGGGTATCTCAGGCAGCATCGGCTGTACGACATGATAATTGATTTGTACAAGAGCGGGCGTGAAGCGCTGGGGCAGCCGTCTCTTTTCGCTCGCGATATGGCGTGGATATTCCAGATGCAAATGAGGAACAGGGAAGCGATGGAGGAGTATTTGAAAGTCATCGCCGAAACGCCCGGAGACGCGGGCGCGCGGGAAGCGGTTTTCAAACTGCTGGAGGCGGAGGGGCTGGAAGGCGAAGGGGTCGGGATGATAGAGCGCGCTGCTGACGCCCGGCCCGACATCGCGGAGCTTTGGCTCATGGCTGCCGAGGCGCTGATATTGCGCGGGAACGAGACCGGAGCCGAGCAGAGGATGGAAAAAATTTCACAGGCGCGCCCGGACGCTAGGTCGGAGGTCGCCGGACGTCTGATATCTCGCTCGGCCCCAGCGCTCGCCGCTCGCCTGTTCGAGTCCGCCGCCGAAATTGAACCGGGCGATCCTTCCGTCAAACTTATGCAGGCGGGCAGGGCGTGGCTCGCCTCCGGCGAGGCCGTCAGAGCGGAAAACTGTTTCCGCAAGGTCGCGGACGGTTTTCACAACGCTCCTCAGGCGGACGAAGCTCTCGCCCTCATCGCTAGGATTTCCAACGAACGAGGCGATGTGTTGTCTGCGAGAGGTTACTTCGCTCGGCTCGCAGCGGAACATCCCGGAAGTCCGTACCGCTCTCTCGCGGAAGTGGAAGAGGCTGTGGCGGCGTTCAAACTCGGAGAACACGAACACGCCGGAGCGGTTTTAGAAAGGTTGTCCGCAGACCCGCGCGCTCAGAGGTTTGCCGACAGGATTCTTTTTTACAGAGCGGAAATCGAGCGGTTCTCGCTTCGGTTCGAGGCTGCGGTCGAGCTTTATCTGAATCTTGCGCGCAGGTATCCTGAAAGCCGCAGCGTGGGAGACGCCATCAGCCGCGCGCTCTTTCTCAAGGACGCCGAGACCGCCGATCCCATACACGTTCAGGCGATAACCGCCGCAGAGAGAAAGTCCCTCGCGGGCGACGCCGAAGGCGCGGAAGCGATGTTGCGCGGCCTGCTTGTCGCCCTGCCGGACGGAGCGATGAAAGACCACTCGGCTCTCATGCTCGCCGCCCTCCTCGAAAAAGAAGGCAGGCTTGAGCAAGCCGTCGCCGCCTATTTAATCTTGGCAGACGCGCCGGAGCCAAAAGAACTCAAGCCGCAGGCGTGCGCGCGGCTGGCTTCCCTCCTCGCTTCCATGAACCGGCAGAAAGAAGCTCTCGCGTATTTCCAAACAGCCATCGAAGCAGACCCCAGAGGATACTGGGGGCAGTTCGCGCGGCAAGGCGCCGGCAGCTTGCAGGATATGTTTTAGACCAATTGCGGGATTAAGCGCGATTGCAAAATTGGTTTCGAATGAAGCCGGAGCATTAAATACTTCCCGGCGATTATAATAATGTGGTTATGAACGAAGAGGCGGACAACGGGGGAATCGCGGGGCGCGGGCGTCCTGCGGACTCGCGCGCGGAGTCGTTGATTTACGATTACCACAGGGCAAGGCTGGAGCGCGACTACGCGGATATCGACGACGCCGACGAATTGAAAAGTTTTTTCTTTGAGAAGATATATCCCCCGCCTGAAGCTAGGGCGGCGCTCGAAGGCCGCAACCGCTCAATCCGCCGCATCATCCGCAATCCTTTCTTCAAAATCGTTTTCCATCCTGTCACCGTGAAAACAGCGAGGCAGTTGCTTGAACTCGACAAGTTGACGAACGACGCGAACAGGCGCATAGCCGAGGAGATGCGCAAGTCGCCGCCGCCGTGTCCGCTCGACGACGACGCATATTTCAAGTTGTGCCGCGCCGCGACCACCGAGGATGAAAGCCGCCGCCGTCTGGAATGCGCGATGGACGTGTTTAATTATTCGAGACTGCTTATAGAAGGATTTCCCAACTTGAGGGACGTCTTCAAAGTCGTTCCCGCGCCGTTGTTGAAGATTGCGGGGGGCGCGTTAGAATTCGGAATTCATGGCTACAATACGCTATTATGTCACAGGGAACGGCTACAATATTACATGGAAACAATCGAACGCCGGGAGTCTGACAGGATAGAGAAGATTTTCGGCGGGAGCGGGGACGCCGCGGCTCAGGCGGGCGGCGATTGAATCCGGCAGCCCGCGCGCGAGGCTGAAAGGAACTGGCGATGGACGCGAAAAATGAAATCAAACATCTCAGGTCGGAGATCGCCCGGCA
>MWCD01000068.1 GCA_002069885.1 bacterium ADurb.Bin236 | reverse complement strand
GACAAACTACGAAGTCACTCACAAAGGAAAGTTCTCAATCGTGAGATAGATGCCGCAAAGAAGGAATGCAAAACTTCGGCATGAAATAATGTCGTAGAGCCGAGAAAGATAAATGAAAGGAGTCTTGACATAAAAAGTCAGTAAATTACAATCTAATGTGCAATTTGATTGGGACTTTGATTAGATAATAAACGGGCAGGACGGATTTGATTCCGCCTCCCGGTTCGCCAACGTAGCTCAGCTGGCAGAGCAGCGCATTCGTAATGCGCAGGTCGTCGGTTCGAATCCGACCGTTGGCTCTAAAATCATTTCTCTACAATCCAATGTTTTTTTAACAGTTTCATTGTGTTGTCTAATCAAGCCTGATTGACTGCAACAAAAAAAAGCGTTTTGTTCACTTGCGTTTTTGTGCGCCGTTCAACTGGCGGTTGAGAAATAAAGATGTTTCATTCAGAAAAATAAAAGCTCTTGACACCAACATAAAAACGATATATATTGTTTTGATATAGTCAAGCATCGGTTTTTGTTGATTCGTAAAAACATGTTCATGGGGGCGTTTCATGAGCGAATATTATCGAGACACGGAGCATCTTTACGAGATTTATAATTACTTTCTAAGCCGGGTTCTGACAGACGAGAAGATAGGCGCAAAGATGGCGCGAGCCGGCATAATAATTAAGTTTATATATACGGATCCCGACGGGGAAGTGACGATCGATCTGAAGAATCCGCCCACGAAACAGGGCTACTTCGGCGATTTTTATCTTGGGCCGTGCGATAAGAAAGAAGACGTCTGGTCGAAGCAGTCGGCGGACCACTCGCACAGGTTCTGGCATGGCATGGAGAACCCTATTGTTGCGATAACCAAGGGGAAGGTGAAACAGGGCGGAAATGTGACGGCAATGATGAGGTTGCTGCCGGTAGTGCGACCGGCGTTTGAATTGTTTCCTGTCTGCCTCGTGGAAATGGGACAGGGAGAACTGGCGTTGAAAAAAGTCTGATTGCGGCATAAGGATTGAAACGGGGATTGATATGGGAGTGAAACACGCGATACTGGGGCTTCTTCATTTCGGAGACATGCACGGATACAGGATAAAAGAGCTGTTGCAGCGCGACTTCGGACACATGTGGACCGTGAATTTCGGGCAGATATATCCGGCGTTGAGGGACATGAGAGAAGAAGGGCTTGTGACTATGTCGAGGGTCGAGGGGGAGAACGCTCCTGACAGGAAGCTTTATTCGATAACGGAAGATGGGCGGGCGGAGTTCCGCAGATGGCTTGAAAGCGAGCCTGAGAGAGGGTTGACGATACGCGACCCATTTTTGCTCAGGTTTGCGTTCTTCGGATTCAGTGACGCGAGCATGGCGCTTGAACGCATAGACGAACAGATAAAATTATATGAGGAACAACTTGAGCAGAGGCGTGGCAAAGCTCCAAGAAGAACGCTCGGCAATATTCAGGCACGGTTGCTGAGCGAGCTTGGGTTGAAGCTCAACGAAGCGATGCTGGAATGGCTGGGACGGGCAAAGAAGGAAATTGAGGCGGAGGCCGCCGCCGAAACCAGTCCGCGCAGAGTTGCCGGAGTATAAGGAGCATCAAAAATGGAATTCACAGGAATAACGCTTGTGACCGGGGCTGCGGGTTTTATGGGCAGGCATCTTGTTGAGTATCTATCGGGGCGCGGCGTGAAGGTAAGAGCTTCGGCCAGACCTCGCAAGGACACATCTTTTTTCGACAGGTTAGGAGTCGAATTCGTCGCCGCAGACCTAACGAAGCCTGAGACTTTGCCAGCGTTGTTCGAAGGCGGAGTGGACAGAATATTTCATCTCGGGGCAATCTGCAATTTTTCAACTCCGTACGAAAAGCTCAGTCCGACCAACGTGGCGGGAGTGGAGCGGATAGCGACTCTGGCAATGGAATCCGGAGTAAAAAGGTATGTGCATTGCGGTTCGACGAGCGTTTACGGGCCTTACACGGGCAAGCCTTTCAAAGAGGATTCTCCGCGCAATCCGAAGGACAATTACGGAAGAAGCAAGAGGGACGGCGAGGACGTGCTGTGGAAAAAAATCGATGCCGGGTTTCCAGCGATAATCACGCGTCCATGCACTGTTTACGGTCCCGGATGCAATGACGGGGCGGGGAAGGCGTTTTCCCGTCCGACTTCGATATCCGTCATTCCCGGCGACGGACGGCAACTTTTGTCCAACGTAAGGGCGGAAGATGTCGCGGCGGTCCTCGACCATCTTTCATATCTTGACTCGGCAGTTGGCAAAGCCTTCAATATCGCAGACGACAGCCATCCGCCCCTTGCCGAGGCGCTATCATTGGCGGCGAAAGCGTTCGGCGCCAAACCGCCTTCTTTGAAAATCCCTCTTGAGATTGTGAAGCTTATCGCTCTCGCGGATGGATTTATTTCGGAACGAAAAGGAAAAATACCCGATCTTGAGTATGACGCGGTGAAATATCTTTCCGACGACTATGTGGTTGACAACGCCCGGTTGAAAGAGACCGGTTATAAGTTTATATATCCGGATTTTAAGGAATCGATGAAGCAGATCGGAGAATGGCACAGGCGGAATTCAGCCGCCGCGCGCTAACCGTCAATGTTGAAGAATAGCGGCGGGCGCGCAAGGCTTGATATCGTTTACTAAAATTCTCTGGAGGCCGCGATTATGAAACAGGTTGTGGTTATAACGGGACTTGGTCAGGGCATGGGCCGCGAGACGGCTAAGCTGCTTGCAAAATCCGGGGACGAGATTGCGGGTTTCGATGTCGACGGCGAAAGCGTTGGAACTTTGGAAGAAGAGTTGCGCCGCGCGGGCAGGGACCCTCTTTTAATGAAAATAGATGTGACTGACAGGAAGGGGATACTGAAATTCCGCGATGAAACGCTGAAGAAATATGGACGCGCGGATGTCGTTCTGTCGAACGTAGGGATAGGTTTTTTCGGCCCGTTTGAAGAGGTTGACCTTGAGAAAGCCCTCAAATGTCTGGAAATAAATGTCATAGGGACGGCCGCGGTATTTCAGGCGTTTCTGCCGTCGATGCGAAGCCGGGGAGCCGGCAAGCTAATAGCGGTGTCCTCGCTCGTCGGGCAAGTTCCATTTCCGTTCGAGTCGATCTATTCCGCGAGCAAGTTCGCCGTTGAAGGTCTGGCTCAATCTCTAAAGTATGAAGTGGAGCCGTTCGGGATCAAGGTGGCGCTGATTCAACCGGCGCAGGTATCTACGACATTTGCGGCAAAAATACACAAACTGCCGCCAGAAGGCTCGCCGTACAGGGAGCGGGCGCGGCGTTTCATCGAGAAAGACGAGGAGTTGATAAAAACTGCGCCGACGCCGGAGATGGCCGCAAGGGAGATAGTGAAAATAGTCAAAGCCCGAAATCCCGCCCTTCACAATCAACTTGAGCCAAAAAGTTCATTTCTGTTGGCGCTCAACAGAATTTTGCCAGCGCGTGTTAAAGACGAAATTTTATTAAACTATATGGATATAAAATAGTTTTCGACGGAAAGCGGAGGCGGCAAAAGATGTTGTCCGCAAACGAAATAGAGAAAAACGGAAAAGCGGGAAGAGTAAGCAGGCTGCGGGAGCGAATCATAAACGCGCCGAGAGAAGTCTGCGTCGAGCGGGCGAGATATGCGACGCAGGCGTTTTCGAAAAACTGGGATTTGTCCCCGCTTACCCGGATGAGCCTCGCTCTCGAACACATTCTGGACAACATCAGCGTGATAATCCGCGAAGGCGAACTGATAGTCGGCTGCCGCACGAGCAAGTTGAACGCCGCGCCGCTGTTTCCCGAAAACAAATCTAAGTGGATCGAGGGCGACGTCGATACGTTCTCTACTAGGTTTTTGCAGAACGCGCTTATATCCGCGGACGAACAGCGCGAATTGGCGGAGGATTTGCTTCCGTTCTGGCGCGGCAAAACCGTTGAGGACGACTTGAACGAGAGGATGCCCGAAGACATCGCTCTCGACATGGACAAGTACATTTTCACGATGATTCTGGAGATAACATACGGCGTAGGTCATTTCACGCTAGACCATGAACGCCTGTTGAAAAAAGGATGCGTCGGAATAGCGGATGAAGCCCGCGCGCGCATGAGCGCGATTTCCGGTAATTCTGCTGCCGATGAAGAAAAAAGATTGTTTTACGACGCTGTGGTCAGGTCGGTGAACGCTGCGGTGAAATTTGCAAACAGATACGCGGAGGCTGCCTCGAAACTGGCTGATGACGAAACGGAATCTGAGCGCGCCGCCGAGTTGAGAGAAATTTCCAGAATCTGCCGTAGGGTTCCCGAACATCCGCCCGAATCTTTTCATGAGGCCGTCCAGTTCGTTTATTTCATGCATTTGATATCGCAGATCGAGACGGGCGGCAACTCGATTTCTTTGGGAAGAATAGATCAGTATCTTTACCCGTATTACGCAAAAGACATGAAGGAAGGGCGCGTCACGCCGGAGCGCGCGCGCGAGCTGCTATCCCTGTTGTATCTAAAAACCAACGAGATATGGAATGTGCTGGAAGAGGCGTTCATACCCGGCGGGGAAGGTCCTGAAGGCAAGACGACGCAGAACGTTACAGTGGGCGGAGTCGGCGCGGATGGACGGGACGCCACCAACGAACTGAGTCACATCGCGCTCGACGCATACGCTGATGTCCGCACCGTGCAGCCGAACTTCTCGGTGCGCGTAGGCCCGGAAGCCCCGGACATTTTTTTCGCAAAGGCAGCGGCATACGCGCAGGACGGCGTTCTGATGCATTTTTTCAATGATGAAAAAGTTATCGAATCTTTGACTAGCGGAGGCCACGAGCTAGAGGACGCGCGGGATTACGGGGTTGTCGGGTGCGTGGAGCCTAACGCGCAGGGAAAGACGTTCGGCTCAACTTTCGCAGTGCAGTTCAGCGGGATAAAATGTCTGGAATTTGCTATGAGCGACGGAGTTGACAACATATTCGGATATCAGTCCGGCATCCAAACCGGGGATCCCGCGAATTTCGATGAATTCGAAGATGTCTGGAAAGCTTATGTCGCGCAAGTGTCGCATTTCATAGGCCAGATGGTTCGAGGCATGGAGGTAATGGACGAATGCATCGCCGCGAAACTGCCGTCGCCGTTTGCCTCCGCGACTGTGTCCGGCCCGATGGAAAAGGGGGTTGACCTTACGCGGGGTGGGGCCGTCTACAACTCGACCGGAGTTCAATTAATAGGATTTTCAAACGTGGCGGACAGCCTGTTTGCGATTAAGAAAGCGGTGTATGAGGACAAGCTGTATTCGATAGGCGAGCTTGCCGCATGGCTTTCGTCGGATTGGGACGAAGGCGAGGATGTTCGCTCCCGGTTGCTTAATAAATATCCTAAGTTCGGAAACGACAATGATGAAGTCGACGAAATGGCCGCGAGAGTCATGGAACATTTCTGCGCCGAGGTTGTGAAACATAAGAACTATCGCGGCGGAGCTTTTTGGCCGGGAGTGTTTTCAGTCGGTTTCCACATAGCTATGGGCGCTTTCGCGGGAGCAAGCGCGGACGGCCGCAGCGCAGGCGACGTGTTGGGCAACGGCGTCACCCCCACAAACGGCAACGCTCTCAACGGTCCGACAGCGGTGGCGAATTCCGTCGCCAAACTGCCGCTCGCCCTTGTTCACAACGGCGTGAACCTGAACATGCGTTTCAATCCGTCCAAGCTCAATTCCTCCGCGTTCCGATCTTTTATCAAGACTTATCTTAGGAACGGCGGGGTTCAGCTTCAATTCAACATGACCAGCGCGGAAGAATTGAAGGCAGCGCAGGCCGACCCGGAAAAATATCGGGACCTGATAGTGAGGGTGAGCGGCTATTCGGCTCTTTTCACGGGACTTAGCGAAATAGCCCAGAACGAAATAATCAGCAGAACCGAATACGCGTTGTAAAACGGCAAGACACATTGATGGGGGATTTCCGAATGTCGAAAGTGACGACAATCAACAAAGCGATCTCGGAGCATGTGAAAGACGGCGACTTTCTTTTTATCGGAGGGTACATCTGCAGGACGCCTTACGCCGCCATCCACGAGATAATCAGGCAGGGCAAGAAAGACCTTACCGTCACGCGAAGCAACGCGGCGGACGATTTCGACATGCTCATCGGAGCGGGAGCGGTGAAAAGATTCATCGCCACATTTCTCTCGCTAGGTTTTTTCGGGCTAGGGCGCTGCTACCGGCGGTCGCTTGAAAAAGGGATACCGCACAAGATAGAAGTCGAAGAATACACGAATCTGTCGCTTCCCACCATGCTGATGGCAGGAGCTATGGGGATGCCGTTCGCGCCCGTCAGGGATATGGCCGGCTCCGATCTGATGAAAGTGAAATCTTTCATGGGGGACAACAAATACAAAGTCATCAAATCGCCGTTTGACGGAGCGACGACAGTTCTTGTGCCGGCGCTGAACCCGGATGTGGCGATAATACACGTCCAGCAATCGGACGAGACAGGCAACGCGCAAATATGGGGCATCGGCGGCGACTGCCAGTATGGAGCCAACGCTGCTAAGAAGGTTATCGTATGCTGCGAGAGGATAGTCAGCCGCGACGTAATCGGCAAGGACCCCTCTCGAACCATTGTGCCGGATTACAAGGTAGCGGCGGTGGTCGAAGAGCCGTTCGGCGCTCATCCGGGATACACTCCCGGCTTCTACGACACGGATTTCAAATTCGGCAATCTTTACAAGACAGCGTCATCCACCGAAGACGGTTTCAAGCGATTCCTTGACGAATGGGTTTACGGAGTGAAAAACAGGAACGAGTATATTCAGCATTACATTAAAAGTTACGGATACTCGTCGTTTAAAAAACTGGAAGCGGAATTCGATTACGGATATCCGGTCAGCTACTCATATTAAAGGCTCGCGGCTGACAGAAGCCGACGCGCGGCGCGGAGGAAAACGAGGAACAATGGTTGCTAAACAACTGGACGGATACATAAAACCGGAACTGATGGCGTGCTGCGGCGCGCGGGAAATTCAGGAGAACGATATCGTGCTGGTCGGCACAGGGTTTCCGACTATGGCGGCAAACATAGCGAAGCACACGCACGCGCCGAACGCGAGGCTCATGCAGGAATCCGGCGTTTACGACGCGCGCCCCAAGCGGCCCGCGCTTTCTGTGGGCGATCCCTGCTTGAATCCGGGGGCCGCGATGATCGGCGGCCTTATGGACATAATGGGCATGGGGCTTCAGGCCGGCAACGTGGATGTCGGGTTTCTTTCAGGCAGCCAAGTCGATAAATTCGGGAACATCAACACCACTTGTATAGGCGATTACGAGAATCCCAAGAGCAGGCTGCCGGGCAGCGGAGGAGCCAACCCTATCGGCTCTCTCGTTAAACGAGTCTTAATCATTGCCCTTCACGACACTAGACGGCTCGCTGAAAAAGTGGATTTCATTACCACTCCGGGCTATATAGACGGCCCCGGCGCCAGAGAGAAGCACGGCCTTCCTCCCGGCACAGGGCCGCACGTGATTATAACCAACAAGGCCGTTATGCGGTTCGACAAATCGACGGGCGAGGCGTATCTCGACACCTATCATCCCGACACCACAGTCGAAGAGGTTGTAAAGAACACTCCATGGGATTTGAAGGTTTCTCCCGATGTTCGCGAAACGGAACCGCCGACGGAATTCGAACTTAGGGTTTTGCGCGAAGTGTTGGACCCCAAGCGCATGATTTCAGCCTACATCAGCCGGGGTTATGTTTGATCGGTTCAAGATTCGCCGCTCAATGAATTAAAGATTGAAAGGGAAAGCTTATGTCAGCCGCAAACGAAACGCACACTGGAAAACTTGCCGAGTTCTGTTCGCGCGTGTCCATCGATTCGCTTCCAAAGGAGGCAGTCGAAAAGGCCAAGTTGTGCGTCCTTGATTTCATAGCGAACGTATATGGCTCGCAGCAACTGGAGATTGTCGGAAAGATCGGCGAATACGTAAAAACTTTCGGAGGGCAGGGCGAAGCGACAGCGCTGGGGCTGGGATTCAAGACAGGCCCTCACAACGCCGCCTTTATCAACGGAGTGGCAGGCGAGGCGATAGAGGCGCAGGACGGGTTGCGGTTCGGCGGCAATCATCCGGGCGCGGCGGTGATACCCGCGGCTCTCGCGGTCGCCGAGCAAACGGGGCAGGGCGGAGCGCGTTTCATCGAGTCGATTATAGCCGGATACGAAGCCGCCAACCGGATCTCCGCGTCGGTTCACCCTCATCACACCCTGTCGGGATTTCTGCCGACAGGAACATGCGGGACTTTCGGAGCGGCAGCGGCGGCGTCTCGAATGATGGGGCATGACGCCAAAACCACGCTGGCTTCCATAGGAGCCGCCGGGTTCATCCTTCCGATATCCATGGCTGAGCATCTCATGGGCGGATACACCGCAAAAATAGTGCAGGGCGGGCAGGCGGCCTCGGCGGGAATCACCGCCGCCGGATTGGCCGCCTCAGGCATAACCGCTCCTCCTTACACGCTAGAAGGTTCCAGCCTCAAAGGGGGATTCACGCAGATTACCACGCGCGGCTCATTCGACATTAACAAGATAACTTCCGGCCTCGGCGAGAAATACACGATAATGGATATTTATTTCAAACCTTACACGTCATGTCGCCACACTCACGGAGCAGCGCAGGCCGCGCAGGAACTGAAAGCGGCTGAAAGAATCGATATCGCAGAGATTGAAAAGATAGATGTTTTTACTTACGCCATCGCAACGGTGGCCGTAGGCAAGACTATAGGGCCGGAAGACAGTTTCGTGTCCGCGCAGTTCTCGCTGCCTTATGTGGTGGCTGCGTGTCTGGCGCATGGAGACATGAGCGCGGAGCAGCTAAAGGCCGACAGCATATCGGACGCCCGAGTCGTCGAGTTGGCAAAAAAAGTGAAGGTGTCCATCGACCCCGAACTCAACAAAGCTTATCCGGACAAGACATCAAGCAGAGTGGAACTGACGTTGGCAGGAGGGCGGAAGGCGGCTCGTCAGACGGATATCCCGAAAGGCGATCCGCGCAATCCCATGACAGCTGATGATATTGCTGAAAAGTTAAAGAGGTTTTCAGCGGGTTTAGACGCGGACCGCGCGCGGCAAATAACTGATATCGTCCTTGATCTTGAAAATGTTAATTCAATAAGCGATCTGACATCGCTAATATGACAGCCACCGGGAGGCAGTGATGGACTTTAATCTTGACAAAGATCAACAGATGCTTGTGGACATGCTTAGAAAGATGGGAAAGCGGGAGAATTTCAAACAGCTCGCCGTGGAGATCGACAAAACAGGCGAGTTCCCGGATTTTCTGATGAAAAAATACGGAGAACTGGGGCTTTTAGGGATGACGCTTTCGCCGGAATACGGAGGCGGAGGGCAGCCGAACATCAACGCCATCCTTGCCATAGAGGAGCTTGCAAAGTTCAGCCCGATGATAGCCGCCCCGATTTTCGAGTCCAACATCGGCCCGGTGCGGGTTATCAATGCGTATGGAACCGAGGAGCAGAAAAAAGCGATTATCCCCGGCGTGTGCAAGGGCGAGAAAAGCGTGTCCGTCTGCATGACGGAGCCGGAGGCGGGTTCGGACCTCACTTCGCTTTCCACAAAGCTTGTAGAGGACGGAGACGGCTATCTGCTCAACGGTAGAAAGACGTTCATAACCGGGGGCGGGGAGGCCAGCCACTATCTCGTTTATTCCAGATACGGGGACACGCCGGACTATAAAGGCATCGGAGCGGTCATAGTCGAAAAAGGCGCGCCCGGTTTCACTTTCGGAAAGCAGGAGGATTTCATGGGGTTGCGCGGGATGCCTTCGTGCGACTTGATTTTTGAGAATGTGAAAATTCCGAAGGAAAACATCGTTCTTCGCATAGGCGAGTTCAAGAAACTCATGACGACATTCGACGTAGAAAGGTGCGGGAACGCGGCCATGTGTCTCGGCACCGCAGCCGGAGCCATAGAAGAAGCGAAAGCCTACGCCATGGAGCGCAAGGCGTTCGGACGTCCGATATGCGAATTTCAGGACATACAATTTTCCATAGTAAACATGGCGATGAAGCTGGACGCCGCGCGCCTGCTCGTTTACCGCGCAGTGACCGGAGCCGGACGTGGTTTCCCATCAATGTTGGAAGCGGGCATGGCGAAATGTTTCGCCAACGAGATGGTCGTCGAAGTCACCGACGCCGCGATGCAGGTGTTCGGTGGATATGGATACAGCAAGGAGTTCCCCGTCGAGAGGATGCATCGAGACGCTCTGGCGTGGCGCGTTGCCGGAGGCACTGTGCAGATGCTTCGAGTGGCTATGGCCAGCATCATGTTCGCGCGTCGATTCAATCAGAAAGCCTGATTTTTAGGCTGTTTTAATTCGTTTTTGTTTCAGCGGCGAATTCATTGAGCGTCTAGTTTATTAGTCGGGCTGTCAAATTGCTTTTGCCCCTGACCGATAAATCCGTTTGCGCAATACCGAAATTCAGCATAGAATAACAAAAATATTTTTTGCGCGTAACATGCCCTGCTTTATCTAATTGAAAGTAAAACTAGAAAAGGTGATGAAGATGACAAAAACCGCCAAACAAATAAAGCAGGAAGGAATAAGCGATTTCAAAAAACATATCAACTTAACCCAGACGATATTTTTGAAATCGGTGGGACTAGAGGTGCTGGAAGGCAAACGGCTTGGCGTTCATTTGTGGGATGTCGACACGCAGGAGCGCTATATCGATTGTTTCTGCTCCGCGGGAAGCTTCAATGTCGGCAGAAGAAATACGGAGATAGTGGACGCGCTGGACGCCGCTATTGACAGTTGGGGGATGGGGGATGGCATGTTCCCGTCAGGCCCGAAGGCGGCGCTTGCTGAGAAGCTGGTCGAGATTGCCCCCGAAGGCCTTAACAATGTTATGTTGTGTTCCGGCGGCGGAGAGGCGAACGATTCTGCTCTCAAGATGGCGCGCGGCGTGACAGGTCGCAAAGAGGTTATTTCGTTTGTTAAGGCGTATCACGGTCACACCGGGTTCTCGCTCTCGGCGATAGGAAAACCGATTTACCGGGATTCTTTCGAGCCGCTGATTCCGGGGTTCACGCACGAGCCGCCTATGAACGACCTCGAAGCTGTCAAGCGGATTGCCGGAGCGGACACTGCGGCTATCATTCTCGAACTTGTTCAGGGAGAAGCGGGCATTTTCGTGGCCGAACAGATGTTTTTAGAAGGTCTGAGAAAGATATGCGACGAGAGGGGCATAATGCTCATTTTCGACGAGGTTCAAACCGGTTTCGGTCGAACGGGCAAGATGTTCTGTTGCGAGCATTACGGAGTGACCCCCGACATAATGACGACGGCGAAGTCGCTTAGCGGTTCCGTCTATCCGATATCGGCTGTCATATTCAACGACCGCGCGCGCAAGTTTTTGGAAGCCAATCCGGATATGATTGTGTCGACTTTCGGCGGCGGGGATTTGGCCTGCGTGGTCGGGCTTAAAGCGATTGAATTTCTTAAGAAAAACAATATCCCCCAACACGCTGCGGAAATGGGAGACTACATAGGCGGCGCGATTCTGAAGCTGGTGGAAAAACACAAAGGGCTTGTCAAAGAAGTGCGCCGCAAAGGGCTTATGATCGGCCTTGAGTATACTCACGACATGATGGGGCCGCTGATGTCGTTCTTCCTAGGCACAAACGGAGTTATGGCCATCTTCAGCGCCAACAACCCGAAAGTCATGAGGCTCATGCCGCCGATTGTTATTAACAAGGAGGAAGCCGACAGACTTATTGCGGCTTTGGACAACTCGATGGCGTCGGTCAAAAAATCCGCGAAGATTATCGAGGCGGCTTCAAAAATTCCGCTCGTCGGAAACGCTATCGGAGTGCAGGAGTTGCAAGTATTCCTGATTTTAATCGCAAAAACAATTGGAAAAGTTATTCCCAAAAGCGGACATTGATTCGCGACGGAATCAGCCTGCGGAGGCGATAAATGAGCATGCCTACGGAAACCAAAGAAATTGTCGAACAGTACGCCCGGCGCGTCAGCGAGGCGCGGGTGTCGAAGCTTGAGAGATACGGACTGAAAATCGCTCTGGCTGAGCGAAAAGGCGCGAAGGCGACCGACACCGACGGCAAAACCTATTATGATTGCTATTGCTCAGGAGGCAAACAGGTTCTCGGCCACCGAAGGCCGGAAATCGTCTCCGCGATGCGCGAAGCCATCAAACAGTGCGATCTTGGCAATTTCATTCTTATGTCCGCGCAGAAAGCGGCGCTCGCCAAGACATTGTCGAATATTACTCCGGGCAATCTCAAGAACACGGTGTTCGGCGTCAGCAGGGGCGAGGCGAACGATTTTGCGATGAAGTTGTCAAGAGGGGCAACGGGCAAGAAAGAGGTTGTATGTTTTGAAGGAGCCTCCCACGGCCAGACGGCGTTCGCGCTCACAGCCACCGACGACCCCGGACAGGAAAAACTTTTCGGGCCGCTCATACCGATGTTCAAGAGAGTCCCTGCGGATGAGGCGGCTCTTGAGAAGGCCGTTACGGACAAGACGGCGGCGGTAATAATAGAGCCGATCCAGAGCGACGCTGGCGTGATCTTCAAGCAGGCTTCGCTGTTGAAGCAGGCGAGAGCGGTTTGCGACAGACACGGCGCCGCCCTGATTTTTGACGAGGGCCAGACTGCTTTCGGACGCTCAGGACTGTTGTTCGAGAGCGAGCGTTCAGGCGTCGCTCCGGATATCCTTACGGTCGCTCAGGGGATGGGCGGAGGCATGTATCCTATTACAGCGACTATTTTTACATCCCGGCTGAACAGATTCATGCTCACGCATCCGCTTGTGCATCTTTCAACTTTCGGCGGGGCGGATATTGGTTGCATGGTGGCGATGGCTACCATAGAGCTGATAAAGAAGGATCAACTCTGCAAAAACGCTGAAGAGCGAGGAAGGCAACTTCTTGAAGGATTAAATAGAATCGTCGAATCAAGCTCCGTGCTTAAGGAAGCGAGGGGCGCGGGCCTTCTGATCGGCGTAGAGGCTGACGGCGCGGCGCGCGCGGAAAAATTCATTTCGGCGCTGGCGGCTTCAGGCGTCATTGCGCTCCCGGCTCCCGCAAATCCGGCCGTCGTAAGATTCACTCCTCCCATAGATATCCTCCAGAATGAGATAGACGAAATCCTCGACGCGACGGAGAAAGCAGCAAAGCAATGAGGGTGGCGCGGCGCGGTTGCCTCCCCGCTTGCTCGTAGATATAATTACCGGGATTCCAATGCGCGAACGATTGGGCGCAAATAACATAGAGAGCCGAAAGGAGACTCCGCTTAATGAAGTACAACACAAGGCATGTCATCGAAGGGCCGCTGGAAGCGGTTGAGAAAGTAGGGCTTGACCGTTCAAGAGACGTGAAAGTGTATCCGAACGTCACCAAAACCACTGTAAAAAAGAGAGAACAAAAAGGGAGCAAGATGACCGTGGTGGTCGAAACAGTGGCCAACGGCGACATACCTCCCAACCTCAGAAAACTCATTTCTCCGAATATGCTTACATGGACAGAGTATGGAGAACACGATTTCGACACTCACACATATAAATATGACGTAAAAACTTTTTATTTCTCGAACGTGTTCAAAATGACCGGCGTTATCAAGTACATCAAGGACGGAGAAGACAAAACCGTCCGCACTCTGGACGGCGACATCCAGATAAAGATACCTCTGCTCGGCGCCATTGCGGAAAAGAAAATAGTTGAAGTCCAGAAACAGAATCTCGAACTTGACATTAAGAACATGCGCGAGGAAGTGAGAGAACTTCTAAAGAAGGAAGGCGGCAGTTGTTAAGCGCCTGACAGAATCGGTCAAGAGTTGAATGCGCGGGACGCGGACTATTCGCCGTGTTCCGCGTTTTAGCAAGCGGAGCTTTTGTTTATATATGCGGATTGCCGGGAGGACATAATGGAGTGTAATGAAAAAAGAGGAATTGCCACTAGGATAATTCATCATCAGGGCTGTTCATGCGGCAACACAGGCGCGGTGTGCCCTCCGATATACCCGGCTTCCACCTACAAACAGTCCGGCCCCGGTGAGAGTTCGGGTTTTGATTATTCAAGGTCAGGGAACCCGACGAGAAAAGCCCTCGAAGATTATATCGCCGAGCTTGAGCGCGCTCATTCCGGTTACGCTTTTTCATCAGGCATGGCGGCGATATCGGCGGCTCTGATGATTTTTCAGGCGGGAGATCACATCGTCGCCACGGAAGACCTCTACGGAGGAAGCTACAGGCTGCTGACATCAATCCTCAACAGATTCGGAATCAAACACACATTTGTGGACACTTCCGACGCCCGCGCGGTGGCAGCCGCGCTTCGTCCTGAAACAAAAGCGTTGTATGTGGAAACTCCGACGAATCCTCTGATGAAGATAGCAGACCTCGACGCTCTCGGCGCTCTCGCGAGAAAAAAAAGAATTATGTTGATTGTCGACAACACGTTCATGTCGCCGCTCCTGCAGAACCCGCACGTGTTCGGCGCGGATGTGGTGGTTCACAGCGCCACGAAATACCTCGGCGGCCACAGCGATCTCGTGATGGGGCTTGCTACCGCAAGGACGGAGAAAACCGCAAAAAACATTAAGCATATTCAGAACGGCGTCGGCGCGGTTCCCGCGCCCTCTGACTGCTGGCTTCTGATGAGAGGCATGAAAACTCTTAAAGCGAGAATGGAAGCGCAACAGAGAGCCGCCTGCTTGATTGCGGATTGGCTAACCACTCGCAAGGAAGTGTCACGGGTTTTCTATCCGGGGCTTTCTTCGCATCCCGGATACAACATTCACAACGCGCAGGCGGCAGGGCCGGGCGCGATGATATCTTTTTACGCCCGAAACCGAGCCGTCGCAGACTCGGCATTCAAGAATGTCCGTATTTGGACCCTCGCCGCAAGCCTCGGAGCCGTCGAGAGCCTTATAGCGTCTCCTCCCCGCATGACTCACGCCACATTTCCCAAGAAGGAGCTGCAGAGGCTCGGCATCAACGAAAAACTAATCAGGCTGTCGGTGGGGCTTGAGGACCCGCACGACCTTATCAAAGATTTGGAAGAGGCGTTCAAGGCCGCCTCCAAATACTGAGCCGCCAGCCGCCATTGATATAAGCATTCAGCTGAACCGCCGTCAAACCGCAGAAATCAGTCTATCGAAAACTTTTCGGGTTTATTATAACGTCTCCATAATATATGATAATCAAGGCGATAATTGTATCCGCTCGCAGTCGGCGGAACGGAGGCGGAATATATGTTTTCAGTTAAACGTTCAGCATCAACTGTATTGGCGGCGCTGTTCCTGATTTTCATATCGATAAATTCATCGGCGGTTGCGGCCTCATATCTGGTCGAGAAACC
>MWCD01000067.1 GCA_002069885.1 bacterium ADurb.Bin236 | reverse complement strand
GGCAAAGTCCCGGAAGGCTTTCTTCCCGCGAGTATTCGAAATGGCCTTGAGGAGTCTCTTTTTCTCGACATCGGTTAAAACATCCGGCGCGGGTCGTTCCACATGCCGGATGCGTATGGAGGCGGCGGGATTGGACGGAATGTGGCCGGACGCGGAGAGCCAGTTAAAGAAGGACTTCAACGAGGTCTTCACCTTGTTGACGGAACCTTCAGCCTTAAGGCCTCCGTCCGGCAAGCGGGTCACAATCGGGGACACGAGGAACTCGTTCAACATATCCGCTGTGACTCCGGAGACCTCCGGGCATTGGAGACGGTCCGCAAGGAACCGCTCCAATTGCCCGAGGTCACGGAGGTACGAAGCGACCGTATGCGGCGAACGCCCGTCAGCCCGCAGTTTCGTCTCGAAGAGTTCAATTGCCCTGCGGGGCGTCAGCGGCGTTTCCGGCATCGGCGTCTGTTCCCTCCTGTGCGCGTCCTTTCTTCATCTCGGATTTCGGAAGCGGGACTTCCGCGAGGTATCCCTTCTCCTGCGCCCAGACGAGCATCATGCGGAACACACGCTTGTTCTGGGTCACCGTGATTTCGCTCTTCGCCTTGCCGTTCGGCTTCTTGAGGAGCGCGTCAGACTTGAAGAACGTTCCGATTGTCGCCGGGGTGAGTTTGCCGAGCGGCTTGTCCGCGCCGAAGTGGGTGGCGACGTTCTCGAGGCACCGTCCGTACACCGCGACCGTGCGCTCGTTCTTGCCCTCGTCCGTCAGATACTTCAGGAACGCGGGGATTGCTTTCTCAAACGTGATTTCCTTCGCTTTTTTCGTAGCCATTGTGTATGGCCTCCTTTTTGTTTTTTTTCTTTCTCTTTCGCCGGGTCTTGACCCGTTTGTAAAACCGCGTTTCGCCTCCTTTCGTTGTAATCGCGGTCACATGTTGGAGCCGGGGCGCGGATAAGCCAAGCCAATTTCAAAAAAAGATTTGGGGCAATCCGGGAGCGAATTTTCAAAGCGAAAAATGACTTCCAACGGTGATTAGCGGGGGGGCTTTTTCCCGCGACGGGGTTGCCCGATTCCAGGAGACTTTTTGAACACCATCGAAATGCCAAAAGACCATCGCGCCATCGGGCGCATCCTGCGCAACCCGCGGCTCTGGGGAGAGCACTATCTCAAGAACCGCGACGGGGCCGCGCGCCGCTATTGGCCGCATCAGCATGACGACCTTGAATGCCCGGCGACCAACATCATCCATCTGGACGGTCGCGATTCCGGCAAGACAGTCGACATCGCCACGCTGGCGCTGCACCACGCGTTCGTGAGAAAAGGCGGTTCCGTTCTGGTCGCCGCGCCGCATCAGGGTCCGGTGGACACCATCGTCGAGGAAGTGGAATTTCAGATCGAGAACAACCCCGATCTGCAGTCGAGCATCGCCGTCAACGCGCAGGGACGCCCGAAGATAACCCGGAAGCCCTATTTCAAAATCGAGTTCACGAACGGCTCGGTAATCTACTTCCGGCCCGCGGGCGCTTACGGCGATCCGTTCCGATCCCTCCATGTGGAACTGATTCTCGTTGACGAGGGCGCGTGGCTGACGGAAAAAGCATGGAAGGCGCTGAGGCAATGTTTGAAGGCAGGCGGCCGGATGCGGATTTATTCCACGCCGAACGGACTGCGCGACACGACTTATTACCGGCTCACGCATTCAAAGAAATGGAAAGTCTTCAGGTGGCCGTCGTGGCTCAATCCGGACTGGACGCCGGAGCGCGAGGATGAACTCGTCGAGTTTTACGGCGGACGGGACACGGCGGGATGGCAGCACGAGGTGGCCGGAGAACACGGACGCCCCAGCTACGGCGCGTTCAACCTCGAACATCTTACTATCTGCCGACAGGACATCCCGGAGTATGTGTGCATCGACATCACCGGCGACGAGTTGAAGGACTGCGAGACCGAGGAAGACCTCGCCGACCGGTTGGACATGCTACTCGATCTCGCACCTGTGGATGGGCAGTTCTGGATCGGCGGCGATCTCGGCTACACCGCCGACCCCACGGAAATCGTGATCTTCAGGGAGGCATCGGAAAATGAAAAACCTGTTCTGCGTCTTGTGCGTCGTATTCACATGGAGCGTGTGGCCTATCCTCATATTGCCCAGGCAATCGCTCTACTGGACAAATATCTCAACCCCGCGGGCATCGGCGTGGACGCTGGCGGCAACGGACTCTCCGTTGTTCAGGAGCTGACCGCGCTCAATAAATACAAGGAACTGAATCTATCGCCCCGGCTGCGCGGATACAACTTCGGGAGCGCGGTCGTCATCGGCGAGAACGACGGGCAGGAAATCAAAAAAAGATGCAAGGAATACATGACGAGCGTGATCAACAAGGGATTCCAGTCGCGCCAGATCATACTCCCGGCATCCGACGTGGAAGTCGAAAGCCAGTTCACGACGCACACGTATTCCCTGAAGACGGGCAACATTATTTACTCAAAGGGCAACGACCATATCGTGGACGCCGTCCGGTGCGCTGTGATGATTCGGGAACAGGGACGCCTGGATGAACTCGGCGGCATATCGGAACTTCCGCTGCCCGTCATGACAAATCCGATCTTCAACTGAAAGGCGCTCGAATGACCGATCAGGAACTCATAAAAGAAAAAATGGAGAGCGTCACCGATCTGTTGCTGCAGAAGAACCGCGATTACGGCAGCAGCTTCCGAAAGCCCGGCATCCTGTCCGGCGCTCTCGACCCAAAATCAAAACTGCTCGTCCGCATTGACGACAAGCTCGAACGGTTCGGCAACCTGCTCGGCAAAGGAACGGACGGCGATGTACCGAATGAAAGCATGTCCGACACCGTGACCGATCTCGTCGGCTATTTCGTACTTCTCGGAATCCTGCTCGACGAGGAAAAACAGAGCGGTCGCCCCATGAGCGTCATCGAGGCGCGGAACAGACAAGACGACACACAAACCGGAGCAGCCGAGTGAAAAAAAAGAACGGCCAAAACAACCGGCATAGAACCGGCAACCACGCCACGGGGCTTACCATCCTCGGCCCGAATATGGGAACAGCCGCGGAAATGAATTCATCCGCTTTTAGCGCCCAGAACGTTAGTGACGCCATCCCGAAAACGTTTGAGGAACGCGCGGCCAAGGCATGGCAGTTCTACACCGAGGAGCCCATCGTCCAGAACGCGATCAACTCATGGCGCACGTTCGCCATCGGCGATGAAATCCAGTTCAACTGCGACGACGAGGATGTGAAATGGGAAGCCCGCGAGTTCGCCGCTCGGGTGCAGTTGAACAAACTCATCAAGGACAGCGTCCTCCAATGCCTCGTGAAGGGCGAGACCGTCTGTTTCAAGCGCCCCACAAAGGACGGCAAGGACATCGAGGAAGTGGTTTGCGTCAATCCGATCAGCGTTAAGGTGAAATACGAGAACGGCAAACTCGTCGAAGCGAAGCAGACTCCTGAAACCGCGGGAAGCGCCGAGCCGATTGATCTTCCGCTCGAGCAAACCCTGCACATCAAGTGGAACGCGCCATCCTATTCTCCCCGGGGCAACTCGATGGTCGTCACTGCATTCGAGTCAATCGAATTGCTGCGGGACTACCGGAGCGCGGAACGCGCCGTCGCCAAGCGATGGACAACTCCACTCCGTTTCATTCAGGTGGGTGGTCAATTCGGACAGAAGACCATCGTACCCGATCAGCGGAGCCTGAATTCTGTTCGGGACATGCTCAACCGGATGGATATGAAAGCGGGTC
Organism: bacterium ADurb.Bin236; assembly: GCA_002069885.1. GTDB lineage: Bacteria > UBP15 > UBA6099 > UBA6099 > UBA6099 > UBA6099. The sequence continues at coordinate 11,663 of MWCD01000067.1, read as the reverse complement.
TTGTCGTGCCGTTCTATGTGAAGGCCGAGACTTACGGCACCGAGGGACAAGTGCTGGATACCGAAAAGAAGATCAAGGAAATAAAGGAAGACATCATCATCGCGCTCGGGCTTGCGAAATCCCTGATCACCGGCGACGGCCCGAACTTCGCAACCGCGTCCATCGGCATGCAGAAGATGATTGTCATGCTCAAGGAAATCAAACAGGTCGCTCGCGACATCTTGAACTGGATTTTCGCGGACTGGCAGAAGCTTAAAGGATACGAGGAAAAGAGCATCAATTACATCTTCAACGATCTCGATCTGACGAACGAGGTGGACTTGAAAAAGCTTTACATCGAACTCTTCGACCGCAAACTCATCTCGAAGAACAGCCTTCAGATCAAGATGGACCTGAATCCGGAAGTGGAAGATTCACAAACGGAAACCGAGTCGAAGAAACCGTTTGATCTTTCAGACAGTAAAACGGCGGAAACGGCTATGAGATTTTTGGAATCCGGCGTCATCTCGATTGGAAAGGTTCAGGAATTGTTCGGCTTCGATAAAGAAAAAGACCGCCCGGCAACCGCCGACTGGAATTACAGGCCGCCCGCCGTTACCGGCGCGGTGGAGTTCGACACGATCTGCGACGAGTGTGAGTTTTTCGATGATGAAAACAACTGGTGCGACGCGAACAGCCGGGACACCCGGTTCGACTCCCGCGCCTGCACCTCGTTTGAAAGAAAACGCGCAAAGGCAGGATGCGGATGCAAGCAGTAGCTGTTGAAAAAACACTACGCGAACGGATTGCCGAGGCGACGCTCGTGTCTCTGCGCGAACGCGACATCTATTCCGAGCAGACGGTGTCCCGCGTCCTGGACTCGCTTCAGCACGCCGAAAAGGACGTCAAAGCGAGCCTTCTCTATTACGCCAACCTCGGTTCCCTGCCCGAGGGCAAGGCAATCAATCAGGCGTCTCTCCGCAAACTTCAGCAGCAGATCAGGGAACACATCCGAACCGTCCGCGATGAACATTCGCTCATCATGAAAACCGCCGTCAAAGAGAGTTACAGGTCGGGCATCCACAGCGGCATCGGCGATCTTGTCCGGGCCAAGATGCCGTTTTACCGCGATCTCACGCCGGACGGAATCAAACAATGCGGGAGCAACATATTCACGCTGATCGATAAAGACGCGCTGGACTTCATGGCGAACTACAACGTGCAGCTTGCCGGGGATGTGTCCCGCGAATTGACTGACGGGATCAACCGCGCGATCCAGACAGGCATCGCCTCAGGCCGCAGTGTTCCGGAGATCGCGAAAGACATCGGGCGCGTGGTCAAAGACCCAGAGGAATTCAGAAAAGCCGGAAAGACAGTTTTCAAGACGGCGCAGTACCGGATGGAAATGATCGCACGCACGGAAACGCTGCGGGCGCACAATCAGGGCCGCATGAAGTTCTACAACACCGTCGGCGTGACAAAAGTCGAATGGATGGCTGTCGGCGACGAGCGCGAATGCCCCGTGTGCCGGGAACTGGACGGAAAGATATTCCCGATAGACAAAGTCCCGAATATCCCCGCGCACCCCCACTGCAGGTGCCAGGTTCTAAATGCCTATCCATCTGACATCTGCGGCGCGAAAAATCTCGGCGCCACCGCCGCGCCGGCGGAAGCCGCCTGCATCCTGCCGCCGCAGACCATCGAGGAAATGGCAAAGGAAAAACAGTCCGAAGCCATCAAGATCGGGCAGTTCATCTCAAAGGGCGAATGGGACAAACTCACAATCAAACAGCTTCAGGATCAGGCCAAGGCGAACGGCATCTCCATAGCCCGCACCAAGGCTGATTTTCTCGATATCCTCAAACAAAAAACCGGAACGGACTTCTCGCACCTGTCCGGCAAAGACCTGCAGGCGCTCATAAAAGAACACAAAATCGCGGCGCTCCGCAACAAGGACGACCTGATCAATCTGTTGAAGGCGAAAGCAAAACATGAAGAGATACCGGACTTCGGGTCCATGCCCGTGTCCAAGCTGAAAGAGCTGGCGCAGGAGAAAGGCATTTCCCTCAATCTCACGAAGCAGGAAGTAATCGACATCCTCGATGTGCTGGAACCAGGCGTGGACCATGCCGGGCTTTCCGGGCAGGCGCTCATCGAGGCGAAAACAAAATTCAATCTCCCGATTCTCAAAACCAAAGAGCATCTCGTAAAGGCGCTGGAGAAAAACTTCAAAGAGGAAATCGGAAAGAAGGTCACGAAGGAAGCCGTCGTTCAGGTCGTCGAGGAAACAATCAAAAAGGAAAAAGACCAGATCGTCACCCTGCTGGACGCCGTCAAAGTATCCACGGACCCGAAGGACTACCAGTCGGTTCTTTCCGCAATCAAGGACGCCGAAGCTTACCTCGGCAAAGGCGGCTTCTCCGTCGATGACGCTTACCTGAAAGAGAAAGCGTCTGAAATCACAAAAAAGAAAGCCGAGTTCAAGGCAAAGATTCAGGCGATGAATTCGAAGGAATTGAAAGACCTCGGCAAGCAGACCAAGGTCACACACTGGCAGTGGGGCTCGAAGGACGATTTCATCGCGCTTTTCACCGAGACGGACGACGCGGCGATTCAGGCCGCGAAGGACAGCATCGAAACCAAGTGGGCGAAGTGGGCCGAGAAATATGGAAAGAAGCCCGCCGCTGGAGTCCAGGCGCCGCAGCCGAAAGCGCCGCCGAAACACACGCCGCAGCCCGCCCCGGAACCCGTCGCGCCGCCCGTCCTTCAAAAACCGCACGCGGACCTGTCCTCCAGTTTTGCAAAAGTCGATACCGACTGGGACGAGTTGGACAAGGCAAAGGCTTTCAAATATTCGAAGGATGCGAAATCGCTCGGCGGCGCTCATGAAAAATATATCTATGTTGACGAACATGGCGACGAGTGGCTTTTCAAACCAACGGATAAATTCATCGCGCACGGCGAAGAGATGGGCTACCGGATCGCCCGGCTCATTGATTCCGACTCCGTCGAAGTGCGCTATATCGAACTCAACGGTCGCTCCGGCTCCATCCAGCGGCTGGTCAAGAACGTGAAGCCGGAAGCGTCGTTTCGGGACATCCCCATCGGCAAGCTGTCTCCTTCCGAGATCGAGTCCATCCAGCGCGAGCACATTCTCGACTGGCTCATTTCAAACCACGACGCGCACGCCAAGCAGTTTGTTCGCGCCGCGGATGGCAGGGTTTTCGGGATCGACAAGGGACAGACGTTCAAGTTTCTCGGCAAGGATAAACTCGGCATTTCTTACCATCCGAACTCGATGGAAGCCGAGCCGATCTACAACACGCTGTTCCGGGCATACCAGAACGGCGAGATCGACATCGACCTGCAGGCGGCGCTCAAAACCATCCAGCGCATCGAGAAAATCCCGGACTCCGAATACTCCGACATCATCCGGCCTTACGTCGAGGGGCGTTTCGGCGCGAAGGCGAGCGCCGCGAAAGACGAGTTCTACCGGCTATCGCTGGATCGCAAAAACAACATCCGCCGTGACTTCGAGAAGTTTTACAACGACCTCCACAAGGCGCGTTTCAAATCCGAGTTCCGGTTCCAGGACGACGTCAAAACGATGCGGAAGTTGTCCGGGGAAGACGAAGCGATTCTACGCGACGCGCAAGCGATGAAGGGACAGGGAAAAGCCATGCGCCTCGACGTTGACGATATCGAGGATCAGAACGCGCTCGTTTTCACACAAAAGAACATGCAGGGCAAAGAGGAAACGGTCGTCCAGTTCAAACTGCGCCCCGATTCGGAAAAGAAACTTCTCGATGCCCTCGGCGAAAAAGGCAGCGCCATGAAAGGTCTCGCCACCGGGGACACACTGCCCGAGGACACCTTCTACGACAAAATCCTGTCCGGCGCGAAGACGGTAAACCACCACGTCGACAGCGGTGATTTTAAATATAACGCGGACACGCTGGATGAAATAAGAAAGATACTCCCCGATCTTGAGAAACTGGCGAAGTCTGGAAAAACGGCGTCCATCCGGGACATGGCCGAGGAATACAGAAAAGCATGTGAGGCTGTTCTGGATGCCGCGAAAAACAATACAAAATTCCCCGGCAAGATAGAGCAGTACACGGCAAAAAAACATCTCATCGCGCAAGAGGCAAAGCCGGAGCCGAAAAAAGCTGGCTTCCGCTTCCAGAAAACCAATATCAAATTGGATCAGCGCCAGTGCCGCAACGGTGAAATCCACGTCGTCAAATCCGATGCGGATTTGAATGTGATCTTCGGACGTAGTTCCGGCTTCAGCCGGGGCGTTCAGTACCGGATCGAACTCGACGACGGCGTGGTCATGGACTACCGGCCATGGGATTCCTCGAATCCTTATGCCGTTCAGGGACAGGTGGAAATCCGCGTCACCGGCAAAGTCGCGGACCCGGAACGCTTCGAAGCCATCCTTGACCGGCTTGATCAACTCGGAATCAACTCCGTGCCCGCGAGCGCCGAGGACGCCGAGATTATGTACCTTCAGAAACAGGCGTATCTTCTGAAGAAAGACACGTCCGCCGCGTGGAAAAAGATGGGACAGAAGCTGGACTCATCGAACGCGACCAAGTCCGAGCGCATCCAGGCGATGCGGAAGTTCTGGTCGGATGAACTCGGCGTGGACGATGTGACGAAAATACCCGGCTACGAGCCGGTCGGAAACTATGAACTCGGTTTCAGAGACCCTTCCCGGCGCGCGGGATACCGGCACCAGATGCGTTTCGATATTACCGACGAGATGCTGGAGCGGGAACTGAAGGGATACGGGCTGTATCACAACGTCACGGACAACGGCGACGTCGAAGACCTCGTAAAAACGGTTCTGGAGAACAACGGCAACATGGTCTCGACTGTCGAGAAAATCCGCATCGGTGTAAAACCGGGCGGCATGTCCCCGGTGAGTGATATGGGAACAGGCGGCGCGTCGTACTTCTTCACCCGAGTCCGCAAGTTGCCGACCGGTGGCGGCCGGGGAAGCACGGGCCTCTATTTCAAAAAGCGGCTCCTGCGCCGGATGGACGCTATCACATACGACCACGACGCGTTCGGCAAGGTGGTTGACGATTACGTTCGCCGCAAGCGTCTGGCGAGCATCGAGGACTACAAGCGGCTCGCGTCAGGCGGGCGCAGCGACGAGACGATTTTCAAATACACGGTGTCGCTCGTGGATGAAATCGACGTCATCAAAACGAGCGGCGCGGCGCAACGCGCAAAGGTCATCGAACTGTTCAAGAAGAAAGGCTTCTCAAAACTGCCGGATGGCCGGAAGATAGAGGAAGTGGTGCTCTGATGCAGCAGGAACTCGAAGCCGTGAAACAACAGATGCAGGAGAAGATCAACTTGATCAGCGCGCCCGGGTCAGTGGTGGTTGTCGACCTCGGCGGCTCTGACTTTGTCCGCATCCTCGTGGACCGGTTCGACATCCTGTTCGCCCGCCCCGTCATCGGAGCGGACGGCTCCGTGTCCGGTCATTACTACTGGGCCGTGTGTTTTGAAATGGGTTTCGATCAGGGCGGGCCGCAGAATATCCGGCTGTTCAAGATGGAAAATGTCCGGGAGGAGCGTTCCGACCTGTTTCGGTTCCGCGACCATCGTGAGTATTCCTGTTTCATTGAAACCATCGATGAGATCGACGATGCCAAGAAAGCCGATTTCAAAAAGTGGCGGGAATACCGGAAACAAAATCAGAAAGCGTTCGACCGGCTTTATCAGAATTTCACCGCCGAGGCGATGGAAATGGCGCTCAACTGGGAGAAACCGGTCTGATGAAAATACGTTATATCATCGAATATAAACGACCCGACCCGAACAAGTGGGATTTCATTCCCATCGGCGTCTGGGCACACGGTGTGGACGACCGTTCCGCGTTTGAAGTCGGGTATGTTTCGGGCTTTGATGCCGAGGAATGGGACGCGCAGTGTGTGGTAAACCGTATTGTCGAACAGGGTATCCGGGAATTGCCGGAGGATTTCCTCGAACGGCATCGAGATGCAGTTCCCGTTTATCTCGGCTCGCGCACAATAGTGTTCGAGTCGGACAAGTACGGAAGCGTGACGGAACTTGTGGACGACGTGATAGGACAAATAAGGAAAGGGAGAATCGACTGAATGGAAAAGCTGATACGATTTCTTCAGAAGCTGTTTGCCGACAAGTTCTACGGATGTGTTACAATAAAGTTCGAGAACGGCAAGGCGACGCATGTCGAAGCGACGTCGACGAGGAAGTGGGAGTACAAAGAACTTCCATAGGGACAGAATGCCAAATGATTAACGATAAATCACCAACAGCAAAAGAAGCAGACGCATTATATTTGTTTTTGGAAATGCGGATATTCATGCAGAATTTCAAAGAAAACGAACTTCTATATGAGAAGTGCAATGGCAAATTAGCCATTAGGGATGGTTATTTTCCTGCAAAAGGCACTTTTGTCCATGAGTATACTCATTATATCCAGAATGTCACCACTACTTTTGGCATATCTATTTTACTGAAATGGATTCAGATCATATTTGATTTTTTAGATGATTACTTTGACGAGGAGCTTATAGCGATACCCCTCATAAAAAACAACCCAAAGGGATTTACCGATAAATTGCAGCATTACCTGGGCCAGTGTGATGATATTATCGGATGCAAAGAGCAGTTTCTTTTTGAAATCCCTAACGATGTACGACAATTTTCAATATATTGCGATGATAACACACTTAAAAGATACATGATTATGCCTCATGACAAGGAAGGGAGATTCGGAATACCACTTGGTGGAAACGTTTTTATAGAAAGTATGGCTAAAGGGGCAAAGCTTTTATTAAGAGGTCAAGATACTGTCACAAAAAGTGATTTTGGGAAATGGCCTATCAAAAGAGGTCAGATGCCAATTGATGTACCGCACAAAACACTTAAAGATTTATATTACAATGCTCTGTTTAGATTTATCAAAACCACTTTTAAAGCAGCGAATCCATTATTTGGAACCGTTGTGATTTCGGACGCGTGCCTGATGGCTAAAAACCCAGGACAAGCGTTTGAAATAGCGATAGACATCGCAAAAGGCAGTATAAAGGATTCATCTGATCCAAATGAATGGATTCAGTTCAGAGAAATGCTGTCGGAAATAGATTGTTTCAAAAATGGAACAGAATCTATATTAAATGAGCTTGATCAGAAGATAATAGCTTTGGAAGATGCAACGCTACCACGGTTTGAATACCATATATGCGAATTTTTGAGATTATGCAGAAGGGCTATAAACATAAGAAGAGTCTACCCGGCACTGTTTTCTCAAATTATTCTTGATGACAGGACTTTTCAGGGATTGGTCGAAGAAATTGGATGTCCACCAATAATGTTTTCTGATTCTCAGTCATTTATAAAATTCTATGCGGAAGAATGGCTGTCGAAAGCATATTTTTTGTTTATTGCGTTCTATTGGGTAATATTTGGAATGACGTATGGTGTGTTTAGCTATGATGGAAAAAACAAAAAATGGAATAGTTGTCTTTTCTACTACGGCAATTGGTGCTCCTTTAAGAAAGGCAGCTATTGTAAAAACAGGTTTCCTTATATTGAACCAGATAATGGGAAAGTGTGTGTCATGGGTTATGTGGCCGAAGCTTTAGGAATGAGGAAAAAAAGGATAGTAGTGAAATAAGTATTCTGACAGCCCGGCAGTATTGAACACTCAGGCCCGGTAACCAGCCCGTAAAGCACTGAGACATCAAGCCCGGTAATCATGCGAGTGATCGCACGGTTGCCGGGCTTTTTATTTTCCCCCTGAGGTGTACGAATGGAAATCGAATTCAAAACAGACCTTGAGAGAATCAACTTCCTTCTCGAAGCCGACGCGGAGCTGCGTCTCGGACTTCTCGCCGCCGAGGGCAAGCTGGAACTCGTTACCGAGGAACTGCCCGAAGACGAGCGTCCGAAATACATTACCAACTTCATCGGCTCGAAGCAGAAACTCGTGGACTGGATATGGGGCAACACACCCGAAGACGTGGAATCCGTCCTCGACGCCTTTTCCGGCTCGTCAGTTGTCGGCTATATGTACAAAACAAAGGGGCTGCAGGTCTTCTCAAACGACCGGCTGTCCTATTGTTATCACGCAGCCCGTGCCATCGTCGAGAACAACAGCACCCGCCTCTCCGAAAAGGACATCGAAGGACTGCTCAAAGATCACAACTCCGAAGCCGGGACATTCATCCAGAAGAACTTCCACGGCATCTTCTTCAAGAACGACGTACTCGCGCTCCTGGACGTGATGCGCGAAAACATCGACGCGCTGTCCGGCACCAAAAAAAGCATGGCGCTGTTCGCGCTGGGCAAGACGTGCATGTCCGGCGGCGGGTTCGGGCACTTCTCGTCCAGCACAAAAGGCGGACAGCGGCACTACACCATCGAGAGCTTCATCGAGCATTACCGGGACAACCTCTATCGCATCAACGCGCTTGTTTTCGACAACGGCAAGGAGAACAAAGCGTTCAACGGCGACATTGTGGATATCGCCCCGAAAGTAAAAGCCGACCTCGTCTACTTCGATCCGCCTTATGCTACGCAATTCAGTTCCACGAACTACGAGAAGTATTACCACTTCGTGGAAGGACTCATGGACTACTGGAAGGATAAGGAGATCGACCACACTAAAAAAATCCGCAACTACATCATCGAAGACCCCGGCGTTACGCCCGTGACCGCGAAACAGTTCTTCACGGATTTCCTCACCGCGTCGAAGCACATCCCCAACTGGCTTATCTCCTACCGTGACAACGCCTATCCGACCGAGTCCGAGATCAAGGGGATCGTCGCCGACCTTGGTAAAGACTCCCGCATGAAGTCGAAGGATCACAAGTACCAACTCGCGGGCAACAACCGCGGGGGCGACCCCTCGAACGCGAAGGAGCGGCTCTTCGTGTGCGCCGATGAAAGTGAAGACGCCGCGCAACTGTCCGCCGTCGCCAACATGGAGGATATCGCCGACCTGTCGCTCGACGCCGACTTCGATCCTGATCTCCTGAGCGCCATCGCGGGCAAGACGGACAACGTCCTCGTGACCGGTTATATCGGGAACAAACACTTCGTCATGAACTGGATAGACAAGAACTTCCCGAAGGACGCGAAGAGCCTGTTCGACGCCTTTTCCGGTGGCGCGAACGTCGCCTACTTTTACAAGCGCAAGGGGCTCCGTGTCACGACCAACGACATCATGGCCTACCCGTACCACATCGCACGGGCCGTCATCGAGAACAACAACGAGACAATCTCCGACGAGGAATTCGCCGCGCTGCTGGAGAAAAACCCCGACGCCGGAACGTTCATCACCGACACGTTCTACGGCTACTACTACACGAAGCCGATCCTCCAGCTTCTCGACAACGTCTTCGCAAACGCCCAGAAACTGAAGGGATACAAGAAAGACATCGCGCTCGCCGCGCTCGGACACACCTGCAAGGCAAAGGCCGTGTTCGGGATGTTCAACCGCAGCAAGATGAACCGGACGCGGAAGATCAACGATCTTGACGAGGGCTACCACTCATCGAGCATCGGCAATATCCCGCTTTCGGAATTTGTCTCGTCCTTCAAAAAATACGTCCGTCAGATCAACGGGCTCGTTTATGACAACGGGCAGGAAAATGCCGCACACAATGGCGACATCCTGAAAGTTCTCCCGGACGTAAAAGCCGATGTCATCTACTGCGACCCGCCGTACATCACCGAATTCGGAAGCAACGATTACGAGACCTACTACCACTTCGTGGAAGGTCTCATGACGTGTTGGAAAGACAAAGAGCTTTTCGACTCTCCCCGCCGCAATTTCGCGTCGCGCACCAAGTACAACAAGGAGAGCATCGCCGAACTGATCGGCAATGTTGTAACGGCGGCGGCCAAGAGATTTCCGCACATCCTCATCAGTTACAGAGACAAGGCGTTCCCGAACGAGAAGGAACTCAAGAAAATGGTCGCCGAGTCTTTCGGCGACGTCAGAGTAAAGCGCATTGCCACGGAATACGGCCTCGTCAGACGCGAAACCAATGCGGGCGGCAAATATACGAATGAGCTTCTTTTCATCGGGAAAAAGACAGGCGCGGGCGCGGCCAAGGCCGGGCGCGAAGACGACGACATCCTCGACGCCATTGCGGATTCCGACTTCAAGATGAAAACGCAGAAGAATTCACAACTCACTCTCGGTCACTCCATTCTGCACCGATGGTTCGCCGCGGGTTGGGATTCCGAGGGCAAGAACGAAACCACCACGTGGACCCGCGAACAGGTTGTCACGGAACACGAGCGGCTTCACAGTCTCGCGCTCGAGCGCGGTCTTGTCTTCTCCTACATCTCCGGCACGATTGATGAATCTCTGCCGGAAGAACTCAAAAAACAGGTGATTGAAAAGATGCAGAAATCCGAAGCCGCGGCCTCGACCACTTCCGTCCCGACCGGAAACCACACAACCATCATCGGCGACATCCGGCTCTCCGGCATGACCCCGCTCGCCGCCGAGGGAATCAGCCTGTCCGACAACAATGTCCAGGGCGACAAGGAATTCAGTTTCATCCTGACGCACGCGGGCGCGAACAAGAACGGCGATTTCTTCACCGTCGAGGAGCTCTCCGCGCGGCACCAGACGGCGATCAACAAAAAGATCGACCTCAAGCATTCGCAGGATTTCACGGACATAGTCGGCGGGGTAATCGCCAGCGACTTCGTGCAGGAGGAAAACAATTCGTGGGTGGAATGCGTCGGGGAACTCTACGTCAACGACAACATCAACTCGCGCCTCGCTTACAAGCTGATCAAAAAAGGCATCATCGCGCAGGTTTCGATGGAGTGCGATTACGAGGAAGGCGAGTGCTCGATCTGCGGAAAGCGCGTGCGCAGCAAGGCGGACTACTGCCTGCATCTGAAGAAATTCAAGGGAGGTGAGTTCAAGGGACAGCCCGTTAACGAGATTCTCCACGGCATCACCTTCACCGGTCTGGGACTGCTGGACCGCAAGGGCGCCGACGAGAACGCGAAGATAAAGCAGGTTGCGGAAAAACAATCCAATGAAGGAGGTAACGACAGAATGGACGGAGAAAACAAGAATCCCGAAACCGATGAAACCGAGGCGGCGAAGAAAAACGCGCCCGGTGGCGGCGGTGGCGCGGACAAGGACGCCCGCATCAAGGAACTCGAGAAGGAGAACAAAGACCTGAAGTCCCAGCTCGACGAGGTTCAGAAGGAACTGGACAAGATGCGCGAGGAACAAGCGGCGGCGGCGCGCCGGACCCGCGCGGAAAAACTCGTCAATGAGATGGTGAACCGGGGCGTCGAATTCGCGGACGAAGAAGACCGCGAGAACGAGATGAAACGGATCGCCGGACTCGGCGACGACGCTTTCGAAGCGACGGAGGCGGCGGTCAAGCGCGTCAAGAAGAAAGACCCGAACGCCGATCCGAACGCCGACCAGAAACCGGAGGACAAGAACAAGGACAAGAAGCCCCCGGCCAACAAAGGAAAGGCCGACTGCGGCTGCGGCATGAGCGCGGACGCGAGCGTGAGGCCCGCGGACGTGCAGGACGGCAGGAAACCGCTCGAAGACCAGCTCAAGGACGGCTTCATGGCCGCATACAACGAGCGCGTCGGCGCTGCCAACTGATAAAAACGAAAGGGAAACG
>MWCD01000066.1 GCA_002069885.1 bacterium ADurb.Bin236 | reverse complement strand
TAGGGACGGCCTGATATCGGCGGGCAGCGAATACACTCAATTGACGTGGATGGACGCGAAGGTGGGAGACTGGGTAGTGACGCCTAGGCACGGGAAAGCGGTGGAGATAAACGCGCTGTGGCACGAGGCGTTGCGGGCGATGGCGAGGATTGCGGCGCTGCTGGACAAGGCCCCGGCAAAGTTCATCGAGGCGGCGGAGCTAACGCGCCGCGAATTCAACGACAAGTTCTGGAATCCCGACAAGGGCTGCCTGTACGACGTGGTGAGGAACGGCGATAAGGACGCGGCGGCGAGGCCGAACCAGATATTCGCTCTCTCTCTGGGAGACGGTCATCTGGTGGACGAGGCGCGCAGAGAGAGCGTGCTGAAAACAGTCGAGGCGGCCCTTCTGACGCCTTACGGATTGAGAAGTCTGGCGCAGGAGAAAGGATTCTGTTATCATGGCAGTTACGAAGGCGGAGTTCTGGAGCGGGACGGAGCGTACCACCGGGGAACGGTGTGGGGATGGCTGATGGGGCCGTACATTAGCGCGATGTTGAACACGCGGGGAAGGAACGCGGAGACCGTCCGGCGCGCCGAACAGACGCTGAAAGCCCTCGAAGAGCATCTGGATGAAGCGGGACTCGGCTCGGTGTCGGAGATATTCGACGGGGACGAGCCGCACGCGCCGAGAGGCTGCATATCTCAAGCGTGGAGCGTGGCCGAACTGTTGCGGGTCAAACTGGAGCTTGAAGGGCTTAAGAAAGGCCTCAAATGAAAACCAATCAAAAAATGCTGACGTACATGAAGGAAAAAGGGCTGATAGGAGCGGTGCGGACGCGGGACCTGTTTACCGCGCTGGAAGTGGCCGGGGCGATGCTCCGGGGCGGAATCAAGGTGTTCGAAGTGTCTGCGGCGATCCCCGGATGGGCGGAAGTGATCAAGCGGCTGCAGATGGACAGCGAGGCGGTCGTCGGGGTGGGCGCGGTGACGGACGCGAAAACCGCGCGCGCCGCGATAGAAAAGGGAGCAAGATTCATATCTACGCCGGGAGTGTTGCCGCAGACGATAAGGGCGGCCCGAACAGAAAAAACACCCGTTCTGGCGGGCGCGTTGACGCCTACGGAGATATTTCAGGCGATAGACTCGTCTGCTGACATGGCAATGATATTCCCGGCGAACTTCGCGGGCGGCCCGACATATGTCCGGCGGCTCTCCACCCAATTTACCGGCATTAGCTTGGCTGCATCCGGAGGAATCAGGCTGGAAAATGTCAGAGAATATTTCGATGCGGGATCTTCGATGGTCGCCGTCGGGGAGGACATCGCCAGACCCGAATGGGTGGCGGAAAGAAATTTCGAGGCGATGGAAAAACAGGCTGCCGCTATAGTGTCGGCAGTCAATTGTTCCGGGTGAATACGAGAACAGAGCTAAACCCTCTCCGCACCACTTGAGCAAGGAACATTCAAACGCCCGTAAACCATAATAGAAAACCGGCGCATGGGCGGGCGCGGCGCCCTCATCCTGAATCAAATATGTTTTTTTTCTTCTAATATCATTTGTCTTTGTATATAATCATTTGAGGCGAAACAGCCTCTATATGTTATTTATTCAAAGAAAGCGGATTTGCGTCCGACGGAAAAATGACTGACGAACAGACAAGAATAAACGCAAGAGAACATTACTCATATGGGAAAGTATATATGGAGCGGGGTGAATTTGAACGGGCGCTCGAAGAGTGCGAAGCGTCGCTGGAGCTTGAGCCGGAGGCGCCGGACACGCTGATAATGGCGGGGCAGTGCCTGATGGCGATGCAGAGAATAGAAGATGCATCTGAGAAGCTTGAAAAAGCGGCCCGGCTCGCCCCCGACTTCGCCGACGCCCACTACAATCTCGGCAAAGCTTACAATGAGTTAGATTTGCGCGAAAAGGCAATCAATGAGTTCAAGGAAGCGCTGAACATCAATCCGAGATACACGGCGGCGAGGAGATACCTGAGCGCGTTGATGAAGGATGCCGGAGAAGCGGAGAAGCGGGCGCGCGCGGCAGCGGAACCGCAGAAACAAGACGAAAAGGAAGAGCAGATATCCAAGCAGGCGAACGTTCATTTTCATCTGGGGAACGCACTGTTTCAGAAAAACATGTATCAGGAGGCTCTGGCGGAATTCAAGGAGTCGATCCGGCTCAGGCCGAACTATCCTGACGTTCGCAACAGGCTCGGCGAGCTTTATGTAAAGAGAGGACAGTTCGGGCTTGCGCAGGAAGAATTTCTCACCGCGCTTAAGATAAATCCGAGGTATGCACAGGCGATGTTGAACCTAGCGGAATGCTATAGAGCGCACAGTGAGCAGTTGATGGACAAAGCGGAAGAGAGTTTCCGGCGGGCGCTCGAATTCGACCCGACGAACGCGAGGGCGACGCGAGGGCTTGCCGTGGTCAGGTCGATAAAAAACATCGATTTCGTATGAAGGGAAACCTTGCCGTGAAAAAGACAAAAAAGACCTCTCTGACATTTGTGGCGACGCTTGTGGTCGCTGCGGCGCTTTTTTCAGGATGCAGCAAAAAAGCGCCCGCTCCGGCGGCGGCCCCGGCGGACGAACTAGCTGCGAAAGCTATCGCTTTAGTCGCTGAAGGAAAATTCGTCGAGAGCTTGCCTCTGTTCGAACAAGCGTTGCAGTTGGATCCGAAACACCCGCGCGCCCTGTGCGGCATGGGCACGGCGAAACGCGAAACCGGCGAGTTCGACGCCGCCATAGAGCTTTACAAGAAAGCGATATCATTCAAACCCGACTACGCTATCTGCATGGACAACTTGGGGATCGCCCTCATGCGGACGGGCAGCCACGACGAGGCGAAAGAGCAGTTTGAAAAAGCGTCCGCCTCAGACCCGGCTTACGCCGACGCGAAATTCAATCTCGGTGTTCTATTCGAACTTTATATAAAGGACATCCCGGCCGCTGTCAAAGCGTTCGAGGAGTATCTGGCGTTGTCAAAGGACGAAGCGAAGAAAGCGGAAGTGAAGGCGCACTTGGAACAGCTCGGCAAGGAAGCCGGTCCGCGCTGAGGAACAGGGCTCGACGCGAAAAAAATATAAAAGAACGGAGAACAACATGCCGGACAAGAAAAAAAACGACACCAACTTCGATGAAATACAGAACGCAATGGATAAATTCGACAAACAATACTCGGACCACCACAAGCCTCCGGAAGGAGAGGCGGTGGCGATCCGCGTAAGCGACGACGAAATGAAGGTGTACGCCGTCGTAGTTCCCCCTATGGATCATTCAAAGGAAGTGACCAAGCAGGACGTGCTTGACGAGCTAAAAAAAGTGGGCGTCGTGCACGGGATAGATGAAGAGGCCATCAACGACATATTCATGTTCGGCAGCTTCAACACCGAGGTGATAGTGGCAAAAGGAACGCCCCCGTCGGACGGTGTGCCTGCCAGCATCGAATACAAGTTCGACACGGCGGCGGAGAAGAAGGCGGAAGTGGTGGCGGACGAACACGGCAACGTCGACCACAGGAACATCAATCTGATTAAGAGCGTCGAGGAAGGCACGATTCTGGCGGTAAAAATCCCGGCGATCGAGGGCAAAGAAGGCGTGACGTGCCTTGGCGAGAAGATGCCCGCCAAAGAAGGCCGGGACATAAAGATGCCGGTCGGAGAAAACACGGCGGTGTCCGACGACGGGTTGACGGTTATCGCCACGCAGAGCGGCCAGCCCATTCTGAAAGACGGCAAAATCAACGTGAGCGCGGTATACGAAGTGACCGGCGACGTCAGCTACAAAACGGGCAACATCAACTTCAACGGAACGGTGATAGTAACCGGGAACGTGCAGAGCGACTTCGTGGTGAACGCCACTGACGACATAGAGATACACGGAAACATAGAGAAAGCGCATATCGAGGCGGGAGGAGACGTGCGGGTGCGCGGCGGCCTATACGGAACGGGCGAAGGCAAGATCATCGCGGGCGGCTCGATTACCATCAGGTCCGTCGAAAGCGGAATCCTAGACGCAGGACACAATATCGTCCTCGGCCAGCAGGCCAGAAGCAGCATCCTCATGGCTGGAGACGACATCATCCTCACCAACTCGAAAGGCAGCATCACAGGCGGAAAAGCCTCCTGCGGAAATATCTTCGACTTAGCCAACGTAGGCTCGCCCTCATTCACGGACACCGTGATTGAAATCGGCGTGAACCCGAAGATTAAAAACATGCACGATGAAATAAAGAAGAAGCTGGAAGACAACAAAGTGCAGTTTGAGAAGATATCCAACCATATAAAATCACTCAAATCGAAGGGCGCCGACGGGCTGAACGACAAGGAAAAGGAACTGCTGAAGAAGGTGGTTCCTCTCTTCCACAGCCTCCGCTCCTCGATTGAAGCTGACACCGCGAAAATGAACTTCCTGCAGGACAAACTCAACAAGCTGGACAAAGGCAGGTGCAAGGTGCGCGGCAAGACGTTTCCGGGCGTTAAGTTCATCTCCCCGAACGCGTCGATGGCGGTGCGGAGCGAGATTAACCACTCAAGCTTCCACGAACAAAACGAACAGATAGTGGTCGGGCCGTACTGAGGCTGGGCGACGAAGGAGGAACAGCGGCAATGGATGAACAAGGGAAAACGACCGAGAAGAAAAAATACAGCGTGGTGGACAAGCGGTTCGATATAGACGAGATCGAGCCTGCGGACGCTCCCCCCCCGCCTCCCCCGCCCCCTGCGGCGGAACAGGCGCAACCGGGGATGGAAACCGCGACTGACGCCGGCGACGCCGCACAGAGCGAAGATGACGGGCAGGAGCGCGATTACAGAATAGAGGACGCCGTAAGGCTGGCTCTGGGAACCATAAGAGAACAGGCTCTTTTCGCGTTGGGGCTTATCATCAAGAAGAACAGGTCCCCCAAGCAGGACATGGACAAGATTGCCCGCATCACAAAAATATTCAACGAGCTGTCGGACAAGTTCGCAGACGTTCTGGCCTCCGAAGGAGCGGCGGAACCGGACCAGCCGGAACCCACCATCCAAGAGGTCGTCATCTTCATCTTCAACATGCTCAACGGACAGGTCATGATGCATCTTGGGCTTATACCCAACCCGGTCACCAACCTCTCAGTGAGGGACCTGTCGCAGGCGAAACTGGGAATAGATTTCTGCGCTGCGCTGCTCGAAGCCGCCCGCTCGGAAGTGGACCCGGCTCTGGCAAAACAACTAGAGGCCGTGATTTCCGAAATGCGCATGGCTTTCGTGAACCTTAAATAATTTCGCAATCTTTAATTGGAGCGGAAAATCGCTTGTTTAATCATCTGATAAAAGACTACCGGAAAAAACTCGACGACATAGAGCGGCGTCTCGAAGTGTCGCTGGACCGCGACGAGGTGCAGACTCTCGGCCTCAAGCTGAGATTCCACTACAATGAGGTGAAACACTACCGCAAGATGATGCGGGAAGTGTTCGACCGCATAGCGGAGATACAGGACAAGTACGGCTTCGTCCACGAGGAAGCGCCTGCGGAAGCGCCTGAAAGGGAAAAACTGCGGGCCGCCCCGGAAGCTGAAAAAAGCGGGGACGCCGCTTCTCTGGTGTCGGACTGGATAGCCCGGCTGGAAAAGAAAGGGATAGACCCGAAGGCGCTTCTGCGCGGGGATGCTTCCTCCGCTTCCGAGCTGGAACGCAAGCAGGACAAAACCGAGAGCGCGGCGCGCGCCGAGGAAAAACAACCAGAACCCGCCGCCGCTGAGCGCGTATCATCGGAAACAAAACCTCCGGCTCAACCTCAACGGATAACCGGAGTCAACCCAAACGCTGCGGCGAAATCTTACATCAAAACACAAACTGATTTATCCGGCGCAAGCGCTGTGGAAAAACTTAGCGCCGACGCCGTCGACGCCTACATACCTTCAGGGGCCGACTACCGCGACGCGGAAGAAACGCCTCTCTTCAACGAAACGGCGGCGGAACCTAAGCAAACGGAACAGCGTCTCGACGCGGAGCCGATAGCTCAGCAGCCGGCGACTGCCGTGGACGCAATTTCGCAGGCTGACATCGACGCTTTTGAAGTCGCGGATGAACCGGCGCAACCGAACGCGCCTGCTCCGTCTCTTGCGGACAAGCTGACGGGATGGGCCGCAAAACTGGCTGCGGGCGAAAGCGAGGAATCAATCCTCCATGAGATGCAAGCCGCGGCGGACGACTCGGAGACTGCCGCGACGGAAGTATCCGACTGGCTGGACAAGGTCAGAGAAGTCCGCGCCGACCCGGCGGCGGAAGACGCCGCTGCGCTCGCAGCCGCGTGGCTGCTCAAACTTTCGGGCCGGCCCGGAATGGCGATGAACGCTCTGGAGACGGCCGTAAAAAAGAACGGCGGGTCGCCTGAAGCGAACAAACTGCTGGGCGACCTATACAGGCAGAGGGGCATGAGTTCGCGCGCGGCGGACTGCTATGGAGCCGCCATAAGAGCGGGAACGGAAGACCCCGACGTCGAGACGACACTTTTCGAGTGCCTCAAACAGGCGGAACGCTGGGACGACATCTCCGACCACATCGACGGGATGGAAATGTCCGACGACGCCGAACTTGTATTGCTGAAAAGCGAAGCCCTGCAACGGACGGGACGCGCGGACGAAGCTTTAAAGCTGCTCGAGGCTCTCGCCGAGTCGGAGGCGGACCCGCGCTCAAGGACGCGCGCCCTGACGCTCTTGGCCCGCGCGCTTGAATCGAAAGGCGACATCCTCGGCGCGATAGATTGTTTCGAAAAGAGCTTCGAGATCGTCCCGGACAACCCCGAATCCAGATACGAGCTTGGAAAACTTTATATATCTCACAACGCTGTCCCCTTGGCGCGCAACGAACTGATGGCGCTCGCGAAAAGACACCCGGAAAGCGAATGGGCGGACAAAGCGCGGGAACTGATGGCGCGCGAGGGGATAAACTGAACCTTGAAACAGGAGATTGAACGCATCAGCCGAGGAGAGTCGACAGCGACGCTGTGGCCGGTCGGCGACGAGATGCCCGGCGATTTTTCGGCGATTTTCGCCTCCAGAGCGATGACAGCTCCGGGACTGCCGCCTCTCGTTGATTTCGCTCGAACGGGCGGGGACGCGGCAAAACAGGCGCGCGACAGACTCTGCGAAGCCCTCGGACTGCCGTCCGGCTCCCTTTCGTTCGCCAAACAGATACATTCGGCGGACGTCGCGGTCGCCGGCCCCGGACAGAACGAAGCTTCGGGATTCCTTCCCGACGCGGACGCCCTGATATCGAACGCGGAAGGGGCCGCCCTCGCCGTCTTCACCGCCGACTGCGTGCCGATTCTGATGGCCGACCCCGAATCCGGCGCGATGGCCGCCGTTCACGCCGGATGGCGGGGCATGACGTCGGGAGTTATCGAAAACGCTTTAGCGGCTATGAAACGGGAGTTCGGTACGAACCCGCAAGGGGTATCCGCCCGGCTCGGCCCATGCGTAGGCCTTTGTTGTTACGAGGTAGGCGGAGAGCTTCTTGAGAGGCTTTCGGATTCCGACCGGAAGCATCTGAGCGGCGGCGGTTCAGGCGGCCCCCGGCTTGACCTAGACGCCTGTTGCAGAAAGAGACTGGAAGCGGCGGGCGTGAATCCGAAAAATGTCTTTTCCGCCGGAGTATGCACGAAATGCAGGCCCGACCTTTTTGCTTCATACAGAGGCCGGGCGGGCGGCTTGAACATATCGATAATTCTTAAGCGGCCTCATCACGGAGGTGCCCAGTGTCTCAAATGATTTGCCCCTTCTGCCGAAGACAGTTTCCCGGCGACTACAAATGGTGCATGGACGACGGAAGCGAGCTTGAGCAGGACATCGGCCAATACGTTGAAGGAGAACAAACGAGTCTCAACACCGTACCCTGCCCAGACTGCGACGAGCCGGTGGACGTCAGGGACATCTTCTGCGGAAGCTGCGGCGCGAAACTCACAGGCAGGCTGCCCGAATACGTGCCTCCCGCGAACGAAACGCCGGATGAATACATAGCCGAGCAGGCATACGAGCCGGAAACCTCCGACGCGACTGCCGCTGAAAGCGGCGCCCCCGGAAGGGACTGCCCCGCCTGCGGCGCGAGAATCGCTCTCGAAGACACTTTCTGCGGCGAGTGCGGCGCAAAAGTGGAGCCGATAAAAGACCCCGTCTTCGCAGGGATAATCTCAGGAGCGCATTGCAAAGGCTGCTCGGCGGGACTTGAGCCCGGAGACGAATATTGCGGCGTCTGCGGAATGCCGGTAGGAGCGGACGCGGCCCCGGCGGCGTCCGACGGCGCGAATGTATGCCCCGGCTGCGGAGCGGCAATGTCGCCCGAAGACACCTTCTGCGGCGAATGCGGCATGAAGGCTGGAGCAGAAGCCCCGGCGGCCCAGCAACAGTCGGAGGCGGTCTGCCCCGGATGCGGAGCCGCCGCCTCTGCGGAAGACGAGTTCTGCGGCGAATGCGGGTTCAAACTTTCAGGCCACGCGCCTTCTGCCGCTTCGGCTCACGCGCCCGCTCCTAAACAAGCGGAACCGCCCAAAACGGAATGCCCGAACTGCGGCATGGACGTGACTCCCGGCGACGCTCTTTGCAATGTCTGCGGTTTCGACCTAACTCAAGAGATACAGAGGCCGCCCGACCTCGGCGCGCCCGAAGAAGAATATATCCCCGAACCTGAACCTGAGCCGGTGGAAATAATCGACCCGTTCGGCGGCAGAGGCATGAAACCGGAATCGAGAAACTGCCCGTCATGCGGACTGCAAGTTCCTCCGGGAGCAAAGACCTGCATAATGTGCGGAGCCTCGATTGACAAAGGAGCGGTTGCGTCTGAAGCGCTCGCCGCAGATGAGCCGCAAGCCCCGCTTTCGGCGTCGGCATGCCCGAATTGCGGCATGGACATCGGCCCGGACGACACTTTCTGCGGCACATGCGGACACAGCCTTTCAGAGCCTGCCCCAGTCGCCGAAATAGAGATTTCCGCGCAACCTGAAATTGAAGAACGGCATGCCCCGGCATCCATCGCAGATATAACATCCGATATCCCGGTGTGCCCCGGATGCGGAGTTGAGGGCGAACCCGGCGCTGCGATATGCTTGGCGTGCGGAACTCCTCTGTTGGCAGCTGGAGAACTTGAAAGCGACGCTCTCCCAACGGAGCCCGCCGAGCCTGCGATGTCGCTTGAGGAAGCCGCCGCCGGATACGTCGACGAATACGCTCCGGCTCCCGAAATCGCGAGCGAGGCCCCGACCGCGCCGAGTCCGGCCCCCGCCGCCGCCGCGGACGTCAAAATATGCTCCTGTTGCGGGCTGGAATGTCCCTCTGACGCCGAATTCTGCGCTGGTTGCGGCGTCGATTTCGACTGACGGCGGTCGCGCTTGTTGATATTCAGGAGATCGTCGCCGCGCGGCAGAGAACGGCGGCCTCGCGCTTATGAAAAACTTATGACAGAAGCAATCCGAAAACGTTTCTTAGGCGCGCGAAAGCGTTTTTCCCTCGAATGTTTGGGGCAGGATTCGTTGAAAAACATTTCCGCCTTTGAATCAAGTCACAAAAACGTCAGCCCGGCGCTTGCCGGACGCCGGATATGCGGACGCGGCGGCGCGACGGTGTTGGCTGCGGCCCTGATAACAGCCTTGCCGCTGATTATTCCCCGGCCAGCGAATGCCGTTCAGGTTGAAATCGTCAAAGAGCCTTGCCCCCGCGGCATGGTTCCCATCCCCGCCGGTGAGTTCGTTATGGGATCGACCGAACCGGAGACAGAATACCTTTTCAAACTCTGCAAACAAACTATGGGCGGCTGCTACCTGTCGTGGTTCCAGAGGGAGACGCCGCGTGAAACCGTATATGTGCCTCCATACTGCATAGACAGGTTCGAGTATCCGAACACGCCCGGAAAGAAACCGAAGACAGCCGTATCGTGGGAGACAGCCGTCGACTTGTGCAGGAAACAGGGCAAAATCCTCTGCGGCGAACATCAGTGGGAGCGCGCGTGCGCAGGGCCGGAAAACAAGGTCTGGAGCTTCGGCGACACATACGTCGAAGGCGAATGCAACATCAAAACGAACGGCGTCGAGCCGTCAGGCGCCAGAAAGAACTGTTTCAGCTTCGACGGCGTGTATGACATGAACGGAAATGTCGCCGAGTGGGTGTACGCCAGACCGGGGGCCGGGCCGCGCCCCCGCCCTGAAGGCGGCAGGCTTCTCAAAGGCGGGAGCCACTCGGACTGGCCAGTTTTCACAAGATGTTCGTTCAGGGACTTCCGCCCTATGGGAGACCAGAACCGCGAAAACGGATTCAGATGCTGCGCTCCCCTGATCGAGCGGGAACAACAGGATGACTGAACTATCCAGATTCAAAAACGCGCCGACCGCCCCTTGCGCAATGCGGGAAGAGGACTCCGCCGGGCGCGCCCGCCCGGAGGCCGAACACCCTTTCAGAGGACCGTTCCAGCGCGACCGCGACCGCATCATCCACTGCTCGGCGTTCAGAAGACTTGAAAAAAAGACTCAGGTATTTGTCGCGTTTGAAGGCGATTACTACAGAACAAGGCTGACCCACACGATAGAAGTCTCCCAGATATCGCGCACAATGGCGCGCGCGCTCGGTGTCAACGAGGACTTGGCGGAAACTGTGGCGCTCGCCCACGACCTCGGCCACCCGCCGTTCGGCCACGCCGGCGAAAAAGCCCTCCACGAACTTATGGAGGAGCGTGGCGGTTTCGAACACAACTGCCAGAGCCTTCGCGTGGTCGATCTGCTCGAATCCCGTTACCCCGACTTCCCCGGCCTGAACCTGTCTTACGAAGTCCGCGAGGGCATAATCAAACATACCACCGACTATGACGCCCCCGACCCCGCCTGCTGGGAAGGCCCCGCTGGAAATCCCACAATCGAGGCCCAGATTGTAAATCTGGCCGACGGCATAACCTACTCCTGCCACGACTTGGACGACTCCCTCAAGTCGGGAATCTGCTCGGAAGAACAAATATCCCAAGTGGCCCTCTGCCGGGAAGCCCTCGAAAGCATGTCCCACCCCGCTCTGGCCGGAAGCGAAAAAATGCGAAGATACCAACTGGTGCGGCGGCTGATTGACATCCAAGTGACTGACGCGCTGGCCGAAACCACAGCGCGGCTGGCCGCCGCAGGAGTGAAAACCGTCGCCGACGTCCGCTCCGCCCGCTCCCCCCTCGTCGGCTTCAGCGCGGGCATGGAATCGCGCGCCGCCGAACTTAAAGGGTTTCTTATGCGCAACTTCTATCGCGACCCCAGAGTCCTTAAAATGTCCGACACCGCCCTCGAAACAGTGGACGGCCTTTTTAAAATTTACCTGAACAACCCCTCCCTGATGCCGGAGGACGCCATGCGCCGGGACGACGAAGACTCCGTTCACAGGATGGTCTGCGACTACGTGGCCGGCATGACTGACGGGTTCGCGATGGACGAATACGAAAGGCTGCGCGCAGGCTCATAACCCGGTTTATCGGGTTCCCCTAGTGCAATCCGGGGCAAGCCGGCGCTCGCGACGAAATAGCCGATGAGCTTCATTCCAACCGACTTGGACATAAAACTCTCTTTTCCTTTCATAACGGTCATAGCGTTCGCCCTCGTCCTCTTTATGTTCGGCCCGGCGTTCGACAACCGGAAATCGACCGCCCCCGCGCGGATATCCATCCTCGGGGCCTTGACCGCCGCCGCCTTCAGCATCTCCCTCTGGAACTCAGGACAGTTCGCCTTCAACGGAGCGTTGATAGTGGACAACTACTCCCTCCTTTCTCACTTGATACTGATAGTTTCATTCTGCGCGGCGGCGGCGCACTCGTCCCGCTCGGCCCTCCCGCCATCTTTCCACGCATGGCTGACCGTCGCGCTGGCCGGACTCATGCTCGTCGCGTCCGCCGGAAACCTGCTCGTTTTGATTGCCGGAGCCGAGACGGCCTCAGCCGCCATTCTGCTCGCGGCCCGCTCAAGCGCCCGCGCTCTCCCGCAACCTCAAAAACTCCCGCGCGCCGGCGCCCCGCTCTCCGCCGCGGCCTCAGCCCTCATGATCGCCGGGTCGCTGATTGTCCACTACGTCACAGGCGAAACCGGTATCTATGAAATCAAGTTCTACCTAATGCTTAGCGCGGCGGCGCCTGACGCGATGGAAACCGCGGGCGCGTTCACAAACCACGGCGCTAGCCCCGCCCTCGGCGGCTCGTTCCTCATGACGGGATTCGCATTCTTCGCCCTCGGATTCATATACAAAATGTCGCCCGTCGCAAGAGCGCTGTTCGTCAGAAAAGATTTTGAAAAACTTCCCGGCTCTCTGGCGGGGTTCATGAGCGGAGCCGCAAAAACAGCCGGAGCGGTCGCCGCTTTCAGAGCGCTCCACATCGCAATGCCCGCGATAGAAGAAAGCTGGCGCGCCGTGTTGTCAGCCGCGATCGTCGCAAGCGCTGGCTTCTCTATAGCGGCTGCGGCCGCTGCGGGAGGAAAACGCAGGCGCGCCTTGGCATGCATGGGCGCCGCGCACACGGGCCTCGCCCTATCCTCCGCCCTCATCGACGGCCCCACGGGAAACGCCGTCATGTTCCTGTATCTTGCCGCCCACGCAATAGGAACAGCAGGCGCTTTCGCCATCCCCGCCGAAGGCGCGGCTAAAAACCAAACTCGCGCTCTTGCCGCCGTTGCAGTCTTCTTCTCCCTCGCCGCGCTCCCGCCCGCCGCCGGGCACGCAGCCGCCTCTAAACTGACGCACTTCATAAACGGAAACATAGGTCATTTCATAGTCGCAGCTTTGACTGCGATGGCGCTGATATATATAAGAATACTATTTATTTACATATATGGCAGTCGCGAAATGGGAAAGAACGCGCCCGGCGTCGGAGCGGAGGCAGGCGCTGGATCGGCATCTGTTGCCACGGCGTGCGCAATTGCGGTCGCCGCTCTGGGAATGCTCCAGATCGAAGCCGTCGCGCTGTTCATCACAGCGGCCCTCTACTTCGGCGGCTGAAAATGAGCGGAAGCGCTTTACAGAAAGCGATTGAGCGCTTATAATAAAGACTGGTTGGAGAGGAAGAACAGAGGGGTAAAAAAATAATTTGGAAAAATCTTGACATGACCGGGTGAAAGACGTTAGAATATTTTTCTGGTTGTGACAAGTGGAAATGGAAGACTATTGAAGCGCTTGAAGAGAAGCGGTACAACGGAAGCAAAGAAGTTGAAATGATCCGGGCTTGAAACTTAGGAACAAAGGCCCCGGACACCGGGGCTTTTTTTATTGGTCGAGATGCGGGGTGGGCCGCTGAGACCGCCGGACCTTGAAAAGTGCATAGTGATAAATAGCCAGAGGTATTGCCGATTTTGCCAATTTTTGGTCAAGCAATTAAGAGCGTACGGTGGATGCCTTGGCGCCGGGAGTCGATGAAGGACGTGGCAAACTGCGATAAGCGTCGGGGAGGAGCAAGCATCCTTAGATCCGGCGATCTCCGAATGGGGTAACCCGGCAGGGGTAATGCCCTGTCATCCTGAGAGTGAATACATAGCTTTCGGGAAGAGAAGTGGGGGAACTGAAACATCTCAGTACCCCGCATAAAAGAAATCAAGCGAGATTCCCTGAGTAGTGGCGAGCGAAAGGGGAATAGCCTAAACCGTGAAGATGTCAAGCTTGCGGGCGTTGCCTTCACGGGGTTGTAGGATCGCGCATGGTTCATCCGCAAATGGGCCTAAGAGTTACAAATTGTTTCTTTAGTCTAAGCTGACTGGAAAGCAGCGCCGCAGAGGGTGAAAGCCCCGTGGGCGAAAAGGAAGCAACTCGAAGCGCGACACCTGAGTACCATAGGACACGTGCAATCCTGTGGGAATCCGGGAGGACCACCTTCCAAGGCTAAATACTACCCGGCGACCGATAGTGAACCAGTACCGTGAGGGAAAGGTGAAAAGCACCCCTGTTAGGGGAGTGAAATAGTACCTGAAGCCGTGCGCTTACAAACTGTTGGAGGGCTATGTCATGCGAGCTTGCTCGTGTGACAGCCTAACAGCGTGCCTTTTGTAGAATGAACCGGCGAGTTACGATATGCGGCAAGGTTAAGGGGATTAACCCGGAGCCGGAGCGAAAGCGAGTCTGAACAGGGCGTTCAGTCGCATGTTGTAGACCCGAAACCAGGCGATCTATCCATGGCCAGGGTGAAGCATGGGTAAGACCATGTGGAGGCCCGAACCAATATTCGTTGAAAAGGATTTGGATGAGCTGTGGATAGCAGTGAAAAGCTAATCGAGCTTGGAGATAGCTGGTTCTCCTCGAAATGCCTTTAAGGGCAGCCTCAGGTAATAGTTGACGGAGGTAGAGCGCTGAATGGACTAGGGGCCCTACAAGGTTACCAAACCCAATCAAACTCCGAATGCCGTCAACCGTATCCTGGGAGTGAGACTGTGGGGGATAAGCTCCATAGTCGAGAGGGAAACAACCCAGACCGCCGTCTAAGGTCCCTAAATCGAGCTAAGTGGAAAAGGATGTTGAGTTACAGAGACAACCAGGATGTTGGCTTAGAAGCAGCCACCATTTAAAGAGTGCGTAACAGCTCACTGGTCAAGCGATTCTGCGCCGAAAATGTAACGGGGCTAAGCTCGGTACCGAAGACGCGGATTGTATGTTCCCGAGGGAGCATGCAGTGGTAGGGGAGCGTTCCATACGGATTGAAGCTCGACCGTAAGGACGGGTGGACTGTATGGAAGTGAGAATGCCGGTATGAGTAGCGAGAGATAAGTGAGAATCTTATCCGCCGAAAGTCTAAGGGTTCCTGGGGAAGGTTCGTCCTCCCAGGGTTAGTCGGCCCTAAGCCGAGGCCGAAAGGCGTAGGCGATGGCGAGCAGGTTAATATTCCTGCACCACCTGCACAACGTTATCACCGATGGAGTGACGCGGGAGGGTAGGTCAGCACGCTGATGGACGCGCGTGTTTAAGCCCGTAGGGCGAGGGTGTGTCAAATGCATGCCTTCATACAGCCTGAAAGGCGACGAGGACTCTTTTCTTCGGAAAAGGGGAACTGATTGATCCCATGCCGCCGGGAAAAACTTCTAGGGAGATGTGCGGGTGACCGTACCGCAAACCGACACAGGTAGACGGGGAGAGAATCCCAAGGCGAGCGAGAGAACCCTTGCTAAGGAACTAGGCAAAATAGCCCCGTAACTTCGGGATAAGGGGCGCCTCATTAGGGTGTTCGGAAGGGTCAAACCTTCCGGTTAGCTCGAAGAGGCCGCAGAGAAATGGCTCAAGCGACTGTTTACCAAAAACACAGGTCTCTGCTAAAGCGTAAGCTGATGTATAGAGACTGACACCTGCCCGGTGCTGGAAGGTTAAGGAAGGGGGTTAGCGGCAACGCGAAGCTCTCGACCGAAGCCCCAGTGAACGGCGGCCGTAACTATAACGGTCCTAAGGTAGCGAAATTCCTTGTCGGGTAAGTTCCGACCTGCACGAATGGTGTAACGATTTGAGCGCTGTCTCAACGAGGGACTCGGCGAAATTGCAATACCCGTGAAGATGCGGGTTTCCCGCAGAAGGACGGAGAGACCCCGTGGAGCTTTACTGTAGCCTGGCATTGGTTTTTGGCCTAGTATGTACAGGATAGGTGGGAGGCGTTGATAGG
This sequence comes from bacterium ADurb.Bin236, assembly GCA_002069885.1. Taxonomy (GTDB): domain Bacteria; phylum UBP15; class UBA6099; order UBA6099; family UBA6099; genus UBA6099. The sequence goes on along the minus strand of MWCD01000066.1, from coordinate 360 downwards.
AGATCGTCAGGTTTCCTGGAGCCAACCTTGGGATACCACCCTTATTAGGTTGAAACCCTAACTCCGACCCGTAATCCGGGCGCAGGACATTGTCAGGTAGGCAGTTTGACTGGGGCGGTCGCCTCCCAAAAGGTAACGGAGGCGCTCAAAGGTCCCCTCAGCACGGTCGGAAATCGTGCGTTGAGTGTAAGGGCATAAGGGGGCTTGACTGTGAGACAGACATGTCGAGCAGAGACGAAAGTCGGACCTAGTGATCCGGCGGTTCTTAGTGGTAGGGCCGTCGCTCATCGGATAAAAGTTACCCCGGGGATAACAGGCTTATCTCCCCCAAGAGTTCACATCGACGGGGAGGTTTGGCAC
>MWCD01000065.1 GCA_002069885.1 bacterium ADurb.Bin236 | reverse complement strand
TTTTCCATCCGCCGTTATGGGCGGTTTCTTAAGTCCGGAGGCGATGATATTGGCGGCGGCGGGGCTGATGGTTGTGGCAACGGCGCGGGACGGACTGAAAAGGGGCTGGTTCAGATATGAGCCGGCGCTAATCGTCCCCGGACTAGGGCTTGCGGGGATGGCGGCGGCGTCATGGGCTAAAGGCGCGGGGTCTCTGTTTTACGAGTTGTTTTCGGGTTTTTTCAGCAGCGCGGCGCCGGTGTGGTTCATAGTGGGAGCGGTGGCGCTGTTCGGCGCGGTCAGATGGCTGGGAGGCTGGACCCCGGCGCGAAGGCATTGGATGTGGAGCGCGGCCGCGGGGCCGGCCGTCGGTTTCTGGGCGGGCTATGTTGAAGTCGTATGGATTCAGGCCCTCGTCGCCCTCCTGTTCTTAGTCTATATGCTCGTGCTCAACGAGGATGAGACAGGCATGGCGGCGGGAGTCCCGTTCGCGTTCGTCCCTCTGTGCGCGGCTAAGCTGTTCTTTGTGGAAGGCGGGATGTCGTCCTCCGGGCCGCATGTGGCGGACATGCAGGGCGCGCCGTGGGCGCTGTTCGCCGCCGCCGCTGTCGGTTTCGCGATCTCTTCGCTTCTGGCGGCGCGGCTGCTTGCCGCCCTTCCGGCGAAAGCGGCGCGACATATCTTTTTCCCTCTGTTCTTCGCCTCGGCCGTCCTCATGATGATACTATTATGAGCGGGAGAAACGCCGCCATGCCCTACATATACGTCCATAGCGAGGAAGGCTCCGAGACCACAAGCATCGCGGGCAGATACGTCATCGAAAAAGAGTCGGAGATGGAGACGGAGTTCGGGACTGCGCTGGTGGCTTTCGGGTTCGCGGTGGTGGACACTTCGTGCTGCGGTTCCGGCGGATGCAGATTCGCGCAGGTGGCCGGCCTCATCGTCGAGCGCAACGCCGGAACAACGGAAGACGGCAGGCCTTACTCCATCCTCGAACGCGTAAGAGACGAACCCCAACAACGCAGAATTCGGGAAATAATCGACGCCTCCGAATGTCACTGCCAAATCAATTTCCTCTGATTTAATGAGGGATTGCGGATAAGGAAAGAGATGCGCTGTATTTAAGGGAAAACTTTTGAAAAAGTTTTCCCTTAATATCCCTTTCAAAACTTTTCCTGCTAGCGCCGATGGGAAGGCTTCGCTCTCCCCATCGGCGCGTGTCATGGAAAAAAATATTGGAAAAGGATTTTCAAGAGGAATCTGTTTCCAAATGTCTTGCATGGGACGTCGGGAGAGAAGCGCGTCAGCGATTCTCCCCCGACGGCCAGTGAAACGTTTTGAAGAGATTCAAAGAGAAACTTTTTCAAAAGTTTCTCTTTGGCCTTTTTCTTCACTTCTTTTTTCCTCCGTCTTCCCTCCTTTTTCTCCCTCCCCCGTTTTTCGCGCGAATCAGGCGGCTTGAGGAGCGGCATCGGGAGGGAGGTCCACCCTAGCGCGCAGGATATTGCGGTCCGCCTCGGTGGCGATTCCCGCGTCCATCAGGGCTACGATGTCAGAGACGGAGGCGAGGACCACTTTTTCCCTTCTGGGCCGCCATTCGAACGACGGGTAGCTTTCGACGTCCGCGAAGTTGAAGTCCACCAGCCGCCTTATTACCTGTTCGGACATCACGGATTCGGCGATGTCGCGTCGCAGGAACGACACATAGTCTTCGAGAGTGTCGGCGTGGACGCTGCCGAGGGCGTAGGAGCCGCAATGAGCGCCTTCGCCGGTGGTGAGGGTCTGTCCGAGGATGCCTTTGACTATCTGGCGGTCGTGGTACTCGACGGCGGACTCGAAGCCCGCGTCGCCCGCCGCGGATATGAACTCAATGTCCATGTCGTCGGGAATGGTGATGGCGGTATTGTTGACGATGTCGCGCAGGACGCGTTTGAGGTCGGCCTGACGGGATTCCGGGGTGGCTCCGGCAGGATATTTGCCGACGCGCGTAGGAGCGCCGTACGTCTCAAGATAGATGTTCCACCACTTCAATAGGAAATCCTTGCTCCACCAGTGTTTGTAGACTGCGCGCAAGTCGGAGCGGCCCCACGGACGGTTGAACTCCGGCAGATAGGTGTACACCACGAACTTCCAGAGCGGCAGCTTCGAGCGCCGCCCGTTCTCGTCGATCAGCTCAAGCCCGGTCAGGTTGCCGAACGGGTCGATCTCGAACTCATAGTCGCGGGGATGTTTGGGTTTGATCGCGTCGATCCGCCATCTGCCCGCGTCCTCGCCCGATTCGACGGGCTTGAACACCATTTCGGAAATGCTGTAGCCGTGGACCAGAGCGTTCATCACGCCGAAAACGGTCTGAACGACGGAGCCGCGCATTAGTTCAAGAGAGCGTTTGGCGAACGCGGCGATGTCTGCGTCTCGCTTGCCGGGGCCGCCGGGAACCACGTCCCAGTCGGCGCTTATCACGGCGAACCTTTTGTAGTTGACCGCCATGCGCACCTGCGCGTCGGTCATCATGCGGTCATACGTTTCGAGACCCTTTCCGGCGGCAAGCTCGTCCGGGTTGACGAAGCCCGTGAAACCGCCGGGGCCGCGCTGGCGAGCAATCTGCGAATCGACGCCGCGCTCGCGCGCCGCGCCCGCCGGGACGCTTCCCGCGCCCGCGCTTTCGCCCTCCGCTACTCCTTCGGCGCGCGCGGAGTATTCGGCGACGCGCCCTTCCGCCCTCGCGGCGGCCTTTCTATTCCTAAAAAGATTCCCTATCGTTTCCATCGCTTTCATTCTCTTTCCCCCTTTTGTGTGATGGAGCGCGAGGCGTTCAGGCGGCTTCGTCCGCCTCGTCTTCCCCGACGCTCAGAATTCTTTGCATCTCCCTTATGCTTTCCTCCCTGCGTTCCCGCATGATTGCGGCGTCCGCCATGCGCGAGAATATCCGCTTGAGTTTCCTCGAAAGCCCGGACTGGCTGACGCCGTAGTAAGAAGCGATTTCGCGCGTGGTGTATCCGAGCTGGCTGAAACGCAACACGATGCGCTCGGCCTCGTCGAGGCGCGCGCGGGCGAACGTCTCAAGGTCAAGCTGTCTGGCCAGCCGCTCCTCCCAGTCGGGCAGAAGCGCCAGCGCGTGATAAAACCCTTCCGACCTGTCGAACAACGGATAATTCATAGATATCTCCCGGCCGAGTCTAACCGGTCAGGAGCGAAGCCGCTCGACCGTTATCCCCGTCCCCGCCGCCTTCGCGGCCTTCACCTTTTCCGCCATCGTCCTGAGCCTCGACACGAACACCCGCCGCGCCAGCCCCAGAACAAGCGCGTTCCGCGTCGAATCCCCCGTCGGCGACCTCTCGAAATCCGCTATGTCGCGCTCGATGTCCGCCAGAGCCGCGTCAAGCGCCTCCGCCGGCAGTTCGCCGTGTATCGCGTGCCTGTCGCACAGCTTCGCCGCCATCTCCATCTGCGCCATCTCTCCCAGATGTCCGCACGAGCGCTCTTCAGCTTCCTTTCTTGTCTTCATGCTCACATCTCCCTTCTTTGAAATTCGCGATTTCTCATTGATTTATTTCACTTTCTTGAGCGTTTTTTCGCAATTCAATTTTTTGGTTTTCCGCAACACCGGCAAAATCACCAGTTTTCCATCTCTTTTTTGATGAAAGGCTCGTCTGAAGGCGCGCGCGCGGATTTCGTCGCCGGAGGGACGCGCGGAGAATCAGTGGGAGAGGATGCGACCGATTCGCGGGGGCCGGAGTCCAGCACGCCGGAAAGGATGTCGCCGAGCGAGCGCCCGCGCCGCGCGCCCGCCAACTGGTCGTAGCAATCGGCGTGGCGGAAATGGTCGGCCCCCCGTTTCGCCCACTCGTACCCCTCGATATCGCCGTTTTCATCTCTGATGGGCCTTCTGACCATCGCCCCCATCTGGGGTTTGAACAGGTCTTCGATGACTGGGGCTTTCGGCAGCCTGACCTCCAGCCTGCGGTATGCGGCGGCCGCAGCGTCCAGTGCTTCCGTCCGGTTTACCGCCACCGCGCGCTCGGAGCTGTTCCACCTCGGGCCGCCCCGGGCCGATTCCACGTAGTGGCAGAGGAAAACCCTGCCGGGAAACATCGCGGCGAAGTCCCGCGCGGAATGCGTGTTCGGCATGGCGTCAATTACGCAGGAGCGGACGTCGTAATTGCGCATCAGGCCGGGCAACCCGCCGAACCCGTCAAGAACGCCCGCCCACACGACCCGCCGTATCCCCTGCTGCCGTTCGGAAATCACCACATGTAATTCATCCCCCTGATCCACGCCCATCGTGCAGGCGGACCCGCGCGGCGCAAGCCCGTAGTCGCCGTCGCACGCGTCGAGCGCGTCCCGCGTCAGAGACGTCGTTTTATCTTCATAAGGAAGCCCTATTCTGGAATTCCAAAAATCCGCGATATGGCGCGTGTTACGGAAATCGTCGAGAATGGCGCGGGCCATCGGAGCGCCCCGCTGCACCACCTGAGACCAGAGTTGAGAGAACTGGAAGCCCGCGATGTCGCGACCGGGCATCTCTGCCACCCAGCGCCCGGAGGCGGCGTCCAGCGGGGCCGCGCACGCCGCGCACCCAAGATAAACCTCCCCGCCCCTCTCGTACAGCGTCCGCTCCGGACCCCCGTTCTCCCTGAACTCCAGTTCCGGGCGATTCTCTTTTCCGCAACGCGCGCACCGCAGCGTCCAATGCCTCTTGTCCGACCGCTCGAACAGCGCGTCTATGCCGATTCCCGACACGGTGGGGGTGCACGCCTCCCGCACCAGCGCAAGCTCCGAGTGCGAAACCCTCTTCAGCGCCAATTCGTAGTCCGCGGTGGACACCTTGTCGCGCTCGTCTATCATTATCAGGTCCGCCGGGACGGAGGATGTCGACACTTTGGATTTCATGCCTCTGAAATAGAGCGCGCCTGACACCGCGCCGAAGGCGTCCGTGAACTGTGTGTATCCGGCGTTGTCGATGCCCCGCGAACGGGCGGACAGGCGCGCGCTGCCGGAGATGATGGGCTTGACCCTGTCGTGAGCGAAATCGCGGATGTCCCGCGCGGTGGGGAAAAAATAGATGGCGGTCCGCGCCTGCCCGGTGTCCAGCGCCCACAACGCGTCCAGAATCCCGAATAGCGAACCGCCCATCTGCGCGGCCTTGCGTATCACTATGTGCGGGGCCTCGCACTCGTAGACGCCCCTCTGATACTCGTGCCCGGCGAACGAAAAAGGACCGCCAGCCAGCGTTATATTGCGCGTCGCCCACTCGACACGGGATACCCGCGCGCCCGACCGCCCCGCCGCAAGCCGCAACCCTATCTGCTCGGCGGACGCCCTCAACTCCTCCCGCACCGCCCTCTGAGGCTCCGTCAACGCCGCCGCCCTGCCTGCCGCTCTCGCCATCGTCCCGACTCCTCTCTCTCCTCAGCCCGAATTCGTCGATAGAGCCGCCGAACCGGGGCGATTTTCACAGCGGCGAACTGCTTCGTTGCTGCCGCGTTTTTTGTTCGGTAGGGGCGCGGTTTCCGCGCCCAATAACTGCGACAATTTGGGGCGGGGCAACCCCGCCCCTACTTCGAAAGCGCGTCTTTAGCCTCGCATTTCATCCGCTCTGAACAATCGCTGCCGAATCCTAACAGCCCGGATTCGGCTCAATCTTCCTTGCCGTCTTCCCCGCGCCCTGCCAGACTGACCGAATCAAACGCGATGGCCAGCCGCCCCGCCATCTCCGCCGGCGACGCCCCGGCGTCCATCGTCTCCATCGCCTCAATCACCCTCTCCCTCAACTCCGCCACCAGCGCCGCGACCTCCTCGCCCGTCATCAGCCGCCTCTGCCTCTCCTCTATCCGTCCCACCTTGTCTATCGCTGCGAACAACTCCCCCGACAGGCTCTGAAGCCTCTTGCCGTGAATGTCCAGCGCCCCGTTGTAACTGTCTATCTCCCCGGCGTGTATCGCATCAAGCCTCGAAAGATGCTCGTCCATCAACGTCCTCAACGTCGCGATTCCAGACTTCAATTCCATCAGAGCCGGATCGTCCCGCCTAGCGGTTATCCTGTCTATCAGCCTCTTGCCCCCGGCGGCCATGCCGCCATGCTGCGCGCACTTGTCGCTCCCCCTCATCGCTTTATGCCGGCACCTCTTTCCCGTCTTCTTTGAAACAGACGAACACTGATTCTCTAACCCCTGATTCTCTTCCATCGAAGTCTCTCCCCTGAAACGCGCAGCCCGCGCGTTTGTTTTGTGTTTCCGTATTACATAATTGCCATTTCTGATGCGGTTTTTTCTCTGCCATCCCGCAGATAATCAGGCCGCCGCCCCTGACGCTATCCGCTCAAGGCAATCCATGCATACGTCGCCTTCAGCAATCGCGCCACTGACCAGACTCATCCGCCTGAACGCTCCTCCGCAAACCGCGCAGGGCGCAAACCCGAACGGCGCTCGCGGCCTCGTCCTGCGAACCGGAGACAGCTTCAACGGCTCGCTCATCCTCGCGCCGCAGCGCGAACATGCGAACTCCTCTCTTTCACGCTCCCTTTTCCCCGTGCCGACCCAGTAGTGGACGCATCCGGGATTCCCCCTGACAATCCACTCTCGGCATTGCGCCGCGCCCGCCGCCGCCGTTACCTGCTGTGATAGATTCATTCCCTTCCTCCGACAAGTTTTCCGCCGCTTCCTCCTCGGTTCGGCAGAGGAATAGCAGATTATTTGTTTTTATATTGTCATTCACGCCCGCCTTGCCCGGCGCTATACTAAACTAGGCGAAGCAGGCGGCCGGCCTTCGATCCCGCAGCAGCGGGACTCCCGCCGGGAACACGTTTCCGGCATTCGGGACGCCGGAGGGCTGGCCTACCGTTTATGCCAACTATATTACCGGATTAGGTAGGTGGTTGTCAAGTGGGCGACAGAAATATTTTTTCTTCCCGGCTCCACGAAATCGTCATGGACTTAGTCGAGGGAACAGGCAGGGCGCAGACGGCGGCCGACCTCGGTCTCACAAACAACTTCTTCTCTCCCAGCAAATACAGCGCGGACAAATTCGCCGGAAAGCACATCGGCCATCTCGACGCGCTGGAAGAATATTTCGGAGTAGACCTGCTGGGCGGAAGCGCGAGCGCTCTTGCCCGCGAGATCGAACGCGCCGAGTCGGACGGCAAACTTACGCGACACGACCGCAACGCCATACTCTCAATCGTCCGCGCCGCGCGCGAAAGGGCCGACGCCCCTCTGCGCGGCAAATCCGCCGTAGATGAAATTGCCAAACGCGGACGCTCAGGCCGCTGACACAACGACCCGCATGAGCGCTGATAGGCGCGCCGCCTCTCTTTCCTCCCGCCCTCTCTTCATTTGGGCAGATACACAGAGATGCACACCCAGTCTCCTACGCACTCTATGTTTTCACGGTAGATATCTTTTCCAGCAAGTATCCATCTGACTATCTCTTCTCTCTTCTCCTCGTCAAACTCTTCTATTTGTCTGTTCAACACCGCACCTCCCCCTAAGAGGCGCTGTACGCGCGTTCAGTACCCCGATTGTATCAGACGGTTGTGACAAAAAAAGCCGCCGCCCGGCAATAAACGCGCCGCTTATCCCGGACGGCGGCCCCCTGCCGCTGTCGCGGCAAGGCGATAAGTGCATGTCACATCTAAAGCGGCGCGTTTCTCCTCTATTCTGCCACTCCCCGCTTAACAGCGCCGTTAAGCGTTTTAAAAAAGAAAAAAGATTAAGGGAAAACTTTTGAAAAAGTTTTCCCTTAAACCCTTTCAAAACATTTCATGCTAGCGCCGAAGTCAGGGCTTCGCCTCCGCCTTCGGCGCGTATCTTATGAAAAGATGTTGGGAAAGGATTTCAGAGGAATCCTGTTCATGGCGGTTGGCGTCGGTGGAAGGTAGAGGCAACCCGCCGGGTCGCCTTTATGGGATGGCAAATTTCATCGTTGCCAAGGTCTCCTTGGCAACGGAAAGTTCAGGAAGCTCTGCTTCCGTATTTTATCGCTTATGCGCGAATCATTATAACGACTGGACGTCGGGAACCCTGAGAAAATGAATTGGAAAGAAAAGTGGTAAGCATTTAGCTTTGTGAAACAAGGAAAAGTGGTGAAAGCGGAGCTTTCAGTTATCGCGTTACCAAGGGGGCCTTGGTAACGATGAAAAAAGATAATGAAATATGCAGTTATGTCATTTCGTGTATAATTTGGCATTGAGCCTTCATCAGTTACCGGGAGATTGCTGTTGAAAATAACTGTGCTCAAAACATTTACATCGCCTAACCGACACCTTGTAAGGAACTCTCCGTCTTTGATTATTCTCTCAATCATTGCGATTATGATGTTTACATCCATGTTTGTTGAATACGACGGCCTGATTGTCATTGTTATTGGTGTTCTTTTCATTTGGTTATTAGAAACTCATATAAGATAAGACAAGAAAAAGCAGGAATGGTTTTCAACTGTGTTGATGTTTCTGCAGAATCCCTTGTTTTTGGGATTCTCAAAAAGAAACGGACGGAAACCTACGATGTAAAAATAAGCATCAGCAATATCAATGAAGTTGTGGTTAAAGATGCAAAAATAGATTCGATTGTTGGAAAGAAGACTGTAAAAGTCTTCGAATTCAAACATTGTTTTGGGAATAGCTATATGCTTAGGCATGATATAGATGAAAGAGAAGAGTTTATAGAAATGCTCGAATCCAAAGGAATACCACTAAACTATCTGTGTGAAGAAGCGCAGAATAATGGCAAAATTCAAAACGTATCTGCTGACTACACAATAGACCTTCTCGGAAAACCTTTACCTAGTCACAAGGTTATTCAATACACAAATAAAAAGGGCTTGATTGCCTCACTGTCGATAATTATTCTCATCTTCTTGTTTTCGGTTTGCGTTATGGTTGGAAGCGGAAATGAATATTCTGCGGTTGGAATGATAATTGAATCTTTAATGAACTCATCATTCATATGTATTCTTCTCTGTTTGGTAAGCCTGTTTCAGAGGTGGGTATTCGGCAAAGGAAATCGAATACTCGACGTAAGATGGTCACGTATGCTTGCTGTGGTATCAATTATACTGCTTGTTCTCAGTGGTCTGGTAGATAAGTTTCTTCTATAGGTCGTAACTGAATTACTGCATATCCTCCGAGTAACCTGTAGCAAATCCAGTCCATCTCCCACACACGATTAGTTATAGCCATCGACATCTTGCGCTGTTCGGTTATGGGCGGAGATGAGGGCGGATTGATTTGCGGCGGGAGGGAAGCGCGGCAGCGATTCGCTCCCGACGGCTATTGAAACGTTTTGAAGAGATTCCAAAGAGAAACTTTTTCAAAAGTTTCTCTTTGGCCGCCGGAGCCGCTTTTAACCCGGATTCTTCGCCAATGCGCGCTAAAAGTTTCTCTTTGGTCGCATTGAAGTCCGGCGGTTTTGATATAATGAGAGCCACAGCAAAAGGGAATCGGCGACGGCGTGAAAAAACAGGCGGCGCGGCACAGCGGGCGAAGCCCGAGGACGGATGTCGCCGCGCGCGCGGAAGGTTGCGAAATGAAAGAGTTTTCATATCAATGGCCGGCGGAGCAACAGAAGAAATGGAACGAGCGGGCTTTGATGAAATATATGCGCCGTTACATTTTTCCGTACCATCCGTTTTACAGAGAGCGGTTTGCGGAGGCGGGTGTCAGGAGCGGAGACATAAGGAGCGCGGAAGATTTTCAGCGGCTGGTTCCGCTCACGACTAAGAACGACATCAAGAAAGACCCGGTGGCATTTGCGCTGCAGCCTGCGGTTCCCGGCAGAGAGCGGCTGTACGACACCGCGCCGCTGAGAAAAACCGATATGGCGAGGTATGTGATAGAAGCGTTGAAGACGCCGACGCAGCCGGGAGCTCCGAACAGGCTGAAGACGTTCCGCGCGCGAGTCGAGCAGGCTGCCCGCCGCGAGTGGTTCCCGATTCATTTCCACGCCAGCGGCGGAACCACTGGAGAGCCGACGCCCTCCATGTACACTCACCGCGACATATTCAAAGTCACCCCCGGCATAGCCGCGATGGCGAACCTGTGCGGCATCGAGCTTGACCACCGCGCGCTGAACCTGTTCCCCGCCGCGCCGCACCTCGCCTTCTTCCAAGTCGTCATGTCGCAGTTCCTTCTCGGCGGCTGCGTGTTCCACACCTGCGGCGGAGCCGTCATCCCAACCGAAAGGCAGATTGTTCTTGCGGAAAAAGGCAAGTTCGATTACATCGCCGCCATCCCTTCATACCTGACGTACTGGCTTGAGACGGCCAAGAAGATGAAAGACACGGGAGCGATCAAGGGAATCGACACCATCAAGTATGCGGTCGTGGCCGGAGAGCCGATGGTCCCGGCGTACAGGCAGCGGCTCAAGGAGCAGTTCGCCGCTCTGGGGTCCGACGCGAAGATCATCGAAGGCTACGGCATGACCGAACTGAAAGGCGCGTTCTACTCTTGCGGCGAAGGCTCCGGCATACACCTTTCGGCGGAGAACTATTTCTGGGAAGTCCTAGACCCTGAAACGAAGCGGCCCGTCCCCGAAGGAACTCCGGGAGTCCTTACGTTTTCCCACATTGATTTCAGAGGCACGGTCCTGCTGAGATATTACACCGGAGACCTGATAAACGGTCTGGCGTGGGATAAATGCCCGAACTGCGGCATTACCGGGCCGAGGCTTATCGTTCCGATGAGCCGCGCCGTGAAAGATTTTTCGAAAATAAAAGGCTCCCGCGTCTCCATGCTCGATCTCCAGACGGCCATCCGAAACGCCCCCGGCGTCGAGACGTTTCAGGTAGCCATCACAAAAGAGAACCCCGACGATCCGTTCTCCCGCGACTTCGTCAAAGTGTTCGTCGCCCCGCTCCCCGGAGCCGACCCTGCGGACATAGAGCGCGACATTAAAAAGAACGTTAAACTCGATTGCGAAATCACGCCGAACCAAGTGATATTCCAGAGCTATGAAGAGATAGAGGAGCGGCTGTTCCAACGCACCGGCCTCAAAGCCGACTGGATAGTGGACGAACGGCGGCTGCCGACCGAAGGATGATAACAAGGGAAGAAAAGAAAGAGAGAAAAGAGAAAGAATAAGGCCATATAGCAACTTTTAGAAAGCGCTTCGCTATGAATCTCTTCAAAACGTTTCGCTGGCCGTCGGGTTTTTCGACCTGAACGAGATTCGGCAGGGTCAGCGGCGCCGCTCTTCAAGCCAGACGGTCGCCATCAGGACGCACGGCGCTATGGACATGACCATCAGGAGCTGGAACAGGAATCCCCATCCGTACTTATCCGACAGGAACCCGATGACGGGGCCTTGCGCCGCGGCGCCGAGAGCGCCAAGCCCGTTGATGACGCCGACCGCAGTGGCTGTTCCTCCCCCGCGCCCTATGTCCATCGCCGCCGTGCCGACCATTATTGACGTCGGCCCCTGAATCAGGAAATAGATGGCGCACAACCCGGCCAAATTCCACACTGGCCCCATTGCCGCTATGCCGTTCTGAGCGCCTAGGACTAATATCAGGCAGAGCAGCATCATAGTGGTAACCGCCCCGCGTTTCGATTTGAAATACCTGTCAGACACATATCCGGCGGCAACCGTGCCGAACAGCCCGGCCAGCTCCGGAGCGGCGGACTGGAACCCGCTGGCCGTCACGCTGAACCCCATTTTTTCGTACAGGTACATTGCCAGCCAGCACATCAGCGCGTACCTTACGAAGGTGACGCAGAAGTAAGAGACGCCCATCCTCCAGAGCGCGGGCGACCTCAGCAGGCGGGCGGTCTCGGAGTTTGCGCTCGCAGGGCGCGCCGCCGCGCGCCCCCGGCCGTAGAACTCTTCCGCAGGGGGCAGCCCGGCCTTCTCGGGAGACTCGATGTGGAATGCTATGAACGTCAGCGCCACGCCGAACATCATCGCCGCAGGAATGAAAAAAGAATAACGCCAGCCGTACCATCCGAGAGCGGCGGCGGCGACGACCCGCGCGACGAATCCGACCGCCTGAAAGTTCGTGCTCCAGAAACCCATCACCGTCCCGCGCTCCCGGCTTGAAAACCAGTTGTCCATAGACTTCACGCAGGACGTCCAGCCGGTGGATTGCGCCAGCCCGTTGATTCCCCAGAAAACCAGCAGGAGCGGCAGCGCGGACGACAGCCCGAACGCTACGGTCATGGCGACGGACGCGAGCATCCCGGCCCCGACGAGCAGTTTCACGCTCATCCTGTCGCCGAGCGCGCCGTTCACGAACTGTCCGGCGGCGTACATCGACATGAAGGCAAGGTCGATGGCTCCTAGTTGCGAGTTGGCAAGCCCAAGTCCTTCGCCCACCGCCGGTTTCGCCACGAAGTAGCAGTTGCGGCAGAAATAGTAGCCGCCGTATGTTATCCACAGGATGGCGAAAGCTCTGGCGCGTTGCGCGTCGTATTTCTTCCTTAGTCCGCCGTCCGCGTTTATGCTTTTCATATTGTTTGTTACAGTCCGTCTCTCGCTTGCGTTTTCCGGGAAACAGCGGCTGAAAACCGAGGAGCGGGCGAAGGGGCGAGGGGGAGCCTCCGCGCGCCGGGAGTCAGGCGCGGAACAGGTCTCCCATCTTCTTGCCGAGCAGTTTCTGAGCGGCGGCAAGCGCGGCCGCCAGCAGCAACGCGCCCAGAACGCCCATCGCGCTCGCTATCATCCCTCCGTCTCCCAGCCGCGCCATCAGCATGTATATCGCCTTGGTCATCGGGAAGAATTTTTCTTCCATAGCAAGAATCAGGCTGTCGCTGACTTCGAGCATGCTGAAAGCGAAAGCCAGAATGGCGGCTCCGAGCATGTTCGCGCGGATTAGGGGAAGCGTGATGAAGCGGAGGGTGGGAGCGGGGCCTGCGCCGAGGCTTGCGGAAGCCTCCTCAAGGGCCGCGCCAGTCTGCTGGAATCCCGCGTACAGCGCCCTTACCACCAGAGGAAGCCGCCGCACCGCGTACCCGATTACGAGCAGGGGAACCGGGTTGACTCTCGGATCCAGCGACGTGCCGAAGAAGCCCTGAACGTATCCGAACGCCAGCACGACGCCCGGCACGGCCAGAGGTAGCATGGCGCACGCGTCCAGTATTCCTTGTCCCTTGAACTTCTTGCGCGCCAGCAGGTACGCGATAGTCCCGCCCGCCGCCATCGTGACTATAACCGCCAGCCCGCTCAAAGCCAGACTGTTCTTCACCGAATTGTACGACATCGGGTGAGTGAACACCTTGCCGTAATAGTCCAGCGTCCATTCCTGCGGCAGCGCGGACATGAACCATTTCTCGGAGAACGAGACGAGGACGACGCTCACATGTGGGATGAGGGCGATTAAAACGAAAACGGCAAGGGCGGCGCAGAAGGCGACCTTGCCCGGAACGCTGAGGCGGACGAGGCGGCCCGCTGAGCGCCCGAACGCCGGCATGTCCACCCGGCGGCGCGCAAACACGAACTTGGACAACATGAAGAACGCCGCCGTTATAAGCAGCACCGCCACCACAAGCGCGTAGCCCAGCGCGTTCTCCTGTGTGGCCTGCACCGCGTTGAATATCTGCACGGGAGCCACCGCGCGGTACTCGAACAGAAGAGGCGTGCCGAGGTCAGTCATCGCCCAGATGAAAACGATCGAAGCGCCAGCGAAAAATCCCGGCATCAGCAGCGGGGCGGTCACCGTCCTGAACAGCGCCGCGCCTCTCGCTCCGAGGCTCCTCGCCGCATCCTCCAGCGATGGGTCCATCAACGCGAACGAACCGGAGATGTTCAACAGCATTATCGGAAACAGGTGCAGCGTTTCTAGGATTACCACTCCCCAGAACGGCGACCCCAGCCAGTCGATAGGATTCATCTCGCTGATGATTCCCGCCTTCATCAACAATATGTTGATCATGCCGAACCTGCCGAACACGTAGCGTATGCCGATTGCGCCGACGAACGGCGGAAGGATGAGCGGGAAGAGAAGCAGGTTGCTCCAAAGCCCCTTTGCGGGCAGGTCCGTGCGGGAGAGAAGCCAAGCGAAGGCTAGTCCCAGAGCGGCGCTGAGCAAGGTCACCGCAGCCGCTATCATAAGGCTGTTGCCGATGCTCTCGCGGAGCGCGGGGCTTTTGAAGAGCAGTTCGAAAAATTCGAGGGTGGGGCGTCCGTTCACAATGAACGATTTGTTGAAGACGTACACGAGAGGATAAAACAGAAAGAGGGCGAAGAAGGCGGCAATCGCCGCGACTGCGGCGAACGCGCCGGGGCCGGGACGCTCATTCGAGGACGACCGCATTGTCCGCCTCCGCGTAAACGCCCGCCGCGTCTCCCTCGCGCCATGTCAATCTTGTGTCCGCTCCGAGCGACACCGAAGAGAGAGTCGCGCCGTTCTCAAGTTCGATCTCGACGCGCACTGAGCCGCCGAAGAAAGACACCCTGCGGACGACGCCGCGCGCGGGCGCGCCTTCGGGCTCGCCGAGCCGGACGCATTCGGGTCGCAGAGATATCCTCGCCGCCGCTCGGCCGTTTGCGGCCTCGCGCTGAGCCGGAACCCAGCCTGCCGCCGTCGCGTATCCGAACGCGCCCCCTCGCGGCTCCGCCGTCCCGTCCAGCAGATTTGTCTCCCCGACAAACCCGGCCACGAACTCGTTGCGGGGCTTCGCGTATATCTCAGCCGGAGTTCCCGCCTGCTCGATCCGGCCGTTCCTCATTATCGCCATCCGGTCCGCCAGCGACAGCGCCTCGTCCTGATCGTGCGTCACGTACACCGCCGTTATCTTGAACTCCTGATGTATTCTTTTGATTTCCTCGCGCACTTCGATCCGCAGCTTGGTGTCGAGATTGCTAAGAGGCTCGTCGAGAAGCAGCACTTCCGGCTGGATGGCCAAAGCGCGCGCGAGCGCCACCCTCTGCTGCTGCCCGCCTGAAAGCTCGGAAGGATACCTCGGCCCCAGTCCGGACAACCGGGTTCTCTCCAAAGCCTCCGCCACGCGCGCCGCCCGCTCCGCCGCAGCCGTCTTCCTGAACCGCAAGCCGTACTCCACGTTGCGCTCCACCGTCATGTGCGGAAAGAGCGCGTACGTCTGAAACACCATCCCCACGTTGCGGCGGTGCGCGGGCAGGCGGCTCACGTCCCTGCCGTCGAACAGGATTGTCCCCTCGTCAGGCTCTACGAATCCCGCCAGCATTCTCAGCGCGGTCGTCTTTCCGCAGCCGGACGGGCCGAGCAGAAAAAACAATTCCCCTCGCTCGACCGTCAGCGAAATTCCGTCCACCGCCGCCACGGACCCGAACCTCTTAGTCACGTTTCTAAATTCAACAGAAGCCATAACGCGCCGCCGACAGAAGATTCCTCATGCGGCTCCCGCCGCTCTGAAAGATACTAACATCCGCCGCGCGCCCAATCAACCCAAACGCGTCTTTTAACGGCGGTCAACACGGCGAAACCGTCCACCGCGCACGGTTGGCGTTTCATTCGTTCCTTTTCATCTTCCATGATGCCGCGAGGAATATGTTTATTGCCCGCGCGCGGCAATGGGCGTATATTAATAGGGTTTTGATTCAGATGTCGGAGTGAAAACGGATGCGGAAAGTATGCGGGAAAATCGACCGGGCGCTGACAGTGTTTGAGACGGCGTTTCTGGCGACCGCATTGTTTGCGATGGCGGGCGTGTTGTTCGCTCAGGTTGCCGGAAGCGCGCTGGGGAAGGCTCCCGCTTGGGCGGGAGAGTTGGCGATGTATCTGATGACATGGACGATGTGCGTCGGCGCCGGAGCCGCCGCAAGAAGCGGCAGGCACATCGCGATAACCGTGGTGGCGGACAAGCTGAAGGGCAGGGCGGGCGCAGTCGCGCGCGCGGCGGTTAGGCTGTTGTGCGTGGCGTTCTGCGCCGGGCTGTGCGCGGTCGGCGCCGACTTCGCCATGATGTCTCGCGAACTCGGGCAAAAATCGGTCGCTGTCGGCGCTCCCTTGTGGATTGTCTATATGGCCATGCCGGTGTCCGCCGCGATGATGGCTTTCAGGTTCGCTATGCCCGCGTCGGCGGTGGGAGCCGCCCCCCTAAAGGGAACTTTGGAGGACGCGCCGTGATTGTGGCAGTCGCGTCAGTTCTTTTCGTCGTCCTCATTCTGGCGGGCGTTCCTCTGTTCGTCTCCATCGGTTCGGTGACCGCCCTTTGCCTCGTGTTCGGCGATTACGGGCTTGCGATGGCGGCCCAGCAGATATTCTCGATTTCCGACCGCACCGCCCTGCTGGCTATCCCTCTTTTCATCCTGACATCCACCATGATGGCGAAAGGAGAGGGCGCGCGCAGGCTGGTGGATTTCATCCACGCGCTCGTCGGCTGGCTTCCCGGCGGCACGACCCTGACGGCGGTCGCCGCCTGCCTCATCTTCGCCGCCCTCGCCG
>MWCD01000064.1 GCA_002069885.1 bacterium ADurb.Bin236 | reverse complement strand
TCGTGTCAGCAGTAGCCGCGACCGCGAGCGGCAGGGAATAATCGAGAGTGGTCTCGTCGTCTATCTCAACGACGAGGCGGTGCGCGGTTAATTCAGAGTTGATTTTTGGCACGTTCATTATCTCCTTGTCAGCGCGCGCATCTGTCCGCCGGAGCGGATGTCGTCGGCGACCGCGCCGGGAGCTAGGCGCTGCACGTACTGCGCGATAGTGCCGCCGCCTTCGCGGGCGAGGTAGTCGTTAAAGCTCGCCGCGTCCATCGCGTTGATTTGGATTGTGACGTGCTGAGTGACGCCCCCGCCGCCGCCCTCTGAGCCGCCGCCGAGGAAGCGGACGGGAACGGCGCCCCCCTTCAACGGAATCACTGCCTCCGGCCCGGCGCCTTCGCCAACGACGGCCAGCGTGGGACGACTAACTATTCCTCCATTAGCAAACGCCGCTATCGGCCTTAGCGCCCCGCGAAAGACCGCGCCTTCGGCGGCAAACCCGATAGTGGATGCGAGCGCGCTGATCGCTCCGGAGGAACCGCCGCTTTTCTTGAACAGCCCGCCGATTGCCGATAGAGCGCTTCCAATACCTCCGCCTCCGCTGTCAGATTCGCTTTCGCCAAACAATTTGGATAGCGCCTTGTTCGCCGCCATCTCTGCCAATGCGTTTATAAAATTATCCCTCATCCTCGCGCAAAGGTTTTGCCACAAATCCCCCAGCGTCCGGATTTCCCCCTTGAATGTGGCCGCGAATATCCCCGAAAAACTCTCCTTCAGGCTAACCGCCGTCTGCCTCCCGTAATCCATCCACACCTGCGAACTGGATTGAAACTCTTCCATCGCCTGCCTCAATCCCATCCGCCTCGCGTCCGCCGCCGATACCTCGTCCGCCGCTATCCTTGCGTTTATCTCCGCCTGTATCAGGTATCTCTCCTGCTGGGTAGCGCGTTCGTCTTCCAGCATCGCCTGCAACTGCGCTAAATTAAATTTGCGGAACGCGCCGGCGGCCGCCATCTTTGCCTCTTTTTCTTCTCGGTCGATCTCCTCCAGCGTCGCCGCCAGTACCCTGTTCACCGCCGCTATCGCCACAGCGTCGCCCTCATAGAGAGCAACGTTTTCTGTGTGATACCTCTTCGCCGCTGCCCGCCGCCTGTCAAACTCGCTCCCGGCAGACAGTATCACATCTTCCCTAGCGCGTTCCGCGCTCCGCCGCGCCGCCTCTTCATCCTCGTCTATCTTCGCCATCGCCGCTTTATACTTAAGCCGCGCGGCTCGCTTGCGTCCGTATTTTTCTTCGTCTTCTTTTAACTCTCTCTCCGCTTGCCATCTCCGCAATTCAAACTCGCCCAGCGTCGCCTCCGCCTCCATCGCCGATAGCTCGCGCTTTCGAGCCGACATCGCCTCGTCCTTCTTTGTCCACGCCGTCCCCCATGCCTCATATCTCTCTGCCGTCCGCTTCAATATTTCTTCTTTCTCTGCGGCTATCATCCTCTCTATCGCAACCGTGCTCTCTCCTTGCTCCCTCGCGGTTGCCAACAGCGCGTCGTAATGTTTCAGCCTCTCGCCAATCTCTCTAGCGTTCAGCCGCTTCACTTCATCCAGCAGCTTGTCCGCATCCAGCAGCTTGTCCGCCTGCCCCTTGCCGCCCGGCGTCGCGCCGAAATCAACTTCGCCGCTCTTTGGTTTCTCTTTCCCCGCCGCGCTTTTCGGCTTCGGAGCAGCTATCAAAACCTCTCCGCGCTTCTTAAACTCTTCCTCGATGTATTTGCTTATCCGATCCATCTCCCGGATCGCGTCTCCGCCGCCCGTCAGTATTATTCCCGTCTCCCTCCGCGCCCTCTCCGCCGCCTGATCCGGAGTCTCTTTCCCTTTTCTGTACAGCGTCACAAGCCCTTGCATGTCCGTATATATTTTTCTGGCCTTGTCTAACTCCTCTTCCGTCAGCCCCAGCTTTTGCCTCAACGCGTCGCCCTTAACCCCCCGCGTGTCTCTCTGCAATAACTCAGCCCGACCTATCCGCTCAGTAAGATGTCGTCGTAATCTGTTTGTGTCGCCAGCGACCGCAGCAGCTTTATCCTGCTCTTCCCTCATTGCCTTCCACGCCTTAAAAGCTTCCCAAACCGCGAGGGTTGAGGCTGCTAATACAGTAGTGAAGTTCATTATGTTCTTTGCGTTTAGCGACTCTACAAATCCTCGCGCCCTGCCTTCGGCGGTAAAAAACCCTTGCGCTGTTTTCAAAACGCCGTCGCTGAGGGTTGCGACTAACGGCACGATAATATGAACTACTTTACTAACGGCCCACAGTTCAACCGCCAACTTCACTAGCGCTTTGTTCTCGTCTAAAAATTTAAACGCCTTGACGACCGCAACGTAGAACTTCTTTGCGTGGTCAATCGCCTGCTCAAAAAATCTCGAAACCGCTGCCGCCCGCCGTTCCAACTCCCCGCTCTCTGCGGCCTTTATCGCGGCGGTCAAAAACTCCCTTAGCTCCTCGCCCAGCCGCTCGAATAACCCCGAATCCCCCACCGCCACCTGAAATTGGCCCCAAATATCCGTAAGATTCGATACCATTCCTTTCCAATTTTTTGCCAGCCTGTCCGTCCCTCCCACTATCATCTCATTCTGGGTGAACGTCTCATACATCGCCCTCCGGAACTCCGGCAACGTCAGCTTCGTCAGGTCGTCTATCTTCCTGAAATCTTTGACGACGTTCAATATACCTTTCTCTCTGAATATGTCTGCGGCTCCGGCCCCGCCGGCGTAGGCTCTTCCCAGCGCCGCCGCCGCCGCCCTCAAATCTCCACCCATAAACGCCGCTAAATCTTCCGCCGGCTTTAGCCAATCCTCCATCTCCATCCCGAACCGCTTCAGCGTTATTCCCGCGTCCCTCACCTCGGTAAAATCAAAAGGCATCGTCTCCGCATTCTTTTTAAGCAGCTCGAATACTTCAGCCGCTCTCTCTGCCTCTCCGTACAGCGTTCTCAGGAGCGTCTTCGCGTCCTCCATCTCCGAGTTCACATTGATAAACGATTTTGCCAGCCCGCCCAGCTTGTTCAACCCTAAATACGCCGCAGCCATCGCGCCTATATTCCGCGTCGCGGCGCTTATTAGCACGTGCCCGTTGCCGATTTCCTTGTTGAACTGTTCTATCGCGCCCCGCGCGCGCCCAACAGTCGCGCTCATCTCGTCACGCGCGCGGATCACCACCTGCATTACTCTGTTGTCATTGGACATCGCGGCTCCCCCGCGTTATAATTGTCTTATGTGGTACTTGCTAATTTCTTATTTCTTCTACGCTCTCTGCGTTTCTGGCATTTTGCCAGTCGCGTCAGGAATGATTTGTTTCCTGTTTTTTCTCGGCGGCGCGGCGCAGATTATTCATTGGGTCGTTGACCTGTTTCTCTACGTCCCGCCATCCCGCTGACTCTTCAGCGTTTCTTCCCATACCCATCGTCCCACTTCTTCTCCGTGCTCGGCCACGCATTCGGCCAGACTCCGCGGCGCCGACTCGCCCGCCCCGTTCCAGCATCCCAGCATCCGGGCTACGCTCTCTACTACGTACTCCGCCCGCGCCCAGCGCGCCCTTCCTTCCTCTTTTTTGATTTCCAGATATATCGCCGCTGTAGGCCATGTCACTTCATCCAGCGCGGCAGCGTGTTTGAGGGGATCGCCGCCCGTTAGTAGCGCGGCGACCCGGTGAGCGTCCCTCTCAATATCCTCTAGGCTGAGAGCTTCTCCTCGCTCTTCGCCTTCTCTTCCTCCGCCGAACCCCCACCACGGTTCAGCATATCGAAAAAATCAGCCGCGATCACTTCCAAATCTTCCTCGTCTATCGCGTCCATCAGCTTCTCTCTCAGCGCCGCAACGTCCTGCTCTTTTGCCGTCTGCCCTCTCTCCAGCAACGCCGCCGCCGCCAAGTCCATCGCGAATTCCAGCGCCCGCGCCGACTCCGCCTGCGGGTCCCTCTTCTCTCCGGGCCCAGCCATCACGTCAGGATACTTCGCGAACACGGCCATCGCCGCCATCCTCGACCTCACTGTCGGCGGTCTCAACTCGAATGCTTCTCCGCCCGCTTCATAACAAATCTTCCCTTCCTCTACCGTCCTCTTCATCATCTCGCAGCCCTCCCTCGTTGTTTTAGCTCCCTCTAGGAAGCGTATTCCTCAACTGCGTTCTTGATTATCGCAACCACGCTTCCATACGTGGCGTCCTCTTTCACGGCTATCTCCGCCGCTTCCGTCAGCTTCCCGTCGTCGTCCCCAAGCTCCGCGCTCCTGACCACCACCCTCGGCCAGATCAGATCGACGGTGTATTTGTGCGCTCCGACAAACGTGTTTTCGCTTGCCAGCGTTGCCCTCACCGTGAAATACTCGACCTCGTCGCGCAGATGCTGCACGATGTAATCTCTCAACTGCCGGTTCAAGGTCAGCGTCTGTTTCCTCTTACCGCGAATTGCCTCGTTCGCGTACGCCCCTGTTCCAGCCGGAGTGCCGTACATCTGCGACGCGTTCTCGTACGACCACGTAAAGCCCGTGACTCCCCCGCCGAAACTCTTTCCTCCGGAGTACGTTACCGCCGTCCCGCTGAGGCTGAACTTTCCGCCTATCGAGATCGTCAGGTCGGTCATCTTCAAGCGCTCTTCAGTCACCGCCGCCGGCAACGCGCTCCACGCCTGCTCTGTCCTGTATTGCACGCGCCAGCTCTTTGCCGTCCCGCTCGCTCCGGCTATCGCCGTAACCGTGATCGCCGTCCCGCTCGCCCCCGTGCACGTCGTCTCCGTCCACGTTCCGCTCGCCAACTCGCAGGCAACGCTTTGCACGTTCTCCGCGTCGTCGTCCAGCACGGCGTTCGCCAGCGTCAGCGTCGTCGCCGTCCCGCTCGCCGTCAGCGTCTCGTCCACGTAGTCCGTGTCCAGCGCGCCGCTTCCAAGTATCTCCGCCTCCAGCACGGCGAACTTGTCTCTCTCTATCGTTAGCTTGAACGAGTTCACGATGTTGCCTCTGAACCGCTGCCCGACTATGTTCGCGCCGATCCGCGCGCCCATCGTGAAGCTCGGCGGCATTATGTCCCCTGTCGGCTTTATCAGGTGCAGATACGTTCCGCTCCCGTTGTCCGAAGACGCGACGTCTCCCATCCCGTACGCCAGAATGAACGCCGCGTGCTGCGCCTGCATACGCGAAAACCGCATGCTCATCCCCGCGCGCCGTCCGAGGTTTATCTCCTCCGTCGCTTCCTCATACCCCGTCATCTCGTCCGAGTTGTCCTCGCGCAGCGCGTTCGGCTTCGGCATGTTCGCCATGTCCACAAGCATCCTCGTGTCCAGCGTAGCCGCCGTGTTCATCGCCGCTTCCGCCGCCGCCGCGCTGACCGCCACAATGCTCATCGTCCCGAAAAAGTTTCTCATATCCTACTCCTTTTTTCCGCGCGCCGCGCGCGCTTTTTTCTTATTTTTTTCAATCAACCATCTCTTTGAATACGAACGTTAGAACCTGCCCCGCTATCTCCGGCGAATCATCCTCCATAAAACTCTCGCTCCTCGATACCTTAAACCCGGATATCCCGCCCAAGCCCAGCGTCTTATCCTGCAACGCCCCTATAACCGCCGCTTCCATTGCGTATATCCCGCGCTCGCCTCTTCTCGCCTTTCCGCTGCTCGCGCTCTTCGCGCACAGATACACCTTCCAGTATTGCTCGCAAGCCGAACATCCCGGCGAATCCTCGTCGTCCGCCACCATCCCCGCCCGCGTCACAAACGCCGCCGGCAGCCGCAGCATGTCCGCGCTCGCCGGCGCGTCGTCGAGCGACGCCACTTTGAGTTCCGGCATCGCCGCCGCTATCGCCGCCACTATCGCGTCTTCCACTTCCACGAACGCCCTCATCGCGCCCCCTCGTATTTCTCTCTCAACAGCCTCTCAAAATATTTCATGTCCGCTTCCAGCGGCTGCGGAAACTTCCTCGGCGGCAACGTCACGCTCTTCAATAGGATGTACAGCAACTCAATCTTTCCTTTCTTTCCGCGCTTCCTAGCCAAGAACATCTTTTTGCTGTCGCCCATTTTCAACGGGAAAAGGTCGTCTCCGTATTCCGACGGTCTCCGCCTCTTTGCCTCTTTCGTCAGCGGCACGGCCAACGCCTTAGCCCGCCTCGGCAAAACCTTGCCCCCCTTGAACAACAGCCGCGCTCTCTTGTCGCTGCTCCCGTATCTCATTTCCCACGCGCCGCTCTTAAACGAACCGATTATCCCGTTCCTCAGTCGCCCGGTCTCCAACAGCGTTTTGCCTTCTTCCCCGGCCCGCCGCGACTTTTTCCACGCGCCCTCCGGATATCCCCCGCCGTCAAACGCGTCCACCACGCGCCCCTTCATGTGCTCGGCAAACAGAGCCAACTCTTTTTCAGGCGGTGTCCCCGCCGCCTTAAACGCCGCGCTCAGTCCCGCCGGAGTTCCGTCCGCAGGCTCTGTGTCTATGCTGAACCTCACGTCAACTCTCCCATGAACGCGTCCATGACCTCGTCTCTGTAAGCCCGCTCGGACGCGCTCTTAGTCGTCGCTATCCCTCCGTCGCCTGCCGCCGCCGCCTCAGCCGCCGTTCCCAGCGTGGCTTTCCCCGCCGCCACGTCTCGCAAGAATTTGACCGCGTCGTTGTACGCGTTGGCCCGCGACTCCACAGCCAGCCCCTTCCTGCTATACAGCAGGTGCGTCGCCATGTCCGCGCTGAATCCCGTGATAAGCGCCGGAACTGGGGAGAGCGGGGTGGCCTTCCCGGCCTGCGCGCAATACGCGTCGATTATCCCATCCGCGTCCGCTATCGCTCCCTCCGCCACCGTCTCGTTTATCTCGCCGACCCCTTCTAAATCCGTCAGGTCGGTCAGCGTCTCCACTCCGATCCTCGCCTTTAAATCCTCTATGGTTGAATACATCGCTTCCTCCGTCGCTCGTTTTTTATTAACGCCTCAGCGCTTCAAGCATTTTTTTCACCCGGCTGTCATACGTGTGCTCGCCGAGAACTCTCTCCCTCGCTCGCTCCGCCATCGCTCTGCGGTCGCCGACGTCCGTCAGGTATCTTGCAATCTGCTCCTTCATCTCATACACGTTTCCGAACGTCGCGTATTCGTCCTCCGCAAATAGCCGCCCCATGTCCTGCCTGTAATCGCTCAGCACAAACCCCCCGGCTGCCGGAACGTCGAACACCCTCTGGTTGCACGCCGTGATCATCTGCCCCGCGTGAAAGTTCAAACTGATCTCGCTCGCCGCATACAGCGCCGGAGCCTCCGTGTCAGGATTAAGCGCCTCCCGGCAATCCGCTCCCGGAACCGCCTGCCTCCACTTCGCTTCTCCGTATATCGCGGCTCCCGCCGCCGCGCTGAATCCCACTCGCGTCTCCGCCGCAGCCCTCTCCAACGCCTGCAGCTTCCAACCGTATTTCACTCCCTCGTCCATCGCGTCCAGAAACCACGGCCACTCTCCCATCGCCGCGTCCTCATACGCCCGCCCCGGATTGTCCCTCAGTTCCTCCACTATCCGCCGCGCCGCGTACTGCGCCCGCTCGTTCAGCCTTAGCGACCGCGTGTAATTTTCAAAGTCGGAATTCAATCGCGTGTTCCCTAGAAACGATACCGCGTGCGCAAACCTCGGCTCTGCGGCCTCCGGCCTGAACGTCTCCGGGTCTGCGCACAGCGGCAACCACTCAGCCCCCGCGCCGCCCGCCGCCTCTATGAACGGCAACCAGTGCTCGTCAGCCGAAAAATGTAAGTCTCTGGGATTCGCTTGCTTCAGCCCCAGCAGAAACGGGTGATCCGTCCACCATGTCGCGTGCCGCAGCGGCCACTTGTCAAACCTCGCCGGGTCTCCCCTCGATATCATGTAGTCAATCGTGAACAACACGTCCGGCCGCTCCGCCTCTATCGCGTCAAACAGCCTCAGTCTTCCGCCCTTATGCTCGCAAAGAACAGCCTCAACTCCCGCCCTCGCGAACGCCTCATGCGTCTTCTTCGCTATCGTCGGCGCGATTACTCCTTCTCCGGCAAACGTAAGTATCTTCACGGTCTCAGCCTCCGCCTCAGTTCCCACGCGAAATTCCTCGGCTCGCTCAACGCCATCTCTTTTGCCGCCTCGCTAAACCTCTTTAACTCACAGCCCCGCCTTAGCGTCGAACTGCCGCTGCAATTTACATATCTCTTCTTGAACGTCGGAAAGAATTCGTCCTCATACCACGCCCGCGCCGCGTCGAACGCTGGTATCGTCTCAGCCCGCCGGTTCCCAAACTCGTCCGCAGTTATCCTGTAACACAAATCCAAACCGACGAATATCACCGGGTCGCATCCCATCTTCACTGCCAAGTCGCAAGCCACGTTCCCCACAGTCCCTCCGGGGAGCAACGCCCCGAAATAATCAAACTGAGCCTGCGCGTCCCGGCTCCCGAAACTCTCCTCCGCTATGTCCCGCCATATCGAAACATCCGGATTCCACTCCGTGTACGGGACTGTGTCTCTCATCGGCACGGCCTGAATCAATCGCGGGCTTTGCCACGGCACAACACACGTCAAATCCCCCCGCTCTCTGTCCGCAAACCATCCCGCCACCACTTCCGAGGAGTCCAGCGATATCGTCACATGCGGCGACACCCCGCCCGCCAACATCCTCGGATACGCCCGGTCAACGCAGATTGTCAAAAACCGATCCCGGTATTCCCATATCTCCGCGAGGTCCTTCTCCAAACTCGGCCCGGCGTTAACCACCAGCGCCGGAACTCCCTCGAACCTCCCGAACCACCGCTTAATCCCCGGTAGCCCTTTCAGCCTCGGCCAGTTCTCGCGCCAGTTCGACAGCCACGTCTCCCTGAACCGCCTCACCGTGTTCTCTGTCAATGTCTCCGCCGCGCCGTTGCTCACTTTTTCTTCTCCGTTTTTCCCTTTTTGACTTTCTCTTCCTTCGGTTCTTTCGGTTCCTCTTCATTCGCCTTCGCTTCAGGACTGCCCTTTAAAATCTTTATATCCGCCACCCGGCTTCACCTCCTTTCAAATGAGAGCGGGGGCGCGGGGGGATTCCCTCGCGCCCCGCCCATCCTCAGCTTCATCTTTGGCCCGCCTTCCGTTAGGACTGCGTTGCCCTTATTGCCCTCCAGTACGCTCCGTAAATAACTTGGAACGTTCTCTCGCCTGAGATCGAGACAATCTTCTCCTCGAATCTCTTCTCGCTCAGCTCGTTCAGCCCGTAGGTGATTAGCTCGAACGGCTCGACGTCATGGATGATGATCGCCTGCGCGTCCGGGTTGTCTCCGCCCTCCGTGTTGAAGAAGAAAACATCGTTCGCGTCCGTCCCGTCGAGGTCGCTGTCCACGATGATGTTTTCCTGCTTGATCAGGTTCTTGCACAGATTCCGCACTGCCGTCCCCGACAAGTAGTCGGTCTCCGGACTGAACAGCGTGCGCATCGTGAACTCAAGCGCCGCAGGGCATACCACCGTGTCCGGAGCCTGCCCGAACGTCTGGACATCCTCCGCGTCCACGCGCCCGACAACGAACTTTCTCATGCGAGGCCATACCGCTATGACCACGTTCTGGAAGTTCACGAGACTTGTTCCGCTCGCCGTGATCGTGTTGCTCTGCACTCCGCCTTTGATCGGATGATCCGTGTCGAAAAAGTATTGCCCGTCCCAGCATTTCGTTGCCGACCCCGCCAGCAGAGCCGCCTTTACCGCCAAGTCCGGCGCGGCCGCTCCCTTGTAGCCGATCCCTTTCGACAACTGCTCATACCGCGTTATCCGGCCGAACTTCAGGTCGCGCAGATGCACGTCCATCGTGTTCTCCCAGTCGTCCGCCAGATATTCCGCGCTGACCTCAATCGGCGTGAAATGCTTCTTCGCTCCCACATGCTTGCGCATCGCGGGCGCTCCGTGTATCCACGTCAGATCGAGTTTGTCCATCCCGTTTCCGAGGATCGTCTGGCAAATCTTTGAATACTTCGGCGTGAACGTGGAGTTCGCCGCCATCGCCAGCCCCTGAAAATTCGTGATGTGTTTCAACAATTCAAGCATCTTTGTTCTACCCTCCTTTCGTTAGGGTGTGTTAGATCGTCGCTCCTGTGAGCGTGTGATTGTCTATCCGAACCATTCCGAGCGTCGAGCTGATGTACTGCGACACCGTCCCGGCTCTCAGCCTGTTAGTGCTGTACGCCCCGGCCAAGCATGTGTGGTTGTCGTTAGCATACGCCGGCAACCCCACGCTGGCCTGCGTGAACGTTCCAGAAAAAGCGCATTCGAATTCCCCGTCCACGAACACAGCCGCCAGCTTCTCTCCGATCAGCCCCGCGCTGTTGTCCACCGACTCCGCCGCGAACCCAGCGTAATACCGGTTCGTCAGCGTTGACGTTTTGTACACCTCAAGTCCGCCCGTCGCTTTGTTCACCACTGTGAACGTCCCGCTGAGTATCTTCGAGGCGGCCGCCACCTTCATCGGAACCTGCGACCTCGCGTTCCGGTTGTTTACCTGCAGCCCTACTGTTGTATCCGACATCTTTCACCTCCATCCTTTTCAAGTTCAATTCCGAGTTCAATCCCGCCGGGCCGTCTTCTTCTCTCAGACCACCCCGGCTTTTTTCAGCGTGCTCTTGTACAGCGTCGGGTTCTTCTTGAACTCCTCCTTCGACACGCCAAGATACTCCTTGTGCGCGTCGTAGTACCTGTCGTCGTCGGCGAACTCGTCCGCGCCGCCCGTCGCCAGCCTCGCTGTGTCCGGCCCGATTTTCGGCATCGCGGACAACAGCCTCTTGTACGCGTCCAGCGGCGTCTCCATCGCGGGTTTCCCGTTGTCGTCGAACTCCACTGTTTTTTCTTCCGCCGGCAGGTTCATCATCGTTGTGACGTGCCCCGCCTTCTGGAAAGGGAGTATCTTCCCTTCCAGCGCCAGACCGTCGCAGAACTCTTCGCACCCGCGCCTCTTAGCCTCTGCCTCGATGCGCGCCTGCAGCTTCTCGACGCTCGCCAGCGCCGACGTCAGCTTTTCGGACGCCGCTTTCTGCGCGTCCGAAAACTCATCCGTCTTTGCTGTCTCCGTCTTCGCTTCGGGTTTCTCTCCGGCTCCGGCTTCAACCTTCTTTAGCCGGTCGTCAAACGCCGCGTCTCGCTCGGTCGCTCCGGTCACGAAGTTCTCTACCGTCTTCGTCAAGTTCCCCAACTGCGTTTTCAGTTCTTCCAGTTGCTTTTCCATCTTCTCACCGCCTCCTGAATTATTTTTTGCGACGCCTCTGTCGCTGAATTCCAACTCTTCGATATTCAAATCGCAGAATACAACTTCGTCCGAGTCCGAAAACTCCACCGGCGGTAGCCCCTTGCACCCCGGCGGCGTCCCGCCTAAAAACGCCAAGTGCCTCAAATACGGCCCGCGCCCATTCAGATCGTGGTAAAATTTCGGACTGGTGTACTTGTAAAATCCGCCTCGCACACTCTCCACAAACGGCTCTTTCAATCCCTTCAGCCGCGCCTGCAGGTTCGCCCCTGCCAGCCTCAGCCCCGCCACATACCCCCACGCCGGACTGTCCGTAGCCGGATGCCCCGCCGTCACAGGCGCCTCCGCGTAAGCCGGGTCGTAGTTATCTACCACCTGTTTCAGCCTCGCCGCATCCCAGTTCCCCTTCCCTTGATTGCGGTAGTCGCCCGCTCGAAAGATGGTTATCCAGTTTGTGTTCATCCCTGACCCCCTTCTAAAGCGCTCTAAACCTTTTCCTAATTCGCGTCTCCCGCGTTTTTTCCCGCCCATCGTGTATTCGGGCGGGTAGGGGCGGCGCGCGCTTATATCGCGTTTCCCGCGTGGCCTCCCCTCGCACATTGTCGAGGGGAGGCTTTTTCTCGCGGGCCTATCGGCCTCAAACCCCTCTGGGGTTTTTGTTTATCGTCAGCTACGCCGCTTTCAAAAACTTCGGCGCGTACTTCACCGGCCCCATCTGTACAACCGTTCCGCTATCTCTTACCGCTTCCTCTGTCAGCCTCACCCATGTGCATCGGCAGTTGTAATCAAACGGCGGGGCGTACTTTTGCCACCACGGGTGGTCCCACCTCAACACTAGTCCGTTTATCGCCGCGTGCTCCGGCCGCGTCGCCGAGTCTCCCACCGCCACTATCCTCACGTACGGCAGACTCTCCCGGAATAACTCGCTGTTCTCTGCAACCAGCCGTCCGCCGCTGTACGCGCTCGCGCTGTTCGTCCTCAAAACCGTCTCCAAATGCCACCGGCCCATCCGCCCCGCGCCCACAGCGTCAAATATCTTGTCAACTTCACCCGCCCATTCAGCGAAGCTTCCTCCGCTCTCCATGAATGTTTCGATTTGCGACGCCAGCGACTGCCTTAAATATTCGTTTTCCAGCCCCGCAACCTCGAACACTCGGCTCGCCACCGCGCTCTCCATCGCCGCATACTCTGCCTCGCTCCGCCCCGTCATCATTCGCCAGAACTCAAGCGCCTGCTCCGGCGGCAACTCCTCAAACAAATCTTCCAATATCGCCGCGCTCGCAAAGCTCGCTCCCGTCCCCGGCGTCCTCACCCCCTGCGCCCTCGCCATCGCGTATGAATCCGCCGCCCCGGCCAACGCCAGCCGCGTCGCGTATCCGCTCAGCGCCCTCGCAACTTCCGCCTTTACGTCTATCCGCCGCGCCGCTCTCAATGCCCCCGCGTAATCTCCTGCCGCTCTCAGCGCTCCCTTTATCTTCTCTCTCGCGGTCTCGTATGCCGCGTCAAATGCTTCCGACGCTTTTTCTCCAGCGGCTATCGCCGCATCCAATTTCGCCTCGGCTTCGCTTTCCATCGTCCCATCCCCGAACGCGCTCGCCCCGCCAATGTTTATCCCAGCCGGTTCCTGCTTTCCTTTTAGCGTGTCCTCAGTCCCCGCCGGCGCTTCCAGCCCCAGCTTGTCTCTCACTT
Organism: bacterium ADurb.Bin236; assembly: GCA_002069885.1. Lineage (GTDB taxonomy): Bacteria > UBP15 > UBA6099 > UBA6099 > UBA6099 > UBA6099. The sequence continues at coordinate 4,268 of MWCD01000064.1, read as the reverse complement.
GCCCCACGCTCAAATCAATTCCCATTCCCCACGCCTTAAACGCTCGCTCGCTCCACTTGTCCAAGTCTTCGCTCTCGCTCGTGTCCAACCTGTAATACGGATACGGCTCGCTGACCCCGTTGTAAAAACACAGCCTGTCCGTCAAATCTCTTTGTACGGTTCTCTCCAAACTCCGACAACTAAACACGCCTAACATGTCCTGCTCGCCTGACTGTGTCTGGCTCGCCGCGAACGCGCCCCCGTTGTCTCCTATCTCTGTCGTCAGCGTGTTCCCTAAAAATGCTTTGCTTATTTCAGCGTTGCACATGTCTATCACCGCGCTGTGCGCCGCCGTCGTCCCGTACCTCTGCGCCTCCAGCAAGGTCACTTCCACGCTCTGCGGTATCCTTATCCCGCACGATACCTGTATCGCGTCTATCGCTTCCAGCACGGCTTCCTTCACGCCTGCGGGAGCCGCATCCGGATACTTCGCTATCACTGTCGGGTTGCCGAATTTTTCGAGGAAAATCATGTACCACTTAACGCCGTGCTTCTTAAAGAACCAGTACCAGTACGCTTTCTCCAGCAGCCCGCGTCCCCACCAGTTTTGCTTGTACGCCCAAAACCGATGCACTATCAGCTTCTCTTCGGGCGGCTCGATCCATCCGCCCCCGCTCTTTATCAGCCGCGCCTTTCCGCCCTCCCCGAATATCACTCGCTCAGGCGGTATCCCCTCCAGCGCGTCAACCAGCCACTTCCCATCCCGCATCGCCCACACGTTTTCCACCACGCTGTATCCCACCAGCTCCGCGTGTAATACTTCCATCAGGGTCTCAGGATTTAGCGCCCTGTCCATCAGCCCGTATATCAGCTCGGCTTCCTCCTGCGCCCGCGCGTTTCCCGCCATCGCCGGATGCGGCTCCACCGTCCATTCCCTCAGAGCCACCGCGTACAACCGTTTTTGAGCCACCGCAAAGATATGCGGGTCGTCCAACATCTTGTCGTACACTTGCTGCCCGGCGGCCGTGATCCCGCCGACGCTCCCTATGATGTTGCTCTGGTTCCGCGTCAGTTGCATGTACTCCGCAAACGCCCGAAGGTCGCTCAGAACCTCGCTTAAATTCCCTTCTTCCGGACGTCGCCGATCCTTGTTGTTTTCCGCCGTATCTGTTGTCACGCCGCGCGCCTCCGTTCTCTCCGCTTCGCCCGACGCTCAGCCGCGTCGCTGAACATTCCATCGCCCGCCCGGCGTCCTCCTAATTCCTCGAACTTCCCGCTCCCGCCGGCTCCGGCTCCCAAATATTGCGCCAGCCACACAGCCCCATCTACCGCGTCCGGCCCGTCGTCGTTTACGTTTGTGTTCGGCCAATAGACGAACTGGTCTATCAGCAAGTCCATGTCCCCGCAGTCCATTTCTCCGTCTGCGCAAAAGACCAGTTGCCCGTTCTCTATCAACGGCTCCAGCGACCCTATCCGCACCGCCTTGCTCTCCAACCGACCGCGCATTTGCAGCGGTATCTGATACCCTTTCTCTTTCCCGAACAGCTTTAGCAAGTCCCTAAACAGACTCTGAAACGCCACTTCTTCCATGCCGTTGCTCGCTGTTCCAAATCGCTGCTTGAACTCATACAGCGCGGACATCATCTCCGTCGTCGTCGCGTGCTTCATCCAACAGTACAGAGCCGTGTATCTCGATCCGTCCCAGCCCAACACAACGATTGCTTTGTAGTCGTTGTGCTCTTCCGCTTTTGCGCTCGCGTCTGTGTACGTCACGATAAACTGCTGGCTCGCAACCAGCTCTTTCGTCAACAGCGGTCGTTCCCTCTTGAACCACTTCCTCGGAAACTTCTGGCTCGCTTCATCTACCGCTATCCCGCGATATTCTTGGTTGTATGCTCTCGTTCCGATTGTGCTTCTGATGCTGCGCAGTTTCTCTACGCTGAATCGCGCCGGCCAGAAACTCCACGTGATCTCTTCATCGCTCGCTTCATAATTCTTTCGCAGCCACTCCGGCGACTGCTCGCCGTCCATGAACCTCGCCAGCACGCTTCCCGGAGACAAGATTGTCCCCACGTACACCAGCCGCCACCCGTCAGGCTCAAGCGCCGGTATCACCGTCGCCTTGATCCATGTCTCTTTCTTGTCCAGTATCTTCGGGTTGCTCTGCTCTTCATCCTTCTCGTAATCGTCTAGCACAACCCTGTCCGGCCTGTACGCTCCGTGCCTCAGCCCTCTGATGCGCTGCTTAAAGCCGCGACCAAGTATCCTGATTCCGTTGGCCGTCACGATATCGTCGCTCTGCCATTTCCTCTTCCCGCGCAAATCTCCAAAATCGTTCCGCAGTCGTTCGTTTTCTTCTATCTCCAGCTTTATAAATTCAATGAAGTCGGCCGCTAACGCGTTCGTGTCGCTGATAATCAGCATGAAGCGCATCGTCGAATAACAAATCTCCTGCAGCGGTTTGGCGAAACTAGCGATTACGCTCTTCGCCCCGCCGCGCGGAGCCGTCACCGCTATCGGCTTGTTCATCGTCTCGATCAACGCGGCTAAATCAGAGTGATACTCCGGGGATTCGTTTCGACAGTAGTGCGGGAAATACGTCTTCAAAAAATATATAAGGTCGGTTCCCGCTCGCTTAATTCGTTCGGCCTTCGCCTCCGGCGTGTCGTTCTCGAACGGCGCGGCCTCGACCTTCAGCGCTTTCCGTATCTGAGCGAGGTCGGCGTCTAGCGCCCGTTTTGTGTACTTCTTTTTCTTCGCCACTTTCGGCTCCTCAGATTATCGGCATCGGCGCGTCTTCGTCGTCCACTTCATCCGTGATCTCTCGTATCCTTTTCATCAGCCGCTCGTATTTCGCTTTCGCGTCGAAGATCGTTTTGGCCTGCGCCATTATCCGGTTCGCGTCAACCTTCGCCAGATCGGACTCGATTGTCGCGATATTTAGCACGTCCGACGCTACTCGATACTGCTCGTTTAACTCTCTGGCCGCCTCTACCAGCTCGACGCGCTCGCCCACTAATATCCGTTTTCGGTCACTCGCCATTTGTCTGTTCTCCCAACTGCTCGATGTAGTCGATAATGTGCGGCGCGAGCGCCGCCGCCAACGTCGCGTCTTTGTCTTTTACCGCCATCCCAAATCTGCGAAGGTGCTTTACTCCCACTCGCAACTCGTCTTGCGGGTCGCTCAGCGACTCCATGATTTTGTTCATCTTCGCCAGCGTGTCGCTGTCCGCCGACGTCCAATCTCCGGGGTCTTTCTTCTCCAACGCGGTCACAACCTTCGCCGCTATCCGCCGCGTCGTCTCCGGTATCCCCAGCACTCCCGCGACAAACTTCTCTCGCAGATCGTCCCAGTTCCCCTTCGACCGCCACTTGCTCAGCGTCGTGTCGCTCACATAGCCCCGGTCGTATCCGTGATTCTCTTGCAGCCGTATCTGTATCTGCGATATCTTCAACGCCCCTTCGACGTACATCTTCTTCGCTTCGTGATACAATCTGTTTTCTTTGCCTATCTCTTTTCCGCTCACGTCTCTCTCCTAAAAAAACAGCTTCGCGATTCCCGCTCCGCTTAACGCGCTTGCCACCGGAACAATCCACCTGAGAACCGCGCTCAGCGTCACCGTGCTTGTCTTCGTGTCTCCGCTCACTGTCACTGTCTGCCTGTTCTCTCCGACTCCCGCTCCCGGTCGATCCACCCGCTCCTCTATCCGGCTCATCCTCTCTACCGGCCTCTCGTATATGTCGTTGTTCCTTTCGCTGATAACCTTGAATATTTCGTCAATCCGACGGTGCAACGTGTGCAGGCTTTTCGCTGTCGTGTCCTCCGCCCGCACCTGCTCTTGGCAGTGCGCGTGAAAGATAGACTTGATTTCCTGTATGTCTCCGCCCAGCTTTACCCGCAACGACTCCCACTGCGATTTGTGCAGCTTCTCCTCCGAACTTAGCTTGCTTTCAAGCGTGTCTCCCAAAGCGTCGAATGACGCCTCCAGAGCCGCTAGCCTTTCCAGCAGTTTCACCATGTCGTCAGGGGGCATTCCTCAAGTTCCTCTCAGTGTCTTTGTGTGTTCTATCGAGCTTTCCGTTTGATTCTTTTTTCCTATGGCTCCGTGCAGCCGGGTGTCACCGTATCCGTGTGGCTCCGTGTGTTTGGGTGGCGCTCACAAACTTGTTTGTGCGTGGTCTCCCTAAAAAACTTTCTTAAACCATTTACCGGCTTTGCGGAGGAGCTTTTTGCCGTCGCCGCTCTGGAGGACGGCGGCGATCACGGCGGGCTGGTTGACGTCTATCCC
>MWCD01000063.1 GCA_002069885.1 bacterium ADurb.Bin236 | reverse complement strand
AACGTTTTTCAAAGGGTTGTTCACCTCTCATTCGTCTGGTTTGTATGTCTCAATCAATCTGCGCGAGCCGAAATCACACAGACGGAAATTACGGTAAAGGACGATCTTGCCATCGAACACATCGTGGTCGAAGACCTCCACGTCCTCGATGCGGTATCGCCCCGACGCCTGCCGGAGATTTGAAAGGTTCGGTCGCTCAAGTCCCCCAATGGGAACCATCTCGCGGAGCTTGAACACGCATTCGGCGGTTGCAATTTCCCGGTTATCGAGGAAAAAGGCAATGACCTTTTCCTGCATGTCGAGCAGCGCCGCGCCGTTGTCAGCGTTCAGCACGAAGTCGAAATCCAGATGGTAGTACCGTGGCCAGTTCCGCTCGGTGTAAGAGAGATTGTCCCGATCCACTTCGACGCGCTTTTCAGAGTTCCGCTTGGATCGGTTCTCATCCAGCTTCGGCCCGATTACGAGAAGCGACTGCGTGTGCTTGACCTCGTAGTAATCGTTCAATGGCACAAGCACCGTGTTCGGCGTGACGTCGGCCTGAAGCTGTTTTATGAGCGCTTCGACGACTTCTCTAATGCATGAGGCCAAGGATTTCCTCCGCGAATATTGCTTTGATTTCCGGCAGGTATTTCTCCATCACCGGCTGAAGGAACGGTCTTGCCGGAATCACGATGGTCACACCACTCGGCATTTGGATCGTCGCCCCGAATTCCATGATCGCCCCGATGTTCACGATCTCGTCTCCATCTTTGTTCCGCGTGCCACGCAGGAGTCCCACGAACGCCTTGTCGCCCATGATCTTCTGGGTGATTGCACTGAGCAGAAATCCGGTGTCGATGAGCGCCTTGGACGATCCCTTCTTTTCGATGGTCGCTTCAGCAAGCGGCGTAAACTTCTTACCACCCGGTGCCTGCGACTTTATTCCTTTCTTTATCTCCCGCACCAGAAGCAGCGCGCATTTTATCGCAGCGCGGTTGAGCGCTTTCTCCATCCGGGCTGGAAGACAGTTTTTGAGAACCGCATCCAGCCGTTTCCAATCTCCGAACTTAACAGCCCGTGTGGAGAAGAACAGATAATCCCATATAGCTCTCAGAATGAACGTTACATAGAGGCACATTCTGTTGAGAGATTGCCTAAAAAGCTGAACAGCTCTTTTCTTGGGCGGTTTTGTCTCAATGGCACAATCAAAACGCATGCGTGGATGGGGCAAAGATATTGCATCGAGCGCGGATTGTAGCTTGTCCCAGTCACCGTATCTTTCAATTCTCATGGGTATAACCTCGCAACCGTCACCACCTTGTGGCTGATTACTCCGAACACGTTCAGAGCCTCGACCGTCAGCACCTTGAATCGAACTCCCTCGAATTCGACGTGATCACCCTCATTGATCTCTTGATTCGGAAGGATTGATATCGTCGCATCCGTTTTCTGCGTTGTGAGAATTTGAGGCGGCGTTTCCACAAATTCGAACGGGAACTCGCAGTCCAGGACAAACGGCGCGTCGTCCGTGCCGTAGATTCTCTCGGCAGCCGCGTCGGGCACATACCGCTTGCCCGTCCGCTCGGAACTCATGATAAGTTCCGCCGTGCATTCAGAGATGAACGCCTTGTCCTTATTTGAGAGCAACATCAGGCTCCTCCACATACCCGTGTTCGTAGATTGCTGGCCTTATCGCCGGCGCGGCCATGATACCGTTGTCCGGGTCGTCCACGACACCGCCACTGTCTGGAGCGGCGCTCTTCGCGCGCTCTTTGTAATCCTTCTCCAGATCGCCTTGCAGGTCGGCCCAGAACGATGGCTGTTTCGTCTTGTCCACCTGCTTGTCGCCGCTCTGAAATGAGAAGTTGTTCGCGGTGATCGAGCGCATAAGCGAGCAGACATTGATATGCGCCTTCAGGAGAAGGTATTCCTGCTGCTCGCCGGACGGGTCGGGAGTTATCTCTCCAGCATTCACGGCGAACGATGTTCCAAAATCCTTGTTCACCGCAAACACGGCACGGGTCACGCACCGGGTGAGATACTCGTCTCCGAGCATCTCCCCGGCGGTGTCCCCTATGTCGAGCCGCAGCAGTGCGACGAGATCACTTGCGAGCATCAACGATCTCCTTCAGCCGTCCCTTAAGCGCGTCGACGACGCCACCTCGCTGTTCGGTTTGAAGAATGGACTGGATGACGTTCGGATCGGTCTCGTCCTCGACGTACTCGATAGCATCGGTCTCGTCCAGCTTGTCGAAGTCCGAGGGCGGCTCGGGCAGTTTCGGCGCGGGCGCTTTCGCGGCTTCCTCGTCCGTGACGACCATGATGCGGCCCGCGTCGATCTGCTTCTTAATCTCGGGCGTTATCTCCGGCACACCCGCGACCGCGTTGCCCTGAAGACGCAGTTTCGCGGCGGGGATATGCAGGATGCCCGGTGTGAGATTTCTAATCTTGACCATGCGTTCCTCCTCGCTTACGGCTGGATGACGACCTTGGATACGATGTCGGGGCGAGTGACGCCCATGCCGAGTTCGCTCCAGATGAGCCAGCCGGTTTTGAACTTCAGTTTTTTGTCGATGGCTTCAGCCGTAAGAGGCTCGCGGATGGGCATTTTGCCGATTTCCTCGTCGGGGATGAGAAGAATTTCGTTCACGTCCGCCGCCGAAGTGAGCAGTACGTTCGCGCCGCCGTACACTTTGATGATGCCTTTCTGGCGAAGTTCGAGCTGGGTGACCGGGTCGAGATCCCACGACCGCATCTCGTTGAAACGCTTGCCTCGAAGCACGATGTACTTCACGGTCAGTTCCTTGTCCTCAAGGATGCTGATGGCGTCGTTAAGGCCCGTCTCGGTCAGGACGCCGCCAGTGATCGTGACGGTGTTCTCGGCGGGCACGGCAGCGGAGATGACGGTGATCGTGCGTTTGTCGATCTCCTTGCGGATTTGATCCGAAGATGCCGTCTGGATGTCGGTCAGCGTGCCGATATTGCCATTTTTCAGAACGCTGATGTCGACCATCGGAGTGCTGTGGACGCGGTGTGTCGGGATTTCGATCTCGTCTTTTCCGATCTCCATCTCCCGCGCTTCTCCGTCCTTCGAAACCCAGTACGCCTTCAGAAGCAGTTTCTTCTGATAGACGGCGCGCTCGCCCTTGGGCAGATTGTGCTTCGTAAGCACAAGTGAAGTGATTTCCTTGCGTGCGATGTCCGCCTCGATAGGCGCGGCGATTGCGGCAGCGAGCGCTCGCATTCCCTCGGGCGATTCCAGCGCCTCGCGCATCTTCTTGCCCATCGAATCCATGAACTCCTGCGAGTTCGTGTTGACCTTTTTCGTTTCCATGCTGAGTTGTTCCTCCTTCCTTTTTGGTTAAACGAGCAGTTTGAATTTCAGAATTCCGCCGGAAACGCTGATCGCCTGGGCGACCGCGTTTGCGGTTGTTGCGCCGCCGACGAGTTTGCCGGTGCCGTCAATCTTCAGAAGCTCGTTAGCGTTGATAGTGCCGCTGAACACGTCGGTTTCGTACACGCCGCCGTTGCACCAGAAGGCGGGCATTTCGCCGTCGACATAGTCCTTCATCAGGACGCCCACGGACGGAACCGCCGGATCGGTGTTAACCGCGAAGGTGTCGTTGCCGACCGCCTTCACGAACTGCCCCATGCCGCCCGCGCCCTGCATGTATCCGTCGCCGTAGGCGAGACCGGGATGGTTTGCATTGAGATATGCCATGATGGATTACCTCCGTTTTCCTTTCGTTTTCAGTTTGCCGCGCCGACGCGCTCGTTGTAGGCCGCCATGAAGCCGGACTTGAGGTCGTCCTCGAGGGACGTTTCCTTTCCGTCCTGTACGTCGGCGGGCCTTACACCCGCGTCCGCGCTCATGCCGCAGCCGGAGTCCGCCTTGCCTTTGTTGACCGGGGGTTTCTTGTTCTTGTCCTCCGGTTTCTGGTCGGCGTTCGGATCGGCTTTCGGGTCTTTCTTTTTGATGCGTTTGACCGCCGCTTCCGTGGCTTCGAAAGCGTCGTCGGTCAGACCGGCAAGCCGGTTCATCTCGGATTCGCGGTCTTCATCGTCCGCGAACTCGACGCCCCGGTTCATCATCTCATTGACGAGTTTTTCCGCGCGGGTCCGGCGCGCCGCAGCCGCCTGTTCCTCGCGCATCTTGTCGAGTTCCTTCTGAACCTCGTCGAGCTGGGCTTTCAGGTCTTTGTTCTCCTTCTCCAGCTCCTTGATGCGGGCGTCCTTGTCCGCGCCGCCTCCGTCGCCGGGGGCTTTTTTCGCCGCCTCGGTTTCATCGGTGTCCGGTTTCTTGTTTTCACCGTCCATTCTGTCGTTACCTCCTTCATTGGGTTGTTTTTCAGCAATCTGCTTTATCTTCGCGTTCTCATCGGCTCCCTTGCGGTCCAGAAGTCCCAGACCGGTGAAAGTGATGCCGTGGAGAATCTCATTGACGGGTTGCCCCTTGAATTCACCTCCCTTGAATTTCTTCAGATGCAGGCAGTAGTCCGCCTTGCTTCGCACGCGCTTGCCGCAGATCGAGCATTCGCCTTCCTCGTAATCGCACTCCATAGAGACCTGCGCGATAATTCCTTTTTTGATGAGTTTGTATGCGAGCCGCGAGTTGATGTTGTCGTTGACATACAGTTCACCGACGCATTCCACCCACGACTTGTTTTCCTCCTGCACAAAGTCGCTGGCTATGATCCCGCCGACGATGTCGGTGAAATCCTGCGAATGCTTGAGATCGATCTTTTTGTTGATAGCCGTCTGGTGCCGCGTGGAAAGTTCCTCGACCGTGAAGAAATCGCCGTTCTTGTTTGGCCCCGCGTGTGTGAGGATGAAACTAAATTCCTTGTCGCCCTGGACGCTGTTGTCAGAGAGGCTGATTCCCTCTGCGGCGAGCTGGTTCATGTCTGAGAGCCTTATGTCGCCGATGATGGTCGTGTGGTTTCCGCTCGGAGTGGAAGCGGTCGAAGCCACAGATTCTGATTTCTGCATTGTTTCGATTACCTGTTTTTTGAGGCCTTCCGGCAGGGTTTCATCAATCGAGCTAGGGATAAAAGAAAAATCGAGGCCGCGCTCGAGCGCCAGCCGGTGCAGGCGCGTGTGCTCGGTGACGACCTGATCGCGGGGCCACGTGGTGGTTTCGTTATTGCCCTCGGAATCCCATCCGGCCGCGAACCATCGATGCAGAATGGAATGCCCGAGCGTGAGCTGTGAATTTTTCTGCGTTTTCATCTGAAAGTCGGAATACGCGATAGCGTCGAGAATGTCGTCGTCTTCGCGCTCGGCCTTGGACGCGCCGGCGGCTGTCTTTTTTCCTATGAAAAGAAGTTCATTCGCGTATTTGCCGCCCGCATCGGATTCCTTTTTTACGATGTTGTATTCAACCGCGATGCGCTTCACTCTGACATCGCCGAAGGAATCGGCTACCATGCCCTTGAGTTCCTTCTCTGTCGGAAAGGCTTTGTCGCGGTAGCTGATGAGGATATGCGGAAACTTTTTGCCCGCCGCTGATACGACGTTGCCGATCAGTTCGCGCATGCTTTCCTTTGTGTATTTGGTGCGAGACGCGAAATTGCGCCGGGGTGTGTCGAGGATTTCTTTACCCTTCCAGCACGACATGAGTCCTTCCACGAAGTGGTAATAATCCTCGTAATCGTTCCGCAGAAACTCGGTGATATAAGGCGGGTCGCAGTAGATGACGTCGGCTTTCACTTCCGGTAAAACTTTGAGAATGTCATCGTTATGCGCGGCGTTCTCCTGCCCGTTGTCGTAAACGAGTCCGTTGATCTGACGGACGTATTTCTTGAATGCGGTGACAAACTCGGAAACAGGAATGTTGCCGATGCTGGAAGAGCGATAGCCCTCGGCCAGATCGGATATCTTCCGGGTCCGGTTCATCTTGCTGCGGTTGAACATCCCGAACACGGCCTTGGCCTTGCAGGTGTGGCCGAGCGCCGCGAGCGCAATGTCTTTCTTGTATCCTTTGAGTTTCTGTATGTTCGCCCAGACGTTATCGAGAAACTGGAGAATCGGCTTCGTGTAGTAATAGCCGTAGAAAGTATCGGCGGTGAAGGTCCCGGCGTCGGGGTTTTTCTCCAGCAACGCCGCGAGTTCCTCGTCGGAGATGGTTTCTGTGTTGTTTTCTATGACGGCCCTGGCGATGTGGTACGGGTAGGACATGATGTCGTTGGTCGTAACCCGGAGCCCCTTGCGTTTGAAGAAGTAGGCGACGTTCGCGCCACCGGAAAAAGCATCAAAGAGGCTTTTCGCATCCTTCGGGAAATGCTTGTCTATCCAATTCATGATGAAGTGCTTGTTTCCGATGAAGCCGGTAACGAGGACGTTGTCAGTTTTGCCCGCGATGGCGCTCAGGAGATCAGGATCGAAGTCGGCGTCGAGCGACAGATCGGCGATGTCATCCATGTTGGCGACGGCAGACAGTTGCTCAACGTCTTCACCGGCATCGGCGCACACAAACAGGCGTTCCTTCGCGTTCGAGGGCTCGCCCCCGCGGTTCTTGCCCGCGAGTTGATATTTGTGATCTTTCGATTTCATGCGGGATTCTTTGCCGAGATCGGCGACAAGCTGCTTGATCTCGGACTCGGTCGGATAGGCGTTGTCGCGGTAGGAGATGAGCCAGTTCGGGATATGGTTGGACGCAGTGAGAAAATCGGTAAAAAACTGCTTCGCGGTGGCGGGCGTCACTCCGGGGTCTTCGATCTTGTAATTGCGGATTTTCTTAGCGTGGTCGATTTCCTTGTCCTTCCAGTAATCCATCAACCCTTCCACGAAGTGGTAATACTTCTCATAGTTCGTGGAACTGAACTGCGTGGCGTAAGGCGGGTCGAAATAGACGAGATCAGCCTTTACCTTGGGTGCGATATCAACGATGTCGCCGTTGAACGCCTTGTTTTCCTTGCCGTTGTCGAAAACGAGGGAGTTGATGCGATAGAGGTTGTCACGATAATGCTCGATGAAACTCTGCGTGGTATAATGCCGCTGCCCGCCCTTGGTCGTGGATGAAAAATGACCGAACCCACCGCCGGACATGCAGGTCTTGCCCATCGCGAAAAGCGCCATGCTTTTTTTGGTGCCGGTCAGCGCGTCGATGTTTGCGCGAAGCACGTCTAGGAGAGCGAGGACGTCGTTGTGAAAGAAAATGCCGTGGAACGTTTTCTGAATGAATGTTCCGGCATCGGAGTTGTGGTCTTTGAGCAGCCCCTCGATGTCTTTCTCGGAGAGGCGGGTGCTGTTGTTCTCGACGATGGCGCGGGCGGCGTGATAGCAGTAGGCCAGCCGGTCGTTGGAGAAGACCTGCATTCCCTTGGTTTTGTACATGTAGCCGACGACGGACGAGCCGGAGAAGGCATCGAGGACGGACTGCGCGTCTTCCGGTGTGTTTCCCCATATCCAGTCCACAAGCTTCTGTTTGGAACCGATGAAGTTTGTGATGTATTTCGGGCGCTCGTCCTCCGGCAACTCCTCGCTGACAAACTCCAGCTTGCCCTCAGCGGCGAGAAGGCCAAGACGCAGATCGGCGTCTGCTTCGAGAAGAAAGTTGATTCTCTCAAGATCGGTTTTGAATTCGACTTCCATTTGCTCACCTCGCGGAAAATAAAAAAGCCCGGCAACATGCGATTGCTCGCTTGTCACCGGGCTTGGGCCGACGCTTCCGGGCTTATTTACCGGGCTCGGGTTTCAACACTTCCGGGCTGGTTTTCGTTAAGTTATTCCGGCAAGTTTTTAAACTCCCATTTCGCTTCAGTTTTTATTTTCTCAACATGCGTGATTTTTCCGTTCTCAAATCGGAACACGACCTGCCCGTAAAAACGCTCCGAGAGCAGCTTTTGAAGGAAAGCGACAATTTTATGCATTTTTGATTTTTCCTTTCCTTATCTGCTCCAGCATGTTTTCCACCAGTTCCGTCACGCTTCCGTACTTGTCCGTATCTAACACTTTTGTGCGCGAACCGAGATACACGGAAATCGCTTCTCGATGTTGTTCAAGGAAATCCTCCGGCAGTTCCCGGATACCCTGTTCAACAATTCGGTTCACCACACACTGCGCGTCCCATTCCTCGGCGTCGAATCCCGACACATACCCAACATCAAATGCGGAACGGTCGTCCACGCCGTGCGCCCATACGCCGATTGGGATCATCTCCCACTTATTCGGGTCGGGCCTTTTATATTCAATGAAATAGCGGATTTTCATCAGAACGGTTTCTCCCAATTGAGCGCCATTACCATAGCCTCGGCAGTGAAGTTCTGGTAAAGCCGTTCGAACGCCTTCTGGTTCTGCCCTCGATATTCCCGCCACTGTTTAAAATCAGCTTTTTTCGCATCGTCAATTTCATCGATGGTTTCAATGAAGCAGGAATATTCCCGATGGTCGCGGAACAGGAACAAATCGGAGCGTTCCTCCCGGACGTTCTCCATCTTGAACAGCCGGACATTCTGCGGCCCGCCCTGATCGAACCCGACCTCAAAGCACACAGCCCAGTAATAATGACCGGAGACGGAGCCGTCAGCGCCTATAACGGGGCGGGCAAACAGGATATCGAACCGATCCACAAGAATGCGGACGGATTCGGAGGCGCCGATGTCAACGACCACCACCGCCCCGGGCTCAGTTATACCGGCGATCTTTTCCTGCATCTGTTGTTTCACGGCATCAAGTTCCTGCTGCATCAGAGCACCACTTCCTCTATCTTCCGGCCATCCGGCAGTTTTGAGAAGCCTTTCTTCTTGAACAGTTCAATGACCTTTGCGCGTTGCGCCGCGCCGCTCGTTTTAATGACGTCGATCTCATCCACGAGCGACACCGTATATTTGAAAATCGTCTCGTCGCTTCGCCCGCCGGAAGCCAGACGCCTGTAGTCTTCGATGCTGGTCTTCCGTTTGTTTCGAACGTAATTATCTATAACCTTGCCGAACGCATCGTGATCATAAGTGATTGCATCCATCCGGCGCAGAAGCCGCTTTTTGAAATAGAGCCCCGTGCTTCCCCGGCCACCACCGGTCGGCAGCTTGCGCACGCGAGTAAAGAAGTAAGACGCGCCGCCGGTTCCCATGTCACTCGTCGGGGACATGCCACCAGGTTTCACGCCGATGCGGATTTTCTCGACGGTCGAGACCATGTTGCCGTTGTTATCGAGCACCGTCTTCACGAGGTCTTCGACGTTGCCGCCGTCCGTTACGTTGTGATACAACCCATATCCCTTCAGTTCCCGATCCAGAGTCTCTTCCGTCAGATCGAACCGCATCTGGTGCCTGTATCCGGCGCGCCGGGTCGGGTCATTAAATCCGAGTTCGTAATTTCCAACCGGGTCGTAACCCGGTATCTTCGTCACATCGTCAACGCCGAGTTCATCAGCCCAGAACTTCCGCATGGACTGGATGCGCTCGGCCTTGGTTGCATTCGATGAATCCAGTTTCTGCGACATTTTCTTCCACGCAGCGGATGTGTCTTTCTTCAGAAGATATGCCTGTTTCTGAAGATACATGATCTCGGCATCCTCCGCGCTCGCTGGAATCGAGTTGATTCCAAGCTGGTCGAGCCGGTCAAGAATTGTCTCGAATCGCTCCGGGTCCGCGATCTTGCCGGTGACACGGATTTCCACCTGTCCCTGAACGGCATAAGGGTTCGCGGAGTCCCATGGGCGATAATCCATGACCACGCCGTCGTCGAGTTCTATCCGGTACTGCACGCCCCGGCTGAATCCCGAACTCCGTCCGAATATGTTGTTCAGGTCCGCGTCGGCTTTCACAACGTGTATTTCGCCGCCCCGGCACTGACGCTGATCCAGTTTGATATTTGTTCTCTGAAAGCGGAAACCGGCTTTTTTCGGCTCCGGCTTCGCTTCCTGTGCTATGAGGTTCTTTTTCGCGGTGTACTGCTCGAACTTGCCCGCGATCTTTTTATTGTTTTTCGCGGCATCCAGAACGGCCTCACATGTTTTTCTGTACTCCTCGGCCATGTCGCGGATGGATGCCGTCTTGCCGGATTTCGTCAGCTTCTCAAGATCGGGCAGTATCTTTTTGATTTCATCCAGCGAGTCTTTGTTGTATTTGAAATCCCCGCTGTCGACGTGGTGATTGACCGTTTTTACGCTAGACAGGATTTTGTCGTAGAAAGAATCTTCGGGCAGCGTGTCCCCGGTGGCAAGCCCCTTCAAGGCTGTGCCTTTTTCGCCGAGAGCATCGAGAAGTTTCTTTTCGGAATCCGGGCGCAGTTTGAATTGAACAACGGTTTCCTCTTTGCCCTGCATATTCTTCTGCGTAAAAACGAGCGCGTTCTGATCCTCGATATCGTCAACGTCGAGGCGCATGGCTTTTCCCTGACCCTTCATTGCCTGCGCGTCGCGCAGTATCGCTTCGTCTTCGCCGGACAGCTTCTTTATTGTTTTGACGTCGTCCTGGAATCGGAACTCGGCCTTAAAACGCGCTTTGTGCAGGTCGTTGTAGAATTTCTCAAAGTCCCGGCGAATATTGTTCTTGCGCTCCAGCGCCATCCGGTAGAACTCTTCTTTCGCGGCGCTCGCTTTAGAACCGAAACGACCCTCGACGTAAGGACGGATGATCTCCATGTATTCCGAGTCCGGGATTTTCTCGATGCGCTGGATCACCCGTAGCGCCGCGTGCAGGTCGATGTCGACCTCGCCGTTCTGATATGCCCGGAAAAGCGTGTTGTAAATCGGCTCGGCCTCCATCGAGTTTGGGTGATAGGCGATGGAGAGTTTATCCTTGCCGAGAAACTTGAATGTCTGTCCCTTGTCGATCCCGAAGACTTTGTCGTCCGTAGCGCGGACAAACTGTTTGGCGTGCGCGTCGTGGTTCGAAATAAGCCAGTCGAGAATGTGTTCGCGCTGGATGGACTCGATCTCGGAAGGCGACAGCTTCCCGACAGGAATATCCCTGAACGATGCCTCGGATTTAACGTTTTTCACCAGCCGCTGTATGGAACCGGAGCGACCGTTCAACTCGACGTATCGAACCTCGACGGCATCAGGATCGATGAGCCGCGCTATTCGGTAGCCCATCTCTTCACCGTGCGCGATGAATTTGTCAGTCGGTTTGAAAAGCCACTCGTCGCCATGCTCGTCCACGTAGATGTATTTCTCATGAGCGCCGCCGAGTGTTTTCGCGTCTTTCGAATATTTGAAAGCTTTTCCCTTGTCCAACATGTCCCAGTCGGAATCGACTTTTGCAAAACCGGAGGACAGGTCCGCGTGCGGTTTTTGAAGGACTGTCGGCGCGACCGGTTCCGGCGCTGGCTGCGGCGTGTGTTTCGGCGGCGCTTTCGGCTGCGGCGCCTGGACTCCCGCGGCGGGCTTCTTTCCATATTTCTCGGCCCACTTCGCCCACTTTGTCTCGATACTGTTTTTCGCGGCCTGAATCGCGGCATCGTCAGTCTCGGTGAAAAGAGCAATGAAATCGTCTTTCGAACCCCACTGCCAGTGTGTGACCTTGGTCTGCTTTGCGAGGTCTTTTAAATCCTTTGAGCCCATGGCCTGAATCTTCGCTTTGAACTCGGCTTTCTTTTTTGCGATTTCCACCGCTTTCTCTTTGAGATAGGCGTCGTCAACGGAGAAGTCGCCCTTGCCGAGATAGGTTTCAACATCCTTTATCGTGGAAAGAACTGTTTTGTAATCTTTCGGGTCCGTGGAAACTTTGACCGCATCCAGCAGGGAGACGATCTGATCTTTTTCCTTTTTTATTGTTTCTTCCGCGACCTGAACGACGGCTTCCTTCGTGACTTTTTTTCCGATTTCTTCTTTGAAGTTTTTCTCAAGCGCTTTAACGAGGTGTTCCTTTGTTTTGAGAATCGGAAGATAGAATTTCTTTTTCGCTTCGATAAGCGCCTGCCCGGAAAGACCGCTGTGGTCCACGCCGGGCTCCAGCACATCGAGGATGTCGATCACTTCCTGCTTGGTGAGATTGAGGGAGATTCCTTTTTCCTGCGACATCTCTTTCAGTTTCGACACAGGCATGGAAGAGAAGTCCGGCATATCCTCTTGCTTTGCTTTAGCCTTCAGAAGACCGATGAGGTCGTCTTTGCTGCGGAGCGCGGCGATTTTGTGTTCTTTTATGAGCGCCTGTAGGTCTTTGCCTGACAGGTGCGAGAAATCAGTTCCGGTTTTCTGTTTGAGAATATCGAGAAAATCGGCCTTGGTGCGGGCGATTGATATGCCGTTCGCTTTAGCCTGATCCTGAAGCTGCTTGATTGTGAGCTTGTCCCATTCGCCTTTGGATATGAACTGCCCGACTTTAATTGCTTCGGACTGTTTTTCTTTCGCCATGTCTTCGATGGTCTGTGGCGGCATTATGCAGGCGGCTTCCGCTGGGGCGGCGATCACGCCGAGATTCTTCGCCCCGCATATCTCCGATGGATAGGCATTAAGTATCTGGCACCTGCAATGCGGGTGAGCGGGAATGTTCGGCACTTTGTCTATTGGGAATATCTTTCCATCCAGCTCACGGCACACGGGGCACTCGCGCTCGTCGCCCACGGCCATCCATTCAACTTTCGTAACGCCCACGGTGTTATAAAACTTCATGCGGCCCTGATTGTGAGCGCGGAGCGTTTCCGTTCTCGCGATCATTTCCATCCGGTACTGCGCCGTCTTGAAAACGGTTTTTCCGGCTTTTCTGAATTCCTCGGGGTCTTTGACCACGCGCCCGATGTCTTTCGCTATTTCCGGGACACTGCGGCCGGAGGCTATGCCTGTCTGGATCGCGCGGTTGATCCCGTCAGTCAACTCGCGGGACACATCCCCGGCAAGCTGCACGTTGTAATTCGCCATGAAATCCAGAGCATCTTTATCAATCAGCGTAAAAATGTTGCTGCCGGTTTGCTTGATGCCCTCCGGCGTGAGGTCGCGGTAAAACGGCATCTTGGCCCGGACGAGATCTCCAATGCCGCTGTGGATGCCCGCCCTGTAACTCTCTTTGACGGCGGTTTTCATGATGAGCGAATGTTCATCGCGGACGGTTCGGATATGTTCCCGTATCTGCTGCTGGAGTTTGCGGAGAGACGCCTGATTGATCGCCTTGCCCTCGGGCAGGGAACCGAGGTTGGCGTAATAAAGAAGACTCGCTTTGACGTCCTTTTCGGAGCGCTGAAGCGAGTCCAGGACGCGGGCGACCGTCTGCTCGGAATAAAGGTCGCGCTCATGCAGGGACACGAGCGTCGCCTCGACTATCCGGTCGCGGAGTGTTTGTTCAACAGCTACTGCTTGCATCCGCAGCCTTCCTTTGCGCGTTTTCTTTCGAACGAAGTGCAGGCGCGGGAATCGAAACGGGTATCCCGGTTGTTCGCATCGCACCAGTTGTTTTCGTCATCGAAAAACTCACACTCGTCACAGATGGTGTCGAACTCCACCGCGCCGGCAACTGCGGGCGGCCTGTAACTCCACTCGGCTGTCGCCTGTTTATATTTGCCCTTATTCAGACCGAGTTTATCCTGCGCTTCCTCAATGGGCATGATTCCGGCGTTCACCATATCAATGATGATTTTGGGATCGGTAACTTCGATGACCTCTTTATTTTCAGTCTGTGTTTGTGACATCTCCACTTCGGGGTTCAAATCCATTTTGATCTGCAGGCTGTTTTTAGAAATAAGTTTGCGGTCGTAGAGTTCGATGTACAGCTTTTTGAGATCGACCTCGTTCGTAAGATCAAGATCGTTGAAGATGTAGTTAATGCTTTTTTCCTCGTATCCTTTTAGCTTCTGCCAGTCCGCGAAAATCCAGTTCAGGATGTCGCGGGCGACCTGTTTTATTTCCTTGAGCATGACGATCATCTTTTGCATGCCGATGGACGCAGTTGCAAAGTTCGGGCCGTCGCCGGTGATGAGCGATTTTGCAAGCCCGAGCGCGATAATGATGTCTTCCTTTATTTCTTTAATCTTCTTTTCAGTATCCAGCACCTGTCCCTCGGTGCCGTAAGTCTCGGCCTTAACATAGAACGGCACGACCAGCCCGGCTTTTAAATCCATGCGGTTTAGCATGTCGCGCACGGTGTTCAGCGTTCTTTGATCGGGCACGATGGTTTTCTGGCCGAATTGCCCGCCCACCTGGATAAAGCGAAGCGGCGTCGTCCACCGCTTGGCAACGGCGCGTTCGGCGCTGCGGTAGTCTCTTAAAAGCTCGATGGACTCAAACGCCGTGACAACCATAGAGTTGCCCCGGGGAGCATAGGACGGCGCATTCCATTTGATATGGAGAGTCTGTTCGAGCGGCAGATCAATCGGCTCGCCGGTCCCGCTGGTTCCGCCGGTTTCAGGGGTCTGTTTTGCCTCCACGATTTTTCCATTCTCATATTTCACTTTCACGCTGATCGGATTGACGCAGACGACTTCCTCGATATCCTTGCCGTCTTTTGTGGGCCGTTTAAAACAGACAGTCTCGCCTTTCACAAGGCACTGTAGAACGCTGTCTTTTATCAGCTTGTTCAACTGCACGCGGGCTGCGAACTCGCGGGCTTCCCATTTCACGTCCTCGTCGTCGCAGTTGAACTGGATTTCATCGCCGATGGCGAACGTGCGCCAGGAGTTGATCGCGTTTTGAACTATGGGCTCCTCGACATAAAACTGCCATGCCTTGGTCGCACGCTCCTCCCATGTTTTTGGAATGGCGTCGTTCACGGTCTGGGCGGCAAATGAAGAAGATTCAAGAGCGCCCGTCGCGCTTAATTGCGGAGGGATCAATACGTCCCCCGCGATATGGCAACCGTGGAACCGAAAAGGTTGCTCTGAATTGTTATCTGTTTCCATTGTTCCCCCCGTTTAGCTTCCGATTCCAGACCGTTGCTCATCACCGCGCATTTCGCCCGCCTCGATGACGCTCATGGGGCGTCCGGCTTGTTTTTGTTCATCAAGCAGAATGCCGACGAGAACGAAATAACCGATGAGGTCGTTTACTGTGTCTGACATGCTTTCATTAGGCACGTCGCCGTCCGAGTTCTTTTCAAGCAGGTTGCCGAGCCGCTCGAGTTTATCGTCGATGCGGACAAGAAGTTTTGATTTAGAATCGAGCGCGCCGGACAGAATACCCGGTTTTCGGAAGCTACTGCCGTAGTCACGGTTTTTGCGAAGCAGCAGGTCCGTGATGCTTTCCATTTTTTCTTTTATCAGTTCCTGATCGGTCATTCGATATGCCTTTCAACAGAAGATCGCATTTGTCATGACAGGGAGAGGAAGATCGCCCACGCCGCCGCCAAGTTCATCCAGCCGTCCCTGATCCCGAATCATCACAGCGCACCGGACAGCATCCACGATATGGTCGTTTCCTTTCGAATAGATGATATTGCCCGTTTTCAACGAATACGTGTGCGTCGTAAACTGGCTTTCGACCTCCACGTCGGATGCCGGAAGTATCAGTTGTCGCGCCTGGAACCCTTTGTTTATCAGGCTCGTCATGTATTCCTTGCATCTTTTTTTGATTTCCTGCCCGTCGTTTTCACCGATGACGACCGCGCTTCCGAAGTTGTAGCCGCGCAGCCGGGACGCGAGATTCAGTTCCTTGTATTTATTGAGCGCGGTCAGCTCCTGAACCACGGAGAGACCGTTGCCGCCAGCGTCAACACCGATGCCCGCGGGATTGAGATAACTGTCCAGAAGAGCGATTGCCTGGGCAATATGAGGATAGGCCACACGCTCCATGTGAATACGGCGCACAAGACGCAGAACAGCCTTTTCATTTTCAGATGTCTCCCTGAAGATCACGATTTCAGTCGGGTCGGCTGTGTAACCGAGGTCGCCACCGATCCAGAACAATCCTTCAGCCGGGGCAAGATCAAGAAGCATATCGAGCCGCTCGGCGAGTTCTTCCTCGTTATTACAGTCTTTCAGCTCGTCGCCGGTAATATCGACGCACGTATATTCCGGGATGTCCTGTCGGCAGGTGGTCAGATGTTCGAGATTGAACGCGCCATAACTGGGGCGTCCATGCTCTCCTGCCACCTCGTGCTGCCATCCCGCCGTGTCCCTGCCGCCGTAGAACTCTATGAGTTCATCCTCACGCTCCGGCGTCCAGTTCGGATTGAGCCAGGATGGCCACCTAAAGACTTTCCATTGCTTTGAATGCGTGAGCCGATAGTATGTGGTGTCGCGCAGACCGTTCGGCGTCGAGTAAATCCGCATTCTGCCGCCAGCCTTCAGGCATTGCCTCAGCGCCTTCCACGCTTTCTCCGTGAGCCACGCGCCCTCGTCGACAAGAACCAATTCCACATGTAGTGACCGGAACGGATCGCCGTAAGCGCCAGCGGGCCGAAAATAAATCACGGAGCCGTTCGTGAACTCGATTTTGAAATAAGGCTTCCGGGTGATCTTCGGGCGTCCCTGAGCATTGACCGCGATGCTCGACTGTAGGTCGGCGTTGTTCTCGATCTGGAATTCCACTTCCTCGACGATTGTTTCAACTGGGCCCTGATGCGGCGCGGCCACCAGAACGGAGCCGCCTTTTCTCACAAACGCGTGATGCAGAGCCAGCGTGGCGATGTCGACCGTCTTGCCGGAATCGCGTCCGTCGAGATGGATGATATTTGTCTCTGAACATTCCAGGTCTTCATTCTGGTGCGGCCAATAGCGACGCATGTCGCCGTCGCGGTTCTTGAGATATTGCTCACCCCAGAGTCGCGGGTTGCGAAGAATGCGACCGATAGCGCGATGGTCTTTTGGCATTTCTATTGTGTTCAAAAAGTCTCCTGAAATCCGGCATACCCGTCGCGGGAAAAAACCCTTCTGCGAGTTGCCTTCAGCAGTCCTTCTTAGCTTTGAAAACCGTGTCCCCGGATTGCCCCAAATCTTTTTTTGAAACCGGCTTGGCTTTCCGGCAACCGCACCGCTTAATGTGACCTGCGATTACAACGAAAGGAGGCGAAAAAGCGGTTTTACAAACGGGTCGAAACCCGGCGAATCAAAACAAAAAAAAGGAGGCCATCCAACATGGCAACGAAAGCAAAAGAAATCACGTTTGAAAAAGCAATCCCCGCATTCCTTAAGCATCTGACGGAAGAGGGCAAGAACGAGCGCACAGTAGAGGTTTACGGACGGT
The DNA here is from genome assembly GCA_002069885.1 of bacterium ADurb.Bin236. Classification (GTDB taxonomy): domain Bacteria; phylum UBP15; class UBA6099; order UBA6099; family UBA6099; genus UBA6099. Next base: position 236 of record MWCD01000063.1, on the reverse strand, counting down.
GCCTCGAGAACGTTTCCACCCACTTCGGCGCGGACAAGCAACTCGGCAAACTCACTCCGGCGACCATCGGAACATTCTTCAAATCCGACGCGCTTCTCAAGAAGCCGAACGGCAAGGCGAAGAGCGAAATTACGGTCGTCCAAAACAAGAGAGTTCTGAGAATGATGCTCGTCTGGGCGCAGGAGAAGGGATACCTCGCGGAAGTCCCGCTTCCGAAATCCGAGATGAAGAAAGGA
>MWCD01000062.1 GCA_002069885.1 bacterium ADurb.Bin236 | reverse complement strand
CCAAAGACTAAAACCACCCCTCAATCCCCACCTTTAAAACCCCCTTTTTCTGTCCAACCAACGGGGGGAGGTTCACATTAAGTACAAAGAACCGGGTAAAATGATGAGAACTCCTAAGCACATTCATTGGGTAATCGATCTTATAATAAAGAAAGAACATGATAAAGATCTTACGGTGCAGTTTATGAAATATCTTAGAGAAATGTATGATAGTGTAGATGCATTCAAAGACAAAACAGAACGAGCAAGTTGTGTTCTTCTAGAATCAGAACCATCAAAGCTAGAACAATTCGAAGGACTGAATGAATATGGAGAATATAAAATTGAATTCATTTGTAAACTAATAGAGCTGATGATAAGAATGGAAAAAAATACACCGCCAGAAAAACCAGCAAAAGTATTCAAAGAACTTATAGATGCTTTAATTAAAGAAAGAGATATATTCACTGTCGTTGGCAAAGCTACTCAAGTAAAATACAATAAATAAATTGAATTTATTCGGTAGTCTTCTTGATGTGTTTAAAAAATGTCTGTGCTATAGAAGCGTAAAGAGATAAAACGGTCGCCAAAAGTTTCCATAGAGGAGAGATAATTCCGACGACGTATCTCGATCATTTCCTGCGCTTCGCGGTTGTGAATAATTCCCGATTTAGACACTTATCCCGAAACATGGCTTTATAACAGTGGCAATCATATACTATCAACTTTATATATAGTAGCTCTTTACAATAACCTCATACATTCCTTTGCCTCTTTTTTCTGCCTTGCAGTTAATTGCGCGTGTTGCCTCAATCTCAATAATCTCAAAATCCTTATAAAGCTCTTTGATGAAAGGCATATTGCTGTTACTCAGCAATACATAACACCCCCGATTTGCAAGCTCACTGAATTTTATTGATAACCGCTCTTGGTCTTTAACAGTAAAATCACTTTTAGCATATTTTGTGAAAGACGCTGTTTTGCTAGCCGGAAGATATGGCGGGTCAAAATAAACAAAATCGCCTTTTTTAGCCATATCCGCTGTTCGAATATAGTCTTGATTAAGAAATTGCACATCTGAGTCGTTCAGATACTTAGAGACGGCAATCAAGTTCTCTGTATCAACGATGTTTGGATTTTCATACCTTCCAAATGGAACATTAAAAAAACCTTTGCTGTTTTCTCTGTATAGTCCATTAAAACAAGTCTTGTTTAGATAAATAAATCGGCTTGCTCTTTCAACAGAAGTCAAAGCGATTGTATTTCTTGCTCTCATTGCATAAAAATATTTTTCATCGTTAGTGTGCTGTTCAAGGGAGTCAAGCAACTCGTAAACATCCTCACGTATAACATTATAAGTATTTATGAGTTCTGCATTTATATCTGAAATAATACATTTGGAAGGCATAAGCGCAAACATCAATGCACCGCCGCCAATGAAAGGCTCTAAATATGTATTATATGAACGTGGCGCATGTTCTATAAGCCTATCCAGAAGCTGCCTTTTACCTCCAGCCCATTTAACAAACGGCTTAGGCGAAGCAATCAATTCCAATTGTACTGTTTTAGCGCTGTTACGCATTGATAATTATTCTCACTCTTCCAACATATCTGCAATAAACTGGATCGTTTCAGGTTCGTTTTTGTGCATCCTCAACAAAGTAACAATTCCAGAATTTGTGTAGTATCCTTCATCGATGCCAACTTCATTCTCTGGGATATAAATTGGAGAACTGCTTTTATCGATGATGTTCCCTTCAAAAAAAACCTTCTTTCCGTCTACTGTAGCAGATTTCATTTGCTCATCTCCCTTGTATCGTTTTTGGCTCCGCAATATTTGGCGCTCTCATCAATCAAATTGTCTTCTATTATAGTAAATTACATCACAATCACAACAGAATCGTTCTTATTGATGAATGACCTTGTTCTGTACAATAGTTTATGCTCGCATAATAATCGCCGCAAGGCGCAAAAAAGCAAATATTTAATAAACAAATGCGATAAAGCAACCGCAAGCGCGCGTTGTTATGTTTATGCGATCCCGGATGGTGAAAATGCAGGCTGTCTGATAGGAATTGGAATCATTTGTATTTTTTACAATCGATTCCGTATTTCGCGGTTTTGTATTGGATGACGCGTTTGGTTGTGCCGAGTTCGCGGGCGGCGGCGGATTGGTTGCCTCCGGCGTATTTGACGGCTTCTTCTATCAGGTCTCGCTCGTACGCTTCAAGCAGCGATTCGAGAGAGCCGGCCTTTTCAGTTTTCGCTTCCTTCGTTCTCATCCGCAGCGAGGGGGGGAGATTATATGAATGTATGACTCCGTCTTGGCTCAACAGCACGGCGCGTTCAATGCAGTTTTCTAGCTCTCTGACGTTGCCCGGCCAGTGATATGCCATAAGCGCGTCGATGGCCGGCGAACATATCCGCTCCACATTTTTGCCGAACTCCTCTGAATACTTGTGAACGAAGTGGTCGGCCAGAAGCATGATGTCGGCGCCCCGCTCGCGCAGAGGCGGCATGTGTATCGGAAACACGTTGAGCCGGTAAAAAAGGTCCGCCCTGAATTCCCCGTTTGTCACCGCGCGCTCGAGGTCGCGGTTCGTGGCGGCGATTATTCTGACGTTTGCTCTAATCGGTTTGTCGCCGCCCAACCTTTCGACTTCCTTCGTCTGAAGAACGCGCAGAAGCTTGGCTTGGGACGAAAGGCTCATTTCGCCGATTTCGTCGAGGAAGACGGAACCGCCCGCGGCTTGCTCGAACTTCCCGGCCCGCCTCTCGTGCGCCCCCGTGAACGCGCCTTTCTCATGTCCGAAAAGCTCGCTCTCCAGCAGAGTTTCCGGGAGCGCTGCGCAGCTTACCGCAACGAAAGGCATCGCCCGTCGGGGGCTTGCGTTGTGTATCGCAGCCGCGGCAAGCTCTTTCCCCGTGCCGGTCTCGCCTGTTATAAGCGCCGTCGCCCCGCTGTCCGCCACTTGATTTATTAATAAATAAACGCTGTGCATCACTCTCGAATTTCCAATGATATTCGAAGGTTTTGACTTAAGCTCTATCTGCTTTTTTAATCCTATGTTTTCGATTTCGAGCCGCTTTCTCTCGTCTTCCTTCCTCCTTGCCTCGACGACCGGCGCTATCATGTCCGCCACGCCGCACAGGAACCTTGTCATCTCTTCCAACTCGTCGCCGTCGCAGGCCGCAATGTCCACGGATAGAGCGCCGATAACCGTTTCGCCGAATCTGACCGGAACGCAGATAAAAGACATTTTTGAAAGGTCTTCGTTTTTTCTGAGGCCTGCGCGGTCGAGAAACCCCGGCTCTTTCCCGAGATTCGATATGACAATCGGCTCGCCGGCGGACAACACGCGCCCGGTTATCCCTTCCCCGGGACCATAGACGACCTTATCGACATCCGCGCCGTTCATCGCTGGAGCAATGTCCAGATGCGCCTCGCTCGAATTACCCGGCAGCAGCGTTATCATCCCCCGTCTCATTCCCATTTCCGACGCCAGCAGTTCAAGGGTTCTGTCGAGGGTTCCGTGCAAGTCTTTCCCGGTTCCGAGCAAACCGGCGACTCGATATATAGTTGATAATTCAATGTTTTTAATATTTTTCGAGCGCAACTCAGTTGCCGCCTTTCAATCAGTTTGTCTTGCAATGATAGCACAATATTGTTTCATCGCAATCCCAGTGACACAAAAATGTATCATATTGTGCCGCATAAATATTTCAATTCTTACTTTTTGCAATTTATTTATTTCTTTTAATAAAAGCATATTTATTAACCGCATCATCCATCGCCTCACTTTTTTATTCTGTGGTATCCCAATTGCATTACATAAAGAAAAAGTCGCGCGGAAATATGAGCAGCGACGGAAAACCAAGGAGGCAGTGGAAATGAGCAGGAAAAGAAAGTGGATGAAAGCAGTAGGTGCGGCGGCAATGGCCCTTACTGTTCTGGCGATGTCCGCCGGGGCGGCGAGAGCGGAAGCGGATGTGAGCGGAAGCGTCGCGTGGGTGTCGAAATACATCTGGCGCGGACAGGACCTGCTGGCGGACAACGAATCGGCCATTCAGCCGTCTCTCGATTTCAGTTGGTCGAGCGGATGGGCTTTCAATATGTGGATGTCATACGGGTTGGACGGGGATTCCGAACTTGATGAACTGGATTACACGCTGAGCTATTCGGCTTCGTCTAAGTTGATGCCCGGCGCTGAATGGACTGTGGGCCATATATATTACACATTCCCAAGCATCGCGGACGAATCGCAGGAATCCTTTGTGACGCTCGAATGGCCGGATGCGTTCCTGTCTCCGTCCATGACAGTGTACTCGGATTGGGACGCCGGAGACGGCGTGTACGCTTACGCCGGGATAAGCCGAGACATACCGATAGGCGGAGAAGCGGGAATCCCGGCTCTCTCGCTCAGCTCTGGACTCGGCTACAGCGACGGACAATGGGGGCTGGAGCCGGGCGTGAGCAACATCGACATAGGCGCTTCAATGAGCTTTCAGGCGGGAGACTTCGAGATAGTCCCGTCATTGAATTACGTTATTACTCCCGGCGACAGAGCCAACACGGAAAACGAGTTCTGGGCGGGAGTCGGAATAGGTTTCAGTTTCTAAAATCCGCCCGCGCGCATAAGTCGGGCTATCGAAAGGGAGGCGGAAGATGAAATTCAGAAAGATCGCAATGAGAAGCATTATGTTTGCGGCGCCCCTGCTGGCGGTTTGCGCCACCGCGTTCGGAGATGTCGAAGCCGCGCCGACTGTTCAGAGCAACGCCGAACAGATTGCGGCGTCCCAGACATCTATTAACACCGTCTGGATGCTGGTATGCGCGTTCTTGGTGTTTTTCATGCAACCCGGATTCGCAATGCTTGAGGTCGGTTTCACTCGCGCGAAAAACGCCGCGAACATCCTGATGAAGAACCTGATGGATTTCAGCATAGGCTCGCTCGCGTACTGGGCGATCGGGTTCGGCATCATGTTCGGAGCCTCTCGCGGAGGCCTGTTCGGAACGAGCGGCTTTTTCCTTTCCGACGGGGACCCGTCCACGGGAGACGGGATGTGGAAAATCGCTTTCTGGCTTTTTCAGGTAGTATTTGCAGCCACAGCCGCGACGATAGTTTCAGGAGCTATGGCTGAAAGAACGAAATTCAAGAGTTACATATTCTACTGCGTTTTCATCTGCGCTCTCATCTATCCGGTGGTTGGGCATTGGGTATGGGGAGGCGGATGGCTGAGCAAACTGGGAATGATTGATTTTGCGGGATCCGCAGTCGTGCATTCTGTAGGAGGATGGTGCGCTCTAGCCGGAGCGATCGCGGTCGGGCCGAGGTTGGGCAAATACGGCCCGAACGGTCAGGTCAACGCTATTCCCGGACATAACATCCCTCTGGCCGCTCTAGGCGTCTTCATACTCTGGTTCGGCTGGTTCGGTTTCAATGCCGGCAGCACGACATCGGGAATGAACCTCAGCATAGGGGTCATCGCCGTGACGACCAACCTCGCCGCCGCCGCCGGAGCCGTCGCGGCAATGATTATGGTTTGGATATGGCATGGCAAACCCGACACTAGCATGACTCTTAACGGCGCGCTTGCGGGCCTTGTGGGAATCACCGCTCCCTGCGCCAACGTGTCTCCGTCAAGCGCGGTCATTATCGGAGCAGTGGCGGGCGTTCTGGTTGTTCTCGCGGTAGAGTTTGTGGACAGGATTCTGAAAATCGACGACCCGGTCGGCGCGATATCCGTACACGGCGTTTGCGGCGCGTGGGGCACGCTTGCCGCCGGCCTCTTCGCCCAGTCCAAGTACGGCGGAGTGGACGGCTTATTCTTCGGCGGCGGTTTCTCTCAACTCGGCGTTCAGGCGCTAGGCGTAGTCAGTGTGTTCGCGTGGTCGTTCATAAGCGCGTCAGTCCTGTTTGCCGTAATCAAAATCGTCGTCGGACTCCGAGTTTCTCCCGAAGAGGAACTCCGCGGGCTTGACATCGAGGAACACGGCATCGAGTCCTACAGCGGTTTCCAGATTTTTACGACACAGTGACTAACATGGCCGATTGGAGGCGACATCTATGAAACTGATAATTGCTTATGTAAAACCGGAGAAACTTACGGATGTGAAAAAATCGCTATTCGACGCGGAGGTTTACAAGATGTCCGTGACAAACGCGCTGGGGTGCGGTCAACAGAAGGGATATTCCACTACATACCGAGGCGTCGTTACAGAGGTAAACCTGCACAAAAAAGTGAGGCTCGAGATAGCAGTGAACGACGGTTTTGTTGATTCCACTATCGAGGCGATAATCAGAGGCGCATCGACCGGGCAGATAGGCGACGGGAAGATATTCGTTGTCGATCTCGGCGAGTGCGTGAGAATCAGGACGAAGGAACGCGGAAGTTCTGCGATAGGTTGAAGCCCGTTTCAGGCGGATACCCTCCTTGGCGGAGGCCCGGCGTCGGAAGGCGTCGGGCCTTACGCTGTCCGCCGCCGCGCATTTGCCGCGCCGTCTATTGAAAGAATTCAGAAAATCATAGAAAATAATTGAGTTTGCGGGATCGGAGCCGGAACGGCGTCCGAAAGGCGTGGAGGTGCGCGTTTTATGTCAGGACATTCTAAATGGAGCACGATAAAAAGAAAAAAGGGCGCGTTAGACCAGAAACGCGGCCGCGAATTCTCGAAACTCATCAGAGTCATGATGCAGGCAGCCCGCGCGGGCGGCGGAGACCTAGACGCCAATTCGACGCTGAGAACCGCTGTCGATAAGGCGAAGAGCATCAATATGCCCGCCGACACCATCACACGCGCCATCAAACGCGGAACCGGCGAGATCGAGGGCGAAGCCTACGAGGAAATCGTTTATGAAGGTTACGGCCCCTGCGGGACCGCCATCATTATCGAAACTCTCACTGACAACCGCAACCGCACAACCGCCGAAGTGCGTCACGCCCTCACAAAGCACGGCGGCAATCTCGGCGAATCCGGCTGTGTCCAGTGGATGTTCACAAAAAAGGGCATAATTCTCATTCCTGCCGAGGGAACCGACGAGGAAGCTCTCATGGAAGCGGCGCTCGACGCGGGCGCTGACGATGTTTCCCATGACGGCAGCTTCTTCATGGTTTCCACTGAACCGTCAGAGCTAGAGCGCGTAAAGACCAAACTGGAAGAGGGCGGATACAAAATCGAATCTTATGAAGTTTCAATGGAACCTACGACGACAGTTGATGTCGGTGACAAAGCCGAAACGGTCCTCAAGCTCATTGATTTCATTGAGGATTTGGACGACGTTCAGAACGTGTACTCGAACTTCGATATTTCCGAAGATGTCATGGAGAAACTGAAAGGCTGAAAGAGAGAAAGGCTCCGGTGCGGGACAGTGCGGATAATCGGAATCGACCCCGGTCTGGCGGGTTCGGGATACGGCGTGATAGACGAGGTCGGCGGGAATCTCCAAATCGTCGAGTTCGACGAGATTGCCACATCCAAAGACAGCGATTTTCCTGAAAGGCTAAGGTCGATATACGACGATTTTATGCGCGCTCTGGAAGAATGGAAGCCGGACGCGTGCGCGATCGAGGCCCTGTACTTCGCAAAAAACGCAAAGAGCGCTTTTCAAGTAGGTCATGCGCGCGGAGTCTTCATCCTTTGCGCTTCTCTGGCCGGGCTGCCGGTTTACGAGTACACTCCCATCCAGATTAAGAAAGCGATAGTCGGCGCGGGCCGAGCTGAAAAATCTCAGGTGCAGTACATGATAAAAATGATTCTCAATCTCGAGGAACCGCCTAAGAGCGAGCACGCCGCGGACGCTCTCGCCGTGGCCGTCTGCCACGCGAACTCCGCTCGCTTCCGCTCCCTCACCGGCGATCCGAGGAGAGTCTTTCCGGGCGCGGGCAGATAGCGTTTCCGCGTATCTTATTTCTTCTCGACAGGCGGCAAAGCATGATATCTTTTTTGACAGGCGATATAGTCGACGTTAAGGAACAGTCCGTCTGTGTTGACGTTTCCGGCGTGGGCTACCATGTGACCGCTCCAGTGTCCGTAACAGGCTCGCTGAAAGTCGGGGACAAGTCGGTCACCATTCACACATACCTAATTTTTTCGGACAACAGGCTGGAGCTTTACGGTTTTATGTCGGCGGAAGAGCGCGAAGTGTTCAGCCTTCTCATAACCGTGTCCGGAATCGGCCCGAAGGCGGCTGTGAAAATGATGTCTATTCCGAAGGGACGATTGCTTGAAGCAATAGCGGGAGAGGATGTCGCAGCGCTTACGACGATACCCGGAATCGGGCCTAAGACGGCTAAGCGCGCGATACTCGAACTGAAAGACAAAATCGGCGCTCTGTTCCAGTTCGCGCCCGGAGCCTCGATGGTTGCCGTCTTCGAGCGCGGCAGCGAGGCCGAAGCCGCCGCTCAGGCATTGTCCTCCCTCGGCTACTCGCCTTCGGAAATAAGGTCGATGCTGAAAAATATCCCGAAAGAGGAAATGGAAAAACTTTCTGCCGGACAAATTGTCCAGTTGGGCTTGAAACGAAAAGAATAGCGCGCCGGGGGATTGGCTCCCGTTGCGAGCGAATATTTCATCTTATGAATCGAGGTGCGGCAAAATGAGCAAGAAGCAGACAGCGGCAAAAAAAGACGGAGCGCCCGCTCCCAAGAGAGAGAAAGTTGTTCTGGCGTATTCGGGCGGCGTGGACACATCGGTGGCCATCAGATGGCTTATCGATGAAAAAAATCTGGATGTCATCGCCGTGTGCATAGATGTCGGCCAAGGCAAGGAGCTAGGCCCGATCAGAAAGAAAGCTGAAAAAATCGGCGCGATAAAAAGCGTGGTAGTAGACGCCAAGGATATGTTCTGCGACGACTATCTCGTGCCCGCCATTCGAGCCAACGCCAAATACGAAGGCAAATACGTCCACTCAACATCCCTTAACCGCTATCTGATATCGGACATACTAGTCGATGTGGCCCGGAAGGAAAACGCCAAGTGGATCGCCCACGGCGCAACCGCAAAGGGCAACGACCAAGTCCGATTCGAGGTCTCAATCGGCGCTCTAGATCCTTCTCTGAAAATCATCGGCGTCGCAAGAGAGTGGGGCATGACCCGCGACGAGGAATTCGATTACGCGAAAAAACACGACATCCCTCTACCCGTCACTAAAGACAGCCCGTACAGCCTCGACCTTTCGATATGGGGCAAGAGCACCGAATGCGGAGTCCTCGAAGACCCGTGGGTCGAGCCGCCAAAAGACGCTCACATCTGGGTCAAACACATCGAAGACACTCCGGACAAACCGACTTATGTAGAACTTGAGTTCGTAAAAGGTGTGCCAGTCGCTCTCAACGGCAAGTCAATGAAGCTGTTCGACCTAATCAGCAAACTAAACGATGTCGCCGCAAAGAACGGCGTCGGCCTAACCGACATGGTGGAGTCCCGCTTAGTCGGCATAAAGAGCCGCGAGACTTACGAGGCTCCCGCCGCGACGGTCATCCTCAAGGCGCACCAAGACCTTGAAACTCTCGTTATGAACAGGGACACCCTGCATTACAAAGTGCTCGTGGAAAAACGATATTCAGAGCTTATCTACGACGGTCTTTGGTTCTCTGACCTGCGCGAGCATCTCGACGCTTTCTTTGAATCTACTCAGAAACATGTGTCCGGCACGGTCAGAGTGAAATTGTTCAAAGGAAATTGCGTGGTGGTCGGACGCAAATCGCCGCATTCGTTGTACCAGAAGAATCTTGCCACATACGACACGGGCGATACTTTCGATCACAGCGTGGCGACAGGCTTCATGGCATGTTGGGGCCTTCCGGCGAAAGTGGAAGCCTTGTGCGGCAGAAACAAAGGCAATGTCTGCTCCATGCCATCGGCTGCGAAAAGCGCAAAGAAAAAGAAATAATCGCAAAAACTTTCTGTTTTTGAATATTTATAAACCGCCGCCCACGCGGCGGTTTATTTTTTAGGATTATTATTCCAAGAGGGAATAAATTGAGTCTTGTATCAATAATCTAATCTCATGATATATAATGTAAAAACAAAGCAAAGCGTCTATTGAAAGCATGAGCAAAAATATTTTTTCGCGATGGTATTGACGCGGCGAGATATAAGTAGTAAACTAGTACCAGAATAAACTAAACGACGGAGGACGAAACAATGTTTTGCTATCAGTGCGAACAAACCGCTAAAGGGACCGGCTGCACAGTGAAAGGCGTGTGCGGCAAAACTCACGAGGCAGCAACTCTTCAAGACCTGCTCATTTATGCCACAAAGGGCATAGGGGCATACGCTCACAGGGCAAGGCAACTGGGCGCTGTGGACAATGAAATCAATCTGTTCACAATCGAAGCTCTATTCACCACAGTAACTAACGTGAACTTCGACGAGGAGAAGCTGGCCGGGCTGATTAAGCGAGCTGCCGAATTTAAAGGCCGCGCGAAGTCACTGTATGAGAAAGCCGCCGCATCCGCCGGTAAGACGCCCGACGCCGTGGCGTGGGCCGCTGACTGGACGCCTGCCGCCGATGTGGCGGGTCTTGTCGCTCAAGGTGAAAAAATCGGCGTCGAAACGCGCAAGGCTTCTCTCGGCGAAGATGTCACCGGTCTTCAGGAGCTTATCACCTATGGGCTGAAGGGTATGTCGGCGTATGCTGATCACGCACAAATCCTCGGCGTAGCTGATGATTCAGTATATGCTTTCATTCATGACGCGTTGAACTTCCTCACAAAGCCTAATCCGACAGTGGACGAACTCCTCGGTTACGCGCTGAAAGCTGGCGAAACGAATCTCAAAACGATGGAGCTGCTCGACGCCGCCAACACCAACGCCTACGGCCACCCCGAACCGACGAAGGTAAGAGTGACTCCGGTTAAAGGGAAAGCCATCGTTGTCTCCGGCCATGACCTTCTTGACCTCGAAGAGTTGCTGAAGCAAACGGAAGGCAAGGGGATAAACGTATATACTCACGGCGAAATGCTTCCCACGCTGGCGTATCCCAAGCTGAAGAAATACAAACACCTAGTCGGCAACTATGGCAGCGCGTGGCAGAACCAGAAGAAGGAGTTCGACGAATTCCCCGGCGCTGTGCTGATGACCACCAACTGCATTCAGCAGCCCAAGGAAGAATACAAAGGAAGGATATTCACCTGCGGTCTGGTCGCATGGCCGGGAGTCAAACACATCAGCGACCGTAATTTCGCCCCGGTGATAGAGGCGGCTCTTGAGGCCCCCGGTTTTGCTGAAGACGGCCCCGAACAGTACATCACCGTCGGGTTCGGACGGGACGCCGTGTTGAAAGTCGCCGGAGCCGTCATCGACGCGGTGAAGTCGGGCGCGCTCAAGCATTTCTTCCTCATCGGCGGATGCGACGGCGCAAAAACAGGCCGCAGCTACTACACAGAACTGGCCGAGTCCGTTCCGAATGACTGCGTCATTCTTACTCTCGCATGCGGAAAATATAGATTCAACAAACTGGATTTCGGCGACATCGGCGGGATTCCGCGGCTGCTCGACATCGGCCAGTGCAACGACGCCTATTCTGCTATTATGATCGCCGTCGCTCTCGCTGACGCGTTCGGCACGGACGTAAACAGCCTCCCGCTGTCCATGATACTCTCATGGTACGAACAGAAGGCCGTCGCGATACTTCTGACGCTGCTGCATCTGGGCATAAGGAACATCAAGCTTGGGCCGACACTGCCGGCGTTCGTCACGCCCGCCGCTCTAAACGTTCTTGTCGAGAAGTTCAATATCGCTCCGATATCCACGCCTGCGGAGGACATTGCCGCCGCTCTCGCGAAGTGACGCGCTTAGGGTCGCGCTGCGCTGAATAGAGTCCGGCATTGATAATGCCGAATAGACGAGAAGGTTGCCATCACATTTGAATTAAAGAGGCTCGCGATTGTCGCGGGCCTCTTTTCTCTTTTTGTTCACATAGTAATGTCGGACGTAAGCTTATGAGGAAACAGTCGTAAATCGACAAAACAAATTTAATACTGCTATAATCAAACTATAAATTTAGAAATGTGGCGCTGAACTTGGCGGATCGCTCCGGCGGACAACTCATCAGAGAAACAAAGAGTCTTTGCCCTGAGTGCGGAGGCATAATTCCCGCGCGCATAATCGAGCGGGAAGGGCGCGTCGTTCAGGTCAAACAATGTCTGGCGCACGGCGGTTTCGAGTTCGTCATTCACGACGATCCGGCTTTTTTCAAGAAGTGCTTGTCCGGAACATCGGGCGTTCCCCGTGAATTTCACGAATGCGACATTGAAGGGTGTCTGGGATGCGAGCGGCACTTCGGGCACATAAAGACAATTATGATCGATGTCACTGAGAGATGCGATCTAAATTGTCCCGCATGTTTCACAAACACTCATTCGCGAAAGAGCAGAGAGCCTTCCGCCGACGAGATAGTCTCAAGACTCAAGAAATTGAAGGACAAGCCCACCATCCTTATCTGCGGAGGAGAGCCGACGCTGCGCACGGACCTTGCGGAAATTATAAGAAAAATAACCGCGCTCGGATTCGTCGTAAAAGTCGCCACCAACGGAATCAAACTTGCCGACGAGTCATACGCAAGAAGTCTGCGGGACGCCGGACTTGGCTGGGCGTTGTTGCAGTTCGACGGTTTTTCGGACGATATTTACAGAGTCACAAGGGGAAGGGAACTTCTTGAGACGAAACGCAGGGCTTTAGCCTCTCTCGAAAAAGCGGGAATAAAAGTCTGTCTGGCATGTATGGCCGTAAAAGGTGTGAACGACGGGGAAATCGGCAAGATAGTCGATTTCATGATGGGCAACGACAATATCATGCATCTTGGATGCACAGTGTTGTCGTCGGTCGGCCGGGACAATTTCGGCGCGGAGCGGGCAACTACGGCATTGGATGTCATGAAAGCCGTCGAAGCCGGAACGCGGGGCCGTATTGCCGTGAAGGATTTCATGCGGTCGCGCGCCATAGGGAACTTTGTTTTCAGACTGACCGGCAACAGGGATTTTCAGCAGAAATCATGCTTTCACATGTTGCTTCTTCACAAACGGGGAAAAGATTATATTCCGGTGAACAGGTATTTCGATCCGGCAGGGGCAGTCGCTAACGCGGGAGGGTTTGCGAGGCTAGCGGCGCTTTTCGGCTCGCTTCGCCATTGGGACGCGATTCAGATGACAGGCGAGGTTAAACTGTTTACGATAGAGGAGTTCAGGGCGCGCAACACTATCGACCTGACGGAAGCGAATTGCTGCAACAAAGTTTACATGTCTGACGAGGGCTACATACCTCCTTGCATCTACAACACGAAATACAGGGAGATGTCGTGGTTGCCGAAGGGCGACACGAAGGACGCGCGGACGCCGCGCGGCGCGGAGACTGAATGAAAGTAGCGTTCGTATATCCGGCTTTCGGGAGCCTTGCAATAGAGAGCTTGGCGGCGATGGCGCGCGCGAAGGGCCACTCGGCGGCGCTGATTTTCGACCCTTGCCTGTTTGAGGATTCTTTCGTCACCATCCGGCCTCTCGCGCGGCTTTTCAGGATGAAGAAGAGAGTGGTCGAAAAGGTTGCCGCTCTTAAGCCCGACGTCGTGGCGTTTTCGGTAGTCACGAGCGATTTCCTTTGGTTCAAGGAGATGGCGGCTCTGATTAAAGCCGAAACAGGCGCTCGCGTCATTGCAGGCAATATACATGCCACTTCCGCCCCGGAAGAGTTTCTTAAACTCGATTGCGTAGACGCTGTCGTCAGAGGCGAGGGCGACCTTGTCATTGCCGACATTCTTGATTCCATCGAACACGGCGGCATCCGTCCTGATATCGATAATGTCTGCGTCAATATTGACGGCGTTCCGCGTCTCAATCCTCTTCGCCCTCTCATTCAGGATTTGGATTCACTTCCTTTTCCCGATAAAACACTTTACGCCGACACTCCTGTCAACGCCTCCGACATTTACACCATAATGGCTTCAAGAGGTTGCCCGTACAGATGCACTTTTTGCAACAACGACCTGATGAAAAAAATATACGGCGCGAAAGGCTACGTAAGAACTAGAAGCGTGGCGAATGTGATTGAAGAGCTTATAATGGCGGTCAAAACATACGATTCAAGACATGTGAACTTCTATGACGAGGTGTTCGGAGCGAAAAAAGAATGGATGCGAGAGTTCGCGACCGAGTACAAAAAAAAGATAAACCTGCCGTATATAGCATGCGCCAATCCGAACATGGTTGACGAAGAGCATGCGGCTCTGTTGCGCGAATCGGGCTGCGTGAAAGTCGACATCGGCGTTCAGACCATAAACGAAAAGAAACGCCGCGAGATTTACAATCGGACCGAATCCACGGAAATAATCCGTCGCTCTATACGGTTATTGCAGGAAACAGGGATATTCGTCGCAGCGGAAAACATCGCAAATTTCCCGACGGAATCGGAGTTGGACATGGTCGAGATGGCCCGGTTCTACAACGAGACGCGCCCGGATGTGCTGAAGGTTTTCTGGTTGCGCTATTTTCCCGGCACGGAGATAATTAACATTGCGCTTAGGCACGGCGCGCTGAACGAATCGGACCTGAAAAAAATCGACGCCGGGGAGCATGTCGGCTCGATAACGATAGACAACGCTTCGCCGAAGTTGCACAGGAAGTTCTACATACTTTATGTGCTGACGCAGGTTCTTCCGCGCGGCCTCGTCGAAACGATAATAAGCAAACGTCTGTACAGGTTGCTGCCGACATCTTTTCTGCCGGGAATCGCGTACACCGCGTACAGGCTGTTGATGAAGAAATCGCCTGACGCGGAAATAATGATGCGTCAGCACGCAAAAAGGTATAAATTCTATTTGAAGGAATTTTTCACAGGGCGGGGCGTCAAAGGCTGAGACTGCTCATCGGGTTATTTAATGAAGATATTACTTGTCGATCCCAAAAGGCTGAATCTAGAGACATATCTGATAATTCCCAATCTGGGACTAGCATACTTGGCGACCGCTCTAAGGCGCTCAGGACACGAACCTTTCATCTGCAACGCCGCCAGAGATTCCATCAAGCCCGAAAAAGTCGCCGACATAGCCTCAGAGAACAATTTCGATGTGGTCGGGATCACAATATTCACCCCGTTTTTCAATTCTTCGGCAGTGTACGCGCAAGAGATAAGACGCAAATATCCGAGAGCTAGAATCGTCGCGGGCGGGCCTCACGCTATTTTCGAGCCTAAAGAAATCCTCAATAAAATGCCCGAAGTCGATTATGTTGCATGCGGCGAAGGCGAAGAAACATTTCCTCTGTTGTTAGCGGAACTTGAGAAGAAAGAAACCCCCGACGCTTCCGCTTTGTCCGCTATTTCAAACCTATGCTATCGCGAAGGCGGAGAAACGCGCCTGACGAAAAGGGAACTTATCGACGATATCCGCCCGCTTGATCTTCCGGCGTGGGACCTTCACGACCCGAAAAAGTTTTCGCTGTATCCGAACGGAATATTCACGAAAAAAAATAAAGTCGCGCCTCTCATCACCACGCGCGGATGCCCTTACTCGTGCCGATTTTGCGCAGCAGGCGTAGCAATGGGAAAAAAACTCCGCCACCGCGACCCGGATTCGATTGTGGACGAGATGACTCTATTGAAAAAAGATCACGACATACATGAAATCCAGATAATGGACGACAATTTCGCAGCGGACGCGAAATTCGCCATGAAGGTCTGCGAGACGATTATCCGCAGAAATACTGATGTGGTCTGGGGCTGTCCTCCCGGCATTAGAATCGACTGCATTTCTGACGAACTGATATCCGCGATGAAACGCGCGGGCTGTTACTCGACTTCTCTTGGAATCGAGTCCGGCTCTCAGCGCGTTCTCAATCTGATGAAAAAACGGATCAACCTTAATGAAGTCCCCGAAAAAATCGCCATCCTGAAAAAACACGGCATAAGAAGCACTGGGCTTTTTATATTGGGCTATCCCGGCGAGACTGTTAAAGAGATGCGAGAAACAATAAATCTTTCTCTGAAACTCGACATCAACAGAGTGAACTTTTTTACATTCACCCCATTCCCCGGCAGCGAGATTTACGACGAGCTAAAAGAGGCCGGTAAACTGGACAACCTCGATTACGACGAACTGTATATTCATAACCTCGGTTATTGCGACGACTCGATCCCGGAAAAAGATTTGATAAAACTTCAGAGAAATTCGCATTTCAGATTTTATCTGCGCCCGAAAATAATGTTGGGAATCGCGCGGGAAATTCATTCATTCACACAACTGAAAATAATATTTCAGAGAGCGTTCAGGATAATATTTCCGAAGAAACGCGAGCGAGGCCCTTCGGTCCCCTGAGAAATTTACAATTTATTCAATCTCACTATTAACGGATTGTCCGTATCTGTTGATGAAATATGTTCCAAAATATATTTAGAACGAGAACATCGAACCTCGGCAAAGCCATCATCACAGTAGCGCCGCTTATCTGCGGCGTTCACGTTCGAGCTGCATAGCGATGACCATTTTTTGAATTTCGCTGGTGCCCTCGTAAATCTCGGTGACGCGTGTGTCGCGATAGAAACGCTCGACGGGGAAATCCGTCATGTATCCCATGCCGCCGTGAATCTGAACCGCCTCGTACGCGCAGCGGTTGGCGACCTGAGAGCAGAACAGTTTGACCATCGCGGACTGCTTGGTGATTTTCATTCCTTCGTCGGCCATCCACGCGCATTGATAAACCATGAGGCGGGCCGCCTCTATCTGCGTCGCCATCTCCGCGAGTTTGAACTGTATGGCCTGTTGGCGAAGGATGGGTTTGCCGAATTGAACGCGCTCGCGGGCGAAATCGACGCTCATGTCGAGGCAGCGCCGCGACATCCCGACGCATCCGGCCCCAAGCCCTAGACGTCCGTAATCAAGCGCCTTCATCGCGACGCTGAATCCTCCGCCTTCGACTCCCAGCATGTTTTCTTCCGGAACTTTCATATCCTCGAAGACAAGCTCGGCGGTGGAAGAGCCGCGTATTCCCATGTGCTTTTCAATCGAGCCGACGCTGAATCCCGGGAACGAGCTTTCCACGATGAACGCTGTTATGCCGCCTCTGCCTTTGTCGGATTTCGCTAAATCGGCGTAAACGACTATGATGTCCGCGACCGCTCCATTCGTTATCCATATTTTCGAGCCGTTGATGACGAAACCGCCGTCGAGCCTGACCGCTTTAGTTCTAATGCCAGCCGCGTCCGAACCCGCTGTCGGCTCGGTAAGCGCGAACGCCCCAAGCTTTCGTCCGCTTGCAAGCTCTGTGAGATATTTGACCTTCTGTTCTTCATTGCCGCCGAAAAAAATCGAGTTCGACGCGATCCCTATGTGAGCGCCGATCACAGTTCCGACAGTGGCGGAAGAGTAGGCGACCTCTTCATTCAGCAGACAGTAC
>MWCD01000061.1 GCA_002069885.1 bacterium ADurb.Bin236 | reverse complement strand
AATCATCGAAGCCTTCCGTGCCGGCGCCAACGACTTCATAGTCAAACCCATCAAATGGGATATCCTCAAACCGCGAATAATCAATTTATTCCCTGTAAAAGAATCATCTGTAAACCACTAATTGCCATATTGGACTTGAAGGTTGTTCGAGTGGTTGATCGATGTGGGTGAAGAGAAATCTTAAGGGAAGTTGTGATGACGCCGGCTATTTCAAAATGCGGTTGGCTATGCCGCAAGCACTGACAAATATCTAAAAGAGCACACCGGCGTAGTCGGTTTTTATGAGGAAGCGTAGAAAAGCGTAGAAAAATTGGCGGTAAAATATGACACAATATGGGACATATGAGGGGCGCTCAGGTTTTGCGGCTTTATCATAAAAACAAAAAAACATCAGGCGGAATAAGGTTTATTTGTTGTTGTGCTACAAACTGCGTCCATTAAAAAATAGCCCTTGCACGGCGGAGGTCACGGGTTCGAATCCCGTAGTCTCCATTTCGAAGGCTATCTTTTTTAAGTCAGTTTATCGGAACGCGATTTTTTATGTTTTCTGTTTTTAATCATAAGGGAAGTTGTTTTCATTGTGTGCTCACAGATAAAACCATATACAGCCCGGGAGTTTCCACATAATAATTGGTATATGTAGAAACTTGTGCGATTTCAATTGAGATTGCCATTTCGATTTCATAAACAAGGCGGCTAGAAAAGCCGTTTGAATCGCTGATGATTTGATTTACGGCGAATAAATTGCTTTATATAGGCAATTAATACTCATTGTTCCACATGTCTCTGAATTCGGGCGGGAGCAGGAACATCGGGATGTCCGGGACAATGCTTCCAGCAGTCGCGCTTGAGGAAATCCTTGCAGAGCCGATAACTCCGCTGCCTATTCTTCTGCTGAATATTTCCAAGAAGTTGAAATTATCGTCGCTTGCGGATAGGGCCACTGCGGGGGCGCTGACCGTCGGCATTACGCCCGTGTACGCATACTTGCCGGGAGTCGCAGTCTGAGTCAACTGTAATGGAATGGTTGTCAGGGGAAGCATGGTGTTTGCGTCGTAAAGCTTTGCCGCGATCCCGGACATGTGTGGTTCTCCGTGGAACGTCAGCGTGAAAACATCTCCCGCTCTCAGAGATCCTAATCCCTCTTCGGTGAAAGGAGTCGTATTGTTCGTAACTTCGATTCTGTAATCTCCGGGATAAGGAAGGTTTGTGGTGAAATTTCTGTAAACCGCGTCGAGAGTGGAGCCGGATCTGGCGGAGCCGAACAGGTATAGCGTGTGTTTCTGGTTCTCAAGATCAGCTTCCGCGCTTCCAATGAAAGCTCCGTTGTAATAGAGAGACGCAAGTCTGTTCTGATATACGATCTTAAATTCGCCGGCGGGAGCGACGGCGGAGATCGTGTAAACGTATCCTCTGGAAGTGGACATAAAAATCCTGAATGTTCCGTTGGGAAGGCCTGAGATTCCGGCGCCTATTCCAGTTGTTCTCCTGTTGTATATGCCGAAGCTTTGAACGTATTGTGTTCCCGAGCAGTTTAAAGGATCGAGCGTCGCGCTTATTTCTACCTTCTGCCCCTCTTTAATCTTGAAATAGTGTATCGGGATGAGTTGGCCGAAGGCTTCAGAGGCGGCTGTCATCCTCAATTCTCCTCCGCCCACGCTTATATCGCTCTGTATTGAGAATATGTCCGACCAGATGGCGGGATCAAGGTAATCTTTTTCAAAAGAATCTTTGAACACGCCGGAATAGTCCACGAAGGTGAAAACGGGAGAGCTGTACATGCCTCCTGAAAGAGCGGTGACGGCCACCGTTCCAACGGCGTTTCCGGTGAGTTTCCCATCTGCAGATATCGCCGCAAGAGCCGGATTGCTTATTGTCCATGTCGCATGCTCTGAACAATCAATTTCAGTCGTGTTGTTATATTCGCATATTGCCGCAAGTTGAACTGTCTCGCCTACGCCTAAAGTGGCGGGCATGCCCGATATGGATACCTTTGTGAGTTTCATCTCCTGAATAGCGGTTGCGATATTAGTTATCAGAGTAGCATATCCCTCAGTTGAATACACCCAGCTATTGATTAGGTCGTCGGAAACGTCTCCTCCGTCTCCGCCATCGACAAGCGGTCGAAACTGATTTTTGACGATGTCCCGCGCGGATTGTATATCTCCGGCCTCGATGCTAGAGGCTGCAAGGTCGATTATGGCGACCAACTCGGCGCGGTCTCCGGTTAAGGGGTTTTTAAATGCGTCGTCATCCGCGCTGTCGATTTCGCTTTTCATGTCAGCTATCATATTCAACAGGGCTTCTTTATAGTCTATGATCGATGCAGCCGCAATTCGTGAAGAGCTTTTTCCTGATTTGGTTTTGTCGGTTTCCGGAGTTTGGAGAGCCTGCGCTTCCTGAAGCGCTTTGAGCAAGTCAGTGGAAGCATTATAAAGATTGTTTGCCAGAATACAGCTAAGAATCAGATCGTCAGCGGCATTTCCGGCGTTGCATCCGTCGGTCCTCGGAATAAGCTTCTTTTCTACGTCTTGCGCCGCTTTATCGTATTTCTCATCCTGAATATACTTTTCAATATCTTCTATAATCTTTTTTAACTGCTCCCTGTGATTATCCGCCTGTGCTTTGTCGTTTCTATTGCCCTGTGAATTGATTAAGTCTTTGTTGTCAAGAGAAATCAGCCAGTCGCGAATGGCAAGCAAGGCGGTATATTCTGCATCGTATTCGGCTGATACGGAATCGTAATCATGGCCCGCAATTTTAGCTGAATAGGAAGAATCTATAGGATTTGCAGTTATGGGGTTTATCCCCCCGCCTCCGCCACACCCGGAAAACATTAAAACAACAAATGATATTAAAAAGATTGCTTTTCCGATTGTATTATTTTGGATATTCATGTCTTCCACCTCGACTCTCCAGATTCTTCCTTATCTATATTTTTCCCATTCGTGTGAATGTCAAACACAAAATATTGCTTTTATAAAATGAATTTATATTTACGTTTGAATGGAAAAAGATGCGGGTAAGACGAAAAATGTTAAAATGTTTTGTTTTAAAATACTAAAGAGACAATTAAATTAACAGACAGCAACATGCAGTGCATGGCAATGCACTAAGAGGGGCGGCAAGATGCAAAAAAGTACCCATATTCTTTAAAAAGATTGTGTAATCTGTTGAATTATCGAGCATATCAATTGGCATGAATTTTGATTATATGTAGTAATAACTAAGATGAAGGTGTGTAAATGAATAAAGCGCATAACAAAGCGAAAATCAATCTGACAGCACAAGCAGTTGCAGTGGCGGTTGTTTTTATGGCGGTGACTGCGGCTCGCGCTCAAATATCGTCGATATCAAACACGCCCGACCCTTTCGACAATCAGGTGGCGGGACAGACGTCGTATTTGCAGGCGACTCCGAACAGCGGAGCTTCCGCATTTCCGAACCGGGGCGGATTCCTCGTTGACAAGTGGGACTTAACGCTTGACCTTTTTAACAGCGGAGGGACTTTTGCGCGCCGGTTGTACGCCGAATACAACAATAGTTGACCTGCTAGGCCTAACGGCAATCTTCCTCCTGATTTCGACGGACGGGGGCAATGGGATTGGTTGGCAAATCAGAGAGGAACGCCTTTGCCGTATGGGACATACACCGCGAAGCTGACTCAGGGTTTCACAAACACATTCTCTACCAAAGTGCCAACGCTTTATCTCATGGGAAAGCCGTCTGATGTTTTTGTGCCTCCCGACGGAACGATTTACGTGCTTAACGACGCAACAAAAAAAGTTCTTCGTTATAACAGCGCCGGAACGCTTCTGATGGCTGGATTCGACATACAATTGGCGAACCCTAACAACTGGCTTCAGGGAATGGTTCTGGACTCAAGCGGAAATATACTGGTGGCCGAATTCGACGTGACCGGCCAGAAAAGCAGGATTCAGAAATACACCAACGGCGGAACCTTGATAAACGCTTGTTTCATACCATGGAGCCTAGCGTCATGCCCGACGCCCAATACCAATCCGGGCATAGGCTCCGCAGACGGGATTTCAATCGACGCAAGCAACAACATATTTGTGACGGACAACACAAACAAGAAAATCTGGAGATTTGCGGCTGCGGGCGGGAACATCGCTCCGACGACTGTGGCTTCCACCTCTTATGTGCCGAGAGAGGTTGTTGTTGACCCTTCGGACAACAACATTATTTATTACGTTGACGCGCAGTTCGGAACGCCGGCGGGAAGAAACTATGTGACATGCCGAAGATTCAGCGGAGGCAGTTGGGGGGCTTGCGCGAATCCATGGAACAGCACTTTATCCCTTGTGAGCGATTGCGACCCGAAAGGAATAGACGTTGATTCGACCTACATGTATGTGTCGTGCGGATGCGACAGCCCGAGTTATGTGTACGGCGGAGATGTTATATCATGCGCCGATAATATTCATAGGGTTTACAGTTACAACAAAAGCACAAAGGCCTTAATATCGAGTTTCGGCGGAATCGGCGACGGAGACACGCAGTTTAGCTTGCCGCACGGCGTGGCGTTAAGTCCGGACAAGACTAAACTTTATGTGGCGGAGTCGGCGAACAACAGAGTAAAAGTCTTGAGCCTTTCAGCGGGCTCGATGACTTATGCCGGGCATATATATGATGAATATTCCACGCCTCTTCCCACGAGTATAACTATTGACGACGATGACAATGTCTATGTGGCTCTTTCATCTTCGGGCATAATCATGAAATTCGATTCAAACGGCAATTTGAAGTGTTCCCTCGGCGGATACGGAGCCGGGAACGGCAAGTTCGAAAACATTTACGGGCTTGCCATAAGCGGAGACGGCACATACCTGTGGGCCGGGGATGTCAATGACGATTCGGTCGATAGGTTCATATTCACAAATAAAGACACATGCGAGGGAAGCTGGACGATTATTGACGTGCCGGCTCCCGGAAATATAAATTCAGGGCCTCGGGGAATAGTGGTTGAACCGGGGGTTCCGGGGAATCTTGCCAGCGCCTATGTTCTTCATGACCAGAACTCAAAAATATATAAATACAGCTCTGCGGGCGTAAGGGACAACCTTGCGAGCACAAGCGCCGATCCGAGACACATCACGATGGACAAACATGGTTTCATCTACATCGTGTATGAGAACGGGAACGTGCAGAAGTTTCATAAGAACGGAACTTCGATGGCGATTACCAACCCCGGAATAATATCAGGCGGGGGCATTACTGTAGATGATTACGGCAATCTGTACGTGACGGACAGGGGAAATTACGCCGCCAATCCGCCTACCAGAGGAATGACGGTGCACAGGCTGGGCAATTATGTTAGATACAACCAAAGTTCCGGAGTATTGGGGGCGCACGAGATCAAATGGCAGGCGCATTTTCTCGGAAACTGCGATCCGGCGGTTGCCGGGTGCAGTTATCCCGACACAACGGACGGAAGATTCAATTCTCCGTGGGGCATAGCCGTATCTCCTGACGGCAGCCATATATGGGTTGCGGACTACGGCAATAACAGGATCCAGAAGTTTAACATCTCATACGCTACGACAAGAACAGACTCGGTGACGATAGGGAGCGCGACCGCTCCGCCTGATGTGTCCGCAGTAAGCATATCTCCTGCGTCTCCGGTGTCGTCGGGAAAACTTGAGATAGCGGTCAGCTACAACAAGTCGATGACTACGTACGAAGTCCCGTCTATTCAGTTGATAACGCAGAACAACTGCCAGTTGCAGGTGTTCGACGAGGCGGTGGTGCAGGACACGGGGAGCGTTGCCGGACAGTATGACGCTGCGGACGTTGTTCTTGTGGGAGTGACTCCGGCAATAGGAACTACGCTGATCGATTTCAGGGGGTCAACTCCGTACGAAAGATATGTGGAGTCTCTGGCATCTCACAACAACAACAATATCTGGAATCAGACTCTCGGAGAGCCGATTGCGCGGACGGTAACGACGACATTCAACGCGACGACTGACAATGTGTATTACGCGTCGCAGACCGCGCCTGCCGGGATTCCCACGGATATCAACGGACAGCCTACGAAGGCTTTCTCAAGCGATATTAAACACACGGACAACGGCTCAACTTCGGGCTACTATGACGGATACTTTGTTACGAATGAATGGAAAGGATGGGTGACTATCCCGACCGGAAGCACTGCATGCTGCGGCGGCTCCTGCGACGGCACTGCGCAGATTCAGGCGGCAAACGGAAAGGACATGGCTGGAACCATCCAAAGCCCGAATCCGTGGAACGTGAACACGTCCACCGGTTTTCAGTTCGTGATAGATTCGACAAGCCCGACCGAGCCTGTAATAACCGAGCCATCGGACGGAACGTACACTTCGCAGAACAGCATAAGAGTGCGAGGCTCGTACAGCGACGCGAACGGCAGCCATGTGAAGGTGGAGAACACGGATTTCTCATGCGTAATAAGGGACATTAACAATAACAACATTTATGACGCCGGCGACACAAAAGTGTATGAATCGCCGGCCGGCTCGTGCGTTCTGAATACGACGACGCTGATTCCGATGACCCGCAAGGAAGGGTGGATCGATATTAACAACAATGGCGTTTACGACGGAACGGAGCCGATTGTCGGGAATTATTACGACATAACGGCCAACGATCCCAGATATGACGATGGGACGGCGGACAGGATTCTGGTAAACGCCGGCACATACGCTAATTTGGACAGGATAAAGATGTTTGTGGGGGATTCTTCGATTCCGTTGACCGGAGTGGACTCGCTGGTTAAGACGAACCGGGTGTCCAGCCAGACTGTTGTAACGACAGGAACTTTCGACGCGAACAATATAGGGCTTCCCGCATACAAGGACTATTACATAACGGCGGTGGCGTGGGACACGGCGGGCAACATAAGTCCCTACGTGTCGAGGAGGGTGAAAGTTACGAGAGGGTTGAGCAATCCCGGGGTCGCGGCGATATCGCCTAGGGCCAATGTCGGGATAGACACGCCGGGCGAGTGGACGATAACGTACACGAGCGCGACTGCGTTCGACTATCCTTTGAACACAGGGGAATGTTCCTGCGGGGCCACGCCAAGCACGACCGCAAACTGTTATGTCACCTTCACGATTCCCACAGGATGGGCGGCTCCCACAAAGACTTCGAACACATCCGGTTGGACCCGGCTTGTCACTTACGGTGACACCCAGCTATGCGCGGGTGATACGTTCAGCATAAGCGGACAGACGATAAAGGTTCACATAGACTCGATGAACGCAGGCGTGAAGCTTGATGTGGTTTACGGATATTCCGCGTCGGGGGTTGATGTTACGCCGCAGGCGGTTCTTGGCGGCAATTCTTTCGAGGTCAGGTCTAAGAATACCGCCGACACAGTTCCGGTCAGCGTGCCTCCGGAGGCCGGAAGCACGCTTTCAATAAACGTAGAAGGGTATTCGCTGAGAGTTTCCCACTTGCCCGCTCTTCCGGGAACTATCTACGACAACGCCACAAACGTAAAAATCATGACGTTGAATTTTGAAAACACCAATCCGATCGGATCGGGAAAAACATACACTGTTTCCTCGATGAAGCTAAAATTCGCTCCGTCAGGCGCGCAAACATCCGCAAACACAATCGCAAAAATATCCGCGATAAGCGGAGCAACGCAATATCTCAACACCACCAATATCGCCGCTATAACGGATGTCGACAATTATTTGACGATGACGCTGGCGGACGCAAGCTCGAATCCATTGACAATCGGCGAAAGTTCGGTCAACACGCTGGACATTTACATGGACTTCAAGACGGTCTCGACGCAGTATCCGCCGGGCAGTTCTCTTGAGTTTCTGCTGGACGGCAATTCGTCGATTGAGACTGGGGCGATAACGGCGGGGTTGACTGAGAGAGTCATGCCTGACACCTCGAAAGCATGGACATCCAACCAATGGGTGTCATACACCCTTATCCCAGATATTACCGCTCCGCTGAGGACTTATAGAATAGTATCCAACACGTCGAACGCGGTGAAAATAAGAACGGGAAACATGCTTACGGACGGAACGACGGCGGTCGGAGACGCG
Source organism: bacterium ADurb.Bin236 (assembly GCA_002069885.1). GTDB lineage: Bacteria > UBP15 > UBA6099 > UBA6099 > UBA6099 > UBA6099. Next base: position 9,525 of record MWCD01000061.1, on the reverse strand, counting down.
TATGCTATAGGCGACGCGTCCAACCACGTAATGGCTAGGGACAGGAACACCGGAACAAGCCTGAGAGTGTCGCCGCGGAGCGGGGCAGTGACCGACACATTTTACCCTGATTTCGGGGCCGCCAACCCGAAGATGACGTCCGGCAAGAGCACGCAGTTCAAAGCTCCTCCGATAGCAAACGGAATACTGGCGTTGAGGAGAGACACATGGGCTCCCGGCCAGACGGTTTCTAAGGGGCAGACGTCGACGCGTCCGGTGACTTTTACTTTCCGTTTGTTTGATCAGATTGTAAACAGCACGAACTCCGGCCCGGACTGCTCGCCTACCTGCTCGAGGCTGGATGTGGACGATGCGCGGGTGTTCGCGGGGCTGGAAATGCAGTCGATCATTGTGGGAGACTGCGACGGAACCACGCTGGCAACAGTGGATTATGTGGACACGGTGAACAACCAGATATATCTTCTCGCTCCCGTCGGGCCGTATTACAAGAGCAAAAACATGTTTTTGATGAGGGAAGGCGCGTCGGCGAAGTTGTCGAGGCTGGTATTCACGCTTTATGAATGTTCGACTCAGAACTGCGCTCCGATAACGCCGACAACGAATCCAAGGGCCTTGCTAGACAAGCTGGCTCTGAGGGAAACGAACTCGAACCCGCCGTTCTTCTATGTTAACAAGGCTGACAGCGCCATAGAGGCTTCCGGCTCCACAGTGCAACTGGACTTTTCCACCTATCTGCAGATAAACGGAACGGAAAGCAAATCCGTTGACTTGGTAATGGATATTGATCCTAACACGACTGCCAGAGGCCTTAAAGTCGGTCTTCTGGACGCCACAAGGGTTTATTCAAACTCAAGGAAACAGTTGACTAACGACTGCGCGGCCTGCGGACGCGTATATATAAACAACAGCGTGACCAATGACATTATTCAGAACGAGAGAGTGTTCGCAACTACGAACGGGGTGGCGGGAGAATGGAGCGCCGTGTCTGGAGAGGCGGCTAGCTACATCGACGTGACGCCGGCTTTAACAGGAACTTACACCACTAACAGCTATGTAACCCACTCAAAAATAAGGGCCGGATACTGCGAACTTGGACTGTTGCAATCTTTCCCAATGGACTCGCTGCCTGCCGGCATAGTCGAGGCGGCGCAGCTAAGGGTGAACAAGATGTATATCAGGGATATGGCCGATCAGCCGTTGTGTCCGAACACCGAGGCTGGGTCGGGCATCGATAATCCTGAAATCTATCTTGGGGAATCTTTCAAAGTTTATCTAGAGGTGGAAAACATAGCGGCGGCCCCCAGTTCGCTGGCGTACGTGACGACTTCGGGGACGGACCTGTCGTTCGTGCGGAACTCGGACAGTTCGGAAAAAATATCGGAATTCACGCTGTCCCAGCCTTCGATAGTAGGGGGCGCGTGCTCGTTCCATGCATGTCTAGCATCTTCAGCAAAAGGAACATTAGTATACACGGTCACACAGTCGGCCGGAACCACAACGGCTCCAGTTTCCGACTCTGACTATTTCAAGATAGACACTAACCGGGCGACGCTAATCGGCGCTCCGGAATGCGATGTGAACAAGGAAGGAAGATACAAACCGAGAAGTTACGACAGCAACGACTACACGGACGGAGACAAGTTCTGCGTTAACCCCGACTCGAGCGGGGTGGACGCTGATCCGCCCAATTGCAGGCTTTCGGTAAAGATGGCGCAGGCTTACGCTCAGACGGATCCGGTTCCCGTAAGGCGCGTTCAAGCCGGCTCTACTTTTGTTCCTATACTCAACTTCACGATAAACGACGGGCCGACAGGAAATCCGACGCAGCGGGTTTCTTCTATATCGATACAGAGCATGAACACCAACGACGCGTACATTGAGGAAGTCCAGTTGTGGAGGGACAACGGAGACAGCGTTATAAACCCGTACTTCGACACAGCCGCGCCAAACAACGGAACCGCAAGACAAATGATTCTTGACGACTGCGCTTCGTGTTCGACGCTGAAAGTGAACAACGCGTCGCGATATCAGGCCGGACACACTGTGACCGTATGCAAGGACGCCGCATGTTCAATAAGCAGAACGAGGACGGTGGCCAGCATTGACACTGCTTCCGTGCCGAACAGGATAAACCTGACGACTCCTCTTGACATCAGCATAGTCCAGAAAACGGACATTGGATATGTCTATGTGAATCCGAATCAGATATGCGACGCGACAGGCTCTAACTGCGACGCTTTGGTGGCAAAAGGAACGTTCTCTGCGGGGAAGGTTGTTTTCTCAGGATTGACCGAAGATGTCTCATATCCCAACCCGGTAAGATTCTACGTGACATACACGATAGCCAGAACGTTGGACGCGGGAGGGATATTTGCGGACGGGGCGACATTGAACGCCGCGATAGAAGCGGGGGGCATAGTGTTTGAGCCTAATCCTGATCCCGTGACCGCTATTCCGAGTTCGGCGCTTGCTTCCGCGGGTTCCTCTAGCATAGATGTGACGGCGGTCCTTGTGATGGCTGATCCGCCCAGCTCGCAGTCGTGCATCCTCGGCAACAGGATGATCACATTTACGACGGAGGATATTTTCGGCAATAGAGATAGAGGTTCTTACGGGAATCCAACATATTCAAGCTCGAACGTGACGGTTACGTTCACGGAACAGAAGCCAAACTCTTCTGTGAAATTTGTCGACACTTCGTTGACCGGCGCGGTGTATTCGCCTGTTCCGCCGCCGGGAGCCGCTTCTCAGGTGCAAGGCAATCTTTCCAATGGAAGAGGAACGGTCACCTTAACGAACAACGAAGCCGCGCCGCCGGAAGACGTCACAATAAATATAACGGCGGGGCTGACTTACAAACCTTCTGGCGGAGCCGTGACGACATTCGGAAACAATGTTTGTATTAATGCGCAGAGCGTCGACCATCTTGAACCACCGCCGGGACAGTTGAAAGTTCCCGTAATCGCGCTTCAAGTGATTAATGGGTTGCCGACTTCCATTACAGTCGATTCTTTAAGGGCGACCCGGACGGCCGACGAGACTCTTCTAGACTCAGAATTGACTCAATTGACGTTATGGAAAGATTCGGACAATAACGGGGCATGCGACTCGTGTTATCCCGGCCTTGGAGCAGGCGAAAGCCTCTTGGCGTCAGGGAACTATTCAGGAAACACATATCTTTTCTCTGGTTTAGCCGACACTCTGGCCGCAGGGGAAATCGAATACTACTATGTTTTATATGACTTGAAAACAGTGGTGGTCGACGGCAGATTGATTGACGCAGAGATTCCGGCCAACGGATTCACATACATATCAGGCGGAACCCCGTATTCTCTTGATCCGACCAACTCGTCCAACTCTCCCGGCACATCGATTGTTAACGTTGTGGCGAATATCCTAGAGATTTATCCGAGGGTTTCAACGGCGAATATTATCGCTCCCAACTGCGACGCCGGGCAGGGCGGGGGCGTGAACTGCCTAACTTTCAACGTGAGCGACGTTTCGATATTTCAGATAGGCGACGAGGTCTCCATTCAGGACGACGACTCCGCAGTGAACTTCTCGCTATCGATAGCCAATGTAAACCCGATAGCCTCGTCTGCCACGCCGGGGACGATCACGCTTGCGTCTCCAGCCACAGGAACATACACGGTTGAACAGAACGCTTTCATGTCTAACACACCGCACGTCGCAAAAGCCGTGACGGTGAGAGCGGTGGATTCTTTCGGCAATATTGCTTCGTATCCTTCAAATGAAACATACGAAGCTTCCGCGCAGGTTACAGTCACTGCCGACAACACGCAACCGGACGCGTCTGCAACGAATGTTTTGACGGCATCAGGATTGTTGTGTCCGCCCGAACCGCTCGACGACTGCGCGATAGGCGGTCCGGCGACAACCGGAAACCTGAATCAAGGGGTAGGCAACGTCACATTCGTGGAAAACTCCTGTCCGCCTCGAAGCGTGCTGATCTATCCTTCCACTTCGCAGGCGGGATTCAACACTTTCAATTCGGCCGTGATAAGATTCCCCGGCGATTGGCAGAAAGATAGCAACAGGCCCTCGGTCAACGGGATTACTCTTGGGGTTTCAGGCGACTGCATAACGACAGCCACGCCTGAGATATCGCAGATAACCGCCAACGACGATTGCAGCGGAATCGCGGCTGTTCGTTTCGCTTGCTCCGACGCTGCGCTGAGTTTGAATTCGGCCGTCGGACCGCAATGGGTGTTGATCGAACCTGCCGCCGTAGATGTCGATGTTTGTTGCAACTGTGATTCCAGCGAAGCCGGGACTTCCAGAGACATCAAATGCGGATTCGACATAACCAACGGCCAGACTTGCAACAACTGGAACGCTGCCACACAGACATGCGACGGCTCATGGGTTGCCAACACCATTTTGGCCGACGGCGGCTGCACGGCTAATCCCAAACGCGTCTATGTTCAAGTCAGGGACAGGGTGGGTAACACTTCCATCATCCCCACAATCTTCACCGACCCTGCGGTCTCTATTGACAATCAGCGGCCCGACATAACGGCTCTATCGCTTTCATCAACGATAGATTTTTATCATTATGGAACCGCCGACGGACTGAACTGCGACTTAAACCAGAAGGGCGATTCTTCTTCCGGGCTTAACTCGGCTTGCAAGGCGTGGCACAATGACAAGGCGGGAGAAGGCGACGGCCAAGTAGCGTCAATAAATGTTTCTGGAACGGACGACAACGCCGTTCAGCGGCTGTCGGGCCAAGCCGCTTTCGGAGAACCCGCTCCTTCTCACGTGCTTGCGACTCCGGTCACTCCGGCCAATCTGAGCGTGTCTTACTCGCTCGACGCGACCGACCCGAATGATTCGGAGACAATTTACTTTGGCGTCTACGATTCCTGCGAAAACGGAAAATTTATAAGGGTGGATTTCGGGCGCGACAACGAGCCGCCTGAGATTCCGGAGGTTTCAGGTTTCGCCTCGCCGGTCGATCTGGACATCCCCCTCACCAGCGGCGAATGGTATAACTACGAGAATCCATTCTTCTCTTGGGCGACAGGCTCGGACATGCCAGCGGGAGAAGCCTTCATCGACAATTCAGGAATGGCGTATTTTGCTTTCGGATTCAGCACGGATTCGGCTGAAATACCTCCATACGCAACGGACGCTAGTTCATTCTTCGCGACAGGACCTCTGGTTTCGGGAATGACATACTACGTTCGGATGTCCGCCTACGACAACGTCGGGAATGCCGCGCCGCCTGAGACGGCATTCGTTTATAAGTTTGACAATGTGCCGCCCGCCATCGAGATCCTAAATCCCGACGCTTCATCTTGGTTTAACGCCGGTTTCAATGTTGAAGTGTCCGTCTCCGATCCGGCTCCCGGAGCCGGAATGGACCCGGACGCATGCGAATGGAGAGTGACAAGCGATTCAGTTGAAAAGCTTGCATGGACCTCGTTCAGTTGCGCTTCAGCGCGCGCGCTGACTGTCGGCGCGGGCCAATACTGCGACGTTCAAGGCGTGGGGAAATGCGTGGTTTATTTCAGAGCCTACGATCTTGCCGGCAATGTGTCCCCGGTCGTGTCGAGAGCTTATTCAATCGATTGGACGCCGCCTGATCCGGCGACGACAGTCGTATCTGCTTTTAAAGATTCATCAAAGAATCCTGTCGAAGAAATAACGCAGGAAGCGGGCGTATGGTGGAGCATGACAGTTCCTTATTTCGAGTGGAGCGACATTCAAGACATTCCCGCCGCGCCTAACGGTTCAGGCGTGGCCGCATATCACATATATTTCGGAACAGATTCGGCGGGAGTTCCGTTCCTGACAGAATCCGCAGCGGCGACCATAGATTATCAGGCGCTTTTTCCGGGCGCAACAGACGTTCCCGACGAGTATTATTTGATTTTAAAAGTCGAGGACAACGCCGGAAACATATCTGCCGCGCAAACTGTTTTCACGTACAGATTCGATAAGACGGCTCCGGAGCAGCCTACCAATGTCTGGATATACAGTCAATACGGCAGCCCGCCTCCCGCGCCTGTTCTGTCTCCTTCTACATGGTATAACTATTCCGACCCATTTATAGACTGGGAAGCATCCATTGACGTAGGCTCCGGACTTTCAGGATACTATGTGGTTTTTGCCACAGATTCGTCATATTTTTACATGGATTTCGATGAAACCATGGTGTTTGCAAGCGCGTATGACGTCGGAGTGAGAGGCCCTAACCTTCAATCAGGAGGCAAATACAGGCTTTATCTGAGGGCGGTGGACAGAGCAAGAATCAACCCGAATATAAGTCCGTTGTTTACGATAATCGCGTCCGAATACTGGTATGACGGCACGAATCCGCAAACAACAATAAATTCCCCGCTCGCCGCGCAGTGGCAAGGAGCGGATTTCGCTCTTGATGTCACGAATTCAGATTATATTCCCGGCTCAGGCCCGACGAATTGCTTGATCCGCGTCGTCAGCAATCTGTCGCAGACGCTTGATTGGACCGCTTACGACTGCGCAACGGATCCTATGATAACAGTAGGCGACACTGGCGGTGAATACTGCGACGTAGAAGGCGAAGACGTTTGTCAAATATCGCTTAGAGTTAGCGATTTAGCAGGCAATGGCCCTGTCGAGACTTCAAGAATCTATAAAATCGACTGGGCTCCTCCGATTGTAACTATCAATAGCCCCGCGGCAAGCTCTTGGCAAAGCGCTGATTTTTTAGTGGACACCACTAATTTTGATTCCGGTTCGGGCGTGTTCGTATGCGAGATGAAGGTTGTCAGCGGAGCCACTGAGACTCTAAACTGGTCAGCCTATGATTGCGCGTCAGACCCGACTGTGACTGTTGGGTACTCGGGCGTTGAATACTGCGCTGAGGAAGGAGAGGATATATGCGAAGTTTTCTTTAGAGCGACTGACCGAGCGGGCAATATTTCCAGTGTGGCGTCCCGGCTGTTCAGCGTAGACTGGGCTCCGCCCGCCACTACCATAAATTCGCCGGACGCTTCTTCTTGGCAACGCGACGACTTCGTTATTGATGTTACGAACTTCGACTCCGGCTCCGGCGTGGATGTGTGCGAATACAAAGTGACAAGCGATAGCGTCGAGACTTTGGCATGGACAGTGTATGACTGCGCGACGGATCCGACGATATCGGTCGGCGACTCCGGCGGAGAAAACTGCGCGACGCTCGGCGCAGATATCTGCCAAGTTTCTTTCAGGGTGACCGACCGCGCGGGCAATCTGTCGCTGACAACAACTAGATTGTTCGGAATCGACTGGATTTTGCCGATCGTCACGATTGTTTCTCCGGACGCCTCCTCGTGGCAGAGCGCCGACTTCCTTGTCGACATCACGAATTTCGACGCGCACTCCGGGGTGTTGACCTGCGAGGTGATGGCGGTGAGCGGCGCGACCGAGACTTTAAGCTGGACAGCCTACGATTGCGCTTCCGATCCAACAGCCACAGTGGGCGACACGGGCGGAGAATACTGCGACGTTGAAGGCGACGACGCGTGCGCGCTTTCATTCAGAGCCGTTGACCGGGCAGGCAACATTTCGGCCACTGCCACTAGGGCTTTCAGCATCGACTGGGCCCCCCCGGCGGCGACGATAAACGCCCCCGCCGCATCTTCATGGCAGAGGGACGATTTCATTGTGGATGTTGCCAATTTTGATTCAGGATCGGGAGTCGATGTATGCGAATATAAAGTTGTTAACGACTCGTCCACGACTCTGGACTGGACGGTTTATGACTGTGCAACGGACCCGACTCTTACTGTTGGAGATTCGGGAGGCGAGAATTGCTCAGTCGAAGGAGCGGATATTTGCGAGGTTTCTTTCAGGCTGACCGACAGGGCGGGGAATTCATCAGCGGTTTCTTCGCGTGTGTTCGGAATAGACTGGACGCCGCCGGTAATATTGACCGGAGGATTTGTCGAAGCGAGCGACTATCTATGGATATCGCCCTCAAATAACAGGCTTTATTTCGGAAACGGCATGGCCGCCGCGCAGGAGTTCCAAGTCGAGGGAACCGCATCAGACGCTCTGTCGGGCATGTACCGCGCGGCATTCTCTGCCGCTTTCTCGGAAAATCCGGCTGACGATATGTCGGCAGATGACTGGAGCGGGACATACAACATCGACAGCGCCGACGCCGTCGCGGACAGCGTGACGGTTACGGTATACGACCTCGCGGGCAACAGCGCGTCTGCGGTCTACCAGACAGTTCGCAACAACAGCCTGAGCGTGGAGTTTCTAGACCTGTCGCCGACCGGCCCCCCGGCGTTCGTTCAGTTCAAGATTTACTATCCGGACGGGGTGACTGAAATGACCACTAGCGGCGCCGACGGGCTTTTCACCGCCAGCACGGTGGGTTTCGATGTGTCGCCTTTTGTGAAAGTTTACGATAAAGACGGAAACTCAGAAGATGTGCTTGACGAACACGCAGACGCGTTGGAAGGCGATTTTGTTATCCATACTCTGGCGTATCAGGATGGTTGCGGAACAGCTTTTGGGCAGGCGTGGTGTGTGGAACTATACACCATAGGTTGCGCAAGCTGCCTCAACACTCCTCACTATATCGGAATCGTTACGCCGAATCCCATAAGAGCGGACGCCTTTTATTCCACGCTGGCTGAAGATAAAACTACCAATGGCGACCTAGGCGGGCCTCCAGTCGGTCCGCCCTTCGTTCTCGGCGACCCCGGAACCGTCGAAATCGGGTCAGGTCCCGACCATCTTCTGCTGTCAGCATTGAGAGATTCGATTGTCACTGCGGATTTCATGGTAAGCGCGTGGTGTTCCGGCGGATGCTCAATCCCCTGCGCTTTAGGCAATTACTGCTCAGATGTATCGTATATAACCGACAAACCAGATTTTGTGAAAATTGACACGGGCGCAGGGTCTGTTGCGCTTTCAAATATTGCCGATAACTCGACTCCCGCCGCAGGACAGTGGTCGTGGGACACCGCAAACAAGCGCGTGGTTCTTTTCGATAATCCTGCCGCGCCCGGAACATCCATATCCGCGACACCATATCAGGGCAGCGAAACAGTTTGTGTCCAACTTGTGGATGGTTGCGGATATTTCGTTGTAGATGGAACATGGGCCGACGACACGGTTCAGGTCACTATGTCTCAGGCGCCGGATTCAGGCAAAGACATCTCTGCAAATCTTGCAAACGCTGATCAGGGTTTTGCGAACATTACTGTTCCGGCAGACTCGAATTTTACTTCGGCAAACCAGATTCAGGTGAAAGGCGATATAGTAAAGGGAAAAGCGTGTTTTGTGGTTACCGCTCAATCTGTGCCCTCAGACAATCCTGAAACGCCGATAAGACTAGACCCTGAATATTTCGGACTTACGCCTTTAACATTTAAGACGGGGATCAACAAGCCTTTGTACCTCTTGATTAGACCCCACACAGGGATTCCGGAGTCCGACAGTTTTACCGGAATCGTGGATGTTGAAGATGTGTTTGTTCCCACGCCGGACACCACAGCTCAAGCGATTGTGCTGTCGCCGATG